>CAZCBH010000015.1:3682-71360 GCA_964496875.1 uncultured Candidatus Obscuribacterales bacterium | reverse complement strand
GGAGGGACCCTTCTACCTAGCGTAGATAATGAATGTCTACGAGTCCCGGAGCAGCAGCCTCCTGCGGAGGGACCCTTCTACCTAGCGTAGATAATGAATGTCTACGAGTCCCGGAGCAGCTAATTAAGGACTGAACCCGAGTGCAACCAATGTAGGCCCATACATAATAATGCCGGTCAGTGTACCAAGAGCTATCAAAGGGCCCAGCGCTATCGGTGACTTCATAGCTTTAATAATAGGTTCGGCATCGAAGCTGCCTTTGCCGGCGGCGGTGCCCACCCCGAGACCGAACACGGAAAACAGCTTGAAGACTTGCTTCCAGGGAATGACGATAGCCAGCTTAACAGTCGCAACCAGGCCATAGAACACACAGAAATAGAGAAAGACTACCATCAATCCCTTCGGTCCTAGAAAGGCACCTATGGCGGCCATCAGCTTAGCATCACCAAATCCCAGCTTATCCTTCGGATGGGGAAAGGTCATAATCGCCGCCCCCAGAGCCCACCCGGCAAACGACCAGAGCGCCCCCATGCCACCACCGGTAACGGCATTGGAAATCACCCCGACAGCCGCAGCAGGAAAGGTTATCCAGTTGTAGATCTTTTTGGTGCGCCAATCTATTACTGCGGCTACCAGAACCACAATTAGTATTGCGATTTGATTGAATGTAAATTCCGGCATTTTTGTCTGGAATAGTAAGTTAGTTGGATAGTCAGTTACTCCAGGGATGCAATAGCGTCAATTTCGACACTGACATCCTTGGGCAAACGCGCTACCTGTACAGTGGCCCTGGCGGGCTTGTGGCTGGAGAAAAACTCTCCATATATCTTATTTACCTCGTTGAACTCATTTAGATCCGTTAGGTAAATAGTGGTCTTAACAACTTTGTCGAAAGAGGTGCCTGCCTCCTCCAGAATCCTGCCAATATTCTCCATTACAAGCTTTGTCTTGTCACCGGTGCTGCCCTCTAAAAGTTCACCGGTGGAAGGATTTATAGGAATCTGACCGGACACGAAAACAAATCCGTTGCACTTCACGGCCTGGGAATAGGGTCCAATCGCCTGGGGCGCTTTGTCTGTATGAATGGTGGCTAGCATGCTTAAACTCCGCTATAGACTGGCTAAAGTCTAGCAGATATGCATTGAAAGCTGCAGGCCAACGAGAAACGCAACTGCGCTACAAGTGAAACTGTCCTATCTAAGGAAAGCTGAAACCGAATCCACCACCAGAGTTAGAGTTATGAGGTGTGGTCTGGGTCGGCATCTGGAAGGGCTGAGAATTGTTGTCGGTACTGCCCATAGCACCAAATGTTCCGTAGTGCCTGTTCATGTCCGCTCTGGGCAAGCCGAAGGAGTTGATCGCATTTCTCCAGTTGACGTTGTTGCCGCCATTGGGTCCGGAGCGAGAGAGTCCTTCGTAGTCGACCCACTCATCACCACCCATGCCAGGAGCAAGATTGCTGCCATGGCCGGTCGAGAGCCCCTGAGCCGAACCGCTACGCTCGATACCTCTTTGAATACGGCTTGCCGGAGTAAACTCCGACATCGGCGGCAAAGTCACCCCTTCGTCGCCATATATGTGAAAGTCATAGCCGCTGGATGCGACAAAACTGTCCAGTCTTGTGGGAGGAAGACCGTTTCTTCCCCGGGGTCCAAGCACCCTAGTCAAACCACCAAGACCAGCGGCTGAAGGTAGCCTGGGCAGAGCCTGATTCTGAGTCCTCTGAGCGTCCGCTCTACCAAGGTTGTTGGTGAGATAGGAGCTGCGCCCGAAGGTTCCGGTAGCCCCCTGGGACTGATAGGCAGCCTGGGCAGAGGCCTCTTCCGGAGCAAAAGTCACTATTGATAGTAAGGAAAGAGCTGCTAGAGCTAACTTGTATTTCATGAGATTAGGGCCTCTCGGATTTAAACGGGTTGTTTACTGGTATTGGCTTAAAACATCGATTCACCATCGAAGACCCTCTGGTCTTCTGACGGATTGCGAACATCACCTGTTGCGGGATCAAACTGCTTCGAATAACCGGAGCTGCTATTGAACGGTCTTGCGCTGCCGGTCGATGGGGCTGCTCCAGTCGAGAACAACCTGGAAGCATCGCCGACACCTCTGAATGGACTGCTGTCGGCACTATGTTTGAAATTGGAACTGAAATTGGAATTGGATTTAGATCCCAGGGGCTTCAACTCGGAAGCACCGAAACTCTGCCCGGGTCCACCAGAATGATAGGCAGGGTCATAGTTGCCGTCAACCTTAGGAGCAGAGTAGGCGGCATCTAAATACGGATCGGATTCTTTCGGCTGGTATCTCTTCGTCTTTAGAGTTTCTGAATTGAGATAATCAAAAGCTTTGCCGCTCACGGTGCTGAAGCCGACCGGCTTGCCCCGGGGTCCATATTGTTTCATCAAAAGCTTTCGATGATAAGAATGCTCGGGATACATATCAGGAGTTATACGAAACTCCGAAACACCAAAGCTCTCTGCTCCCGCCTTGAAATTGGTCATATCGTAACCATCGGAACTCTGCGCGAATACCGGTACTGATGTATAGATTGCAGCTATAAGCAGTGATACGAAATGCTTTTTCAACGGTCTGTCCTCAGTCTTTAATCGAATGCAATCTATCTATCTCGCTATCTCGCTATCTCACTAACTAGTCAACAATATTCAGGTCCACCGAGGTGGTGGAGGTTGGCGGTAGAATCCAGCCTCTCCGAATGCCGTTGTATACCGTGCCACCCCAACCTCTGACTCCTCCCTGGAAGCCGAAGTTGAACGAATTGGAGGGTACCGGGTTAGCAAGAGCGCTGACCGGTTGGCTCAAAATGTTGGTCTCTTGGGTGGTATTACCTCTCATCCAGCCCTGCTGCGGTGCGGTCTCACCGGCGTCACCGTACCATTTGCCCTGGGTGGTGATCGACTCTCGCGATTGAACTCCGGTGGCTCCCTGGGAGGACATGGCGCTACCACCACTGCCCACTCCGAAACCGTATCCGACTCCGCCCTGACCCTGGGGTCCGGTGGGAATTCCAGCGGCTCGCGAGCCACTATCGACGGGACTAAAACCAAATCCCGCATTCTGACGGGGAGCGATTACGCTGCGCTGACCACCAAGCAGACTGGAATTCTGGAATGTGGCAACAGGTCCATTCTGCCCCATTTGAATGCTGCCGCTGGGCAGAAAGCCGGAGGACTGAGCCCTGGCGTCACCGGCCTGGATAACCATGAATCCGACTACTGAAGCCGCTAACAGTGAAAGCTTGAAGGTAGTTTTGAGATGGCTGAGCATGATGAACCCCTGTGGCAAATCTATAGACTGATGGAGACAGAAAAAACCCGATTGTTTTAGTAAGTACCGCGAAGAGAGCTTCGCTTCGCATCCAGAATTTATTCCTTTAGTAAGCTGACTGAGCTGAATAAGCGGATAATTAGCCTGGAATGAACTAGATGAATAGTACTTAATAAAAGGGAGCTTGTCAATAGCCTCACAGGCGCCAAAACCTTAATTTTGTGAGCCTTTAGACGATTTTCCTTCTCCCGATCCAACCCCTTGAAAGAAACATCCTGAGAAACTACCTGAATCGAATCAAGTAACTATTACTCTTATACCCATTTCTATGCCCACTACCATCCTAGTAAAATCCAGTATAGAAGCTGATTTCAGAGCACAATTGTCATGAGCCTTATCCTTGCAATCGAGACAAGCTGCGACGAAACCGCAGCGGCAATAGTAGAGGACGGACGAAAAGTCCTGGCCGACTGCGTGGACAGCCAGATTGCCATCCACGAAAAATATGGCGGCGTTGTCCCGGAAGTGGCCGCTCGCCATCATCTCTCCGCCATCAATCAGGTGGTAGAAGAAACCTTGCGCCAGGCGGCCATAAAACCGGATGAGCTCACTCATATTGCCTGCACCAACGGACCGGGCCTGGTGGGCACTCTTCTGGTCGGTCTCTCTTGCGCCAAGGCTCTGGCCTGGTCCTGGTCCAAGCCTCTGGTAACCATCGATCATCTTTTCTCCCACGTTTATGCGAACTATCTAGATTCGGATCTGGAGCCGCCTTTCATCTGCCTTCTGGTCTCCGGTGGTCACAGTCAGCTGATGAAATTCGACACCTACAAAGATGGAGAAATCCTCGGTCAGACCTTCGATGATGCAGCCGGAGAAGCCTACGACAAAGTAGCCCGGCTGCTCGGTCTGGAATATCCCGGCGGTCCCAGCATCGACAGAATCGCTCGAAATGGCAACGCGATAGCCTTCCGCTTTCCTGAAGGTGTGGTGGAAGGCTTCAATTTCAGTTTCAGCGGCTTGAAAACAGCCGTTCTGAGACAGGTGGAAAAACTGGAGGAACCTCTACCCAGAGAGGATCTGGCCGCCGCCTTTCAGGATGCGGTGAACAGAGTGCTTTTCAAGAAAAGCGTGCAGGCCATGGAGAGCTTCGGCATCGATAAACTGGTTCTGGCGGGCGGCGTAGCCGCCAACTCGGACCTGAGAAAACGCTTCGAAACTCTGCAAGAAGAAGGCAAAGCCAGTATTTATATGCCGCCTCTGAAATACTGCACGGACAACGCGGCCATGGTGGCATCGGCAGCCCACTTTATAGGCGAAGAAGCTGGACTGGACGCCAGTGTCTACTCCAGAAGCCCTTCCCGCAGGAAGGCAAAGTCCGCTCGTTTAAAGAGCTAGCCCGGGATTAACCGATGTAGGGAGAGCCATATATTTCTATGGTGATTCTCCTATAGTCAGGCAATATTCAATTCTATCCGCTCTACCTGCGTGATAGCATGATTTCAAATAGTGTGATTCTGTGCGATTTTACGTTCAGATTTTTTGTCAAGGTGACCCGAGCAATGGTATTTGAAGATAAGGACCTAACCTGTAGAGACTGCAGTGAAACATTCCTCTTTTCCAAAGGAGAACAGGAGTTTTTCAGTAAAAAAGGGCTGGTCAACGAGCCCAAACGATGCCCCAATTGCCGCATTCTAATGCGAGCCCTTAGAAATGGGGATGACCCGAATAAAACAACCGAGGTCAAGTGTGCCGAGTGCGAAGCCCCAACCAGGGTGCCTTTCCAACCCAAAGGTTATCGTCCAGTCTACTGCAGTTATTGCTTCCGCTCTAAAAAGATGGAGCAAGACAAAGAAGAGCAATCCAAGGTCACATCCGATGCGGACTCTGATGTCAGCATCGCCTCAGCTTCTTGAAACCCTTTCCTGAAACCACTCGCAGCTGGTTTCAACAGTCGCCATAATCCCGTCGTTTCGCTACAATTGGGGTGTGGATATTGCCATGGCGCTTCGATAGAGTATGAGCGCCAGGTCGCGACATCGAGGAAGCCTGATTCAAGTGAGCGAAAAAGACCAAGACAAAAACAACGACGTACCGCTAAATCACTCCCTGCCGAATCCTCAAAACGACAGACGGAACAGGGCTGCGAACCAGGAAGCTCCGGAAGTGAAATTTGCTACCCGGAGAATATCGGAAGAAAAGCTCGAGTCATTGAAGAACTTTCTCAAAAACGCCTCGGCTGATGACATCAAGGTGATTAGAGATTGTTACGGAGATAATCCGGAAGTCCTCAGACTGATTGGATTAGAGCTAACCGAGGAACAGACTAAAGAGAACTAGGTCAGCTTAGACTGCCGGTTTGACATCTGGAACTAGATACCTCCTGATGTATCGACTTTCCAAACCGTTATGTTTTTCGCTTCCCTCTCTCGTATAATTACTCCGATTGTAGTGTTCCAATGAGTCTCAATAGCATTCGACATGAGCGATAACACCAAGACAGAGCCTTGTGATAGCTGTGGTAGACCGACGCCGGCTGGAGAGAAGTGCGTCTACTGCGCCACAGTGACCGATCTCGATCTCAAGAGCCTGCAGAGTGACTATCTGAAAGCCGAAACAGACAGCGACGCCAACATGCCTTCTCATGTCTGCGTAATTGTCCAGAAAACAGGTCAAAAGATTCCTCTCAAAACGAATAAAGTAAAAATCGGTCGAGACCCGACCAATCAGGTGGTAGTGGCCGACGACACCTTCGCCTCCAGGCACCACGCCTGGATCACCTTCGAAGACTCGGACTTCTGGATAGAAGATCTGGGCTCCACGAACGGCACCTTACTAAACGGCCATCCGGTTGTTAAGCGGCAGATATTATCGACTGGAGACAAAATCCGGGTCGGACATACAGAATTGACGTTCGAAGTGGAATGACAGATAGAGACCTGGTAAGTTATTGATTCTGGAGGATACCTAAATTGGCCAGTTCGGGTGGCGCAAACCGAATCGAGCTCGAAAGCCAGATTCTATGCTCGGCTCTTAGATTGAGTTGGGCCGAGTCTGATTTGACCGGTATGGTCAAATCCTGTCAGGAGCTCTATCAACTCTTTCCCGATCTGCTTCCTCCGCCGAAGGCAGACGCCGATGTCTACGCCGACAACTATTATGAACTGCTCCAGATCGAGTGCGATGTAAACCCCAGCATGGTGCTGGCTGCTTATTTCAAATCGATCAAACGCTTCCTCCGCAAACATGCCGATCCCAAGGAAGACAAAGAGAAGTATTTCAAAATCCTCAACGCCGGCTTTATTCTTAGAAAGCCGAGATTGAGACTGAGCCATGATTTAATCGTCGCTCGCAGCAGCCTGGTTGAGCAGAGAATCATTCCGGATGACGGCACCCTCGAGATGATTGAAGCGCCGGATGAGCCGATTCCGGAAACTCAACCAATTCAGATGGTGACCACCCAGCAAATAGACGACAGCTTGCCCAAGCTAATAGAACTGATGAAAAATGCTCAGTTCACCGGACCGGCAGAGGTCCAGGCCCTGCTCAACCAGATGAAGCTCTATCCCGATATTCCATTGGTCGAACTTGTACTCCAGGCAGGTTATGTCACCGATCCAGAATTAAAATCCTTGCAGCTTGCTGAATATTTGCTCAGCCAAAATAAAATTACTATGGGTCAATTCTGTGTCGCCATGTACGACGAACGCACCACAGGCATTAGGATGGCAGAATCACTCCAGGTCAGAGGCTGGCTCGACACCGAAGCACCACGCTACGACAAATAGTCACTTCGATGTTAATATAAGAGCGCTACATTATCAGATCGACTCCCATGGAGAGCGACGGTGAGCGTAGCGTGGACCGCTGGGGGTGAAGGCGAATATGGACTCAGAGCGCACCGCTTGCTGGCCTCGCCACAAACGCAGGGTGTACGCTCAGGCTGAGGGCTTCGAAAACCCTCAGCGTGCGGACTATCGTCGCCTTATCAATTTCCTGGCAAAAAATTCCGGTCTCTGCCAGAAAGCCATATTGAACACTGCCAGGGTACCTGAATTCGCTGCGGTGAGAACCATTCTGAATCGCAAGCTCAAGGAAACAGCGCCAAATCCCGAGGTAGATCTGCTCACCCGGGAACTCTTGAAAGAGCCCGCCATCCAGGAAGCGGCCCACCTGGGCAATATTGCCGATCTCGCCACCCTCGATAACATGGAAGCGACAGAAATCCTGGACATGCTTCAGCCGGCCGAGGCTTTCTACCAGTTAGAACGAATGCAAGAGCATGCCCCGGCACAAAATCCGGTAACGCATCTGACAACAGATCCGGCGTCGATTCAGACCTATTTCAACCCTGAAGCGGAGATATCTGCCATGGGCGATCTCTATGGCATTATCCATGATGACAGCCAGGAAGTCGAAGCGATGCTCACCGGGGAAAAACGCCCCTGGGACGATCTGTCGGACCTGCTTCAGGATATGAGCCCGGTCAATGATTTGTTGAGGGAAGAGTCAGTGTACTCAGACATCGACAGTCCCGCTGAAATTGCGGCAGACCCTGCTATAGAAGACCTCTTCCACGGCAAGCCGAACTCTCGAGGTCGCTTCGGACGTCGACGGGTCAATCGCTCCCTTTCAAGTCTGGTGATAGAGCATGTTCTGAAGAACACCGAAGAGGACCAGGACATTTACGAAGACCGCGGGCTCGCAACAGCCCCAGACGTCGACACCATCACCCAGTCCAACTCCCTGAGCCAGCAGGAAGAAGCCAGTGAAAGGTATCACGCCTATGAGCAGTGGTATCAGACCGTCAGCGATGAATTAAAAAACCGAGCCGAAAAGAGAGCAACTTCAAGTTCGAGCTTTCCAGCCGGTCAGGTCCAGCCTTCCATCTCTGCCCGCCTGAACCTCGGCTTTGCTGCTACACCGGACCCGGTTGCCGACCCCAATAATTTCGCCGGTGCTAGAACTGGCGCATCGACAAGCGAATATATCGCTGCGAAAAATACAAATACGAATTCGAATACAGAAACAGAAACGGATTTCGTCTCGCCCCTGGCTTCGCCCATAGATACAGCCGATTTCACCTCGCCACCTGCTTCTCTCATCGACCAGAAAAGAGCCTTGTCACCACAAGAAGGTCAGGAAAGTCGAATTGCCACAGCGCCGCTTTCCCGCACCGAAGCGATGCTCGAAAAATGGTTCAGGGCTCTGGACAATCGTATGCACTCGGTCTCACTGCTGGAAGAGAGCACCGAGGAAGACGATGAATCGAATTTCCAGGATGATGAAACCGGCACTAAAATATCTATCGCATATACCGGACAGGAAAGAGTCACGAGTTTAAGTTCAGTCACCGGCTCTGGTGCTGGTGCTGGTGCTGGTGCTGGTGCTGGTGCTGGCTCTGGTTCCGGTACCGAATCCGACTCTAGCCCTGCCTCCGCAGAAGCGCCGAAAGAACCGCAGCGGCAAAAGAGCAAATATGGCAGCTACGCAGAAGAACTGGCGGACAATCCGGCCGAGCTCTTGAAACAGCTAGAAAAAATTGCCCGAGGCTCTGATGCTGATCTTCTCGATTTGAAAAGGAAGAACCGTGGCTCTTTCATAAAGCAGTCACCGCAGCCCTGCCTGTTGCCCCTCTCGAGAGGCAAACGGAAAGAGATCTATCCCAACGGTGCCGTCGTTGTAAAAGATTCTGTCGGTAAGGTTCTCGCTGTGCGGTCCGGGGACAAAGTCTCTATTACTTTCACCTACGACAACAGCGGCAATTTAATAGCCTTCTCCAGATACAACGCCGACGGCAGCCTGCACACCTATGGAGAGCGGGATCACCACGGAGTGGTGGTCCGGGACCCCTGTGGCAGGGTCCGAGCCCAGGGTGAATCTATGACCTGCGACCCGCGCGGATGCCTGACCATCAGAAAAATGGACGGTCAGTTCTGGTGCGTGGATTTAGTACGCAGCATCCACATCGAAAGAAGAATTCTAGAAGATTTAGACGGCAACTGGAGCAGCCTCACAGCACTGCTGACCTACGATGGCTTCAGGATGGCGACCCGCTTCCAGGAATTGAAAGACAGCTACAGAAGATACGGCGACTGGCTTGCCCAATCGAACGCATCGACATTCAGATTTTATGGACGTGACGGCTCGATGATTCAGTTCGACTCTGACGAGGAGTTGCAATCATTGCGTCCTTCATCAATCAAGCCTCCGGGCTCGAAGCAAGTTGATGAAGAGCTGAGAGGTCGCCGCAAGGCGAGAACCGCCTGGGATTCGGTCCATGAATACGTTTCCCAGTACCTTGCCGTGCTGTAAACTAGCGGAACTTGCAGGCAAAACATACAAAAGTTCGGATTAAGAGGGAGTTGTACTATAAAATGGCAGAAGTAATCAAATTCGGTACCGACGGTTGGAGAGCTGTTATAGCCGAAGAGTTCACCTACGCTAATGTGGAGCGTGTTGCCTACGCAGTGGGTCTCTATGTCAGAGAGAACTACCCGGCGGGTACTCCCCTTTTGATTGGATATGACACCCGCTTCATGGCGGACAAGTTTGCCGAAAGAGCAGGCCAGGTTCTTATGGCCATGGGCGTTCCGGTAAAAGTGACCAGCCGCGACGTTCCCACACCCTGTATAGCCTGGGCAACCCAGCATGAAACCACCGCCGGTGCGCTTCAGTTCACCGCAAGCCACAACCCCCCGGAATACTGTGGTGTCAAATACATTCCAGAATACGCCGGTCCGGCCACCGACGACATCTCCGCCAAAATAGTCGGCAACCTGAGCCGCACCCCGGCTCAAATCGAATGCTCGAAAGAGGATGTTCCTCACTTCGATCCTCAGCCACCATATCTAGGATCGGTGGCCAATCTGATCAATATGAAGAAGATAGTCTCTTCTGGCATAAAGGTCGGTTTCGACGCGCTCTACAGCACCAGTCGCGGTTATCTCGACCATATCCTGCGTCAGTGGGGAGTGCCGGTGAAAGTACTTCACGATATCAGAGATCCCCTCTTCGGCGGCGGTATGCCTGAGCCCAAGAAACAATATTTGAGAGACCTCAGCGGCCTGGTCAAAACCGAGAAGCTCGATGTCGGTCTTGCCACCGATGGCGATGCCGATAGATTCGCCGTCATAGACGAGCAGGGCAACTATTTTTCTCCAAACCAGCTCCTCTGCCTGCTCACCATGCACATGGTCAAAAACAGAAAAGAGAAAGGAGCGATTGTAAGAACTGTCGCAACCACCCATTTTCTCGATCTACTGGCGAAGAAATACGATCTGGAGGTAATTGAAACCCCTGTAGGCTTCAAGTTCATCGGCGAAGAGATGCGCAAAAGAGACATCCTCATTGGTGGAGAAGAGTCCGGTGGAATGTCTTTCAAAGGTCATATTCCCGAGAAAGACGGCATCATGGCCAATCTCCTTCTGGTCGAGATGATGGCTTTCGAAGGCAAGCCCCTATCCCAGATCTGGGATGATCTCCAGAAAGAGATCGGTTATGAATTGACCTATCTGCGGGCAGACATGCGCCTCAATGACTTTACCCAGAAAGGTCTGATGAAGATTCTCACCGAGAAACCACTGGAGACCCTGGCAGGAGAAAAAGTGACCAGAGTAGGACGCAAAGACGGTCTCAAGCTCTACCTGGACGACAGCAACTGGCTCTTGATCCGGCCGAGTGGCACAGAGCCCTTGATTCGACTCTACTATGAAGGAACCTCCAGTGAACGCACCAACAAAGTAGCCGAGGACTTCGCCAAGCAAGTGGAGGCGATTGTGAGCGACCTTGAAAAAGAGGCCGACAAAGCACAAAAGCCGCCAAAAAAGGACCCAACGGCAAAAAAGAGTCCGGCAGGACCAATTGAGACCGTAGGGGCAAAGGCTTAGTCGCTAAAAGCGGGAGGAGCACGATATGACTTTTATTCACCCGGACGAAAGAAAAGGAATCATCCGCCAGCTTCTGGTGATGGCTGTCTGTCTCTTCGCTATCTGGCAGGTGGGCAGGTCTATTCACTCCAGTGTGGATCGGCAGATCTATCTTCACAACCAGCAGCTCGCTCTCAAAGCAGGACAGCTGCAGGCACGGGAGATCAATAAAGAGCTCAGAGAAGGTCTGTCCAGCTCCCAGTCCAATACCGGAATAGAGCGACTGGCGCGTGAGCGGCTTAACTTAGCCGGCAGCGAAGAAGTGATTATCAGGCTGGCTAAATAGGTGAGCAAATGGCTGGTCAAATGAAAGACTGGCCTACCTTCTAACCTTCCGACAAAAAAACAATACAACCTGCCTAGCACAATGACGAACGGGTCGCCCTAAGGCGACCCAATCGTTTTAAGTCCGAAGGTTTGCTTGCGTTCAGCAGGGTTTGGGACCTGCTATCAATTTGATTCCTAAAGGCTGCCTGGATGACAGAATCTAGCGCACAATGGCTCTAGATAGCCAGAATGCTCTTACTTGCCTGTAGGTGTTAAGAACTTTCGCCGACAGGGGCGAAGTTTTAACAATTGTGGCCTGCGGAACTGCCGGAGCAGGTGCTGGACCGATTACAATAGGACCACTAGCGAAAGATGACGTGGCGAATACGCCAAGCCCCAATACTCCCGCTAATAGTGCCGATGCAAAAAGCTTCTTCTTCATCTAGTTGTTTCACCTCCGAACTTCAGGTGTTTTTACCGGGGTAAATATGCATCATATTCTCTATCATAGAAGATACCCGGCAAATTGTATCTTGACAATATATTATCATGCCTGAGTAACATTAAAAATAGTAAGAACCCCATTTCTTTAGTATCTTATCGGAGATTTCCCTTGCTTGACCTTATTTTTATACTGGGCTGTTCAATACTAGCCATCATGGGGCATCTAGCCAGGAATCGAAAATGGCTGGAGTGGATAATCAGAATAGTTATCGGCTCCTTCTGCTGCTGTGAGTTGCTGGCCGCCGTTGTGACCAAAGACTCGACCATTCCCTGGGCAAATCAGGTGCTCTACACAATGGCTGCCGCGACAGGGCTTCTCCTTATTCTGCCGGTTCGGCATATCTACAGCAAGGCGCTCACCGTGGTAGATGGAATCGTTTCACTTCGATGCATCACCGGTCCAATACGACATCATATGAATGTCTTCCGCTCTATTATGGATAGAGATATTTTCGTTCCGACGTCTGTTCCGCATATGGTCGGGCTCTTCATATACATCACCACCTTCGGAATGATGCTCCAGACAATCAATCCTGCAAACTTCAATATCCCGGCGATTCCTTTTCCTCTACCGATCAGTATTATCCAGCTCTTTAGCTATAACGGGCTCGGACTTGTTCTGCTCTCCTTTTGCGGTGTGGGAATCTTTATTACCAGGGACTGGAAAGCTGCTTTCAAAAGATTGGGCTGGGAGAAGCCGACCTGGGCCCATGTCGGGATAGGACTAGCTCTCATCGTATTCAGCTTCGGCTTCGACCTGGCCTGGTCTCTGTATACCCACGGTCTTGCCGAACAGGATCTAGCCACCAAGCTATCCCAGTACAATTCCGGAACCTTCACAGTCGCTGGCGGCTTCGGCATGTCGGTTTTCATCGCTCTCTGTACAGCGATATTCGCAGGAGTCGGAGAAGAGACTCTTATTAGAGGAGCACTTCAGCCCGCCATCGGCATTCTTCCTGCCGCTATCCTGCACGGCATCCTGCATGCGCAATTCACCCATGCGCCGATTTTCATCATTCAAGTGGCACTGTGGTCGGTGGTAATGGGAATAGTTAGACGATTCACCAACACAACAACAACAATCATCGGCCATGCCGGCTTTAACTTTGTGACCACGTTCTTGTTCGCATTCAATCCCTAGAGCTAGTTTTAGAGCGCATCTTCGACGCCCAATTTGATGGTTTCGCAGTTTTGGGACTGGTATCAATACTCACTAATTCGTTAGAAAGAAAAACCTGACTTTTTCTTTCTAACGAAATTTCGCATAGAGAAGCATTGAACTTTCGTCCGCTCTGATTCGTTAACAATACAGACGGAAAAATCAGAGCTGAAGGAGGCAACAGCTATGAATGTCGCCAACGTAATCGCCGTCGCAGCGCGAGTACGAGAACACATCGATGGCTTGCCAGACGACTGCATGTTTGCCACCAGAGAACTGCTATTCATTGGCAAACGCAATGCTATTGATATGGAATTGCACAAACTGGTAAAAACTGGAGTTCTCCGACGCATCACCCGCGGAGTCTTCAAGAAGAACATTCCTGGCCTAAGAATGCCCGAAATTCAGGAGGTTGCAGAATTCAAAGCTACTGTATTCAAAAAGAAAATTGCTCGCCATGGTGTCTCCGCAGCGCTCCAGATTCAGCTACTCAAAGAATATGACTGCAGAGAAAACGAATTTCTGTTCTATACTTCCGGCAGCTCAAGTCGCCTCAAATACGGCAAATATACCATCAAATATGTTACTGCCTGCCCACGCAAAATGAGTCTGCCTGACACCGATCCTGGTGACTTACTGAAAGCTATCTGGTTCATCGGCGGGCGCAATTGGAACTGGTTGAGGATGAAAGTTCGCTACCTGCTCAAACGATTTCAAGTTGACGAATTCGTCGAATTCAGGCAAAGACTTAAATTTATGCCATTTTGGATATACACTGTCTTCTATCCAACCTGATATCGCTTGATCGAAGACAGCAATCACATGCTTCCATTGCCATTGATTCGATTAATGTTGTTTATCGCGGTCTGGGCATTGCTGCGTACACTGGCATCGCTGTCTCTGGTCGCTTTCTCCAGTGCAGGCAGAGCTTCCTTGGCATCTATACCGATTGCCCCGAGTGCTCGGCAAGCGTACTGCCTTTGATAACGGTCCGAAGAATCGAGCATCTTGATCAACTTCGGCACCGCCGGTGCTGCCCTATCGCCGAAGTAGTACAAGTAGGACATGATACTTCGCCCCAGCTTAGGGTCATCGAGCAGTTCAATGAATTTGTCCACCACTCTCTGGTCTTCTCTTCCTATCGTTCGAAGAGTGTAGATAGAGCTGGATCGAATACCCTCATTGGGCTCCTCTTCGAGCAACTTGAGAAGGGGCGGAACCGCCGCTTCAGCGCCGGAATGATAGTTGCCAATCGCCTGCACCGCCGCCGTCCTGACCAGTAGATAGTTGTCGTTCAGAGCGTCTATCAAGGCGGGCACAGCAACCTCTGGATCGTTGTGATAGCGACTCAAGGCAATCGCCGCCGCCTTGCGCAGCGAAGGAGCATCATCCCCTCTGAGAATCCCTACTAAAATTTCCGTGGATTTCCGGTGAAACTCAGGCTTCTCCTGCTGCGCGAGTTTCGCCAGCGCTTCGATGGCATTGCGCTTTGTGGTCGCCTCGGCATCACCGCTGATATTTTCGATGATCGCAGCCTTCACGTCCTCGTTTTTGGGTCCTATGTTACCCAGCACACGGACTAAAGAAGCCTTCACTTCAGGTTCTTTAGACCCACGCAAAATGGCAATCAAAGTCTTCAAAGAGCTATCCGAAATAGAAAAATCCGGATTGGTCGAAAGGCGCTCCAGAACACTTGCTGCTTGCAACTGGACATTCTTGTTATTCGTATCCAGAAGATCAACAAGGGCTTGTGCAGCCTGTCGGGGTCTGTTGCGCAACTCCTTCTCCAGATCATACACATTGACGTTTTGATTGCGCTCCGAATAAACCTTGATCATATCCACAATCTTCTTTACTGAATCGCTGGAGTTGAGACCGGGAACAGCAAAAACCGGCGCGCTCACCAGTTGCGTCCCGAGGAAGCCGAAACAAACCAACGAAGCCAAACCCAGTCTTCGCAAGCTCCAATGGCAATCGCTTCCTGTCATCGAAACACTACGCATATCAACCTCTCTAAAGCCTCTATCAAGCCTTTGCCAGCCCTCTAAACAAACTCTTCTCCGGGATCCTGATCTGTCTCTTCATACCATGATATTCAAAATCCACCTCTAATTTGAAGCGGAATTACCCTGAATCCCGTGATTACCATAAAACTCGATCCTGACTTTTAGAGCCTGGGGGAAATAAATATCCGGTTTAGAAAAATGCTCCTCCATCTTCTTCGTGTTTCGACAATAAGTTAGTATCAACGTTCCGGAAGCAGCCTCACCAGGCAGCAACTCCTGATGAGCCTTCGCACTGTAGAGCAAAATAGAATCTTCCTTCTCCGGGCAGTCATAAAGGGTTACAGGCTCACTCCAGGGCCCCTCTGGCTTTTCAGCCCAGCGCATGGCGATGTGCTTGGTGAGAGGAGGCATATAGACGGCGAAGAAGCCAGGCAGGCCTTTGACTCTGGTGACCGACATCTCCGGTGCACCATCCATGAATAAAATCTTCGGCTCCCCTTCACACTTCAGCCCCCGGGACCAGGAGCCATCTTGAAGCAAATTTTCGATACGGCTCAGATCCGGCTTCTTATCGTCCATATCGCTCTTTTTTATTCGCGAGACGATAAGCGGATGGGGATTCATATCCCGTCGAGCCGGAAAATAATTTGAATAGATGTAGAGATACTCTCCATCGAGAAGACAAGCAGTAGCATGATGCAAAGTTCTGGAGTCGGTGGAAACAATCAGCTTTGCCTGGCGCCAACGCTCCGGTGCCTCGAGCGGATTCTCGACAACTACCAGATCGTCGCCGACACTCTCGAATTGAAACGGCTCCGGAAGCTTCAGATTGGTGCGAATCTTATGCAAAAAAACGAACAGCTTTCCATTGAAACAGGCACCGTCGGCGGGCCAGTAATAGGTCTTGGTCTGCTTCGCATTGTCCGGAACCCACATAGAGCCTGGATGCTCAAATCCACCGGGCCAATAGTAAGTCATCCGACTGTTTTCTAAATCGGCAAGGCTCCAGCTCTGCACCGCCACAGTATTATTGACCATGCGGGGCTTGTCTCGACGGCCATTTTCGATGGCACCGATCCAGGTATCGCCGAAAGTCCAGACGGTCCTTCCGGGAGCCACCGGCACGGAATAAGCGCCATCGGCACCGACCCAACCTCGCTTTACTTTGAAAAGCTTGTTGAGGGGCTCGAAGGGTTCGATAGACTGCACTACGAAAGGGGCTGCCGATCTCGAAGCATCGCTGGTATCACTATCACCAATTTTTGTTGCAACCGCTTCAGAGATACCGACCAGGCAGAACAGCATCAGCAGAGATAGGCAAAGCAGAGGTGCACTATTGCGCCTCTGCTGCTCATTGTCTGTGAACTTTGGCCGGGGACTAGGAATCACCACCGCCATCACTTAATGAACCCGTTCCCGTTCCCGAATCCGAGCCCGAAGTAAGATCAGAACCCGGAAGGGCTCGATTGTTTGACGCACCACTGGCAGGGTCAGTATCAGAGCTGCCTCCACCGTTTCCACCATTGCCTCCGCCGGAGCCATCTGAGCCCTTGCCGCCACGTCCCTGGGCGATGGTCGCTAAACTGGAAAGAAAGTCCATGTTGATAGCAGGCTTCTTACCGACCAGCTTACGCTCGGATAGCGCTTTGATCTCTTCTTCAATCTGAGAGTCGGTCTTAGTCGGCTCCAGAATCGAGACTATGTCCCTGTAATAGAGCGTCTCTTTCTCTACCAAGGCGGCAGCGAGCTGATCGAGTTCTTTGCGGCGGGAGCTAAGTAAGCCCTCCACTGTCTTCATGCAATCCCGCACAATCTCCATGGTCTCGGTTTCAATTCGCAACTCGGTCTCTGGAGAAGCCTTATCTTCGTTATACTCCCCAAAAGCCGTACTGGTATTGAGCGGGAAAGAGCCCATTCCAAACCGACGCACCATGTCCCTTGCCACACCGGCCACATTCTCCAGATCGCCGAAAACGCCCTGGGTATTTTCACCCTTTTGCAGACGCTCGGCAACCATACCGCCAAGCGAGACTTCGATGTCGGTCATCAACTCGGCCTTGCCTTTGGAGTGATGGTAATAGTCGTCTTTAGCCACGGACCACATGTATCCAAGCGCGTATCCGCTGGGAATGATCGTCACCACCTGAATACGATCCATTCGATTTCTCAAGAAAGAAACGATGGTATGACCAGCTTCATGATAGGCAGTAGCCCAGAGATCTTCGAGAACAATATTCTGACTTCGGTGCATTCCGAAATGCACTCGCTGAATCGCTTGAATAATGTCCACCTGGTTGAGCTTCAATCGGCCATGCCGAACAGCAATCAATCCGGCTTCGTTGACGATATTTGCCAGGTCTGCACCGGAGTTGAAAACCGTCATCCTGGCAATCTCTAGAAGATTGACCGTTGTGTCCAGCGTAAGGTCTTTAATGTGATGATTGAGAATAGCCTCTCGTCCCTCTAAGTTGGGTAGAGGTACATCGATGCGCCGGTCGAATCGTCCTGCTCTCAATAATGCTTTATCTAGAGCCTTCGGATTATTGGTAGCACCGATGGTGAGGACTTTGTGCCTGCCGAAACCATCCATCTCGACCAGCAACTGGTTAAGAGTGTTGTTGTGCTCGGTCTGACCGCCAAAGCCACGATCACGAACCCGGTGACCACCGACAGCGTCAATCTCATCTATAAATACTATCGCCGGCTTGCCGCTGCGTCTGGCCTGCTCATAGACAGCCCGAACCCGCTTGGCTCCCAGTCCTACCCACATCTGCACGAAATCCGTTCCGGAAAGAGCATAGAAAGCAACGCCTGCCTCGTTGGCAATTGCTTTGGCAAGCATGGTCTTACCGGTCCCGGGGGGACCGACAAGAAGCACACCATGAGGAGACTTCAAGCCGCTTTTTTGAACGAGATCAGCATTCTTAAGCAATGCCACCACCTCTTCAGCTTCAGCTTTAGCCTCATCCATGCCTTTGACATCGTTGAGCTTCACATTAAGATCTGGAACCTTAGATAGATTCATGCCGGCCGTATTTAGCTTATGACCGGCATCAACGGCGATTCTTCTGGTGGCTTCCTCCAGATCTTCAAAATTGATTTTCTTTCTGCCGTTGCGCACCGCTTGAATCGCCGCTTCGTTCACACAAGCAGCCACATCGGCACCGGAAAAGTTGAAAGAGACCTTGGAAAGTTCTTCAAAATTGATATCTTCTTCGACTTTCACCTTTTTCAAATAGCGCTCAAACAGTACTTTTCGAGCATCTTTGTCAGGCAGACCGAAATAGATTTTGCGATCAAATCTGCCGGAGCGCATAAAGGCAGGATCAAGACTGTCTTCTATATTAGTGGCACCGATGGTGATGACATTGGCATGACCACCTATACCATCGAGTTCGATCAATATCTGATTGAGCTCCTGGGTGCGGTTGCTGCCGCTGTCGGTCATGGTGCCGCCCAGAGCGTCGATCTCGTCTATAAAGACGATGGCGGCAGGGCTCTTACGCGCCTGACTGTAAAGGTTGCGAATTCTTCCTGCACCTTCGCCGCGAAACATACTCTGGAAGAAAGTAGCAGAAACCCCATAGAAGGGCACTCCCGCTTCATTGGCAATGGCTTTGGCCAGCATGGTCTTACCGACCCCGGGAGGTCCGACCATCATCACCCCTTTGGGCAGCTTGGCACCGATACTTTTAAGCTCTTCGCCTCGCTTCAGAAAGTCAATTAGCTCCTGGATGTCCTGCTTGCAATCATCGATACCGACCACATCGTCGAGTCTTATGGATGGATCGTGAGTAATTAACTCGACACCGGATGTGAGGCTGCGCTCGAGACCGATGGCGATATTGTCCATGGCATCTTTTATAGTCTGCATGGTGACGCGATTAGGACCACCGGGACGGCGAGAAAGCAGAGCCGCTTCATTGACTACATTGGCTATGTCCGCCGGAGAGTAATTGGCGGTCATCTCAACCATCTCTTTATAGTCCAGTTCGGGGTCACAAGCGACCTTACCCAGATAATAGCGAAACAGCTCTCCACGCTCGGCTTCGGTGGGCAACTGAAAGTATATGCGGCGGGACATTCTGCCGGCGCGCATCAAAGCCGGATCGAGCATGCCATCGTTATTGGTGGCACCGATAACCATCATATTCGAGGATCGAAAGCCGTCCATTTCGGTAAGCAACGTATTGAGCGTCATGTTCATGTCCGATTGGGCACCAAAGCCCCGGTCCTGTTGACGCCTCGACCCCATCGATTCGATCTCATCTATAAAAAGAATCGACTTCTCGTGTCCTCTTAATTTGGAGAAGAGCATCTTCAGCTTCAACACTCCAAGACCGAAGATGACACCACTGAAACTGCCACCATCGACCACATAGAAAGGAACCCCTATCTCGTTGGCTATAGCGCGAGCGAAAAGAGTCTTGCCCACTCCGGGAGGACCGACGAAGAGCATACCCTTAGGCACTTCGGCCCCGGAGTCTTCGTAACGAGAAGAATCTTGCAGAATATCGATAACTTCTTTGATCTCGATCCGAGCCCGTTCCTGACCGATGAGTTCATCCAGGGTCTGAGGCGCCCGGGGATTTATGGGAGGCTCTTTGTAGAGAAAAGGGAAAAAGCGCTTGCCAAAAGGCTTAGGGGCCTTGGCGTCCGCCCGGGGAGGCAACGGAAAGATGATATTGACCAGCACCCAGAACTGCATCAGGATTATGAAAAGCCCAAAGAGCGCCGCCCCCATGGTGACCACCACGGTGTACTTGAGCAAAGCCGGGAAGGAGGCAAATGGATTCCAGAACTGAGCGGTGAGAATCAGGCCCAGAGTCCAGATAATGAGTAATGTCCACCGAGCCCAATTTTTCATGATTGCTGTGTCCTGATTTGTCCTGTATATAACCGTTTAGAAAAGCCTTAGAGCCAACCTGACCCTAGAATCTTCCCAACATCGGGAAGTCGGCTTTACATCACGTCGCCGTATCTTTCACCCGTCCCGTGCCGAAATGGGGTCGGTCCATATCGACAAGAATAAGCTCACCGACCAGACCTTCCTGTTTGGCGGCCGGCAGAGCGGCATCATCGTTGATATTCACCTCGGAAACACCGACACCCTTATAGCTTCTCGCATTGGGCGAGCCCGCCATGACCGTGGTGAAACAGAGAACGACTATAAAGGTGATGATGTACGCTTTCATATCAATTTCATTGAATCACATTATCTATAAAAAGCCATTTTCACTATATATGTGCCCAGTTTGCCCGGTTTATCCAATGATAAATCCCCGACACCTCACCGTCGCCTGGCTATTACCTTCGAATCGACCCGGGTAAACCCTGAATATCTATTCTAGCCTTCCGGGGACCCGGGAGAGGCCTCTGCCCTGGGAATCTCGACTCCATAATTCAGAAGCCAGGCCCTCATCTCGTCCTCGTTCATGCCGCCGGCGGTCGAATCCTGCATAGAGCCATCTTTGAACAGCACAAAGGTAGGGACCCCCTGGATGTTGTATTGCTCTGCCAGACTCTGGTTTTTCTCGGCATTGATTTTGCAGAGCCGGATTACATTCTGACCCTGGATGGCAAGCTTGCCCAGCACCGGCGCCATGGTTTTGCATATAGAACAAGTATCGGTGTAGAACTCGACCAGAACGGGCTCATGGGCATCTTTCACATAGCCCTGAAACATACCCGCATCCACCTCGGCGATAAGCTCCTGGCCCACCAGTCCCGGTTGCATGGCGCCCTGCTCGGCACCTAACGGCTGCACATTAGTGCGCATGCCGTTCCAGGCAGCGCCTATGACAAGCGCTATGATGAATCCGATCACAATCTCTTTCATCGAATTAAGTACCCCTGAAAAAAGAAGGCAGACCGCTAAGCCTACCTTCTATATTTACATAGAGTTCGATTCTCTGCACGAAAAATCGAAAATCAATTTGAAATCGCCAATTTATTTGCCGCGCTCAGGCACCAGCAGAAAGTCGATTTCGTGGATGATACCGTTGCCGGCTTTAATGTCCGGCTTGGTAACGATAGCACCGTCAACGACGATAGTGCCACCATCATCTTTGGAGTCGATCATCAAGAACTCGCCCTGGAGAGTAGGAATAGAGCGCTTCTGAGCGAGGTCTTCGGCAGAGACCCTACCTTTGACGACGTGGTATTTGAGCACTTCCCTCAGCTTATCGCGATCAGAGAGCAGCTCTTCTACTTCGGACTTGGGCAGCTTGGCGAAAGCGGCATTGCTGGGAGCAAAGACCGTGAAAGGACCACCAGCGGCCAACGTTCCGGCAAGTCCGGCTTTGTTGATGGCTTCGATCAAGGTGGTGTAGGAACCATCTTTCTGAGCCACGCGCACGATGTTGTTCTTCCTGGCACTGGCTTTCTTCTTGCGGGACTTGGCCACGGCAGCTTCGGGAGCTGCCACTGAGAGGCTCACGGATAGACCGGTACCCACAACCGTCAACGCCATCAGACCTATTGCCGTGCGTTTCAAGTACTCCATCTTGATCTCCTTTTCAAATCAAAGAACGATATACAAATTCGGAGCAGACCGTCCGAATCTTCAGAATCATTGCCACCATTACCGTCGACCGCCTAATCGTCGATAGACTTCTCGTCCGGTTATACGTGCTTGTTGATAGCTGATGTCAGCTTAGATTTCGGAACCGCACCGACCACCTGTTCAACAACTTGACCAGACTTGAACAGATAGAGGCTGGGAATTCCTCGGATGTGGTATGCCTGAGCTGTTTTCGGATTCTCATCGGTATTCAGCTTGACTACCTTGATTTTACCTTCAAAGTCCTTGGACAGATCCTCGACGATGGGAGCCACCGCCTTACAAGGACCGCACCAAGGAGCCCAAAAGTCTACCAATACTGGAACGTCAGCTTTCAAGACCTCAGCCTCGAAAGTTGAGTCGGTTACATTTGCCACCGCAGACATTATGGATGGACCTCCCCGTGGATGACCGGAACACTGTAATTCCCTTAGAATGGGAATTATAGTCTCAAATGACAGTTTCCCACATAAAAGGTCAATTTGTCTTAAGGCTTCTGGAACGTTGATTAATGTCTTGGCCACTCAAAAAACCCTATTTCCCGGGCGATAAAGCCTTGAACCAGTTTCAAAGAGAAAGGTCAAAACATTAGACCATGCGTAAAAATTCGGTGAGAAAATAGAAGCGTATTAATATCTAGATCGATGCCTGCTCTTAAAAAACTCTATCAATGGTTATTCAGCAGCCTGGCCAACCAGCTCCTGATCACCTATCTCCTGATTATCACCATCGCCCTGGTGGCCGTCACCTTCTGGGCACTTTTCACCATCAAGAACGAATCTATTACGGACCTGAGAAACTCTCTAGAAGTGGAAGCGGTGAATCTCGCCCTGGAGATAGACAACGATCTGGAGCTGGATTCCAAGACCGCCAGACAGAGAATTCAAAAGGCGGTTGATAGACGTGCAACTAAACTCGGTGTATCGATAACAGTGGTAGACCGTGACGGTCATGTCCTGGCGGACTCCTCCGGCGAAGAGGCCGTTGCCAAGAAGTCTTCGGAAAACACCAGTAAGCATGCGCCTAAGCGGGAGAATATCTCGAACGAATCAGAGATAAACGATGCTCTGGCAGGCATCATCGCCGTCAATAAGCGCAGCAGCCCTGCCACCAACACCAACTGGCTCTATGTCGCCTATCCTGTCCGTTCCGCTGGTGTCACATCCGGTGTGATCAGAGTGGGAGTTCCCCTGACCGAGGTAGAGCAGCGCCTTTCAAGAGATCTGATAATCTTTCTAGAGATCATACTTGCCACCGGTATTCTCACTGTCCTGATCAGCTTGTGGCTGGCAGAGCGCTTCAACCGCCCGGTCAAAGAGATGAGCAATATGGCCAAAGAGATATCTATCTCCGGCGATATGTCGACCTTTCTTCCAGTCAGGCGTCGGGACGAGATAGGCGAACTCAGCCTCTCTTTCAACCAGATGATCGGTCGCCTGCGCGAAGAAGAAAAGCTGCGCCAGGAGTTCATCTCCAACGCCTCCCACGAATTGAAAACACCGGTGATGGCGATAGGTTCCGTGGTCGAAGCGCTGCAAGCAGGGGCTGTAAACGATCCAAAACTGAGAGATCAATTTCTGGCCTCTTTAGAACGCTTGGTAGACCGACAGCGCAGCTTGCTTACCGACCTGCTCGACATCTCGAAATTGGACAACACTGCTCCGGCAGAATGGCAGGACGAAGTAGATATAAATCAGATCATCGAAGAAGCGGTAGATCAAGTGCGGGTCCAGGCAGAGAAAAAAGAACTCGTACTCAAAGTAGATCTGCCGGAGGGAACTGAAGCCTCAGCATTGAAAATTCGCGGGAACGGCATCCAGCTCCTGAGGGCAATCGTCAATCTACTGACGAACGCAGTCAACTACACCCCCGCTGGTGGAAGGATCAATCTTTCGGCTCAATCAGATCACGGCAATCGGCTCAGGATAACGATCAAAGACACCGGTGCCGGTATCTCCCCGGAAGATATCAACAGGATATTCGATCGTTTCTATCGCGGCGAAAAATCAAGAACCAGAGAAGCCGGAGGCTCCGGTCTCGGTCTTGCCATCACTCGCGAGATAGTAGCCAGACACCATGGCAATGTCGAGGTAGAATCGACCCTTGGTCAGGGCTCGACTTTTTCCATCGTTTTACCAAGGTTCGAGAAATCGAGCCGCAACGATAATAACGGCAGCGAAAGACCATGACGAACCTTCCCCAGAGCTTCAAAAAACTGAAGTCCTACATAAACGGCCTGCTCGGTCGAAAAGCTGAATCGGGCGAAGACGATCACGAGCCTGAATCGGTCACCGCCTGTTGCGGCGGCGCTGTGCACATTGCCTATCGAGGGCTCTCGGATGATCGCATGTATATAAGCTACAACCGCAAATGGGAAGAGGTGAGATACTTCCGCCAGAACTCTCTGCGAGTCTTTTGTGCCGAGTGTCGTCAGCGCATTTATTCCAGCGAAGAGGCTGAAACTAGTTAAAAGGCTCCGGCACCACATACGGAGCCAGAGCCTCGATAATTCTTTTCAGAAAATATACCGAATCAGGAGACTTCTTCGGTATGAATAACTTCAACAAGAGCCTTTCGGAGCGAACCACAGCATCTGTCCAGCAACTCCTCAGCCTGAACTCTACCGATTTTTCTTTTAACCATCAGGATGGCGGTCTTGGCCCGATCGTGCGAAGAGACAAGAGCACCCTCGGCCAGATGCCTGGGTACTTCTCCCAATAAAGAGATAATCGAAACCGCTCTTTCACGAAGCTTATCGTTGGTAGGCTGGAGGTCGACCATCAAGTTTTCATAGACCTTGCCCAGTCTCACCATCGAACAGGTGGAGAGCAAGTTCAGGATCATTTTCTGCGCGGTACCCGATTTCATCCGGGTGCACCCGGAGAGAGCCTCCGGTCCGACCAGGCAAGTGATGGCGATATCAGACTTAGAAGCCAGCTCTTCGTTATAAGTATTGAGAACCACAATGGTAGCGGCTCCTACCTCTCTGGCTTTTTCCAGAGCACCGAACACATATGGTGTCCTGGCACTGGCAGTGACACCAACCACGGCATCATTAGCGGTGATTCCGGCGGCGACTGCATCTTTGGCGCCCAGCTCTTTGAGGTCCTCGGCGCTCTCGAAAGCGTGGAACATGGCTTCTTTGCCACCGGCGATATAAGCCTGGACCTGGTCAGCGGTAACACCGAAAGTAGGGGGGCATTCGGCGGCATCCAGCACACCGATCCGTCCACTGGTGCCGGCGCCGAAATAAATCAGACGACCGCCGAGCCGCAACTTCTCGGTAATGACATCGACAGCCTGGGCAATCTCCGGGATGTTCTCCTTCACCTTCTCGGCAACGATCAGGTCCTCTGCCTGGATACGCTCTACCAACTCGATGGTATTGAGCAAATCGAGATCCATCGTCTTTTCGTTGCGTTCTTCAGTGAGGTGTTTAGTGAATTCTTTGGTGTAGCCCATGCCTAGATCTCCAGAGATACCTGAGTGGTTGAAATATTTTTGAGTCAGTTATAAAGATTGTCCTACAGAAGGGCGATTTTTGCACCTCTCCTTCGACAATATTACGTATATATGATTATCTTGTGACCAAAAGAGCCTCCTTGCCGAAAGGACGAGGCGATCCGGTGCTCAGGTCTATACGAGAACGCTTCACGAAACTGCCGTCGCCGGCTTTTCCTACATACTTGCCTTGCTCGATAATCACTTTGCCCCGGGAGAGCACGGTCTCGGTAACGCCCTGGACTTCGAAGCCCTCGTAACAGCTGTAGTCGACATTCATGTGATGAGTATCGGCGCTGATGGTCTTTTTCTTTTCGGGATCGAAGATGACGATATCGGCATCGGAGCCCACAGCAATCGTCCCTTTGCGCGGGAAAAGACCAAAAATCTTGGCAGCGTTTGTGGAAGTCAATTCGACAAATCTATTTAGAGAAATGCGTCCTTCCACTACCCCGCCGTTGAAGACCAGACTCATTCTGTCCTCTACTCCAGGTCCACCATTGGGTATCTTGGAGAAATCATCCCGACCGAGCTCTTTTTGCTCTTTGAAGCAGAAAGGACAGTGGTCTGTGGAAATAACCTGAAGGTCGTTCATGCGCAGCCCGTTCCAGAGCTCTTTCTGATTGGCTTTATCCCGCAAAGGAGGGGTCATCACATATTTGGCGCCTTCAAATTCGGGCTTTTCATAGAAAGTATGATCGAGGAATAGATACTGAGGGCAGGTCTCGGCAAAGGCCGGCACTCCATAGTCTCTTGCTTCCTGGACTTTTTTCAGGGCATCGTGACAGCTCAGATGGACTATGTACACCGGCGACTCGGCCATCTCGGCAAGAGCTATCGCCCGGTTCACACCTTCCGCCTCGGCTTTCGTCGGTCTGGTCAGGGCATGAAACTTCGGCTCCCGCTTTCCTTCAGCAAGAGCCTTTTCGATGATCTCGTTGATTACAATGCCGTTTTCAGCATGCATACAGACAAGGCCACCTTCCTCTCCGGCAGTACACATGGCGCGATATATGGTGGCATCATCCGAGAGCAAGACCCCGGGATAAGCCATGAAGAGCTTGAAACTTGTCACCCCTTCGTTGTGGATGAGCTTCTTCATCTCACCCAGTTTCTCCCGGGGCAAGTCGGTGACGATCATGTGAAAAGAGTAGTCTATTGCGGTTTTGCCATCGGCTTTCTTGTGCCATATATCGAGCGCTTCACGAATCTCCTGACCTTTCGATTGAATGGCGAAGTCGATGATGGTGGTGGTGCCGCCATGGGCGGCAGCCCGGGTGCCGGTCTCGAAATCGTCAGCTGATACCGTCCCCCCGAAAGGCATGTCCATATGGGTATGAGCATCGATGCCCCCGGGTATGACAAGCTTGCCCTTAGCATCGATCACTTTGTCGGCGGCGATATCGAGACTTCTGGATATAGTCGAGATCTTTCCGTCCTCAATCAGAATATCAGCGTGGTAGTCATCTACCGCGGTGACAATTCGTCCGTTTTTGATCAATGTTTTCATGAGCTATCTGCCTTATTTGCGAAACTGTTCTCAAGAGATTCCGGAAAATATCAAACTGCATTATCCCAGAAGCGAAAGCAAAATATATAAAAACCACATACAGAAGAGAGGGTTCAGAAAAAGCCATATTTAAAGTTGAGAAATCAATTAATTAGTTTTCGAGCCGGTTCGACAGATAATGAACTGACGAAGTTAATCTATAGAACGGGATACGAAATCCCAAGAGAGGTCTTTTCCTTGAAAGGCGTCACCACTGATGTCATTTCCGAAGTCAGAGCCAGAGCCAACATCAAGGATGTCATCTCCGAGACCGTTGTTCTGAAGAGAGCCGGAAATTATCACAAAGGGCTCTGCCCTTTCCATAAAGAGAAGACCCCTTCTTTCACCGTCAATGAAGACAAGGGTATTTTCAAATGCTTCGGCTGTGCCGAAGGGGGCGATGTTTTCGCCTTTGTCCAGAAAATAAAAGGAGTCAATTTCTACGAAGCGGTGCGGGACCTGGCCGCAAAGTACGGGGTCGCCTTAGTAGAAACCGAGCAGGAAAAACAGGAGCACGACCGGCGCAGCGCCATTTTCATGCTCTATGAACAAGCCACAGTCTTTTATCAAAAGCTCTTGAAAGAATCTATTGAAGGAGAAGAGGCTCGTAAGTACCTGGAAAAACGAGGCATTACCGCCGAAACCATAGAAAAATTCCGCCTGGGCTATGCCCCCAATACCTGGGACAGCCTGCTCAATTATTTAACCGCCAACGGCAAAGCAGGGAGCGCCACCCTGGCCGAAGCCGGTCTTGTGAGACAGAAACAGGGCGGCACCAGTTATTTCGATCTTTTTCGCAACCGGCTCATGATCCCTATTTGTGACGACCGCGGTCGGGTCATCGCTTTTGGAGGCAGAACCCTGGGAGATGATCAGGTCAAATATCTGAATTCTCCCGAAACCCCCATCTATCACAAAGGGCTGCATCTTTTCGGCATGCATCTCGCCAAAGATCAGATCCGCGAGAAAGATTCGGTGATTGTCGTGGAAGGCTATTTCGATGCGATCACCCCCCATCAGTTCGGCTTCGGCAACACGGTAGCCACCCTGGGAACAGCTCTCACAGAGCAGCAGGCCAAGCTTCTGGTGCGCTATACCGAATCGAAGCGGGTCTATCTCTCTTTCGACGCTGATGATGCCGGCGCCCGAGCCGTCCAGCGCGGGGTGGAGACCCTCAGCCAGATAGCAGAAGGTATAGGCATAGAGCTGCGCGTGATAAGAGTTCCAGGGGGCAAGGACCCCGACGAATGCCTGCGCCAGGACGAAAGCGGTCCTGCAATTTTTGCCGATGCCATTGAAAACGCCCCTCTTATGATTGACTATCAGATTGAAGAGGTTCTGGCTAAAAGCGCTTTATCGAGCCATACCGGCAGAATAGAGGCAGCAGCAAATGTCGTGCCGATTATTTCGCAGCTCAAAATGGCGGTCAACCGGATGGAATACATCCGCCAGCTGGCAGGCAGGATTAATATCCGAGAAGAGGAGCTCCTTTCAGATGTCAATCTTTATAGAAGAGAGCACGGTCTCGACAAAGAGGAGCGCGCCGCCATGCGTGCCGCCAACTTTCAGCGAGAAGGAAATTATCAAGGCGGCCAGGGCTTTCAGCGCAAAGGCGGTAATTTCAAAGGTGGCGGCGGTAATTTCAAGGGCGGAGGCAGCTTCAAAGGCAAAAGGCCCTATGACAGAGACCGTGACAATAGCGACTATGAAGAGCCCCGGCCAGAAAGACCACGTTTCGGCGGTCTCGATAGCAAAAGAGCGGCTCCGGCCGGTCATACCGAAGCGGAGAAGCAGCTGCTCGCCCTCTATCTGATTTCCCGCGAAGATCACAAACGGGTTCTATCCGCCATGGAATCCGAAAGACTGCTGAGCGCGGAGCATCAAAAAATCAAAGAGACCATAGAAGGCATAGGCTCGGCCTTTGAAAGCATAGAGGATCTCCGCTGCCAGCTCCAGGACCGACTGGCTCCGGATCACAGACTTTCGGCCTATCTTACCGAGATAATTTTAAAAGCGGATGCTCTCCAGAAACAGGACCTTCCTGTCGATGTGGTGGTCATGAACTGTCGCGCCAGAATACTAGAAGAGAGAATGAGCAACCTGATTCAGACCCTGCGTACTGGACTGGTTAATGCCCAGGATGATGGCGAAGAGAGAGAGATTCAGACTACAATAATTACTTTGACAAGATTAGCGGTAGAATTACGTTCATCAAAAAGTTTGGAAGAATTAGTACTTTTGAAGAATAAAATTGAGCCGATGGAGGCTAAATATATACAGCGACCCAGCATGGAGTCCAAGGTGTGACTAAAGGCAAAAGTAACAGTAAGAGTAAGAGCAAAGAGAAAACCAAGGGCAAGAGCCAGGAAGACTCTTTCATAAAAAGATTAGACAAACTCGAAGAGGCCGGCAAGCAACGACAGAAATCCGGTCTTGACGACCTGTTGTCGACGTCCAACGAAGAGGACGATCCGGATGATGCCGAACTCGAACAAGAAGAAGGCGAAGAAGAGGAAGAAGAGAATCTCGAGACCGTTTCCAAGAGCCTCTCTTCCGACGATCCGGTAAGGATGTATCTTCGGGAGATAGGACGCATTCCGCTTTTGAAAGCCGACCAAGAGATCGAGCTCGCCAGAAAAATAGAGATGGGTGGAGCCGAAGGGGCGATTGCCAAGCGGAAGCTCACCCAGGCGAACTTGAGACTGGTGGTTTCCATAGCCAAAAAATATGTCGGACGCGGCATGCTTTTTCTCGACCTGATTCAAGAAGGGAATCTGGGATTAATTAGAGCCGCCGAGAAATTCGACTATGAACGGGGCTATAAATTCAGCACCTATGCCACCTGGTGGATCCGTCAGGCGATAACCCGGGCCATAGCCGACCAGGCCAGGACCATCCGAATACCGGTGCATATGGTCGAGACTATTAACAAGCTCAAGAAGATAACCAGAAAGCTTGCCCAGGATAAAGGCAGAAAACCGACCGAAGAAGAGATTGCCGAAGCGATGGAAATTTCGGTCAGTAAACTGCGCGATATTGTCAAGGTGGCCCAGGAGCCGATCTCTTTAGAGACACCCATAGGCAAAGAGGAAGATAGCAAGCTGGGCGACTTCATCGAAGACCGCGACGCCGAGACTCCGGCCAGCAATGTCACCCAGGAGTTACTGCGGGAAGACATCATCGAAGTCATGGCCGGTCTTTCACCCAGAGAAAGGGATGTGCTCAGACTGCGCTTCGGCCTCGATGACGGCAGAACCAGGACCCTCGAAGAGGTCGGTCAGCTCTTCGGAGTAACCCGAGAGAGAATTAGGCAGATCGAGGCAAAAGCCCTGAGAAAGTTGAGACATCCCAATCGCAGTCGCAGGCTTCGGGAATATATCGACGATTAGAGATCGAGCCCAGACCTGAATCCCAAAAGAAAAATTGCACCGGATTTAGTGCCTTTTGCAATATTAGTCCGCGCCTTACTGAAATAGGGCGCGGTCACTATATCCGGTGAAGCTTCGAGTCATGAGAGGATCTTCTTAAGGACGATCTAATCTCGGATTTCGATGCCAAAGTTGCCGAATTTAAGTATGGCCGGCTTCAATAGACGACTGGCTTCCACCGCTACCACATCTCGTCTTCCGGCAACCACTCCAATATTTCCGGCGGACGGCGAATTTCCTCCAGAATTTCGTAGGTCTCAGAAGCCAGATTCGCCCGGGGCGCCTTAAGAGGCACGGACAAAACCTTGATGGTCAGGGCCCTGGAGCCCAACTCGATATGGACTTTGTCACCTTCCCTGACCGTAGAAGCAGACTTGGCCGGTTTATCGTTGATATAGACACGCCCCTGCTCGCAGGCCATCTGGGCAACCGTACGCCGTTTAATAAGGCGCGATACTTTCAACCATTTATCGAGACGCAAAACAGGAAATCCCCACCTCTTAATAACGCAAACCAATTATAGACAAGATTGGAGAGGCTGGAGCAATCGAGCCTAGGCGAGCCTCTTGATATTGCGGTTACCGGTAGTCGCCAAGGGGATTTTAACTTTCAAAACAGTTCAATAGAGAATATAAGACTTTTCGTGTATCCTGTCTGATGGTAGTAGATCTGCTGTACTAATCTGGTGTCCCGGTGCGAATTTCCCACTATTTACCAAGCAACCAGATACGGTTCCAACCATATCACGGCATAGCGGCTGCAGCGGCTATGCTGCTTATCATGCTCTTTTTGCTCGGTGGCTGTGGTAAGCACGAAGAAGAGACCGACCAACCCGAGTCCAAAACAATAACCGGTCCCCGGGTACTGAAAGTAACAGACGAGGTCATTAAACGGCTCGAACTGAAGACCGAAGTCGTTCAAAAACGGCCGGTAGCTGTCCCCCTACATCTCACCGGCAGAATCGAGCCCGACGTCCAGAAAGAGGTGGACATCAGCACGAGGATGTCCGGTAGAGTGACGGATATTCCCGTCAAACCAGGCGAATATGTCAACAAGGGCGCGGTGGTGGCACTAATAGACAGCCGCGAGATCTCGGACCTTCAGTCTCAGCTGCTGGAAGGCAAAGCGAAGCTGAGAATCGCTGAACTCCACGAAGAAAGAGAGCGTCAAATCTACGAAGAACAGGTTCGTCGACCAACCCAGCTGATAACGGCAAGAGCGCTCTATAACGAAGCCAAGGTTCAAAAGGAGCTGGCCGAGTCAGAATACAACCGCCTGAGCGGCCTCTACAAAGAGAAAATCGCCGCCACCAAAGACTATGTAACAGCCAAGGCTACCCTTGCCAAAGCCCAGGTCAATTTCGAAGAATGCCAGGCCAATCTCGCCAGAGAAGAGCACCTCTACAAAAATCGAGCCATGCTCAAAAGAGACTATCAACTGGCCCAGGCCGAAGCGGAGCGGGCCAAGAACCATGTGAAGATGCTCACCCAGCGCCTGCAGTTTCTGGGTTGCGATCAGACTATGATCAACAAAGTCCTGAGCACCGGTCAAATTGGCGGTATCGTGCGTATCATCGCACCTATAGGAGGCATCGTCACTTTTCGCGATGTTGCCATCGGCGAGCAAGTGAAGCCGGACCGGCTCATCTTCACCATAAGCGATATGTCGACCATGCTATTGCGGGTGGATCTACCCGAAGTAGATCTGGGCAAAGTGAAACTGGGAGACAATGTCAAAATTCATATCGCCAGCTATCCGGGCGAAACTTTTGAGGGAACGGTGAGCTATATAAGTGTCCTGGTCGACCAGAGCACGAGAACTGTGGCGGTTCGAGCCCGGCTCGACAACGCCAAAGGTCTGCTCAAAAAATTCATGTTCGCCGAAATCGAACTGGAAGGCACTCCCGAAACGGTGCTTGCCTGCCCCAATGACGCCATTCAAGAACACGCCGACGAAAAGATTGTATTCGTGAAAACGCCTGAAGGCTTTGAAGAACGCCGGGTAAAAGTAGGCTTCGAAGGAGAGAAGTTCTGTCAAATATTGGCGGGACTATCGGAAGGCGAGGTTGTAGCGACCCAGGGCAGCCTCATGCTCAAGACGGAGATTTCACAACTGCACTGATAGATGGTAGACAAGCTCATTGAATTCGCCTTGAAAAACCGCCTGCTCACCGCAGCAGCGGTAGTAGGCATCGCTTGTTTCGGGGTCTGGAGCATGCTCAACATATCGGTGGATTCTTTTCCCGATGTGAGCAATGTCCAGGTTCAGATCATCACAGAACCGGAGAGCATGGCCTCCGAAGAGGTGGAGAAGCTGGTCACCTTCCCGATTGAGACCGGCATGAACGGCTTGCCTAAGATTACGAAAATCCGCTCTAATTCAAGCTTCGGCCTCTCGGTGGTGACGGTTATATTCGAAGATGACGCCGATGTCTACTGGGCTCGCAACCTGGTCAACTTAAGACTGAATTCTCTATCTCTGCCCACAGGAGTGCCCAAACCCCAGCTCGGTCCAGTGGTCTCGACCTTCAGCAATGTCTATGACTATTACCTGGAGAGTGACCGCCACGACCTCACAGAGTTGAGAACCATTCAAGACTGGTTCGTAGCAAGGCGCCTGCGCTCGGTACCCGGGGTAGGCAACATCGTGAGCTATGGCGGTTATGTCAAACAATATCAAGTATTCGTCTCACCCCCGGCATTAAAAGGTTATGGAATCACCCTCAAAGATGTCTCCCAGGCTCTTGCCGCAAACAATGTCAACGCCGGAGGCAATTTCATCGTCCGGGGCGGAGAAGAGGTCATCATCCGCGGTATCGGATTAATCGAAGGGATTGAAGATATCCGCAATATCGTTCTCAAAGAGCAGAACGGAGTCCCGGTCAAAGTCGGCCAGGTGGCAGAAGTGCGCATCGGTCCTGCCTTTCGCCGAGGTTCGGCCTCTATGGACGGCAAAGGCGAAGCGGTCACCGGCATGGTCCTCACCCGAAAAGGGGTGAATACCAAAGCGGTTGTAGAAAGAGTCAAAGAGAGAATAGAAGAGATTCGCAAAGAGCTCCCCGAAGGGGTCTCTCTGAAACCTTATTACGACCAGACAGAACTGGTGGAAAAGACCATAGAAACCGTCAAAGAGATTCTCTTTTTCTCAGGCGGTCTTGTAATAGTGGTGCTTTTTGCGGCTCTGCTTCATATTCCAAGCGCTCTCATAGTCTCGGTGATTATCCCGCTTGCTCTACTATTCAGCTTCATCCTCATGAAGTTCACCGGTCTCAGTGCCAATCTCATGACTCTTGGCGCGGTCGATTTCGGTGTCATCGTAGATGCCGGCGTGGTCATGGTCGAGAATATATTTCGCCATCTCTCGGAAGCCTCCGAGCGCGACGAACCGCCCTCGGCTGAAGACCGGCTTCAGATTGTACGCAATGCCGCCCAGGAAGTGGGAAAACCGATTGTCTTCGCCATCGCCATTATCATAGCCGTCTATCTGCCACTCTTCACCCTCGAAGGGGTGGAAGGCAAGATGTTCCATCCCCTCGCTCTCACCTTCATCTATGCCTTGGTAGGAGCACTGCTCTGCTCCCTCACCCTCATCCCTCTACTATGCTACTGGTTCATGCGGGGCAAAATCGTAGAAAAGCACAGCCCCATAGTCACCTACGGCAAGAAGATCTGCAGCCCCAGCCTCTATCTTTCGATGAAGTACCCGAAGACAACCATCGCTATCTGCGTGGCGATGCTGGCCGGATCGCTTTGCATCATGCCTTTTCTTGGCTCCGAATTTATCCCCAGCCTCGACGAAGGCTCCATACTGCTTAGAACCAAGGTAGCGCCGAGCACCTCTCATACAGAATCCAGGCGAGTGATACAACTGGTCGAAAAAGAGCTAATTGCTTTTCCCGAGGTGGATGTGGTTGTCTCCAAGATCGGAAGATCCGGCATGGGAGGAGACCTGGAAGGGGTCGACAACGCAGACATCTATATAGGATTGAAACCTCATTCCGAATGGAAGACAACCAAGGTCAAAGAGGAGCTGGTCAATCAAATGGCCAAAAGACTGGACCATATTCCCGGTCTGATCTACAGTTTCTCCCAGCCGATTGGCGACATGATCGATGACCTCATCGCCGGTATCAAAGCCGATTTAGGTATCAAGATCTTCGGCAAAGATCTAAAAACCGTAGACAAAATAGCCTCGGAGATAATGGCGATCGTAAACGACGTACCCGGTGCCGCCGACATTCAAAAAGAACAAATTCTCGGTCTGCCTCAGCTCAGCATCAAGTTGAATCGGAAAGTGATCGCCCGCTATGGTCTTAATGTAGAAGACATTCAAGAGATTATTCAAACAGCCATCGCCGGAAAGATAGTCACCGAAGTAATCGAAGACACCCAGCGTTTCGGTCTGGTGCTGCGTTTCCCTTATCGTCTCAGAGACACCGTCGAAGATATCGAATCGATACCGGTAGAGACTGCATCAGGCGCGAGAATTCCGCTCAAATCTCTAGCCACCATAACCATGCCCCGGGGAACGGTCATGGTCAACCGAGAAGAGGGCGAGCGTCGTACTGCCGTTCTGGCTAATGTGCGGGGACGAGATCTGGGTAGCTTCGTAGAAGATTGTCAAAAACGAGTGGCGGAAAAGGTCAAGATTCCAAAAGGCTATCGTGTGGTCTGGGGTGGGCAGTTCGAAAACCAGCAACGGGCCATGGCCCGGCTCACCCTGGTGGTTCCGATAGTTTTGCTTCTGATTTTCATACTTCTCTTCGCCTCTTTCAATTCTTTGAAAAACGCAGGCCTTATCATGCTCAACGTCCCCTTCGCCATGGTCGGAGGCATAATCGCCCTTTTCCTCTCGCATCAACCAGTATCGGTTCCTGCCATCATAGGATTCATCGCCCTCTTCGGAGTATCAGTCCAGAACGGGGTGATCATGGTCAGTTATATAATGCAGCTGCAAGAACGCGGTCTTAGAGTAAAACATGCCGCCATCGAAGGAGCGAAAGTGAGGCTGAGACCGGTTATGATGACAGCGCTGGTGGCGATAATGGGACTTTTGCCCAAGATTTGGTCCCACGGCACCGGTGCCGAAATTCAAAGACCGCTTGCCACGGTGGTTCTCGGCGGTCTGGTCACATCGACCTTTTTGACCCTTGTCGTTCTTCCGACAATCTATAGCTTGATCAATAAAGACGAGCATCGGCATGGAGTGTAGAATAGATTTAATTCTATAAAACGGCTCCAGATCCTTTTGAAAATCCGTCCACCTGAATCAGCTCTGTATGCGACACTTCTTGCATTTGTCCTACAGCATAGCGCCATGGCGGCAGACTCAGTAGAAAACGGCTGGGTGCTGCTTCAGAGAACTCCAATAGGCATGTACAACGTCTTCATCGGCAAGCACAAAGTGCGGATAGAAGAAGCGAAAACACACTATTTCATCATCTCTAAAGCACCGGACTGGAATGTCTACGCCTTCAGAAAAGATCACCGCACCATCTGCAAGATAAGCCCTCAGAAGTGGGAAGCAGAAGGACTCTTCACCATGAACGAACGAAACTTCGTCAAGAAAGTGAATCCGAAGGTGAAGACGCAAGCGAGAACCATGAACAACATCAAGTATCTGGAGTACAAAATACCTTTTAGACAAGCCCGACGATTCTCTAATGGCAAAATCCTGAACATGACAGCTTTCATGAGCCCGGAGACAAATGTCAAAAAAATCTATTCCACCGAGATGGATCTACTGGTATCACCGACGGTTTCCACGGATGCAAATATAGCCCGAGTCCTCGGCAGCCTTTTTGTCGTTCCCATAGGTGCCGGCACTCCGATTAAGTTCACGATCAAATACGACAACGGTGCCGAGCACAATCCCCTTTTGACCGCTCGCATTCGCCAGGCGCCTCTACAAGCGGATCTTTTTCAAGTTCCCAGCGGATACAAACCGGTGGTGAACATACAGCGGATTACAACCGGCTATAGAGCAGGCGAGATCGATGATATGATCAATGATCTCGGTCTCGGCAACTCTTTCGGCAAAGAGAAGAAGCCTTAGATCCTTTCTGACATCAACTTTCTTCTTCTTTGCGAGGCTTCCATTGCAGAGTACAAACACCTGCTTTGCACTTCCAGGAAAGATTGGTCAGACCGGCTGTACTCATTGAGTCGATCTCCGTGGGAGAACCACCTATTTTGGAAGGCTCTCTGACAGAAGCATCGGATCTGGTATCACCAGACTTAGACATGCGACTCACTTTCTTCATCTCCTCATACTCGTTTATCATCAGATCACCCCAAAAGAGAACACGCGAAAAAATCTGACGTCCGGATTCGGTCTTGTCAAACGAGAAGTCATCAACTTCAACGCGAAGAATAACCATTAACGAACATCACATAGGATTTTGCAGACAGTATGAACTGACGCCACAGAGGCTCTACTGTTCCCACAGTTATGCCGTCGACGACAAATATTCTTAACAGCCCCAGCTGAAAAAACGATGCTTCCCTCGCCGCATAGCAGGAAAGGCTATTACATCAAGGGCTCAGACTGGATCCGGTTCCTTCTCTTCGCTAAAATGAGATGGCCCAACCCCAGAAAAACAGCAAAAGGTGACCTGAATTGGCTTTATATGAATATCCGATGTTGAAGAATCTGGGCGGCAGAATGCTTGAGCTCAAAGAGGGCTATGCCAGGGCAGAGCTTCCCCTGAGCGAGAAAGTGATGCAACCGGTGGGGGTCTTTCACGCCGGAGCGATAACCACGCTCGCCGACGAGGTCGCATCCGCCGCTATCCACGGAGAGCCGGTGGACCCGGAGGACATGAAAGGCAAACTCTTTCCTTATTCGGTCCAATTGAGCATCAATCTCATAACTAACGATCCGATAGGGCCTATAAGCGCCGAGGCCAAGGTTCTGAAGCGCGGCCGGCTGACCATCGTCGATACATCGGTCTACACTCAAGAGGGCAAACTGGCGGCGACCATGCGAAGCACCCATATGATGGTCAATCCAAGAACCACCGGTCCCCATGATCGTTCAAAATAACCTTTATATATAGATAAGCCTAATACATACCCGGCAGCGAAATGTTAGAAAATAAGTTCAGTTAGGCTCCGGCAAATTCAAACAGGTGCGTGAGAATGCTATCCGCCATAAAATCGACCAAAGCAGCCCTGGTGGGGACAATCGTACTCTTTTCTTGTCAACTCTCCGCTTTGGCCCATCCGATAAGCATGAGTCCCGGCTCTGCCGATAGCAAAGACGCCATTGAAGCGAAGCTTGTCACAACAAATATCGGCATGCTCAAAATCCCCCGGGGCTCAGTCAAGCTCAAAGGGGACTCCATAAGTGTAGGAGCCGTGCCCGATTGGCTTTTCGACCGCCATGTGGTCCTGAAAGGGAAAGTTATAAGCACCCGCCTGGAAGGCTCAGGCAAAGACACAAAAATCAGGGGGCTTGCTTATTTCCTGGAAGGAGACTGGCTGAACAACCTGGATAACATACGCCGAAAAGACAATATTGAGCTGGACAATGGTACTGTCATAGTCGGCAAAGTGCGCGCCGTCGAAGAAGATGAGGTGGTGTTTCAGCTAAGCACCGGACCGGTCAAGAAGATAAAAAAAACAACCATAGCCAAGCTTGTATCTCCACGCGCTTATATCTTCGAGATACCCGCCAGCAATGTCAAAATAGACGCCGGCACAGGCTCTCTATCCGGAGAAGCCGAGAATATAGCTTTCCTCACCACAATGGATGCCAAAAACAGCAAAGGCTTCAGTTGGCTTGCTAAGAAAACCCCGGTAGAGCCCAAGTCCCTGCTGGCTGGCACCGAGGGTGGTATCAGCAAAGCTCAACTCTCCACCCTTATCTTCCTGGATATCGCCAACACAGTAGCGCCCATAGTGATTGCGCCGATAGTTGCCTCCCCCCTTGGTACGAAATCCGCCGACCGGCAGCTGAACGAATTCAATCAATTCGAAAACATTCTCTCCACCGGCGGCACAGTGGTTATTCCCTAGACCGCAAGAGGAATCAGGTGTAGTCGCTCACCTGATTCCTCTTTTAAGGCACATGCTTGGGAAAATACTATTTGGTTTCGGCTTTCTCTTTTGAATCAGCCTTGGCCTTATCGTCTTTTTTCACCTGGTCTTTCTTGACCTCTTTTTGGGTGTCAGAGGTCTTAGCCTTTGTTGATTCTTCCGTTTTCGGTTTTTCTGCCGGTTTAGGATCAGCAGCCAGAACTGCATTCCCTGATACGAATGACAGCACAAGAGCCAGAGGAATAAGTCTATTGAACATCGGTTTCTCCTTCTGAAACGGTAAAACGAGTCATTTTCAACCTACCATCCTGAAGATGTAATTCCTGCTCGTGTCAGCACTTCTAACATTAATCGAACCGTATTATTGAATGCAGTTAACTAGAAGTTAAAACTCCAGAGCATTTTCATTTGTTCAACCAGCCCAAAAAGATTGTTCGTCAAATCAGAAAATCCTGATCGACTTCAGATGTGTCTATCTCCACAATCGAAGTCAGTTCATAAACGAAAATCTTTCCAGAGCCCGGCTGATGGGTAGAGGCAGTTTGGGCAATCAAGCTCACAAGCTCATCTACTTTATTCTCTTCTGCAAAAATCTCTAGCTTCACGACTTCACCGATAGAATCGATTGAAGAGGAGTCATGAGAGAGATCGAATTCACGCATGCTGCCAATCAAAAAGTTCTTAACCCCATGCCTGCGTAGCTCCCTCGACACCTTGTCAAGCATGAAGGGTTGTATAACTGCTGTAATTACTTTCATTCAACACCGCCACTTTCCTGCTTAACAGCAAGACCAAGCAATTGTAAACTGCCCCCGACCGCCACCATCTCTCCCGGTACCAGACCGCTATCAACCAGGGCAAGATCCTTTCTCACTTTCCTCAGCTTCACTTGTCTTTCTTCAAAAGCATTCGCTGACCTGACAACATATACAAGAGTAGCCTCGCCAGTCTTCTGCAAAGCCCCGGCCGGCACTACAATGGCTTCCCGCGTACCGGTCTTGACAGTGATATGCGCATACATTCGAGGCAGAAGGAGAAAGTCCAAATTGGAGACATTGGCTCGTACCGGCAAAGTCCGGGTTTTGGGTGATAGATTGGTCCCGATGTATTCAACCTTACCGGGAAACTGTTTATCCGGATAACTCTCCACATGCACATTTACCGGCTGGCCTTTTCTCAAATGTCTCAGGTCATGCTCGAACACCTCTGCATTTACCCAGACCTCCGACAGATCGGACACCACGAAAAGCGGTTGAGAAATATCTACAGACTGACCAAGATCAACGTGCCGTTCGACAATCTTGCCGTTTCTAGGAGAGACAACGTCGAACATATTATCGACGACTTTTGTTCTCATCAGTCTCTCCACTTCCCCACCGGAGATACCGAAGAGTTTCAAACGTTCACGAGCGGTAGTCTTCAATGAGGCTATCTTCTCCTCGAGAGACTCCAGCTTTGCCTTTGCCTGCTCATATGTAGCTTTAGCCAACTCCAGTTGCGCTCTGGCTCCAATTCCTTCATCAAACAAACTCTTATGTCTTTCGAAGGCTTTCTCGGCAACACCAAGTTCCACGCGGGTTTGCTTTCTTTCGGCAAGCAGATTCAGCTCCTCTTTTAGAAGCTCTGATTCTATGCGAGCCACTTCATCACTCCTGACGGCGGCCAGCACCTGGCCTTTCCTCACCTGATCGCCAAGGAGCACTTCTACCCTCTCTATTCTGCCGGGAACAAGCGAAATCACCGGTGTGGACAGATAGTCATTCTCCTGCACCTCTCCCAAAAGTTCGATCTCTTCGTCCACCAGCCTTTCCCGAACCGGTGCGGTAGTTATCTTTGTATCCTTCAACTGTGCACGCGTCAGAGTAATCAGTTTTTGCTCGGCTCCCCGCAAAACTGGCGCCGAAGACTTTGTTTCGGGCTCGGGATCTTTCTGGCATCCTGTCAGGGACAAGGTGATCAAAAAAGCTACAGCTATCTGTTCGAATTTCTTCATCTGACCTCAGCACCTCTTTCATACTTTGTCCGAAAAGAGTCTCCCAACTGAATGTTCATGACTTCTGCAAAGGCCTCTTGCCGGGGCTGGGAGAGAAACGCAAGTATATAGCCGGTAGCACGTATAAAGTCAAAACGGTGCAGGAGATCAATCCACCGATTATCACTATTGCAAAGGGTCTTTGACTCTGAGCGCCTATCTCATTAGAAACAGCGGCAGGCAGGAGCCCGACAGCGGCAATAATTGCCGTCATCAAAACAGGTCGCATTCGAATCAACGAACCTGAGTAAACGGCCTTAGGCAACGGTCTGCCCTCATGCCTCAACTCGTTTATGAAAGAGACCAACAAGATTCCGTTTTTGACAGCCAGTCCAAATAAAGCGATAAAACCGACACCGGCGGATATTGAGAAATAAGTGCCGGTGAAATAAAGCGCCAGTATCGCACCGATAGCGGCAAGGGGCACTACCGAAAACATTACAAGCGCTCCGCTCAAGGTTCCGCAGGCCAGGTAGAGAATAACTATGATCAAACCGAGGGTTACCGGAACTACCACCGCCAGTTGATGAGTCGCCTCTTGCTGTCGCTCGAACTCTCCACTCCACTCCACCGAGTATCCGGAGGGCAGTTTAATCAGTTTGTTCACTCTCTTTTGCGCATCATCCACTGCTGTGGCTAGATCTCGACCACGAACATTAGCTCGGATCGTTGCCAATCGCGAGCCGGCATCTCTCCAGATCTGAGTAGCACCAACGGTCTCCTCTATTGAAGCCAACTGCGACAAAGGTATCTTCATTCCATTGGGCGTATCCAGGAGCAAAGATTCGATTGTGGCCGGACTCTCCCTGAATGGCTTCTTCAACCGGACAATCACATCAAAGCGCTTCTCATCCTCAATGGCAACCGTTGCCGGCATACCACCGATGGCAATCTCTACGAGGTTCCGGATATCATTTACGTTCAGACCATATCTGGCTGCTCTCTCTCTATCTATCTTAATTACAACTTGCGGCTGCCCCAGAAGAGGATCAACGATAACATCTACGATTCCAGGTGTAGCGGTCATTACCCGCCCGACCTCTTCGCCCAAACTCTGCAACAAAGCGAGATCGCTACCCGAGACTTTTGCTACCAGACTGCCTTGAACACCCGACAATGCCTCATCTAGCGTAGTCTGGATATATTGAGTGAAGTAGTATCCTACGTTGGGTATTTTCTCCAGTTCACTGCGCATTTTCGCTATCAGTTTTTGCTTATCCTCATGAAATTCACTACGCCATTCATGGGCTGGCTTCAATCCGATATAAAACTCCTGATCGGCAAAACGAGCCGGATCGGTACCGTCATCGGGACCACCGACCTGGGACAACACCGTGGTAACCTCGGGAAATTCACGCACTTTAGAGCGAATTGTCCTTGCAATTTTTACCGACTCATCGAGAGTTACACTTCCCGGTTTTACGGTTGCCCGCAGCCAGATATTACCCTCCTCCAGGTGCGGAAGAAACTCTGAGCCGAGATTCATAAACATGAGCATGGAGCCGAAAAATGCAAGTACGGCTGCGCCTATCACCACAAGCGGATGGCGCAATGACCATCTCAGGGTCGGTCTGTAGCAGACCTTGGCCACTTTCACTACCGGACTCTCTTTCTCCGCCGGATTTCTACTCGAATACCAAAAAGACAATAGAACCGGTATGACAGTAATCGCAGCAAGTCCAGCCCCTACCAGTGCCGCTACCATAGTAATAGCAAGAGGTCGAAACAACCTTCCCTCTACGCCCCCGAATGTGAATATCGGCAAGAATGTGGCGATAATCACAGCAATACCTGAAATAATAGGTCCCGCTACCTCGCGGGCGGATTCTGCCAGAAGCAAGAGTCTTTCCCTCGGACTCAAATCTCTTCCTTCCGCAGAAAGCCGGCGGACCACATTTTCTGTCATGACCACTGCACTATCCACAAGAATTCCGAAGTCAATCGCCCCGAGACTAAGCAAATTAGCCGGAACATCGAGCAGCGTGAGAAATATGAATGAGACCATCAAAGACAGAGGTATCACCACTGCGGTGATAGAGGCTGCCACGAAATCCACCAGGAATATGCATAGAAAAGCAAGTACAAGCCCTATGCCGATAACCACATTTTTTCCAACGGTCTGGAGGGTTTGCTGAACCAAACCGGATCTGTCGTATAGAACTTCAAATGATACGCCTTCGGGTAATTTGCCGATGATTCCAGGAAGACGTTCTTTAAGCGCATCCAATACCCTAGACGGATTCTCACCCCGGCGAAGAAGCACTATACCCTCCACCGCATCATCTTCCTGATTCTGACCGACTTGTCCTCTTCTGACCATCGGGCCGATTCCGACTTCAGCCACGTCGGAAACCCTTATCGGCACTCCTTCCGAATCCTGCCTGACCACTACTTGCCTGATATCATCTATTCCATTCAAAAGCCCCAGTTGCCGGACAATCATCGCCTGACCGTTCCGCTCAATAAAGCCCCCTCCGGATGTGGCGTTAGAGTTCGAAATAGCTTCAAAAACTTCTAGAAGACTTATCCCGTAAGCCCTCAGCTTCTCCGGGTCGACGCGAACCTGGTAAGTTTTGGTGGGACCGCCTTCGCTTACCAACCCTATAACCCCGGGGATCTGCCTGAACAGCTTTTCCAGCTCCCACTGCTGAATAGCCCGCAATCCCATTGCTGAATAGTAAGAACTGTGCAGACTGTATCTAAAGATCTCCCGTAAAGAACCAACGTCCGGCTCCAAATGAGGTTTTACGCCCTCCGGTAAATCAGCCTGATGAATTCTCTCCAGCACTCTCTGCCTGCACAGAGTACTATCGGTTCCTTCTTTAAAAGTGGCGGTAATTACCGACAGCCCATAAAGGGAAAGCGACCGCAATGCAGTCTCATTCGGGATACCATACATTTCTTTCTCTAGTGGTATTGAAATTAGCTTCTCTGCTTCTTCCGCACCTTTACCCGGAAAGAGGGTAATCACTCGAACCTGCGGGTTGGACAATTCTGGATAAGCCTCCAGTGGAAGGCGCTTCCAGGCAACCACTCCGGCAATTATTACCACGAGCATCGCGATAATAGTCAGATATCGAGCTTTGATAGCCCCGTTAACAAGTTTGTTGAAAACCGTATACAAAGATTAGCAAGCCTCAAAAAGGTCAAGAACTCGAAATTCTGTCAGTTACCAGAAGTCTTTCGAAGAACCGAAGTTAACAAACGCTCATTCTTCCTCGAGTAGAGGCGTACCACAAGCCATTTCAAGCTCGGTAAAGGCTTTTTGATAGAGGGTAATCGCTTCCAGATATAGAACGCGGATCTGGACGTTGTTCTGCTGAGCTTGCAGAGTCGAAGTTATATCCGACTGACCGACCTCGTAAGAGCGCCTGGCCAGACGGGCCACTTCGAAAGAGTCTGCCAGTACGTGATCTTCATAGACTTTCAGCCACTGCCTGGCGGCCAGCACATTGTTATATGCCGACGAGACCTCGGCGGTGATAATGTTCTTCTGGGCACCGTACTCGTATTTCAACTGTCTTCCCTGGGCTTTGAACTCGGCGATATCGCCCTGGTTGAAGCTGGTAATCTGAGTAGGAACGCTCACCCCTACATAGTAAGCGTTCAACTTCGGACCGACCGGCGGGTTGCCTGCTGCCGATTGCCCGATCCAGAACTGCGGGGTGGGAGCGATGTCTCCTATGGTTCTGCGCATATTGGCTTTGTTCAGGACCAGATTTTGATTGATGGTTTTGAGTTCATATCTATTCTCCACCGCCCGGGCGATAAAGCTATCTAAAGAGGGCATCGGGCGGGAAAAATCAGGCAACAAGGGATTGCGCACATCGACCGCCCCTTTCATGTCCTTGGTCCGCAAAAAAGGTGGCAGTCTGGGGATGCTGATATCTTTCTCCGGAGCGCGTCCCATGATGATATTCAATTGTTGCTTGGCTCTAATCACCCGACGCAACCCTACTCTGCGCTCCACGTCATATCGAGATTCTGCCAGCCGGGCTTTGAGCAAATCGAGCTCGGGAACGTCACCGGCGGCAAAACGCTTCTCGGAAACCACCCGCAAGCGGTGGGCGAGATCATAAAGGCTAGTGAGAGTTTCCAGGGTTTCCTGGGCTACCACCACCTCGGTATAGGCTCGCCGGACATCGGCCCGCAAAAGCCACAATTGAGCCATGAGCTCGAGCTTACGAGCACTCACCGATTGCTTGGCGACTAATAATCGAAAAACCAATTTCCAGGGCGGCTCCCAGTTGAAAACCGCACCCAAACGACGGTTCTGCTCCGCCCGCACCCCTTCGTCATAAAAGAACTGGGGACTGGGCTGCTCGGTGGCTCGGGCAAAAAGCGCCTTGGTCACCGGCAGATAGGCTCTCATAGCGGCGGCCCTGGGGCTTTTAACTAGAGCTTCATCCAAACAGGAAAAGATGGATAGCCCGCCTTTTAAATTCTTGCGATCCGACCTCCGATCATCGTCGAAACGAATCACCCCCATGGGCTTCAATGTTCCGGGCTTGCTCGACGGAGCGGCATCGCCATTATTCGGTGTGACCGGAGTCTTGTTTGCATCGGGCTTCTCGATAGTGATAGGCGCTCTCAGGTTGACCTTGCCCTCGCCCGGTGGCTGAATATCGAAGTCCGGAGTGCTCGACTTATCAGATTTGAAGTCGAATTTTTGTTGATTTGCCTGTTCAGTCGCTTGAGCAATGCGCTTCTTAAAAGGAATTAAATCCCTGGCTTTCTGACTGATATTATCCTGCTTTCGGGGCTCGGTCCGATCAGCCCCGGCTGCCAAGGAGGAAGCCCTGGCACCACCGCTTTCCAGACCGAAAGCAGCCGGCACAGCATAGATGAGGGCTGTGATAGATCCGGTCAGAACGAATATTAGACTGGTTGGTAAGGTGCTCATTCCTCCACAGGATAACGCAAGGAAACCTCTGAAAGTAATGGATTTAGACGAATTTATAACTATCGGCAAACAAGCTTAAAAGCTATTTTCGCTCTCTTGCATTGGGATTCGCTTACAATTTGCTAACATTGAAGCCGGTTGTTTTCTAATTGGCGTGGCAAGAAATCAGGAGAATCGGATACACACAATTGAGAAATAGTAGGCGGAAGTTTACCTATTAATGAATAACCAGGAGAGCAAAGCCTTTCTTCGGGGGGAGATGAGTTTCACCCCCGAGAGAATGATGCGCTATATCCGCTCTCGGGCGCGTCTTGCCACCTCTGAGGATATAGAGGACATAGTGCAGAACGCCTTGATCATGGTCACCAAGAATTTCGACCCTTCGCATCCCGACGCAAATCTATCCTTATATTGTCTGGGCGCCTGCAACAAATCCATCGCTCAGAATCTGGAGAGATATCACAAGGTCAAGCTGCGTAAGCGCTCTGAGCGTCAGGCCGAAGAAGAAGAGAAAAGAAAGAACACTGCCGGGGTTCAAGTTGGGGCGAGCCGCCAATCGGAAGTCTTCGAGGGCGAGATGATGACCGTCCAGGCACTGAACCCGGGCAAGAGCTTTGACGAAACCCCTTCTTCCACCAGTAAATATAGAACCACTTCTTTAGATTCCATGTTCGATGACGAGGATGGTAGAACCGCCGAGGATGTAATCGGATGGGATCAGAGCGTTATTTCAACCTCCGAGACCTCGAGTCCTGCAGAAAGAGCAATGATTAATGATCTGGTGGATCTTATTTTAGAAGAGCTACCCGCCGGAATCCACCGCACCTGCTTCGTTTTGAAATATGTCCAAGGATATAAAAGAGAAGATTTGATTTCGTGTCTAAAAATGGAGCCCAAGAGTATAGATACAGTCGATAAGAAAATCGTCCGAACACTGAAAGCATTCAAAGCCAGACTGGACAAGGACGAAGCAAAACTCTAGGAGACGGCAATGACTACTCTTAACGACAAACTAGCTAAAATCATGGAAATCGCAGACGGAGAAGAATGCTCCCGCGCATTTCAATTATTCTGCCGCCAGCACGAAGCAGAGCTTCCTGTTCCCGGCGAGAATCCTCTTTTTGATAAAGCCATGTGGAACGCTTCCAGCTTCACCACCCTTTCGGCTAATGATCAATCTATATTAGAGAAAGTGACCGGCAAACTGCTCGGCGAAACCCGCAACGCCGCCGAGAAGACCGTGGTCGCCCTCAAGGATCTGGTCACCGCTTCTCGCGAAGCCGCCATACAAACCTGGCAGGACACCCTGGCTTCCATGCAGTGGAATCAGCTCGTCCCCGCCGGCGCTACCCGGGGCGTAGGCAGCCAGCTCGTTTCGCTGGGCACCTTCGAAAAACAAGTAGAAGACGTAAAAATTCAGATTAACCTCGGCTATCTCGTGGACAAAGATCAACTCAGAATTCTTCTTCAGGCTAAAGACTCCGAAGAGAACGCCCGGGAAGACGTCGAGATCAGAGTTAACGAGAGTGCCAGAGGAACAGTATTCTCGAGAAAAACCAACCAGGACGGCTCCATGGTTGCACCCAGCATCCCGGTCGGCCCTGGCGAATATCAAATCCAGGTACTCTGGACCGATCAGGTAATCGAGACACCCTTCTTTCGCATCTAAAACCAAGCCCTGACCTAGAATTTCTTATCAAGTCTTTCTCGATTTGATCCAAGGGCAGTAGATTGAATCGAGAAAAATCCCCGGCGGCGGTAGTTTATACCGTGCCGGGGATTTACTTTGGGATGCAAGATTTAAACTCGACAAATTTCCGAAAGGGAATATCTATTAGATATGAAGCAGAACAACTCTTACGACTCGCAAGGCAAGCTTTTGCCCCGGCCGGAGCTCGACAAAAACTCTGGAGATTCGCCGGAAACTTTTGCCGATATCCTGCCAGAGCGCTACCAGATCAAATCGCTCCTGGGCGAAGGCGGCATGGGAAAGGTCTATAAAGCCTATGACAGCTTCTTAGCTCAAACTGTCTCGATCAAATTTTTGAAAAACTCAGGCGATCTAGAAAAAAGCGCGCTTCGCTTTCAAAAGGAGGCCAGGACAGCCAGTACTCTAAAACACAGCAATATAGCCACAGTTCTTGACTTTGGCATTCTGAACGACAGTACTCTCTACATGGTCTCTAACTATATCGACGCTGTCGATCTAAAAGAGAGAATAAAAGCAAGCGGACCGCTGACAATCATAGAAGCTCTGACCGTGCTGGAGCAGATTGCCGACTGCATGGCCTATATTCACGAAAAGGGCATTCTGCACCGTGATATCAAATCGAGCAATATCCTGATCAAAGAGATCAGCCCGCAATCTATACAAGCCTACCTGCTTGATTTCGGCATCGCCAAATCCGAATTCAACGAAGAGTTGACCATGCCGGGCGGTGTTCTGGGCAGCCCGCATTACCTGAGCCCGGAGCAGGCAGCCGGACTTGATCTGGACGAGAGAAGCGATATCTATTCACTGGCGGTAGTGGCATACGAAATGATCTCCGGCAAATTGCCATTTCAAGGCGATACCGCTTTTGACACCATACACAAGCACCAATACGAAGAAGCACAGCCTTTGCATTCGGCGGCAAACCGCGCTGACCTCCCTGCGGCGCTGAGCGCCCTGGTGGAGCGCATGCTGGTCAAAGATCCTGCCGCCAGAGTGCAATCCATGAGAGAAGTCGCCTCCACCTGCGCCACCATAAAAGAAGGAATTCTAGAGCAGCAAAAGAAGACACAAAATCAGCAGCCACTTTTCGCCGAAGAGCTGGAGATTCACCTGACTCCCATGAAAGAAGACCCGGATCGGGCGAAGAATCGCAAATTTCTCTACCTGGCCGCTGGCTTGATTTTGGCGGCTGGCTTAATAGGCCTGGCGGCTCTTACTCTGCAAGAGACCAGAAAAAAAGAGATTTCGGCCGAAGCTCAGAAACACGAGGTAAAAATAGACAAGAGAAAACTGACTGACTTTGGTGAAAATTTCAAAGATGAACTGGGCGACAAGGCGGTTATCCGAAAAGAGAGTTATCGTAAAAACTTCGGTCCCATATACCTCGATGCGTACAAAGGCATCCCCGGTCAGAACAACGAAAAGCCGGATTGGAGCTTGCTCCAAAAAATAGACCGGGACTTCTATTTCATTCTGGAAGAGGTTGATCTACAGGATAGCGATCTCGAGGCGATTCTGAAAGCGCCCCGACTGAAGGGTCTTTCGATAAACACGAGCAAACGTTTTGATGACCGGAGCATGGAGCTTCTGAGCCGTCGAAAAGATCTAATCGCCCTGCGCCTCTCCTATCAAACAGGAGTTTCACCGGAAGGATACAAGCATTTGAAGGATATCGAAGCTTTAAAAACCCTGGAGATAAACCACGCCGGTCTCGACCGGGACAGAGTGGCGGCGATATGCACCATTCAACCACTTATCTTTTTGAAGCTTCGCAGCAATCCACTTATAGACGATAAAGCACTGGCACTGATTCTGGAGAGACTGCCCAATCTGGAGAGCCTCAGTCTGGAGAGTTGTAACATTCGTGGTCGGACCCTGGACCAGGCCGGTAAAGCAAGAAAACTCGTGAGCCTCTATCTTAACGGAAACCCCATCGATGACGAGGGGACGGCCCGACTGGCAGGAAGTGGCTCTAACCTGGTTTTTCTAGAACTATCCGATACGCAAATCACTAGAGAAGGACTGAAGAATCTCTCACGGCTGAAGCACCTGCTGGAACTCAGCCTGGGCAACTGCCCAAAACTACCCTCCTTCGAAATAGATAATTTGAGCCTCGGATTGAAGTTCAAGGTCAAGCAATATCAGACGCGCGACAAGCTGGAATCTCTACTAAGCTTCTGAAACGCCCGAGAAAGAGAGCCTTAAACACCTCTTAATCTACTATGACCAATAATTTGAATGCGAAACGTCCATCTTCGCATTTTGAAAACTGAATAATTCCGACGGCAATCTGCTCAGGAGTCACTAGCTATGGGACTGACAGTCTTCTTGGTTCTTTTCGTCTCGATCCAGTTTGTTATCTTCCTTTCGGTGCTCAAATCGACAGAGCCTTGATATAGATACAGATACGACCACTCGCCCTTAGATCTCGACCGGGACAATATAATAGAAAAGGTATATCTTTTTCCCGCGCGAGATTCCTCTCTTTGAGTATTGATGAGATCAACGCCACTGGCGGCTCTGCCCCTAAATCCATAGTCGACCGCTACGAGGTGACCGCGAAGCTCGGAGAGGGCGGCATGGGAGTGGTATACAAAGCCTGGGATACGGTGCTCAACCAGGATGTCTCCATAAAGCTTTTGAAAAACATAGGCAACCTGGAGGAGAGCGCCATCCGCTTTCAGCGAGAAGCGAAAGCGGCGAGCCACCTCACCCATGCCAATCTAGCGACTGTACTGGACTTCGGCGCCACCGAAGACGGAACGCTTTATATGGTCTCTAAATTTATCGAGGGTCAGACCCTGAGCCAGCGTCTCCGAAAAGAGGGGGCGCTCCCTCTCGAGAAAGCCATCTCGGTGTTTCTGCAAGTGGCCGATTGCATGGCTTATATCCACAGCAAAGGCATTCTTCATCGCGATCTAAAGTCTGGAAACATCATTGTCCGAGAAGACGGAGAAGAGATAGAAGCCCATGTTCTCGACTTCGGCATCGCCAAGTTGCTAGAAGAGCACATCCTGGAGGATAATGTCACCAGCGCCGGCACCGTGCTGGGCAGCCCCATGTATATGAGTCCAGAACAAGGCCTGGGCAAGGCTGTGGACTTCAGGAGTGACATATACTCACTGGGTTGCATGTTCTACGAATCTATTACCGGAAGCACGCCATTTAGAGCCGATACCATATTCGATGTCATAAAAATGCACACAGAAGAGCAGCCTTCTCCATTTTCCGAGGTGATAGATCGCGATGACATCCCGGAAGATCTGGAAAAACTGATTTACAAAATGCTCAGCAAGAAGCCGGAAGAGAGACCGGAATCTATGAAGCAAGTGGTATCGAAACTGGAGCAGATTTCCGGCGATGTAAAACAAAAAAAACTGTTCAAAGGCAAATCCTCTGCCAGGGATAATTTTTTTGCCTCACTTTTCGCCACTCAGAACAACGCCTTTGCAGGAGGCAAAGCCTGGCTCTATATCACTCTGGTCGCTATCTTGATCGGTGCACCGGCGCTATATCTATACATGAACAACATACAAGCTCGACAGCATCAAAAGGAAAACGAGATGATCGAGCGAGTCAATAAAAACAGCCTGGAACTAAGTACTAACTTCCCTGCTAAAGAATTGATGAAAGTAGACGAAGATCCACGCAATCAGTTCTTGAGCTATGAATCACTTCATCCAGGCTATCGCCGAGTCCACCGAAACGAAGGCTGGAAAGAGAAGTATGATTATGGACGATTGAAGGATTTCGACTTTGACTTCTATTTGAGCGGATTCGACAAAGAAGAATCAAAAGAGGACCTCAAAAAAATCCTCTCGGTAGACCATCTGATAGGGCTCAATTGCTATGAGACCAAACTGGATGATAAAGACCTCACAACAATCGCCGGCAAGAAAAATTTGCGCTTACTAGAATTCACCAGGGTTGGTCCCTTCACAAAAGCTGGACTGGCCAGCCTGGCCACTCTACCAAAACTCGAAATTCTAAGGCTCTCCGAGTGCAATCTAGATGATGACTGCATGACAGAATTGAGCAAACTAAAAAATCTGGAATCGCTGGATATCGACTATAACAAAGCGGTAACGGACAAAGGCGTCGAATCGCTTCTGCGCAATAAAAGCAAAATTGTCTCCTTGAGTTTGAAGAATGTGCCTGTCTCTGATGAGGCGGTTAAGTCCGTAAGCAAGCTCCCCGAGCTTAAAGAGCTTCATTTGAATAACACCGCCATCAGCGACAAAGCCATGAAATATCTGGCTGACTCGAAGATACAGTCCCTCGACATCTATGGAACCAAGGTGAGTGACATCGGCCTCAAATACCTCGGAAGGAACAAATCTATCAAGTTTATCTGTGTCAGTCAGTGCCCGCTTATAACAAAATACGGACTGAGATCATTCGCCCAAAAGACTGGCTGTCAGCCGGTCGCCGTCATCTACTGAATTATTCGAATTGTCATTGTCGTTGTCGTTTTTTCATTATTCTTTAATGATGAAATCAACCTTTGGGCTCATGAATTCTCGACTCTAAGCAGGGACAATGGAAACTGGATAGAGAAGAAGGAAAGCAGCTTATGATTTCAAAAGTCTTGATTGCAGTCGATGACAATCTTTTCGGAGATGCCATGGTTGACTTGCTCAAAAATCTAAAATGGGCTAAAGCCCAGACCCTGCGAGTCATTCATGTGATCGAGCCCAGGGACGCAATTGCAGCCTGGCCAAGTGAACAATATAAAAAAGACGCCGAAGAGCTTATCGATAGAGTGGCGACGCACTTGCGAAAGCACTTTCCAGAATCGATAGTCGAAGCGACACTGTTAAACGGACATATAACCGAGACCATTATCGACGAGGCTATAGATTGGGAGGCGGACCTGATTCTTGTCGGCTCCCATGGACGAAGAGGACTGAGAAGATTCAGCCTGGGTTCGGTATCGGGAGAGATAGTCTCCCATGCCCCATGCTCCGTCATTGTTGTAAGACAGAGCCAAGCAGCCGAAGCACGCAGCAAGCAGCGTCAAACTGAAGCGACCGGTGCACCGGCATAGTTCTGATCCCGATCAGTCTAGCTAGAGCAAGCAACAAAGCGGCCGGACCGCGCTAACTGAATAATACCTGACAAGCTGAAAGGAGAGATAAGATGATCACTTACAAAGAATTTCCGGAATCCAAAATTGTAGAATTCTCGGTCGATGGCAAAATCAGCGCCGAGGACTATCATAGCCTGGCCCAGAACTTCCTGGCATTTGTGGAAAAACATGGCAAAGTGAGAGTCTTGAAGCAGATCAAGTCGTTCGAGGGCTTCGATCTGGAAATTCTAAGAGAGAAGCTGCTGGGTGAACTGCTGCGCCACCAGGGCAATATCACCCACGGAGCGGTGGTGTCGGACGAACCCTGGATAGAGCAGATCGGACGATTTACAGCACCTGCCTTCGCCTGCAAAACCAGATTTTTCAAATGCGCAGACATAGAAGAAGCAAGAGAATGGTTGAAAACAGCCAATGTGCATTCTCTAGAAGTCACCGCCGACAGCAAAGACAACTTCATGTGCTTCAAGGTCTACGACAAACTGACCCACGATGACTATGAAAAGACCCTGATCCCCACCCTGGAAGCGGCAATCAAAGAATACGGAAAAGCGCGCATGCTGGTGGATTTCGGCAAGGAATACCACGGTATCGAATTGGCTGCCATGTGGGATGATACCAAATTCGGTATGAAGCACAGAAAAGACTTCGAGAAAATCGCTATCGTGGGAGGACCAAGCTGGTCAGCCTGGGCTGCCAAACTTGGCGAAGCGATGATGCCCTGCGAGGTAAAAGCTTTCGATGCGACATCATATGATGAAGCCCTGAAGTGGGTTAAGGAGCCGATTAAGGCTAAAGTCTAATTCGACACGACAGAGCATTGCCCGGGCCCTACTTGCCTGTTTTCCTCTTCCCCTTAGCCTCGGCCCTGGCCTTGCAATCTTCATAATTCACACGAATAGCCTCGACCTGCTTGGGACTTTCGCTTGCCGCAAGCTTCATGGCCTGTTCAAAATAAGGCAGCGCTTCTTTGAACTTTTCTTGCTTGAAGAGGCAGACGGCTAAAGCATTGGCGGCTTCAGCGGCCATCAATCCTTTCTGGGATTCTATCTTAAGGCGCTTCTCCAAAAGCTTCTTGAACAGATCCTCCGCCAGGCGATACTCGCCACGGTCCATGAGCGATTTACCGAGTTTAGACTGCGATACTCTCACCCAGGGACTCTCGGCACCATACTTCTTCTCCAACAACTGCCCTTCAGATGCATAGAGCCGGACGGACTTGTTTTGAGAATTCGACTTGGCATAAACGCGATCAAGTTGCTCCAGGCAAGAAAAATACTCCTGGGGCGATTCTTCTTCGCGGAAGATTATCAGAGCCTCCTTCAGAACTTCTTCGGCTTTATCCAGCGAACCAAGCTCCAGATAGCTCTCTCCAAGGTTACTCAAGCTCGTGCCCAGCTGCAGCCGCCCTTTCGAGCCCTCCAGCTTGTTGCGCATGTCGACAGCTCGGGAAAGAACTTTCACCGCTTCCTCATGCTGACCGGAGACCGCCAGATAAGTGCCAAGCTGATTGAGGTCGAAAGCCACTTCGTAGCCAGGTCCGAATTCCTTCTCATCTATAACCAGGGCGCGCCTGGATACTTCTATGGCTTTGTCGAATTTCTTGGCGTTTGCATAACAGCTTGCCAGATTGACCAGGCTGCCTGCCACTCGTTTGTCGGACTTACCAAACTTCTCGGCTTCTGCCAGGGACTGATCTAGAAAACTCTCAGCTTCTTCCCAGTTATTCTGGCGAATGGCGTCCATGCCCCGGTTCAACTTCTCTTTCCAGAGGGCATCGTCCCCCCGGGGAGCCGGTGGGCTGCAAGAGACCATACAGGAGGTGGTAGCTATGACAAGGACCAGATTAAGTAGAATGCGCATGGTTAGAGAAGCTTGGGAGTTTCGCTGGCAGATCGGATAGAGCTTAAAATAGATTCCGAACCGAAACCCAATTCAATTTGGTTTCAAAACAATAATACAGCGCGATGCCCCAGCCTGCCCCCTTGAATTCCAGTGATCGACAAAAATGCGTCCGGGCTTCTTGGGAATAGAATAGAATCGAAGAGCTACTTTCAACGCAGGCTGGCGCCGCCAGGGTAGAAGGCGGCACCATTTTGGATACCATTATCGAAACAACAGTGGTCAAGGGTGGCGGCGGATACTCGCGATCACTTACTTATCATATGCTCGATAGCGATATCGAACATGGGGTTGCCCACATCCTCACGGACCGGCTGAGCGATACTGGTATTGTTCAGAATTCGATAATCCAAAGAATCCGGATTGGCGGTCTCATACTGCCTTGCCACCTCCAGCTCTCTTTCCAGGGTATCGTGGTCTACTTTCAATCCAAAGAACATGGCAATGACGGCGCATTCGACCACAAGTATGGTCAGGACCAGATCTTTATCTATTCTAGGCATTTCCTTGTCTCCAGAGAGGCTATTGCTTCGGGGATCTTTCCTGCACCGACGAAGTCGATCTCCTCTACGCAGAGAATAGTAGAGAACAAATGTGAGGGTCTCGTGATCGCCTGCATTGTTCCTTTATATGCGTATATACACAGTCACAAGTCGGTAACAAGTCGGTCACCAATTCAAAACGATAAAGGGGCAAACTAGAGTTACCAAAGTTGCTCGCAATTTATTGCACCGTAGGAGATTCAGATATGGTCGTTGATTTTAATGGTTCGGAAAAATTTGTACCGGAGAAAGACGCCGGTGAACTTAGTACCAAAGCCGGAAACAAGATGATGGAAGAGGTGACAAAATGCATGGGTGGAGGACCCGGTATCAAATGCGGAGGCGCAGCCCTCGACAACATGCCGGTGATTTCGTTTTCTGACTATGGGTCCGATGCCGCCAACGGTGTCAAGCCGGTAGAGAAGAACCCCGCCGCTCGGCTGGTGGGAGAAGCCGATCTCGATGGAGACAAACAACTGACTCGCAAAGAGATAGAACAATGGCAGGCCGATGGTGATCATAAAAAAGTTGATGACTATCTCATGGGCAAAGCGCTGGCAAACTTCGATGCGATCGCCGACAAAGACGGGATGATATCAATCCCGGAACTCACAGCCTATAACAAAGATCTGCACGCAATGAACAATGGTCTCCATAAACAAGAGCTGCGGTCGCCACTCTTCGATAAAATCGATGCCGATGGCAACGGTCAACTGACTCGACAAGAAATAGAGCAATCTCTCAAGAACCCGCAATTGAATCCCAAAGAGGGGAGAATTATCTCTGCCATAGGGCAGAAATTCGACGCTATAGCGAGAGGTGACGACGAGATCTCACTCAAAGACCTCTACGTATCACTCTACGGGGCGCAGCAGCATCAGCGCATTAAACCGATGCATGCTAAGCCTGTGGAGCAGATTAAACCCGCTGAACGCGTCAAGCCTGTAGATCCGGACCGCTACCTTAAAGGTGAGACAGAGAAGAAATAGCGCGGATGCGGCGATCTGCCGAGGCAAGCTCGGAAAGTTTCATGGATGGTAGTCGTCCTTAGACTGATACCAGCAGAGAATACAAATAAAAATGCTGAGAATGACAAAGCAGAGAGCGAAGATCTGGAGCGAATCTGAGTAATTCAGAAGAAAGCCCATCATATGAATATCCATCTAAGATCTATATCCTACTCTGGGGATTTATGCCAGATTTCGGGATGGGATCCTGGAATTCTATAATCCTGCCATTGCGAGCGAGATTCAGAATCTTCAAAAGGAAAAGAGAGACTATCCATATCCATGTCGGTGGGATAGATAATCAGGTTCAGGTATTGACTGCTCCCAGAAGCTCCGTTGCGGCGACTTCCCCGAGGCAGCAAATCGCCTCTGTCTCGACAAATTGCAATAGCAGAAGCTCTCTCGTGAAAGCTGTTACTGGCATAGGGCTGATAGAAAAGCAGTCGCAGTTCGCTTGATCGATACTCCAGACGAAGAGACAACACTCTTTGAGCACCAGAAGAAAAAATCAAGGTAGAGGGAATCTCTGGGAGCCGACCTATTTTTGAGATTTTGTCCAAAATCAGTTTATCCAGATCGGTAGAGCCCGAAGAGCTAAGCTGTTTCAAATCTGAGATGCTGCCATCTCCATGCACCTTCACCGACACCCGAAAAGTTGATGAAGACTCTGGCATCACTTTCCAGTCTGGTATCAGATCGACCAAAGCTTTGGCAAATTTAGACCAGGTTGCTTTCTCCGCCGGGGCGCTCCTAGACCAGCTCATCTGATCTGCCAATGCCTGATAGACACCCTCTAGAGCGTCTTGCTTTTGGGTCTGATCGAGACTTGCATCTTTCTCGATACTTTGAATATGCTTCTCGTAAGAGCTAGTCCCTACACCCTTTTTGCTTGCTATTTCCAGAATCGATTGCAGTAATTGGTGAGTAATATCCGGAGACGATTTATCATCGCAGTCAGCTGAATTCGCGTTTGCCGGGGTCATCAGCGAAAGGGCGAAACTGATCAATAATAGAGAAAGAGAGATCTTCATAGTACGATTCTAGCCTTTTAACAATTAAATCTCTAACCCCAGCTTTTTGCGACGAACAAGAGAAGGAAAGCCGAAAACCTTTTCCCCAATTAAGATTTCCGGTTAGAAAGAAAAACCCGAGTTTTTCTTTCTAACTGAAAAAGGTGAATTGAAACCAGGACGATTCCATCGAAAAAATTAAACGGCAGAATTAACCAAGCCCATCTCCTGATGGTGCATCAATCTCCATGGTAAATTCGAAGTATCGATGAGCAACACCAAAACATTTAGGGCTTTCTGCCGGATATGTCAAAAACTGGAGCAAAATTGCGCCAGATTGCTGCCGCATATGAACTATCCCATCTGCGAAAGTTGCCAATCCCTGGGAAAAGGCAAGGTCGTCTCCGAAGAGGAGATCGAAAATAGAATCGAGGCACACTGGACCGACTCTCAGGTTCAGTCTCTTGCTGCATATCAAGACTCAGAAACTTTTCTCCCTTTTGTCTGTGATCGGGGACATCGCCTGCAAGCAAACAACGATCTCTTGACCTGCGAAATCTGTCAGTTCAATCTGACCTGGGCGTATGACTGGACGCTCGACTGGTCCTGGAAATTATTGGAACCTCCAGCCGGTGCGGGATCAAGAGCAAAACTGCCGCCAGGCAATCCTCTGAAATCCGCTTCAATAGCCCTCGATTTACCGGAACCGAACTATGGAACCGACTCCAAAGATTGAATGAGATGAAAGGTGGCGAGGACCAAAAGATTTGAAATGATACTATTTTAGATACCAGGTGGAAGGAAGACAGATGACGAACTTTAATCAGATGGATCCAGGCAGCCCCAACCCCCATAGCCCCATCGGATATCCGGTATCCAGCCTGAAGTTCTGGCTCATGGGTGTTTTCACCGGTGGACTCTATCTTTTCTACTGGTCGTACAAGAACTTCCGTGCACTACATGTGCCCAGTGACTCCAGATTAGCGGCCATAATCTGGTGCATTTTCTTGCCTCTTTCCTTCTTTAGTATGATGCAGGGACTGGAAAACAAGGCTGCCGAGAGCAACCATCCGATCAGAACACATAAATGGGCCCTTGCCTGGATCTATTTCTTGCTGGTTAGCGCCGCTAAAATACTGGATCGAATGTCGGATAAAGTCACAGATGAGACCCTTGTACTGGTGGGTTTTGGCGCGTTCGGCTGTCAACTTTTATCACTTTTTATACTCTCCATCATTCAGCGCAAAATGCTATTGCTGAATAGAGAACTTCGCCCCAATGCGCAAATAGCATCGCGATTCACAATCTGGGACATTGTCTTCATGATTGTTTGTGTTGGCATATTCATCACTTTGATATTTGTCGGCTAACCAGAATTTTCTCTATTCTCCAAGCATATTGAACGCCGCGGCAAAGAGATAGGTGTTCGCAACAACAAAGAATCGGGTCGGACCTTCAGCTTCAACCTGTCCACCGACAGAGCCTGAGACCGAGATTGAAATTGAAATTGAAATTGAAAATAAAAGGTACATTTTGGCCACATATCATCGATATCATTAATCAGTCCGCCAAATCCTTTCTATGTTATGCCGCAAGGCAAATTTACTCCCCTTCCGATATCCAAGAGCTTTTTGTATTTATCCTGAATAAATCCTGATTTCTCCTGATTTCCCAAGGTTCCTTTAAGATGCCTAATCCCTCCAGGGGCGCTACGGATCAGTATGTCGAGCGCCCGAACAGCAATTCTTATGAACAACAGAACTACGCAGACTTCGGCGACCCGGCCGAGCTGCTAGGTGACCGCAGCATGGGCAGCTGCCCAGGCGGAGTCTGCCCAACTAGAGGGGACAGCACCAGCGGTCCCGGTGATTCGAATCTACCCAATCTAGAAATCACCGGCACTATAAATCCGGTGGAAAATAAATGGGGGGACAACCGAGAAGACTATACCGAAGCTATAGAAAAATCGGGATTCTCTTACAGCAACCTGGGCAACGCTAAGAAAGATTCCTCGGACCAGTCTGAGCAACCGCAGAAACCGGAGGAAAATAAAGACACCGGACCGGAATCAGGAAATGGCGAGAACGGCAACGATCCATCTTCGCCGGAAGGCCAGGGTCAGGACAGCACCAATTCGGAGAACAACCCCGAAGGAGAGCCGGCAAGCCCATCAGATCGCAAACCGCCCGAAGGCGCGGTCGAAGAAGAAGAGATCAAAGACGGCAACACAGATAATAATGAAGAAAGCAATGGCGACACTGCCCGCGGTGAAGGCAATCAAGATGGCGGTGAGCCGGCCAAAGACGAAAGCTCCGCTGCCGCCGCCAACGAAGAAAACGAAGGCGCAGATGAAGGCGATAGCGCCGGTGAAGGAGAAGGCGATGCCGCCGGAGATAATGACGCCGATAGTGGTGAACGCTCACTAGAACAACAATATCAAGACGCATTGCGGCAGGCCGCCGAACAGGGCAAACCGGTGGTGGTAGTATTCGGATCTCAATCCGCCAGAGACACCCAATTGCAGACCGGCCAGACTCTACAAGCAAACATGAACGATGGAGACGCTGTCTTCATGTACGCAGACACCGACACCCTGGACCCCAACTCTGACCTCGGTCAGGTGGCACGCCGAAGCGAGGAAGATGGGCGCGGTCTGGGCGCCGACGGCAAATCCGACGCCAATCTGGCCTTCACCGGCATCTACAATGTCGAACAGAGAGCCGACGGCAGCTTCGGCCTGGGTAGCTCCGTAGCGACCTTCCAGGGCGGAAGAAGCGAGATAACCAATATTATGCGAGAGCAGATGCAATACGCAAAACGCTCTACCCTGGATCTTCGAAAAGACAATAGTCCCGACGTACAACCGCCGCAGCCCGGTCCGCCGGCTGTGGACAACCCCACGGACAACCGACCGCCCGGAACGGACGGACCGCCACCGACCGCCGACGACAATCCCGGCGACAACCGCCCGAACCCGAACCCGGACCAAAATCCGGAGGACAATCCCGATACTACAGACGATACTGACGACGGCAGAGACAGAGAGGATCAAGAAAGGACGGAAGCCGAGCGTAAAGAGGCAGAAGAAAAGGCGCGCCTGGAGCAGCTCGCCAGAGACAAACAATTCAATGGCTCAGAAGTACAACAGGCGATGGAAGTGGCAGCCAAAACCGGCCGACCGATGGTCATGAAATTCGGAGCAAGCTGGTGCGGTCCCTGTCGCGCCATGGAAGCAGGCACCTGGAACAACGGCAATGTCCAGAACCACATGAAAGAGAACGACGTCTTCACCAAAGTAGATGTCGACGCCAACCCCGAACTGGCGCAGCAGTACGGCATCTCCTCAGTGCCGACGACACTGATAGGAAACGTCACTCAGGGCGCAGACGGAAGTTACCGCTTCACTCCCAGCGAGAGATTGAGCGGCAACATCGGCGCCTACGACATGCTCAATTATCTTTCAAAATACAAAAGATGATTTCATAAAATTACATAAGCAGATCGAACCTCCCTTTCATGACTTGATCTAACCGCGGGGTCTTCCTGCCGGTGCGATGGTCGACAACAAAAGAACGAACAAAGTTGTAAGTGCGGATTCGACCACTGCGGCTTCCAGAGCCTATCTGGTCGGACTTCAACCTTCGTTGCGTCTCGCTGGCGGCTTCGCTCTGCAGCTCTTCAACCCGCGCCTGGAGAATCTGAAGGGCAAGCTGTTTGTTCCTTTGCTGGCTCCTGCCGTTTATAAATACACTTATACCGGTGTCTTTGTGGATGACTCGAACAGCGGTCTCTACCTTGTTCTGATGTTGACCACCTTTGCCATGACCGCGCTGGGTAATGACCTCCACCTCATCGAGAGAGAACAATGCGCCCGGGTTGGTGCCTGCCCCCTCCGACATCGGTAGTACCGCCACTGCCACCGTCGATGTGTGACGACGCCCCCGGGATTCACTCGCCGGTACCCGGGTAACAACGTGTTTACCCGACTCTCCTTCGAATGCTTCCCAGCAGCCCCGGCCCTTCACAAGAAGAGACCAGGAGCTATCAGAGTCATAGACAATCTCGCAATCAAAGCGATTTGCGCCAGCGTACTTGCAATACGCTGTCATCAATTCTCTTGCGAAATTCTTCGAGTCCTGTCCACCCTCACCGGCGTGTATGTCCAGCAGAAGGCTAAAGTCGGTGTGACTTCTCAGCGCCTACAATGCAGTTTTTATTCATTTTCTTGGACATAATCAGCACCTCCTCTGGGTGAGAAGATCATTCTACCACGACCGTCAAGATCGAAAACGACCCGAGTAAAGATACTTCACTTCCGGCCAGAATTAGAACCAGAATACAAATATGAAGGTCCGGAAGCGCTATCATAACCGTTTAGACTCGTAGACTTTCCGCTGATAAAATTCTGTACATTGCTGTTAGAGGCGCGTGACTCGGCATCGCGGGTGACACCATCTAAAAAAGCGATGATCACCTGAACATATAAAAGACTGACAACAATAAATGCTCCCAAGGCTATCAGAAGACTCTTCGGATTCAATCGCTTCTCTATCGACGCTTCCATGGCGACAATGCCCTACAATGTCAAAAGTGGCACGGGCTACCTGATTTCTATTATACAGGCAGGCAAAGACTCAGAATTTGATCTATTTGAACAAATTGAACAGATTCTTTCGAGGTAAAAAGGGGCATCCCTGCGCTTCTTCATCGGGCAATTCCTTGACCCGAGGATCGAGATAGCTCATATAAACCCGATTGGCGGTTTTCATCTCAGCAAGTACAAGTGACTTCAAACGCTCTTCCCGCGCCGCTCCATGCAGCGCAGTCACCTCTCGATACAAGCCAAGCTCGCGTCCGACTTTGTTATGAGCAAGGTCTTTGCGCCGATCTAACAAATCTTCCTCCGAGATCCCGTCATGGTCGAAGAGATACTCGGCATATTCATTAGCGCAAAACAGTAAATGCGCAGGCAGTTCTCCCAATTCACTTGCGACAATAGCCGATCCATAGACATGCTGAAAACAGTTTATTTTGTCCGTCCAGACAACAATTTCGTGACCACCCCGGACAAAGCGATAGCTGGGGGCAAAATAAGTCTCGGGACCACAGGGTCCGCGTCCAGCTATATTTTTAGAAGGCATCGGAATCAGCTTGCTGGCGCCGAAGAGCTCTACCTCAGCCAGGCTCACTCGCCACAGTATCGAGACCACATAGCCGACAAGAACCAGAGCCAAGACGTCGGCGACCAGAAAGAACCAGGATTTCTTGTCTTTTATAGAGAGCATGTAAAAACGATAGCATTGGGAAGTGCCTCTAAGCTTAAGACCTTGCAAAATCCACGGGAGCCTGACTTTAAGAGTTAGTCCTTGAGCCGATGTTTTCCCTTTTACTGGAGAAAATAATATACTCAAAAGAGTTGCCGGGTGGCTTCGGAAGAATTGAATAAACCGCAGAGAGAAATCGATAGAATGACGGACCGGTTAGAGCACCAGAAAATCGCCAGAGATCGGAGTGAAACAGTCACCGGCACCCTTGCGAGGCGCAAGTACTCTAAAGTAGATTTATGCCTGGCAGGCCTTTTAGCAATTCAAATAGCCTCGGCCGGCGCCCCGGCAAGCGGTCAAACACAAACTAAGAACCAGGCGCACAGCTTTGCAAGCGCCTGGGCTCTATACCAGAATAACCGCTTCACCGAAGCAGCCGACGCCTTCGAATCTGTTCTCAAGACCACGAGTCCCTCGGCAAGAATCTATTACCATGCCGCCCTGGCGAACTTTCGCGCCAATCGCCGCGCCAGGGCAAGACAGCTCTGCACCCACATAGTTACCTACTCTAGCAATTCTCCAGAATCGGCTTACTGCCTCAAGCTCTTTCCGGAGCTTTCAAAAGTACTGGAAGCAAAGAAGGCGGAGAAAGCAAAACTAGCCTCCGCCGCCACAGGAGACAAGAAGGCAACCGACGCCAAATCAGAATCCAAAGCTGAAACGGAAGGTGATCTGAACGAAAAGAACCTGCCGCCTGACTTCTGGGCTTCTTTGCCCAAAGACCTCCGGGAGAAACTCAAAACCCCGGCCGGCAAGGCGGCGCTGAAAGGCGCTCTCAAAGACTATAACAAGCGCATGGCGGCGAAAAATCGTGCTACTGCCAGGAAAGTGGCGTCGGCTGCCGCCGTTATAAAAGTCGACAAGGATGGGATTGTCGAAAAGGAAGAAGACAGCAAAGAAGCCACCTTCACCATCGACAACACTCTAACCCGGGGCGCCTTTGCTTTTACCGCAGCCCAGATTGCCAAAGACGGCGCCAACGGCATCGACCAAAACATCAATCCGAACTGCTGGTTCGAAGCCTCCATGGCCGCTCTGGCGGAGTTGCCCCGGGGACAACGCCTGCTCTCTACCATGATCCGCTACGGTGGCAAAGACACTTATATAGTGCGCTTCCCGGGCGATGGTATCGAATATAAGATCACCCGCGAACGCATGGAGCAGCTTGGTATCAATGACCGTTCCCTGTGGGCATCGATCATCGAAACCGCCCAGGTTATGAAATTTCCAGGCAATGCCGGCGCCAATGGTGAGTCAGGCATGGAGTCGAGATTGGCTATCGGCCTTGGTTGCATAACAGGCTGCAAGGCAGAGATCCGACATCCGGCCAATTGCAGCGAACAAGAGCTATCTAGTTTCATCGGCGGTGCGGTATCCTCGAAAAATCCGATTGTATGCGGCAGCTGGCCAGCTTCGTATATCGCTCACCTGCCCTATATTGTGGTGCCGCAGCATGCCTATACAATTATTGGATTCGACCCGGCTAGCAAGTTGATTACCATAAGAAATCCCCATGGAAAAAATTCCACGACCTTCTTTTTAGCCGACGATCCAAACCACCACAAATTCGAGATGAAAGAAGACGGCGTCTTCAAAATCCATCTATCGCTATTCAAAGTCTACTTCAATCAGGTCTGCCGGTCGTTTATCTAATTCATCTGCTATGGAGAAACTTGCAGAGTTCATCAAGTAGATTGAACTTATTTGAAAGTAATTGAGTCTAAATGTAGGAAGTGCGTTAGTCGGGTCTTCAGACCAACGCGCTCCGCCTGGATTAGCCTCTTGACGCAATATCTCATTTTGGGATATTATTTATGAAGAGGATAGTGCTGTTCATACAGAACACACCGGTTGTAGATTCTTTTAAGAAGAAGCACCCTCGCTCCAGAAAACCGCTTGAGTCTTGGTTCAGAATCATAAAAGAAGGAAAGTTCCAATGCTTAATGGATTTGAGAGAGACATTCAACTCAGTCGACTATGTTGAAAAGGAAGACGTTTATATTTTCAATATCGGAGGAAACAATTACAGATTGACAGCTCAGATTGTCTTTCGATTTGAGACACTGACAGTTCTAAAGGTAGAGACCCATGACGAGTACAGCAAGAAAAGAAATTAAAAGAGACGATCGAGTATCAGACTCCAGAATCGCTCTGCAGAAAAGTTCAAAGACTACGGACAGGTATTCGGATCTTGTCCGGTTATTTCCACTTAGACCGATTAGAACTGCATCAGAGCACAAAAAAGCAATTGAACAATCGATCAGTGTAGGAAAACTTTTGAGTTCCGACATTACTGACAAAGGAACGGAAGATTACTATACGGTGCTGTCTTTATTGATCAGGGAATATGAGAGTGCTCTTCCTAAGCGAGCCAACCAAGCAAAACCGAGGGACATCGTAAAGTTTCTGATGGATCAACACCACCTCAGACAAGTTGACCTCATTGAAGAATTCGGAACCCAGGGCCTGGTATCAGAGTTTCTGAGCGGTAAAAGAGAATTGAGCAAGCGACAAATCCGCAAACTCTCCGAAAGATTCAAAATCGATCCTTCGCTGCTAATCTAGTCTTAACAATTTAGAATTAAGATCGCGGTATCAAATCCACCACCACAATCTCTGGCTTGCAAAAGAAACGCAATCGCGGAGCTTCGGCCCGCTCCATGCCGATGCCTTTCGAGATCAATAAATACTGACCGTTGGCGCGTTTCAAGAAACAACCGCCTGCCCAATCCCTGGGCACTTTCGAATAGGTAATCAACGGTCCGAAACCCGGTATCTGAACCTGGCCACCATGGGTATGCCCGGCAACAAGGAGATCACCGGGAGGGTCTTTCAAAAAATATTCCGGCTTATGCCCGAAGACAATATGAAACTTACCTTCCACCGGTCGAGAAAGACCTTGAGCAGACTTACTAGAATCCGCCAGCGAAAGGCCCGATAGATAAATCTCTCCCAGGTCCTTAGAGCCGGTTCCACTAAACACCTGTACTCCGGAACCGTCGAAAAGATCCTCCCAGATACCGTACCATTCCATATCACCCTGGACCGCATAAGCCCCGAGGCGTGGCTTCAAAGGCTTATCTGCAAAAATCTGCCGCCATTTAACCTTTTGCTCAGCGCGCTTGATCGGGTCAACTATTTGAAGATAATCTCCAGGCAAAAGAACCAGATCCGGTTTCTCCGCAGCGGCGCGGAGCAGCGCACTTCTTTCGTATCCTCCCACCACATCGGTCTGTATGTCGGAGAGGACAACAACTCTGATAGGTCTTGTGACTTTCGCCGTCACCAACTTTTCATGGCGCACTTCCAGCGATCGCGGCTCTAACCAGAAAGCATCAGCTGACACCACACCCAGTAGCACAGCCACAAGAGCGAATAGAGAAGCAGCAGTTCTAGCCTTCTTCCGGAACAAAATAGCCATCAGGGCAAACAAAGCTGTGATACCACCAAAGATACCGATGCTCCAGTAGCCAAAACTTACCAGGCCAAATCTAACAAAGAAGAGTGGAAGCGCAATGACAAAAATACCGAATCCGAAAATCGCCGCCCAGGCAAGCAAGAGGGATCTGAATCGATACAGCAGAACGCCGATTAGGCAAAGGGCTACTGCCAGAGCTACGGTGTATACAAAGTGGTTCATTAAAGGCCAGTTTAATGAGATCCATCAAAAATGCGGTGCCCAAGTACAAAAAATTATTGTATCTTTTCGAAGCCTTAACGAATGGCGTCCTTATCCGCCTGGGTGGTTAAGTCTTTAATTTTACGCTCCAGAAAGACTCTCTTATAACCATCCTGTTTCCAGTGTTCAGTCCAGCTAGGGTCAAAGAAATGAGCTTCATAGATACCATGCAGCGATGGCGAAGCGCTTAGCGAAAACTCCGTGCCAAAACCCATGGTCGGCCCGGTAGAGATGGAGGGAATGGCAGCAAGCTGTTTGCGAGCCACCTGTCTGTCCTTTGCCACCATAAGACCCCTGTATGCTTTCTTATAAGCCTGCAGGTCGCGATGGTCGATAAGAATCGCCTCGCTGTCCCAGCCTATACCTTTGACATGGTCGACGGTGAAAGCCTGCAATTTAATCTTCTTGCCTTTCAAAGTATCGGGCGAATCTTTGAGGATTTTTGCCACTTCCCGAATGGTATATATTTTTTCCATATCCGAACTCTCTGCCTTGTCTTGAGCATAGGCAGAAGGGGGTATGAATAATACAGCCAGGGCCAACATCAAAAATCGATCGTGCATACGAAATTTCGGAGCCTCCGGTCTCATTTTGGTCCTACTCTCTATGCCCCTTCTGCACAGTTCCTAGTCACTCTAAATGAGTTCAATCAGACAAAACTCTCTGATAACGACAAGCGCAGTACTTATAGTAACCCTGTGCCTCTTCGGATGGATCTACAGCAAATTCCCTCCAAGCTGGTACGAACAGACCGATCTGGGAGCGATGGCATGCACTGCCATGATTCACTATGTTACGACCGGTGTGTATCTGCTCATGGTTCCCCCCGTTGGCATAGTGGCGCTTTCGGCTCTGATTCTTGCATATATCTGGCGACCGCAGAAAATAAATAATCGCCACCTGAGCCTTCTCATTCCTCTAGTTGCGGTTTTTCCGCTCTGCCTCTGGAGTGGCTACTGGCTCCAACACGACGCGAACTCAGACAGCTCTATTGCCTGGATGCTCGAAGTGAACCAAGATCTGATCAGGCTGACATTGGCAAGCCTGGTTCTATCTACTCTTTTCGTAGCATTTTCAAAAAGCTGGAAGGGAGAGCGCTTCTTCGGACTCTCCCTTCTCACTTCAGAAGGTATCTATCTGCTGTGCATCCTCTTCTGCACCGGATTTCGGATGGACGTCCAAATGAATCTGCTTTGATAGAGCTGTTTCGCAGATTAGATCCTACCTTCTCGGATCGCGGTTTTTACTGCTCTCTACCAGGGAAGCTACTTTGAACTTCTTGTAGGGTAGTAACGATCATACAAAACGGGTAGATTGATATGGCTTCTAATCGAGGAAATCCCGTGCTCCCTCCAAAAGAGATACCGGACAATCTTACCTATCAGGAATATTTGAAGCTCTTCCTGCGCTATCAGATATTGGGCTGGCAGCGCCAGATTGCCAGAAGCTCCAGGATGGTAATGAAAACACAACCGCCGTCCAGCAATTTGTCGGAAGACGCCAAAACCAAGATGACCGTCCTAATGACGGGGTTGGAGGGCGTGATAATCGTCCGGGACATCCAGCAGGGCATCACAGAGCACGCCGGCGCCATAGTCGGCGTTACAGCCTCCCAGGCAGGGCAACTGATGGACAAGAACGAGACCCTGAAAAAAGCCCGCAACGGACTGGCTTCTGCATTTTCGCTTCTGAGCAGCTCTGTCCAGAGCACCATCGATAAATCTATCGCTTCTTATGTCCTGCCGGCATTTGGTCTGCCAGTGGATGGCATTCCGGATGGCAAAACCGCCGAGGAATATATGAAGATGGCGGATCAATACGAAAAAATCGGCTTACCTGAACCGACAAGAGACGCCCTTGACCTTGCCCTCGCCGCAGCCGACACCGATGAACTGCGCCAGCGTGCTCGCAATATGTTTGTTACCCGGGTGCCGAAAGTGCGGGTCGACGACAAAGTTCACGAGAAGATGATCGCCGGTGCCAGACACAACCTGACCCTCAATCTCAGCCTGGCGAGAGATATTTATCTAGAGCTCACCGGTGAGGTGCCTAAGTTCGAGTGGCCCTATGTCTATCTTGCTTCTATAGAGCTGCAACGAGGCGACGAGCTGCGCTGCAAGGACCTTCTCGACAAAGCTCACAGCCTCAATTCTAATTCGCTCAAAGTGCTGGCGGGGCAGGCTCGCATGTATCTAGCAGAATGGAAAATCAATGAGCTTAGAAAGGTAACCACACGGATGGAAGCTCTGGAGCC
>CAZCBH010000015.1:0-3582 GCA_964496875.1 uncultured Candidatus Obscuribacterales bacterium | reverse complement strand
CCATGCGCTGCATCATACGCTCATGGAGAAAGTTGTCGGACATACTGTTGTCCACGATCATGATACAGTCGAGTTTCGTTCTCATAGCTTTTACCCGCTCTATAATCTGCAAGTTCTTTGAGCTGCCTAAAAATTGATCTGCCCGGTGTGGCCGAAAGTGAATCAACTCTTTCTGCAATCCTAACGCAGAGCATCCTTCCAAGCAAAATCTGATTTGAGTTCTGTTTTACCGAATAGGGAATCCATTGAAAAACAAAGCTTATCCAAAAGGCTTTCATAATCCGGCACCAGCTTCGCTATTCTCTCTTGAATTGCCGATTTCTCTTCTTCCGAACAATCCTGTAGTTCGCCATCCAACATAGAAAGGGTCAAGCCGATTCGGAAAGTCTTCGTATACAGCTCTTTAAACTCTTCGTTAGATGCCAATTCAGCAGCTTTCTTCTCTGGATAGAATTTGCGGACCTGCCAGAGATAGGTCTCAAAATTGCGCAATCCAAATTGGCAGTATGCCGGCAAGAAATATGCTAACGAATCTGGCATTGCCTCGCGTCTTCTACAAAGTCGAATCAGCTTTTCATTATGATACGTTGAAGTCGCGATACCAAAACTATCCAATAAAAGGACCACCCTAGGGCATACAGGACGATCCCGATAAACCACAAATATCTGAGAATACAACAGGGACTCAGGCAGAACCGAACAGAGAATACGATTAAGACACTGCCTTTCGTCTAAGCTAAGCTCACCACTTTTAAGCACCTCGACAATAAACTGATACCTGCGGTCCGCATGCATAAATAGCTTTTTAAATTTCTCCAACTCTGCAAAATTCGGATCTTCAAGAGCGCCGTTGCGCAAGCTCTCCCTCCTTACTATCGCTTCACCAATAGCATTTATAGAAGCGCCGACCGACCCGCCAGGCACCCAACGATCCTCACCGTAGGGAGGCAAAATAATCCAGGGCTTGTCTTTCAATCTCCCATTGGACTGCACGTCGTTACTACGACGTTGAAATTCAATGTATGTAGGCTGTGCACATACGCCGCCAGCGGCTAGCAGCACAACTAAGAAAGAAAAGATTACCGCTATAACTCTCATGAACCAATTCTATCGGCTCTCCAACGCACTAATATTAATCCACAAATATTTCCCCCCTCGCATACCCTGGCGCTATAATTCGGCAATGCGCCTCCGAAGACAAATAGCTGCAGCCATATGCTTAGTCCTTCCGCTTGCCTTTCCTGCTGAAAGTCGAACGAAAAAATCATTTCTTGAGTATTTCGCTGCTTCTAGAAACAAAAACTGGTATACCGACTCGAGATCAGAAAAGCTGGCGAAGATGCGCCTGCTAGAAAAGGATCTGCAAGAGAACATAAGCCGTGTCGCAAATCAGCAACCAAACTGGAATCCTGAACCAATGGAAGTTGTTCTTCAAAAGTCCATAGAGTCTTTTGAAAAAACCGGCTATGGTTGGCACAAAGACCTGAGAACACTTCCCTGGTTCGCTTGCCAGTCGCCTCTGCTAGATATGCAGCTATTCAAGTCAGCGGTTGCTTTTTCTAACCACGTAGGGGAAGGATGGGCAATGAGCGGCAACGACTTCTCACCCCTTTTGCCCTATGTTGAGTCAGCCAACCATGAACTCGAACAAAAACTTATAAAATACAGGACCTCTGACAATGTAGACCTCATTCGAGAATTGCGCACGCTATTAGGCCGAGCAGCAGAAGACTTTGCTTGCGGTGACACAGACAAGGCAAAAACAGACTACCTGAAGATGATTTCAAAAGTCGAGGCCACAGACAACTATCAACTCACTTCAGACATTTTGACTTGCTACCAACAATTTCTTCGAGCCATCTGTTATCGACCTAGCAACGAGCATAATGCGAAGTACCCTGGGTCTATATCGTCAGAGTTAGATTGCCTTAAGAGCGACATCCAACTAAGTTCTGCACTTAAGATCATGAATTCATCAATTTCAGATGCAGCACTCAACAATCTCAATATTCTACACCGGGCAGCCATAAAACAAAGGAGAAAAGGGGATCTAGCCCAAGCAGAAGAAAAATACAAAGAGCTGGTGGCGGCAGCCGATGCCACCAGGGATGAAACCTCAGCCATGCAATACTATGCTCTGAATGCGTACTGTGAATTTCTTACCGGATACTACTCAAGACGCACAGATGCGCATCAACCTCTTTTCTGCAGAAGGGCAAAACTGGCTGTTGCTGAAGAGCTAGGAAAACAAAAACGACTGGAGCAGGAAAACGAAACTCGCGGCGGGGACTGGCTGAAGCTGGAGCAAGCTTTTCAAAGGCTGAAAAGAAAAAATATCGTCGTCATAAGAGAATCGAAAACAGCCATAGCCAATAATCCATCAGATTCTTTGCAAAACGACTTTGCAAAATCACGACCGGTGTCCGGGCTTGTCTATTATTCAGACGAAGAGCCTGCGCCTATAGAGATTCTTGAAGACGGCAAACTCATTCATAAACAAACCATCCGCCTGGGCTGCCAGGGACGACTGGAGAGATCCAAATGCTCTCACTGCGGCTACAAACACATCAAAGAGAACTCCAAGGCTAATACAAAGAAGCAACTACTTGAAGCTTTGAAAGATGCAGGGCTTGAAGCACAAGATACAATCAATAGTGCAAACTCTATTGAAGTAATTGGCGACTGGTCGAATCACTCACCATGAATAGACCTCGATTCCGCGCTATTCGACACGCCCGCAATATCAGCTTTCAAACTTTTCTTATAGCTCCAAATCGAATAGAGAAGCAAGAATCCGAAGGGGATGAGTAAATCCATCAGACCTGTATCTCCGGCTGGTCCGAGCAACCACCCAGGAGCATTAGTAAGATAGTTGAAATACCCCGGAACCTCCTTTCCACCCTGCCCGGTCCCCAACGCAAGCAAGTCATAAAATGCGTGGAACCCGATCGCGAAATAGAGATTACCAAAAGCGTATCGATTGAAACACTGCGCTACACCGAACATCAGATAGCCGACAGCAGCCAGCGCAGGCATCTCAGATCCGTTCGAAATGTGTGGAATCCAGAACAATATCGAAGTCAGGATAATTGCCACGGTACGTCCCTTCCACTTCTCGAAAACATAGAGCAAGTAGCCACGGTATATGAGTTCTTCTGTGAATCCTATGATTGCGCATGCGACAATCAGCCAAACAAAATAAGGCTCTGGCACCTGATTCGGTACCAGTTTCAGCCAGCCGGCACTTGTGCAGATGCCAAATTCAATGAAAAGGAAAAGAATTGCCAGAAAGATACCGGTGCCTAACTGCTTATAGCTAACCGCCTTTGGCAGCCCTATTTCAGCCAGGTTAACTCTCTCTACAAGCAGAACAAAAATCAGTGTCGAAACCGCCAGATATACATATAAAACGAAAGCCGCCAGTCCGATAGCCAACAGAGGATGCGAGCTACCGATAGCCAGACCGATACAAGCGCTTATAAGAATCCCGATAGCAAATGCGCCAAAGAGGAGAAATAGATATGCCGTCAAGCGCAATGGCGCCGACTTGATCAATGGCTCTCTAGGAGTTTCTGTCGATTC
>CAZCBH010000014.1:0-80474 GCA_964496875.1 uncultured Candidatus Obscuribacterales bacterium | reverse complement strand
CACGAGGGTCTCTCTGCCCTGATAGCCTATCGAATCTGCCAGCAGGAGGAGACCACTTTTACGATTTCGGTAAACGATTATGGATTCGAGCTGCTCAGCCCGACAAGAATTGAGTTGGATTTGAATAGACTCCGTGATCTATTCTGTGGTGATGATCTCGACGAAGAGATTCTGAAAAGCATAAACGCCACCGAAATGGCTCGCCGACACTTTCGTGAAATTGCCAGGGTGGCCGGACTTGTTTTTCAAGGCTATCCTGGTGCCGGTAAGTCCACAAGGCAGATTCAGGCTTCTTCGGAATTATTCTTCGATGTCTTCAAAGAGTACGATCCCCAGAATCTTTTATTGCTTCAAGCAAGAAGAGAATTGCTTGCCGGTCAGCTCGAGTCGACCAGGCTGATCAAAGCCCTCGAGAGAATTCGCTCATCTTCATTTGTCCTGATTCAATTAGATAAGCCATCGCCTCTCTCTTTCCCCCTCCTTGTCGATAGATTGAGAGAGAAGCTCTCTTCGGAGCGTTTCGAGACTAGAGTGGCAAGGATGCAGATGGCGATGGCTAAACACGCCAGATCTCTTTATGCTGGTTCGAGGAGAGTTAATTGCAAGATCAAGACATAGAATTTGCCGGAGAGAAGCTCTTGCTCATGGCAGAGCGAGTAATCTACTGGCCTGCAAGGGCGGCCCTTCTTGCCGCCGATGTTCATGTCGGCAAAGATACCACCTTCAGGCTTTCTGGAATCCCAGTGCCGGAGTCGGTGGTGGATGCCGATTTGAAGAGGCTCTCCCGGGCTATTATACGAACCGATGCCAGAGTCCTTATTTTGCTTGGTGATTTTCAGCATGCCAGGTTGGGAATGACCGGACATACTATCGAAAAAATTCTACGCTGGCGCGAGCAGCACCCGGAGCTTCGGGTCAGGTTGCTCGAAGGCAATCACGAGAAGAGTAGCGGTGAAGTTCCTGACTGTTGGAGGTTCGAGTGCTGCGGCGATTCTATAATGGAAGGACCGATAGCGCTTCGGCACCATCCGCCGGCTACCAAAAGGAGAATGAAGCCTACTATCTGCGGGCACTTGCACCCTGCTGTGAGACTCTTTGGCAAGGGAGGTCAATCGGAGCGATTGCCCTGCTTCTATCTGGAGCGCAATCTGCTGGTGCTTCCGGCTTTCGGACGATTCACCGGAAGCAGTACCATCGATTCTTCAAAGGCTGTAGCCGTTTACGCGGTCACCGAAGAGGCGGTGATAAAATTTCAGGAACAGGGAACAAGAGCGGGGAGTTGATGGAACTGCTCAAATTAAGCGATTCGGGACTGTATTGCGAAGTCGGGGATTTTTTCATCGACCCATGGCGGCCGGTAGATCGCGCTCTCATTACCCACGCCCACTCGGATCACGCCAGACCGGGCAGTCGCAGCTATTTGTGCCAGGCTGATAGTGCACCGGTAATGAGGCTGCGTCTGGGTGAGGATGCCCGTATTGAGACCACCGAATACGGTGAGACTATAACCATAAACGGTGTCAGCGTATCCTTCCATCCTGCCGGTCATATAATGGGCTCTGCCCAGATAAGGGTAGAGTATAAAGGAGAGGCTTTTGTAGTTTCCGGTGATTACAAGACAGATCCGGATCCTACCTGTCTTCCTTTCGAGCCCGTTGCCTGTCATACATTTATCTCCGAGTCCACGTTCGGCTTACCAATTTATCAATGGCCCGACAGCAAGAGCGTTTTCTCTGAGATAAACCGCTGGTGGTGCGCCAATAGAGATCAGGGCAAGACCTCTATTCTTTTTGTCTACTCTCTGGGTAAAGCCCAGAGAGTGCTGCTTGGGATCGATTCTTCAATCGGTAGTATTCATACCCATGGAGCGGTCGAGAATATCAACGAGATCTATCGAGAGGTCGGGGTGCCACTGCCTGTTACCCATCGGGTAAGCGGTGAGAAAAAGGAGGATTGGCGCGGAGCGCTGATACTGGCGCCACCGTCTGCGCAACAGTCTGCCTGGATAAAGAAATTCGGTTCGGTATCAACCGGATTCGCTTCTGGCTGGATGAGAATAAGAGGGGCAAGACGGCGTCGAGCTGTGGACAGGGGTTTTGTTCTCTCTGATCATGCCGACTGGCGAGGTCTCCATACTGCCATAGAAAGTAGTGGTGCTGCCACCGTGCTGCTCACCCACGGTTATACCTCGGCCATGGTGCGTTGCCTGACTGAAAAAGGGCTTGATGCCAGGACCCTGACCACAGAGTTTGCTGCCGACGAGAACGGGGGCGAGTAGCCGGTGCAAAGCTTCACACGACTTTATATGCAGCTTGATCAGACTACCAAAACCACCGAGAAGGTGGATGCGCTAGTGTCTTATTTTGAAGTCGCCGACAATGCGGATGCGGCCTGGGCAGTTTACTTCCTCTGCGGAAAGAAGCCGCGCCGCCTCGTCAAGACCTCGCTGCTTAGAGCCTGGGCGGCTGAGGTTGCCTGTATGAGCGACTGGTTGTTTGCAGAGTGCTATGACTCGGTCGGCGATCTGGCCGAGACCATCGCTTTGATTTTGCCTGAGAGTCACCGAAGTCTGGATATGCCTTTGCACCTGGTTGTCAGTGAGAAACTGCTCCAGCTGCGCGGTCTTTCTGAGAGCGAAACCAGAGCTAGCATCCTCTCTACCTGGGATCAAATGGATGCCGGTCAGCGATTTATATTCAACAAACTTTTGACCGGAGCTTTTAGAGTTGGCGTCTCCCAGAGCCTTGTCACCCGTGCTCTGGGTAAAGTGGCTTCCTTAGATCCCCAGGTCATTGCTCATCGCTTAATGGGTCAATGGGAGGCGACACCTGAATTTTATTTAGCCCTGATTGCAGATAAGACCGATGACACCGACCGCAGTCGTCCCTATCCTTTCTATCTTGCCCATCCACTGGAGGGGCACCCTGCCGATTTGGGCGAGCCGTCCAGCTGGTCTGCCGAATGGAAGTGGGATGGTATCAGAGCTCAGTTGGTGCGTCGCCGGGCAGAGACCTATATCTGGTCCCGGGGAGAGGAGCTGGTAACGGAACAGTTCCCTGAGCTGGCGTCAGCGGCTCGAAGTCTTCCCGATGGCACCGTCATCGATGGCGAAATAATCTGCTGGAGTGACGGGCGGGTTATGCCGTTCTCTACATTGCAACGCAGACTGGGCCGAAAACGAGTCGGGAAAACTCTATTGAAAGAGGCTCCCGTGGCTATGATGGCATATGATCTGATTGAGTTTGACGGAGAAGACATACGAGAAAAGTCTCTGGAGTCGAGGAGAGCTTTGCTCAGGCAGATCACCACTGGCGGTTTCGTTCAAGATAGCTTCATGGTCAGCCCTTCTTTAGATTTCGCTTCCTGGGAAGAGTTGATTGATCTCAGGCAGGGCAGCCGTAGCCGGGCCGAAGGAGCGGTTGAGGGTCTGATGTTGAAGCGACTGCAGTCACCCTATAGAGTCGGACGTCAGCGCGGTGACTGGTGGAAGTGGAAAGTCGACCCTTATTCTATCGATGCGGTGCTTATCTATGCCCAGCGAGGGCACGGTAGACGCGCCAGTCTTTATAGCGACTATACTTTTGCCGTCTGGGAAGAGGACAAACTGGTCCCTTTTGCAAAAGCATATTCCGGGCTTACCGACGAAGAGATTCGCCAGGTCGATGCTTTTGTGAAGCGGAACACTTTAGAACGTTTTGGTCCGGTGCGGGTGGTCAAACCGGAGCTCGTTTTCGAACTGGCATTTGAAGGCATTCAAGAGTCGAATCGGCACAAATCAGGGATCGCCGTTAGATTTCCCCGGATGAGCCGCTGGCGAAAAGACAAACCGGCTCAGGAAGCTAACAGTCTTTCTGAAGTCAAGGCATTGATTTCAAAAGCTTGATCGCAGCTATTTGTTCACCGGAAGTACAGATTCTTGAGTGATTATGATAGCGATGAAAGATTTGCCACTAAAGTCCCGAAGAGATCTGGTCATACTGGTCGACGAAAGTGACCGGGAATTTGGTCTTGCCGACAAACTGATGGTACACGAGAAGGGCTTGCTACATAGAGCAGTTTCGGTTTTCCTTTTCAATACAAAAGGAGAAATTCTTCTCCAGCGCCGCGCCCTGTCTAAGTATCATTCACCCGGTTTAATGAGCAATAGTTGTTGTACCCATCCTCTGGCTGGTGAAAGCACAGAAGAAGCTGCATCGCGAAGATTGAAAGAGGAACTTGGTATCGGACAGGTCTCGCTCAATTGCGCCGGTGACGCCATCTATCATCTGGAACTCGGAGACGGGATGATCGAGCATGAACTGGATCATTTATATACAGGCTTCTACGACGGCGTTTTTATGCTTGATTCCGATGAGGTAAGCGAAGTTGTCTGGCGAGATCTCAATGAAGTGCTGGAGGATATCTCTGTTCAGCCCCAGCTGTTTACTGATTGGTTCAAAGTGCTGTTACCTGCGCTTTCCGAAGCGATGGATTTTTCTACCGGAAGTCTTCGGGAGCCAGTGCGTCTCCGTCAAGCAGTTTCTTTCGGCAAATAGAGAAAGTTTTGCTATCGAGCTCTTTGTCGGCGTCGGATCTCTTGCCCAGGCTATTGAGCGGCATGAAAAGCCTTCTGGTCTCTTCCAATTTTGAGCGGTGCCGATTTAGAAATGCCCAGTAGAGTCTGCTTATAGGACAGTTCTTCTTCGGATTGAATTTGCAGCCGCCACAGAAGTCGCTCATATTGTTTATATAATTCGAACCCGCCACATAGGGTTTTGTGGTCATCAAGTCACCGGTGGAGTGGGTGCCCATACCGAGCACATTTGGTTCTACGACCCAGTCCCAGGCGTCGGAATATGCCACCCAGAACCAGTCTGTGAGTTGGCGGGGCGATATGTCCAGCAGGGTGGCTATATTAGATAGGACCATCAATCTTGTTATGTGGTGGCTATAGCCTTCCGCCCAGACGTTTGCCACCACTGTATCGAGACAGTTCAAACCGCTTTTCTCTCCCCAGTAGGCTGCCGGTAGTGGAGTTTCAGCATTGAAATAGTCAGGGCAGGCGCCGCCGTCTACTCCCGGGTCCGGACTCTGTTCAGAGTCTTCTATCCAGGCTTTCTTCGACCAGTTGCTGTAGCCACCATCTCCGGGGCTATTTGAGCAGAGGGTATTTTGCAGCTTTCGAAAGCCGTCTGTAACCCGGTGAATTTGATAGACGAACTCCCGCCAGCCGAGAACCTGACGAATAAAGCCTTCTTTGCTGTTAAGCGAGATATCGAGCTCTGAGACATCATGCACCACTTTCGATGGCAGTAGACGATGCAGGTTCATCAGTGAAGATATCCTTGTGTGGAAGATTCCGGTAGATTTCGTGGACATGGCGTCTTCATAGGGACCGAAATTCTCCATGCAGTTATCGAGGCACCATTGCCAGTATTGCTCTATCTCTTCCAGGCTTGCCGGCAGCGAACTTTCGTCGAGAGTTCCCGGATGCCGTGCGAATCGGGTTGCTATCAATTTCAATACTGCTTGTTTTAGATCGTCAACGGCAAAAGAAGGCGGTGCCGGAGCGGACGGCTCTCCATGCCATGGTTTTCTGTTGTCCGGGTCGAAGCTGTATTTGCCTCCGCGGGGCGAGCCGGCATCCATAAGAATGCCGGTTCGTTTGCGAACATGCTGATAAAATCGATCCATTCTCCATTTGTTACCGGTTCGTGCCGCGTCCATGTCCTCAGCGCTGGTGAGCCAGCCTTCGTGGGTAATTGCCTTTAGAACTCCTGCTTCAATGAGTCCTGCCAACTCCGCTCGCAGCTCTCTTTCTGCGGCTTCCATCATGGTCAGGCTCTCTGGTTCAAGGTCGTCTGTAGCTTCGATCAGACTTTCTTCGTAGCTCGATTCGGTAATCAGATAACGAACCCGGCGCCCTGTTTGAGCTTGTTCCAGGGCAAAATTTCTTTGATTTGTCAAAACCAAGGCGAGTTTCTGTTTGTGGTACGGTCGCCTGGAAAAATAGCGGTGATTCTCTATCAAAAGCAGTGGTCTATTGTTCTGCAGCAAGCTGAAGCTGTCATTGAGCTGGTCGTGGGCAAGGAAAACCCAGTCTTTCGAGGGCTCTGACGCTGAATTGAAATCGGTCACTTTCTTATCAAACATAGTGATAGATTATCTTGAAGTTCATGTTCGTTTTGTGACCGACGCGTTGCCTATGAGCTATTGAGCTACATTTGCCGTCCGGCTCTTGCTGCTTCAGTCTAATCTGAAGCAGCATCAGAATCTGAAACTTCTTCGAAAATAGAAGGGGCGTGGGGGACCATCCGATCCTGTTCGTCCAGACTGACTAAAGATTCGGGCGATTTTTCGCAGACTTCCATAAAGTGATCATAGACTCTGTAGGCGCTCCATAGCTCCCTCAGCGCCTTGATCGCGTCGGAGGACATATCTATCCGCAAATTCAGGTGACAGGCTCCGGCCTCGTCATAGACCATTACACAGGCGGCTCTTTCTCTAAGCTTCCTGCCTGCAGCACTCTGACCGCCGGCTTTTTTTCCTGCTTCCAGGGCGCTCACCAGGCGCTCCCCAAAGGGAGCGCTTTCGCTGTTGACGAAATCCTCCACCATGGCATCCAGGCAGCTTATTTCGGTCAACATATTGCCGGCGACCACAAAATTGTCCCCCAAAAGATGCCCCGCTACCGGACTGGCGTTCTTGCCCGTATGACCGAAAGCCTGTCCATCGAAGCTGATTATGGCAAGCTGTCTGTATTCGTAAAACGGATCGTTTGCCCTCAATTCGGCATCCAGGCTTTGCACTGAGCCGGAGAGGGCGAGTATTTGTAGAATATCCGCCTTTATGGAGCGATTGACAAAGGCTTGAATAGTGCCGATGAATCGCCCCGAAGGACAGATAAGAGGGCAGGTCGTGCCGGTAAAGAGTCCGCAGGAGGCCTGAGCGAGCCCTATCTGTTTCGTTTTTGGAGAATAGACCGCCAGGGAAAACGTCATTCTCTTTGCCTCCGTGCGGGGTTTTGCCGCCAGTTTAACATCAGTGTTTTATGCGTTCCGGAACATCTAGTTTGATCTGGGCAGGCATCCGTCTTTTGAGTTTTAGATTCGCCGCGAGCTTTTCTACAACTTTTTCATCGGTCCGGGCGCATCGACAGCCGGAGACCCACTGGGTCAAACTGCCTGAGTTCTCAGTGGATTCCACTGACGGCTGCAGACAGATTGGACAGAGAGACTTATCCATTTTTCATTACGTTCTCTTCGTTGTCTATTTCCTCGAGAGCCTTTTTTCTGAATTTTGGTGGCAATAGCGGCAGCAGTTTTTTAGCTTTTTCAAAGAGCGCAAAAGCTCTGTTCTTCTCATTCTCTATACGGTATATCCGACCCAGGGTGGTGAAGCATTGATAGCAAAGCACCGGATTGCGGGTCTCCAATCCGGTGGCATTGCCAATGGCTTGATAGGCCTTTTCAAGATGTTTCCTCTGTCCTTTTATGTCCGGAGTGAAAGTTGCCAGTCTTGCCTCGGTCTCAATGTAGGTATCATAGGTTTTTTGTTGCAGGAACATTTTTCCATGTCGATTGTCTCCTCCCAGACCGTTAAACCAGTCGACTATTTTGTTGCCGATTTCGTGGACTCTCTTTATCTTTGCTTCTTTTTCTTTTTCTTCGGTCATTCTTGCTGCTTGATCGCAGTTGAAACGCAACGGCCAGATCAGGTAGTGGCCGTAGCCCTCTTCTTTCTTTTCATGCCAGGCATCTAGCCAGCTTACCTGTTGGTCGATGGATTTATCCATATTTTTCCAGTCGCTGAGAATCCCATACCGAGTAACAAGCCGCTCCAGTAGATCGAGTACTGTGAATCTCTGATGCAGCTGCCGCTGTTTAGCTAAGGGAAGCGCTTTCTCCACAACTTCGAGGCTCTCCTTTTGCTTGCCTGCAACCCATAAGATGTCCGATTTAAGCGACAGTGTCGGAACCTCTTCGCTTTTGTAGCCTTCTTTAGCGATGCTTTTTTCGATGCTTTCGATGGTATTCAGGGCGGTATCAATATCTCCGGACAGATATTGCACAGCGGCAATCTCACGCATATAGCGATGGGCCGCGCTGCAATCAGGACCTTGTGCTTTAATCGCTTGCTCTTTACATTTTTCGAACAGAGCCAGCTTTTTCTTCAGAGTGTCCTTTGCAGTGGCTGGAAGTTTATTCAACTCCTCTAAATGCTCTTTCTCGAATTCTCTAAGGGGTGAGCCGATTTTTCTGACATCTTTAGTAATCGTGTTTTTGACCAGAATCGCGGCATTGTCTTCTAGTTCTTCCGGGGAAAGATATTTTTTTGCATCGTTGTCGACCTCTAGTGTCTTGGCACCTACAATTTCGCAATCGGGAAGCTCTTTCGATAGCTGTTTGTATTCCGGGGAGTCGAGCAATTGGTTGTCTACATGCAAGGTCTTGAGCTCTTTGAGTCTTTTCAGATATTTTGCCGATGCAGGTGTCAGACCGCAATCGGTGACAAGCAAAACTTGAAGTGATTTGCTTTTTCTCAAGGCTTCGAGCAGCTCGTCTTTGAGAGGCATTCCGCGAATTTCTAAAAACAGTAGATTCTTCAAACCTGCTAAGTTGTCGAGGTTCTTAAACTGGTAACTATTCGGTCTCAGATAGAGTTCGATTAAATTGTCATGATCCCGCAAAGATGAAAGGTTGTCCAGATCGATATTGTCCGCGTTCCTGATTTTGATCAATTGAAGATCTTTTGCCTCAGCCAGTTTAGTGAGGTCTGTTGCAGTGCGGATGTCGAATTCTCTGGAATTTTTGTTGGTGCCTTTGTCGTCGCCTAATTCGATTTTGGGAAGTCCGCCTACAGTAGCGACCTTAAGAGGTACATTTGATTGTGTCGATTTTTTCGTGCTGGTTAAGAAGATATTGCCTGCAAGTAATAGTGCAAGCAGGCTCAGGGTTCCAGCAATTAACAGCTGGATCTTTCTTGCGCTGAGAAGCTCTTGAATATCCGGTGCCCAGAGGTTGAGCAGCGGTGCATCTTTCTTTTCTTCTCCTTCTCCTTCTTCAGCTGCGTTGGCGGCGATCTCATCTAGAAGGCTCTCCGCAATCGCAGCTACTTCTTTCATGGATGAGAATCGATTGTCGGGAACCCGCGCCAGTAACTTGGCGACCAGGTCATCGAGAGATTCCGGAATCTCTGCAATAGACATCTCACTCAATCGCGGCGCTTCCAGAGTCTGTCTCATTTTTATAGTATCAAAGGCAGTGTCGCCGGAAAGCGGCACATTGCCGGTGAGCATCTCGAATATCAGACAACCAAGAGAGTACTGATCGGTTCTTGCATCGATTGTTTTGCCGCTCTCTCCCTGTTCCGGGCTCATGTATCTGGGACTGCCGATTAGTTCGCCCGAGGAAGTCAGGCTCTGATCTTCTTCATCGGTTTCCATCAGCCTGGCGATGCCGAAATCCATCAGCACAGCCCTGGGGCTGCCGTCTGTTTCAGTCACCATGACATTGGCCGGTTTCACATCCCGATGAACTATCCCCTTTGCATGGGCATGGGCGAGGGCACCTGCCAGATCCAGGGCTATGGATAGACTTTCTTCCAACTCTAGATAGCTTTCGGCTTTCAATCTATCTTTTAAGGTCTCTCCCTGGAGAAACTCGATGGCAAGATAGGGGATGTTGTCTTCCGATAGCCCGAAGTCGAAAAACGGAGAGATATTGGGATGGTTGAGCTGGCTCAGTATCTTCGCTTCTTTATGGAAGCGCACCATGGCTCTATCGCTCAAACCTTCGGTATGAAGCATCTTCAAGACCACCACTTTGTCTAGATGGATGTGATTGGCTTTATAGACCGTGGCCATGCCACCGCTTCCAAGCGGTGCTAGAATCTCGAATTTTTCGAAGACTACCGAGCCGATTTCCAGATTCACTCAGATCTCCTATCGTCCATGCTCTCTGACTATTTTACGATGAATTTCGGGTAAATTTAATAAGGTGTTTTTGGAATTGAGGGGGTTTCGTGTCAGACCCGCGACATAACTTTCCGAATTCTCTTCGAGCCCGTTATCTGGAGCCGAGTTTTGTCGGTGAAGGGGCGATGGGTCAAGTCTTTTGCGCCAGGGATAAAGCTTTAGGCAGCATAGTCGCTATTAAAGTTCTGGCAAGAGGCGCCGAAACTATCTTCCTTCTGGCTGAGAAGGAGAATATGACAGAGCTCTGGGGGATTTCAATCAGGCTATTAGTATGAAGCCGGGACGGGCGGACTATTATCAGATGCGTGCTCGGGTATACGAGCGATTGGGCAAAGGCGACCTGGACAGAGAAGATAGAGAGAGGATGAAAATAGATGATTTCACCCTTAAATTTTGACGTGGTTCCAGGAAATCATCTTGCCTTCGTCAAAAGGCGCCACTCCGTGAAACACTTTATCGCTCTCGTCAAAGACCATATCTAACCAGTAGCGGTCGCTCTCCCAGAAATTGACCGTGGCGAAATCGCTTATTCTAACCCATTCAAGAAAGCCTTCGTGATTCTCTTTCATGGGTTCTCCTTCGTAAGTATCGACTCGGAAAATAAAACCGAACCAGTCCTCCCCGACTCCACCAAAACCGGGCCAGTTTATGGTGCCTTTCAGAATGATATCGACAGGTTCTATACCGGCTTCCTCTTTCACTTCCCGGACAAAACCCGAGACGATGTCTTCACCGGGTTCCAATTTGCCGCCGAGACCGTTGTATTTGCCATAGTGGATATCATCCGCTCTTTTGCTGCGGTTCACCAGAAGGACGCTTTGCTTATCCCTGGACATTACATAGCCGAGGGTTCCGAGGATTGGACGATAGGTCATTAACTGCTCCTTGTAAGAAGAATCTATTATAATCAAAGCCTTTGATTCCAGGGGAGAGCGTTTTTTGAATATAAAGCCGATTCACTCGCCGTCGCGCTGCATCTTTGTGCTTGTGGCAGCAATAATGTTGTTGGGGTCGCCCGGATTCGCCGTCGATAAGGGCGCCAGGGTGAAGCTCGTCCTGCAAATTACCATAGACCAGCTCCGCGGTGATCAACCTCTAATATTCAAAGAGCGATTCGGCGAAGGCGGCTTCAAGCTATTGTTTAATAGAGGCGCATACTACGCCAATGCTCATTACAGCCATGCCGACACAGAGACGGCCCCCGGTCATGCCACCCTTGCCACCGGTACGGTGCCGGCTCGCCATGGTATCACCAACAGTGAATGGTACGACTATGAGAAGGGGAGAGTGGTCTATTCGGTGGAAGATCAGAACTCTCCAATGGTAGATAAAGACGCTGTCAGTACCGCAGGCTCCACATCCAGTGAGAAAGGAAGAAGCCCGGCTCATCTTCTATCCACCACCATCGGTGACGAAATAGTCATGGCTTCGTTTGGAAAAGCCAGATCTATTGCTGTTTCCGGCAAGGATCGTGGTGCTATTTTACCCGGCGGACATTGCGGCAAAGCTTTCTGGCTCTCCAGCGGCAAGTTCGTAAACAGCAAATATTACAATGATTCTTTGCCTGTCTGGGTCGAGGAGTGGAATCGCAGGAAGCTGGCGGATACTTATCGTGACAAAGCCTGGACTCTACTGAGAGATAAAGACTCTTATCTACGGAAAGACATAGACGACCGAAGCTTCGAGGGCTATTACAAGCATCTGGGACGTACTCTTCCCAAGTCCTTCGCATGCCAGGACGACGAAGAGTTTTACGAGGCGCTTTTGCATACTCCGGTCAATGACGAACTGGTGCTCTCTTTTGCCGAGCATGCCATAGACAAGCTCGGTCTTGGTCAAGGCGAGAGCACCGACTATCTATCGGTCAGTTTCTCTTCCACCGACTATGTCGGTCATGGCTGGGGCATAGGCAGTCTGGAGGCGGAGGATAATCTCCTTAGAGTAGATCGCAACCTTGCCGAACTTTTCTCTTTTGTTGATAAGAAAGTCGGACTGGATAAAGTGTTGATAGTACTTTCCGCCGATCATGGAGTGGCTGAGATCGCCGAAGCGATGCAGGCTTTTTCTATAGATTCTTCCAGAATTCCGAGCAAAGAGTTTCGGTCTTATATGAGTTCTCGTTTGAAAGAGCGTTTCTCGACCGAGCATGACTTGATCAAGGCATTCGTCTATCCTTATATCTATCTCGACCGCAAGTTCATCGCCGATGGCGGTATCGGTGCCGGTATCGAGAAGGTGGAGGACGCTGCCGCCGAGTTTGCCATGCATTATCCCGGGGTGGCCTATGCCGCAGGGCGCTCTAGAATCGCCCGGGGCGAATTGCCCGACAATACCGGATACTATGCCAGAATTGTGGCCAATTTCCATCCCAAAAGATCCGGCGATGTCCATGTGGTGCCCAGGCAATATGTCATGTTCGGAAAGATAAGGACGAACCAGCCAGGTGAACACGGTTCGGTCTGGTCCTATGACACCTATGTACCGGTGGCTTTTCTAAGTACCGGGGTCAGACCAGGCTATTATCGGCGGTCTATAGATCCTAAGGATATCGCCCCTACCATCGCCGCCTTGCTCGGCATCAAGCCGCCCTCGGCAAGCTCCGGTGAGGTTTTGAAAGAGATTTCCGATTAAATCCGGCGATCTCCATAGTTTCTCCACATTCTTCATTCTCTTTCCATAGACCTCTGGTTTCATAGTTTTGTGGGTCAGAAGGAGGAGGTAGCTCTTATGGAAGAGACAGTGGCTCAAACTCTGAATCGATTGAGACAACAGGGGCGGCTTTCCCAGCTTGCTGTGAGCGAGACGGGATTCAGCTTCGATCCAAGAACGGGACAGAGTTTTACTGTGAACAAGACCGGACTGTTTGCTCTCAATCTTCTCATAAATGGCGGTGACGCAGGCTCTATCGCCCGGGGTCTGGCGGATAGTTTTGAAGTCGAAGAAGAGATGGCCAGAAGCGCTGTGGAAGTTTTCATTCGCCAGTTGGGGAGATACTTGCAATGATCCATAAGACAGACTGGCGCAATTGGAACGTGGCTATAACCGGTATCAATGCCAGAGCAGACAATCCCGGACCTGGCTGTGCCGTCGCCCGGTCTATAAAAGAGTCCCGCCGCTTTCGAGGACGGCTTATCGGGCTCGGTTATGATGTTCTGGATGCCGGTCTTTATAACCGCGAGATTTTTGAAAGCGGTTATCTGATTCCTTATCCTGCATCGGGAGAGCAAGCTCTTCTAGAGCGAATTCAAGAGGTCCATGCCGTGGAGCCCATCGACGCTATCATTCCTTCGCTGGATTAGGAGATGGTCAGCTTCATTCGAATTCGTTCTGAGCTGAGCGATCTCGGGATCAGAATGTTGATTCCCGATAGAGAGCAGCTCATGGCCAGAGCTAAAGGCAATCTGCCTGCTCTTTGTCAGTCTATCGGTCTGGATACTCCTGAGATAAGAACCATCAGCGATCCTCGTTTTTTCGAGAGTTTTGAAGATCTCGACGATAACAGCTGGCAGTTTCCACTAATGCTCAAAGGTGTTTTCTACGATGCGCAAGCGGTATACAGCATAGAGGAAGCCCGGGCTGTCTTCGGCCGACTTGTCGCCACCTGGGGTTTTCCAGTGCTTGCCCAGAAGATGGTAAAAGGAGACGAGTACAATCTCACCGCTATCGGTGACGGCACCGGCTCTATGTACGGAGAGGTGATGATGCGCAAACGGGCGATTACCGAAAAAGGCAAAGCCTGGGCAGGCGTCACCATGAACGACCCGGATATGAAAGAAGCCGCCAGCTTGTTGGTTCAAAAGCTGAAGTGGAGAGGACCTTTCGAACTGGAGGCGATGAGAGACAAAGACGGTCGGCTCAATATCATCGAGAGCAATCCGCGTTTTCCTTCTTGGATATATACAACTACCGGTGTCGGGCGCAATCTGCCTCTTGCTCTATTGCAGATGCTCGCCAGTGACTATGGCTCGATACAGTTCGACCCGCCCCGTTGTGGAATGCTCTTTGTCCGCTATGCCGAAGAGATGCTGGTGGAGCTGTCCGAGTTCGAGTCCGTTTTTGTAAACGGCTCGGCGATGACCAATAGAGCCGTTGCCCGTCCCCTGGAATATTCTGAGTCCGGAGTAGATAGATGAAAGCGAAAAAGCCCTGGGAACCACCGGTGATATTACCCCATCGCCTTGGAGAGATTAATAAATTCGGCAATCGTATCTGTCGAGACGAGGTCGAGGAGACTGTCTTTGGCCTCAATGTAGAAGAGCTGGTGGAGAGATTCGGCTCCCCACTCTTCGTCTCTTCAGAATCTAAATTGCGGGCCAATATTCGTCGGCTGAAGCGTGTTTTCGAGTCTCGCTACGCCGGACCGGTGGTGCATGCCTGGTCATATAAAACCAATTATACCGGCGCCATCTGCAATATTCTTCATCAAGAATCTTCCTGGGCAGAGGTGGTCTCGGCTTTTGAATATGAAAAGGCTCGCTGGCTGGGAGTGCCACCCGCGAGAATAATCTTCAACGGACCTAATAAGAACGAAGCGATTCTCCGTCGGGCCGTTTTAGAAGGCGCGCGAATTCATATTGATCACATGGACGAATTGCGCCTTCTAGAGACAATCGCAAAAGAACTGGATAAAGTGGTAGAGGTCTCTCTACGGCTCAATTTCGATACCGGATTCAGTGAACCATGGTATCGGTTCGGCTTCAATATAGAATCCGGCCAGGCGCATCATGCCGCCAGCGCTGTCGCTTTCAGTCCCGTTCTCAAGCTCACCGGTTTGCACAGCCATATCGGCACTTTCATAACCGAACCAAGGGCTTATGAAGCCCAGGTCAGGATAATGGCCAGGTTCATGCGCGAGGTAGAAGAGAGAGGCGAGGGGCTCATAGAGTTTTTCGATGTGGGGGGCGGTTTTCCTTCGGTCAATTCATTGAAGGGGGTATACCTTCCTCCCGAGCAAACCATCGCCGACCTCAGTGAATATGCCGAGGTCATCTGCGGGACCTTGATGGAAGAGATTCAGTATCGTCGAAGAGAGGGACGCAGTCTACCGATGCTTATTCTGGAGAGCGGCCGGGCGGTGGTGGACGACACCCAGGTTTTAGTTGCCTCGGTGGTCGGGGGTAAACGGTTGCCGGACGGCAGGCGGGCGGTGGTGCTCGACGCCGGCACCAATTTGCTGTTTACCGCCTTCTGGTATCGACATAAAGTAAAGCTCACCGCGCTCAACCAGGGACTTCCGGCAGATACCGCACTTTTCGGTCCCCTGTGTATGAACATCGACGAAGTCAGAGCAAGTATTCAGCTGCCGCCGCTAAAACCGGGAGACAGACTTTTGTTCAAGTCGGTGGGAGCCTATAACAATTCTCAGTGGATGCAATTTATCGAATACAGACCAAATGTGGTGCTGGTCGATAGACATGGAGAAGTCCGGATAATTAGAAAGGCGGAGAATCTTGATTCTATGATCAGCCATGATATTCTACCCGAGCATCTCAAAGAGCCATCGCGGTCGGCTGGTGATCTTGCTCTGAAGGGGGCGTCGAAATGAGATCGCTAGCTTCTATTAAAGAGGCGCTTTCGACTTTGATCAGGTCTTATGGAGCCTTCTTCTTATTGGATCATCCTCTCTCCAACATTTTGCTGGTTCTCTGCTCCATGCTCGGTACCTGCTCCCATCTGGGATGGATGGGGCTTCTAGGGGGCATATCCACTATCGCTTTCCGTTCCATACTACGCTTCCCGCCGCTCGCCCATGATATTGAGGTGGTGAACGGTATTCTTGTCGGACTTATGATCGGAGCCTCTTATACATGTGACGCTCGCTCCATTATCGTGACGATTATTTCGGGTCTCCTGGTGGTCATCGTCAGCGCCCTATTGAACGACTCTCTAGGGCGCTGGCTTCGGCTACCTTTATTAGGATCGCCTTATGTGCTGGTGTCATATCTGATCATTTCCGTAGCCGGCGTGCTCAAACTGCTTCCCCTGGGGTTGCCGCCATTGAGCGCAAGCGCACCGGCTTCGGTGCTGAGTGCCATCGGTGCATTTTACTTTAATCCCACCGCCCTGGGGGGAGTTCTGGTTATGGCGGCCATCGCCGTCTCTTCTCCATATCTATTTGTGTTGAGTATGGCAAGCGCTCTTTCGGGCACATTTGTGCTTGGCCTCATGGAAATCTCGCAGACAAACGCATTGCATATGCTGGCGCTCATGAATGCGGTTTTGACCGCCATCATTCTGGGGGGGCTCTTTGCCAGACCGGGAGCCAAATCTTTCATAGTGGCCATGGCCGCTTCCACTCTGGCTTTGCCTGTCACCGTTTCTGTCTCATCAATACTGTGGGGGCTGGGTCTGCCCGCCCTGGCCAGTCCATTTCTGGTCACGGTCTATGCTGCCCTGGCTGCGCTTTCGGCTGAAAGAGGACGGTTCTGGTCCGGTTTCTGGCTGCGGCTGCCGACCCTGCCCGAGCGCAGTCTGGAGTTGTATAGGCTCTCCAGTTCCAGAGGGGTGGATGAAGAGAGTCTGGCCCTGAAAGCGCCTGTCGCCGGAACCTGGCAAATCTACCAGGGCTTTTTCGGACCCCATACCCATAAGTCTCCGTGGCAGTATTCGCTGGATTTTTTCAAGACCATCGACGGTAAGAGTCATAGCGATAGTGGTACCGAATTGAGTGACTACTATTGTTTTGCCGCTCCGGTATTGTCTCCGGTTTTCGGGGTGGTAGTGGCGATGGAGAGTAACCTTGCCGACAATCCTCCTTCTCAGATGGATCTTGCCAATGTCTGGGGCAATTATCTTCTGATTCGCCTCGATGGTGGTGCCTATTTGAAGCTGGCTCATCTAAAGAAGGACAGCATCAGGGTAGAGATCTTGAGCCGGGTGGTGCCCGGTCAGACCCTGGCTCTTTGCGGCAATTCCGGCAGGAGCCCCCAACCCCATCTTCATATGCATGTCCAGAAAGAGATGGATGTCGCCTCTTCAACCCTGCCATTTCATCTGACTTCGGTGGTGAAAAGAACAGACGAAGGAGAGCCGCTATACTCTCTCAATTTCAGACCGGAGGAGAATGATAGTTTCTCTACTCCGCAGATAAATACCGCTTTGAAAAAGGGTCTGAATCTGCCCATTGGTGGAAAGCTCGCCTATGATGTGGTGGAGGGCATCGGCCGCACTTGTCGGCGTACTTTGTCAGTCGAAGTCGATCTGTCCGGGCAGTTCTCCCTGGTCTCAGACCGAGGGGCGCGCGCTTGTTTTACAAGTAACGATGAGTTAATTGCCTTCTACAATCGCTCCGGTCCTGATGATGTATTCTTCGACTGTTTCTTGCTCGCCTATGGTGTCACTCCCTTTCTCGATGGTCATGTCAGTTGGATGGATGCGCCGCCATATCGTCTGTTTCCAGGGCGTAATCTGCTCAAAGGCTTTGTCAAGAATTTCGCCGGTAGCTTAACAAGCAAATACACCCGCTACTGGGAAGGTTCGGGCAGGCAATGGATTCAAAGAGCCGTGCATTCTCCGCCTGCCTATCTTTCACTGAGTTCCAGCGAGCCCCTGATCACCCGGGCTTATCTCTGCGAGTGCAAAGGCTTTGCCGGGTTCATGGCTGTACGGGGCGGCGAGAAGCTCATCATGGCAACCCTTGCCGGAATCGGCGCCCGGGCGGATAATGGGCTTTCCGAATGGTACCGGGAATCAGTCTCGGTGTGAGTCTGTCATGAAGTTGAGCATTACCCTGAAATTATTCCTGACTTTGTTCCTGGTCTCCGCCCTGGCGGCAACGGTCTCTGTTTGGCTCAGTCTGGGTGCTGTCGGCGATGGTATCGCCGGCTATACCGCCAGGATTGAGATGGGTCTGCTCGAGCCGGTGGCCAATCATCTGGAAGCGGAGTTCGAAAGTCATGGAGACTGGTCTTTTTTAGATCGCCGTCGTCCACCCTACCGAAGAATCATGGCTGAAGTGCTGGCGAGGGCAGCCCATGGCGAGACTCCACCTCCGATGCGCCCTGGTCCCGCTGAAGGTGGTCCACCTCCGCTAAGGCTCTCCCGAGCAGAAGCAGAGCTGGTAGAGAGGCTCTGTATCTTCGATGACAGGGGGCAGAGATTGCTTGGCTATGCTTCGGAAAGCGGGCCTTATACAAAAGAGCGCCGAGAGCTTTTCGTAAACGGTAAGACCATCGGCTCTCTTCGTCTTGCCGGAGACCCTGCCGATACTGCTTCTCTGGAGGCGCCATTTCATGAAGCGCTCAAAGGCAATCTCGGTGTCATATTCGGTGTCATTTTGCTTGGTGCCGTGGCCGGTGCCCTGGCTCTTTCTTCCAATCTGGTCAAGCCGATCTATTTTTTACTGGGGCAGACCGAGAAGCTTGCCGAAGGCGATCTTTCCACCAGGGTCAATATAGAGCGCGCCGACGAACTTGGTGCCCTTGCCGCAAATTTGAACAAACTGGCCTCGGCTCTATCTAAGAATGAACAGTCGAGAATGCAATGGATGGCTGATACTTCTCACGAATTGCGCACCCCGATAGCAATTCTTCGAGCTCAAATAGAAGCTTTTCAAGACGGTGTTCAGAAAGTAACTCCGAAAACCCTGGCGGTTTTACACGGCGAGATCATGGCTCTGAACCGCTTAGTAGATCAGCTCTACGACCTGTCTCGGGCCGATCTCGGTAGACTATCTTTGCGTTTCGCCCCATTCGATCCCCGGGGACTGGTTATTGAAGCGGTCGAGTCTTTTGAGAACCGCTTCGAAGAGAAAGGTCTTTCGATAGATTGTCGAATGGCAGATGATAAGAGAGTTCAGGTTCGTTGTGATGCGGATATGCTCAAGCAACTTTTCTCTAATCTTCTGGAGAATTCGCTGCGTTATACGGATAGTGGTGGCAAAATTCAGATCACCTCTTCCATCCAGGGAAACGAGAAGCTCCTGATCACTTTCGAAGACTCCGCTCCGGCGGTGCCGGCAGATCTCTACGACCGGCTCTTCGAGCGCTTTTTTAGAGTGGACTCATCACGCAGTCGACTGCTTGGTGGCACCGGTCTTGGTCTTGCCATTTGTAAAAACATAGTCGAAAGTCACGATGGTGGCATCAGCGCCGGACCATCTTCCCTGGGCGGGCTCAAGATAGAGCTATGGCTACCTCTAGACAGGAGTGTCGGCAATGAGTGATAACCTGAAGAAACCTAGAGTTCTGGTGGTGGAAGACGAGGAGCGAATCGCCTCTATTCTGCTCGATTATCTGAATCAGTCCGGTTTCGAGACCGACGCGAGCATCAGTGGCGAAGGGGTGGTCGATTCTGTCAGGGAGAACCCGCCGGATATTCTTCTTCTCGACCTGATGCTGCCTGGTGTGGACGGTTTGACTATCTGTCGGGAGGTGAGGAAGTTTTCCGAACTGCCCATCATTATGGTCACCGCCCGGGTAGATGAGCTAGACAGACTTCTGGGGCTTGAGCTTGGCGCCGACGACTATATATGTAAGCCCTTCAGCCCGAGAGAGGTGGTGGCCAGAGTCAAGGCAGTTTTGAGAAGGCATAGGCATTCACCGGAGCCTGTGGGCGACAACAGGATCTTTCAAATAGACGAGGGCGCTCTGCGAATCTCTGTCAACGGCGAGAGACTGGAGCTTACTCCCATGGAGTTCAGGCTTTTGAGCAAGCTCATTCATAACCCGGGAAGGGTATACTCTAGAGCCCATTTACATGAGCTCTGCACCGGACCGGAGCAAAGAAGCGTTGATCGGACTATAGACAGCCATATTAAAAATCTTCGCAAGAAAATCGCCCGCTATTTACCTGATAGAGAGGTTATTCAATCGGTCTATGGTGTAGGCTATCGCTTCGAGATCTGAGACCGCGTCTAAATCGAGTGGACAGGTTCATGGCATGTTCACATACCTTCCTTTAAGCTGAGAACAGTGCTAAGACGGAGGTATTGACCCATGCTGTTTATCGAGACCAAACTGGATGATAGCCGTATCCTTATCAATGTAGACTCTATCGGCTATCTGGAGCCACATAAGAAAGAGACCGGCAAAACCATCGTCTATTTCAAGGGGCAGGTCGGCAATGTCACCTACGCAACCCTATCGGAGTCCTTTGACGACCTGCTTAGAAAAATTCATGATCCCTGCAAAATGCCGCAACCTGTAGGATAATCTAGGGTTATGGATAAGAGTTCTAGCATCGGTACCGAAAGCAGAGCAGCGCTGGATGCAATCGATCACCTCGCCCTCGAGGTGGACGACATAGACGCCGCCGTGGCCTGGTATCAGGAGCGCTTTCGCTGTGAAGTGCTTTATAAAGATTCCACCTGGGCGATGCTCGAGTTCTCCAACCTCAAACTTGCTTTTGTCGTTAAAGAAGAGCATCCGCCTCATCTGGGCATAGTCAGAGACGACGCCGAGAAATTCGGCAAGCTCAAACAGCACCGGGACGGCAGCCGCTCTTGCTATCTGAAAGGACCGGGCGGCAACGTGGTCGAAGTGCTTACTCCTTATTCTCTCAATCAGGCAGAATGATAGAGACCGAGGTCCTTGTTCTGGGTTCCGGACCGGCCGGGGTGAGCTGTGCTCTGGAATGTCTCGATAACAAACTGGATGTTCTTGTTCTGGAAAGAGATAGTGCGCCAGGCGGGCAGCTGAAGCAGATACCCAGCCCTATAAGAAACCTTTGCACCGGCTACCACAATGACGGAGAGTCCCTGGCGGGCGCTCTCAACCAGGCTGTTCGTACTCTTGTGGCAGACAGGCTCATAACCGATTGTGCGGTCTCATCAGCAGATCTTAAGAATAAAATGGTCGTGAGCAGTCGGGGCAAGGTCTCTTACCGTGCTTTAGCTATTGCCACCGGCTATAGAGTCAGGACTCTTCAAGTCCCGGGCATAGAGCGGATCTCGGATCATATCCTTTACAGAAGCGGCATATATAAAGATGCACTGAAAGAAAAGGCTGTGATTGTGGTTGGTGGCGGAGACAGTGCCTTACTTACCGCGCTTGATCTAGGCAGTATCTCCGCTTCGGTGCATCTGATCCATCGCTCCTCTAGTTTCAGGGCGAGACCTGATGTGGTAAAGGCGGTGGAGGAGAATCCTTGCATCACCGTGCATAAAAATAGTTCAATCCGAGCGTTTCTGGGAGCCGAAGCCCTGACCGGGGCACTCATAAGCAAAGACGGCGAGGAGTTCGAGATTCCTTGCTCTAATGTAGTGGTCAAGATAGGTTACGCTCCCAACACAGAGCTTTTTGCCGGACAACTCGATATGGACGAGAGTGATCATATAGTCTGTGATCGTTATGGCGCCACCTCTATGGCAGGGGTCTTTTGTGCCGGTGATATCATCAGTGGCGGCGTCGACAGAATCGCCTGGGCGATGGGCTCTGGTACCGCTGCCGCTTTTGGTATTCGCAAATATCTTGGTCATAAGTTTTGAGAACTTTTCTCTCCTATTGAACCGGGTTCATTCTCTGTTCATGCCGCTCCTGTAACATTAGGGTGTTGGTAGAGAATCTATTGTCAATCAGGAGTCTAAATTATGGATGTCTCTTTGAGCGAACTGAAAGTGCCGGAGCTGAAGAGCCGGCCGCGATCCGTTACCAAAACCGGTTCCGGTGCCAGGGTCGACCAGGATAAATTGCACCGGGCAGGAGCTTTGATATTAGAAGCTATTGGTGAGAATGTCTTCCGGGAAGGGCTTCGGGAAACCCCGGCTCGCTTCGCCAGGATGTTTCAAGAACTCTGTTACGGAGTGGGAGTCGATGCCGCTTCCGAAATCACCTGTACCTTCAAAGAAGGGGGCGAAGGTCTGGTTGTGGTCAGAGATATTGGCTTCAACAGTCTCTGCGAGCACCATCTGGTTCCTTTTATAGGCACGGCTCACATTGCCTATCTGCCCAGGGAAGGTGTGGTCACAGGCTTGTCGAAGTTGGCAAGAGTGGTCGAACTCACCTCCCGCCGCCCCCAGGTTCAGGAGCGGATGACCGAAGAGATTGCAGACGCCATAGTGCGGGGAATAGATCCCCTTGGTGTCGCTGTTCTACTGGACGCAGAACATTTCTGCATGTCTATGCGCGGTATCAAAAAGCCCGGTGCCAGAACCTTGACCACAGTTTTCAAAGGAGTTTTGGCGGAAGATAGAGATCAAAGAAGAGAGGCTTTGAGTCTACTCAAAGATTGAGATCCTCATCCTCCTCATCATCATCCTGGTCTTCGATTATTCTTCCGTCGATGCCCAGACCGACTACCCCTGTTTCACCGTCGATTTTTTCCAGGGTCAATTCGTCATAGCCACCATATTCGAGGATATAATCGCTCAGCAGTCTGGAGTGGGTGGTGACCCAGATTTGTGAGGTCTCCGAGGCACGCACTATCGCCTTTGCTAAAGGCTCCATCAAATCAGCATGGATGCTGGTTTCCGGCTCGTTTATGGCAAGCAGCGGCGGTGGATCCAGTGGGTGCAGTGCGGTTAATAAGGCGATATACTGCAGGGTGCCATCCGATAGCTCTGGTGCTTCTAAGGACCTTGCCATACCGGGATAGTTGACGGCAAGCTTCAGTCCCTGACTCCCGGCGTTGATCTTGAGAGTGGTTCCAGGAAAGGCTTCGTCTAAGGCGTTTTCGAAATCTCCCGAATCGTCTGTGGTGACAATCGAGGCGATTGTGGCAGCCAGATTGTTGCCTGCGGCATCCAGGGCGCCACTGAAGACTCCCGGCTGAGGCAGGCGCAAAGGAGACTCTTTGTCGGTCCGGAAACTTTCGTAGAAACGCCAGCTCAGAACCTCCATTTTAAATCGATGCAGTCCGGGATAGCGCAGTGGGTCCCCGAGTCCTCCCAGTACCGAAGCATTGGTTGGAACCGTTGTGGTATAGTCGCTTCTGACGCCATTGTTATCCACCGCTTCTATGCTGCTTCTTCGTCGGGTCAATAGTTTTTTGAAGGTTTTCTGTCTGGTCAGAAATTCGAGAGATTCGCTTTTGATATCGAGATCGTCACGGAAGAATGATTCGTCGTAACGAACTCCCAGAGGAATGCGGCCGAAGCTTATTCCATAGCGATAGTTCTCGGTGGTCACAGCTAATTTGATGCGATTGTTTTTTTTATCTCCCCGGGGACCGGAGAATATAGCCGAGGCGATACCGTTTTCGGTGGCTATGGCATCAGCCAGTCTTCCCCTTGCCGCTTCCTGCAGAAGTTTGAGCGATCTATATAAATTGCTTTTGCCCGAGCCGTTCGGTCCGACTATCACCGTTATCGGGCGCATCTTCATATAGATGTGTTTTACCGAGCGGAAGTTTGTCACCTCGAATTCAGTCAGCATCGTCTACCTCTGCTTCGAAGCGATAGCCGCCCAGACCAAGAGCCGGTGCGATGGTGGCACCGTTATCTCTATACAGCTCTATTTCGCTATAGCCGCCGAAGTCCATGACATAGTCCGAGAGCAATTTTGAATGGGTGGTGACCCATATTTGAGAATCGGCGGCGGCTTCGACAATAAGCTCCGCCAGAGGTTCCATTAGATCTTCGTGAATGCTCATCTCGGGCTCGTTCAGAACCATGAAGCCGGGTCTATTTAGCGAATGAAAAGCGGCCAGCAAGAGCAGATATTGCAGTGTGCCTTCCGATAGTTCACCCAGATCGAGCGGTCTTTTTATACCAGGATATTTCACTTTGAGAGTAAGACCGAGGCGCTCTTGCTCAACATGGATATAGGTCCTGGGAAAGGCTCTTTCAAAGGCTTCCAGAAATTGCTCTTTGTCACCCAGTTCGAATATGGTGGCAACGGTGGCAGCTAGATTGCTTCCATCTTGATTGAGCATTCTGGTCGCCACCGGAAAGTTCGCTTGTCTGGCAGGCGCCTCTTTATCCGTGCGGAAGCGATGATAGAAACGCCAGCCGGCAAGTTCTTCTCTTATTTCAGTGAGGGCAGGATAGCTCTCCGGGTCGATGATTTCGGCTAGTACCGATCTGTTATGCCGCAACAATGTGGTGTATTCGGAGCGGCCTCCACTGGCAATCAAACCTTCTGCTGTTTGTCTTCTACGCTGAAATATCTTCTGGGGCGCCTTGCCGCTAAAAGAATGACGGGAGAATATTTCGCTTTTGATCTCGATGTCTTTAGAAAATAATCCGGGCGAGCGGGATAACTCTGGTGGAATCCCTCCAATTGTCAGCTCATAATTGAGATTCTCAGTTCGCATGGCCAGTTTGACTACGGAAGAATCGAAATGTTTTGAAGTCGGCCCGCTGAATCTAATCGAGCCAAGTCCGCCTTCTTCGGCTACTTTATGAGCGAGGTCCCCTTCGGCGGCGGCGGCGAGCAGCATGAGCGCTCGATAGAGATTGCTTTTGCCGCAGCCATTCGCTCCGACCAGGACCGTGACCCTGTCTAGTTTAAGCCACAGGTCTTTTATGGAGCGATAGTTATTTACAGCAAAATAATTGAGCATAGATAAGGATCTCTAGATTTCAATCTTCATCATCTTCGTCGTCAGCGAAGTCTTCCATCAGGTCTCCTTCTTCGACTTCGTTCTCATCGCCCTCGTAATCTTTTTGATCCTCTAATCTAACTGCGGGGACGATGGTGGCACCATCTTCTTTGGCCAGTTCGAAAAGCCTGCAATTAGATTCTTTTTTCAAGACCGAGGCAAGTTCTTGAGAGTGGGTGGTGAGGAAGACCTGACTCTTTCTAGAGGCTTCTTTTATCAGCTCAGCAAGAGACGGAATGAGATCTTGATGAATACTGGTCTCTGGTTCGTTCAGCACCATAAACGGTGCCGGTCGCGGAGAGAGCAGAGCGGTCACCAGAAGCAGGTATTGCAGAGTACCGTCCGAGAGTTCTCGGGCGCTTAGCTTACGATACAGTCCGGGGCTGACCATGGCGATATCGAGAACGCCATCTTCTTCGTCCAGATCTATTGCGGCGCCGGGAAAAGCCAGATCTATCAAACTATCGAAGCGTTCTCTATCACCGACAGCCCAGATGGTGGCGATGGCAGAGGTGAGGTCATGACCGTTATCGCTCAACACTGTGGTCATCGTCGCTTTTTGCGGCTTGCGAATGGGCGAGTCTAAATCGGTTCTGAAATCATGATAGAAACGCCAGCTCAAGAAGTCCTGGCGCAGTTTAAAAAGCTCTGGAAACTTCTGGGGTTCTCTTAGAGCCGAGAGCACCGATTCGCCGCTTTCCAGAGGCAGGGCATAGGGAATACTGCGACCTTCCATGTTTCTGGCGATTACTGCAGCGCGTTTTCTCTTTAGAAGGGGAATTGCCTTACCCCGGTCCATAAATTCGACCTGTTCGAATTTGATATCCGGGTCCTGCTTGAAATAATCTAGACCACGTCCATGTCTGCCATCGCTGCTGCGTTCACTGACGGGCATCACCCCGAATCGCATAGAGTAGGACATGGCGCCTGTGCGCAGGCCAATTTTTATTTTGCCGGTCTCGTCATCGGTTCTCTCTCCTGCCCAGAAGATGGAGTCCATTCCGCCTTCGGCTACTATCGAACGGGCGAATTCGCCTGCGGCGGCTGCTTTGAGCAGTCTGAGCGCGTTATAGATATTGCTTTTGCCAGAACCGTTCGGTCCGACACAGACAGTGATAGGACCAGGATGGATGGTGAAATTTCTCAGCGAGCGATAGCCGCTTATGTTTATCTCTTTGATTCTCATGGCAAGCCGAAGATACAGGACCCTCTATCTTCGGCTTATTTTAACCGCTTTGGAAGCTCAGGCTTTGAGCACCGGTTCCTTTACATCCCCCCGGGTGATGATGCCACCGCTCAGGTTATAGGCGTCGAAGCCATTTATTCGAAGCATTCTTGTGGCGTAATAGCCACGCTGGCCGACCCGGCAATAGACCAGAATCGGTCTGTCTTTGGGCAATTCGTCCAGTCTCTCTCTGAGATCGTGCAGGGGAATGTTGACCGCGTTGTCAATATGTCCACCTTCATATTCGGAGGGATTCCTGACATCGAGGAAGTAGCTCTTTTTCGAATCCGCCAGTTGGAAGTTGTTCCAGTGGGCAAGCGGTGCATAGCCACGCAGCTGATTGGCTGCGATCATGCCTGCTATATTGACCGGATCTTTAGCGGCTCCATATTGTGGTGCGTAGCAAAGCTCCGCTTCTTCGAGATCGAACACGGTGCCGCCCAGTTGCAATGCCATGGATATGACATCCATGCGTTTGTCTATGCCTTCTTCGCCAATGGCCTGGGCTCCGAGCAGCTTGCCGTCATCTTTGGCATAGAGCACCTTAAGATGCACCGGTTTGGCGTTTGGGTAGTATCCTACGTGGTGCCCGGGATGGAGATAGACCTTCTCGTATTTGATGTCGGCTTTTTTCAGGCTTTTTTCATTCACTCCGGTGGCTGCCGCCGTCAGTCCTAAGATGCCGCAGACCGCTGTGGCCTGGGTACCCCGGTAGATTCTTTTCTGTCCGAAGATATTGTCGGCGGCGATTCTGCCCTGCCGATTGGCGGGTCCTGCTAATGCCACCACTTGTTTCTCGCCGGTGACGAAATTGGCGTTTTCTGTGACATCACCGACGGCCCATATATGAGGATCGCTGGTCTTCATATATGGTGTTACCACGATACCGCCGGTGGGGCCCACTTCCAACCCGGCTTCTTTTGCCAGGGCGCTGTTTGGGCGGACACCTACACCGAGGATAATAAGATCCGCTTCCAGCGCTTTGCCGGAATCAGTATGGACAACTAGTTTTTTGTCATTGTCTCTACTCGAGAAGCCTGTTACCCCTTCGCCTAGATAAAGCTGCACACCATGACTATTCAGGCGTTTTTCGATTTCGGTCGTCATCTCCGGATCAAGGGGAGTAAGGATTTGCTCCCCTTTATCGATGATACTTACCGCTATGTCTTTGTTTATCAGATTTTCGGTGATTTCGAGCCCGATAAAACCGCCGCCTATCACCACCGCTTGCTTGACAGAGTATTCACTGAGCCAGCTTCGGATCATCCGACTTTCCGGAATCGTTCTGATCGTGAAAATACCCGGCAGATCTATGCCCGGTACCGGTGGACGGATGGCACTGGCGCCGGTGGCAAGCACCAGGTTGTCATAGCGCTCTTCATAATCTCTGCCGCTGTCTCGATCCCTTACTCTTATTGTTTGGGATTGTCTGTCTATGGACAGTACTTCGTTTCTCAGTCTGACCTCTATATTGAATCTCTGGCGGAATAACTGGGGAGTGGCAACCAGAAGGTTTTTCTCATTTTCAATCACGTCGCCGACAAAATAGGGCAGTCCGCAATTGGCGAAGGAGACGAAGGAGCCGCGCTCGAAGACGATGATCTCCACATCTTCGTTCATGCGTCTTGCCCGGGCCGCGCAGGATGCCCCACCAGCCACTCCGCCAACTATCAGGAGTCTCTCTTTCTTATTTTCCATGGCGCTTACCTTCTTTCGAAATTTAATTGGCAATATTATACAACTATATCGTTAATCGGTTGAATGGTTGTCTCAGTCGCAGCAAATTTTAAGAATTTCGATTCTTTTGCGCTGATCGAAAACAGTGAGAACACCGCTCCAGGCTTTATCACAAGATGATCACATTTGTGATCTAGGCTTAAGATATGAGTGATCCTTTAATAAAGCAGAAGATTGTTGCCTGCATAACCGACGAGCGTTCTGCCTGGAAAGTTCTCCAGGAAGCTACCATGCTTGCCGGGCAGCAGTGTCTTGGATTGCGTCTGATTATCTGTCAGGGCATCCTTGGAAAGGAGAGCGGACCCGAAGCGGCCAGATCCTTTATAGATAAAATCCGCCATGCGGCAGAGCATGGCTGTAGAGAGTCCGGGGTCAATGTAATAATAGAGACCCTCGATTGTGGTGCCAGGGAAGCCGCCCGAGTCAAGAAGATAATAGAAGAGTCCGGCATAGAGCTTCTGGTGTTGACCGATTCTCTGCCGAATAACCGTTTCGCTCGCATGCTCAGCAGAAAGGCCGAAGAAATAGCCCGGGGCTGCAACTGTTCGGTGTTACTGGTTCGTTGATCAGCGCTCTTGTTTTCGCCCAGCCAGTCTCGATGATCGCAGGTCGACCCAATATCCGATAAACATGACTCATATCAACTGGTCTTTTATTTTTCCGAACGCCATCCTGCTTTTAGCCTATATCTCTATCGTTCTCGAGAGAATTCCGAAGGTGGCCACGGCGCTGCTCGGTGCCTCGATTCTGATCGTCAGCCACTGTATCACTCAGCAGCAGGCTATCTCTTCCATCGACTTCAACGTGATTTTTTTGCTTGTGGGCATGATGATCATCGTCAATGTTCTCGGTCACAGCGGCGGTCTCAACGCTCTTGCTATCTTTGTTGCCAGAAGTTTGAAAGGCGACAAGATCAAGCTGCTTCTGATTTTCTCTTTCATGACCGCGGTCTTGTCGGCGATTTTCGACAATGTCACCACGGTGCTTCTCCTTGGTAGCGTCACCTGTGTAATTGCCCAACACCTCAAGGTCAGCCCGGTTCCATTCTTAATATCCGAGACCATCTGCTCCAATATTGGTGGCACCGCCACCCTTATAGGCGACCCACCCAATATTATGATCGGCTCGGCTGCCAGGCTCAGTTTCAATGATTTCGTCATCAACCTGGCACCGGTCGTTCTGATGATCCTGCCCGTCACCCTTCTTACCCTCTTTCTGATTTACAGAAAACAACTCACCGGCAATAATGTCTCCGCCGAAGAGTTGTCCGATCTCTCCGCCCGGGAAGCAATCGCCGACATGCGGCTTTTGATCGTCTCCTTGTTTACCATACTTATGGTGATTACCGGTTTTGCTCTACATGGCATGCTCAATCTGGAAGCCGGCACCATCGCCTTAGCCGGAGCGGCTTTTCTTCTGGTGTTCGAGAATCGCAAGAGTATCTGGAGCGATGTGGAATGGACCACGATTTTCTTTTTCATCGGTCTTTTCATTATGGTAGGTGCAGTGGAACATTCCGGTGCGATTGAATTACTCGCTCACGAATTCATCAAATGGACCGGTGATAATGTTCACTTCATGCCCCTTGCCATTCTCTGGATCTCGGGCATTCTCTCGGCCATTATCGATAATATTCCTTATACTGCCACCATGATACCGCTGGTGAGGACGGTGCAGGATCATACGGTATCAAGCGATGCCCTCTGGTGGTCCCTTGCCCTGGGAGCCTGCCTGGGCGGCAACGGCTCTCTTATCGGTGCCACTGCCAATGTCGTGGTGGCAGATATGGCCCATTCCCGGGGGATGCCTCTTAGCTTCATGGAGTTTACCCTGGTGGGCGGCTTTATCATGCTCGAGTCCCTGACAATAGCCTCTTTCTATCTCTGGTTTCGCTATCTGACTTAGTCTGATTTTGTCAGGGCTTGAGCCTGTAACCTACTCTGGATATGTTCTCGATAATCGAATCGGAGAGTTCTGCTCCGCCATCCACACTTTTACGGATTCTTCGAATGGCGGCGCGTAAGCCTTCTGCCGATGCATCCGAATCGGCGTGCCAGACCCTTGACAAAAGGGTGTCGGCGGAGAAGACCTGATCTTGATTACGCATGAAAAACTCTAATAGAGCAAAGTCCCGGGGCAGAAGGTGAACCTCTTTACCCTCTTTGGTAAGTCTGTGTTTGACAGGATCGAGCATCAGATCCCTTGCTCTGAGGACATTCTCTACGGCGGCACCAGGGCGTCTTAGAAGGGCGCGAATTCTCGCCACCAGCTCTCGCAAATCGAAAGGCTTGGTCAGATAATCATCGGCACCGGTATCGAGACCGGTCTCTTTATCTGTGATCTCGCTCTTTCCGGTCAGCATCAAAACCGGTGTCTTGCCGCCTCGATTTCTGAATTCGCGCAAGACCTCTATGCCGTTCATAGAAGGCAGCTCCCAGTCGAGAATCACCACATCGAACTCGGTGCAGCCAAGCAGGTCGACAGCCAGAGGACCGTCTATGGCATGTTCAACCGTATGCCTTTCATTATTCAGCCCTGCAATTAAGGTAAGGGCAAAGTCTTCATCGTCTTCCACCAAAAGGATTTTAGCCATTTGCCTCTTGCTCTTGATAATAGCCGCGGCTTGCAAAATACAGGGTCCCAGACAAGAATATAACCTGATGAAATGATTTTGCAAGGCACCGGGGAGAATTCGGAATATTGCGACTGCCGCTCACAGCTCAAGTACTTATTCTGGTGGTGACGCCGCTCCTCTTTCAGCTAGGCTCTTTGATCTGGCTGAGCGTTTTACAAGATCAGGCCGAAACCGAACTGATGCGGGCCACCCGGGCAAATAAAATATCCGAGGTCGTAACCCGGCTATCCAACGATGTTTTCTACGCGGCTATGTACTATGGCTCTGAAGAGCGCGATTTTCGTATGCCTGACTCTTCGGTGCTCACCGATTTGACCGAGAAGCTCAAGAGCCATTATCGAGAGCTCAATAGCCTGACCCGCGACAATCCGGAGCAACATGCCCTGGTAGTCGAGGCAGAACATGCCGGGCAAGAGACCATGAAGCTTTTGAAGCAAATAGATGTCTCTATGAAGCGTTCCGAAGAAGGGGAGCACGACATGAGAAAGGCGCTCTGGAAGCGTCTGCACAACTCTTCGCGAAATCTTCTCAGCGCGGAGATTCTCAGTATGGCAAGACAAGAGAAGCGCTATGCCGACGAGAGTCCGGAGGTCCAGGCCACTCTACGCCAGAAGATGCAACTGGCGATGTTGCTTGCCGGTGGTGCCAATCTGGTCATCGCCCTTTTCGCGGCGACTTATCTAACCCAGTCTATAACCGGCAAGATCCGACGCTTGAACGAAAACACCTATAGACTGGCGAGCAACCTTCCGCTTCATCCGGCTTTGCCCGGCGATGATGAGCTTTCTCGACTGGACAGGGTTTTTCATGAGATGGCCAGGGACTTGAGGGAAGCCCGGCGCAAAGAGCGCGCTTTAACAGATAATGCCAGGGATTTGATCTGTTCCATAGATGAATCCGGCAAGATAAGTGCCATCAATCCATATATAGAAGAATTATGCGGCTATGGTCGAGATGAACTTCTGATGACTGCGGCGGTGGATCTGGTGGAGCCTTCTTCTATGGCGGCGTTTCTGAATCAGCTCGATGCCATCAAAGAAGGGCGGCAGGACAGGCGCTTCGAGACCCGGCTCAAGCACGCCGACGGCAGAATCCTTGATGTGGTGGCATCGGCGCACTATGCGGCCGAAGACCAATCTATCTTTTTGGTGGTGCATGATATCACCGAGCGAAAAGAGGCCGAAAGATTGAAACAAGAGGTGGTGGCCATGGTCACTCACGATTTGAGGACGCCTTTGAACACGGTCAGCAACATTTTTGAGTTTCTCGAAGGCGGATCGCTTGGTGAACTTTCTGAAAAGGGAAACATATTCGTTAAATCCGGCATGCGTAACCTGGGCAGGATGACCAGCCTGGTCAATGATCTGCTTGATATAGAAAAATATCGAGCCGGCTCTATGGAGCTGACTAAAGAAGAGTTCGACCTCTATGAAAGCCTGACCGCCTGTCGCGATCTTCATCTTTCTATTTTGGAAGAGGAAAAGATAGAGGTTTCCATAGAGAAGACCGACCGCAAAATTCTTGCCGACAAGGAGAAGTTCGAGCGCCTGTTGGGCAATCTGCTTGCCAACGCGATAAAGTTTTCTGAGAGCGGTGGAAAGATAGAGATATCAGTAGAAGAAGATGATGCCTCCGCTTTGACTATCACCGTGGCGGACAACGGACCAGGGATTGCTCAGGACCTTCTGGAGCGGGTCTTCGACCGTTTCTTTCAGGCAGGCACTACAAGCGTTCGCAAAACTGTCGGCTCCGGGCTGGGTCTGGCTATCGCCCGAAGCATAGCCGACGCTCACGGCTTTTCTTTATGGGTCGAGAGCCCACCGGGGCAGGGCTGTCGCTTTAAGCTCCGGATAGCATAGATCGCCAGTCACAAATCGAACACAAATCGGTCACCACTCGAATACAAACCGGTTGTAAATTGAAAGCATGGAAGGGAACAGAGCGCTGCTCCCAACGCCATCCCCCGTTTCTAAGATAATGAGGATAGTTCCATGTCTGCCAAAGCTCAAGAAAATCATCTGGAGTCTCAAAAGGGTCATGAAGTTAAGATTGACAAGGGTGAGACCAATCTCTCCGGCAAAATCTGGCTGGATGATATGAAACCTCTGGGGAAAGATTCGGGGAAGCATGTTTCAGGTGAATCTAAAGATCTGAAAGTGCTTGAGTTCGAGGATATCTATTCAAAAACCGAGAAGAAATCCGGTGTATCCGATGCGGAGGCTAGAAAAATAATCGAGGCTAAGAAGCTGGCTGAAGCTAAAGATCAAGACAAGGATAAAGATACAGGCAAAAAGGTGCTTGACCCGGAGCTGAAAGAAGCGATTTTGAAAAAGCTCGAAGCGATAAAAGAGAGAACGCGTGCCGCTCTCAAAGAGAGAAAAGAGAATCCGGATGAGGTTCCCAGTAAGCCCTCCAAATATCCAAAAGCAAGTTGACGACAAAGAATTCCGGGAAGCCAAAGATCTCCCTGCCAAATTGATCTTTCCCGTGACCTCAGAAAAACCTGCTCTCCTCCTCCGCCGCTTGGGGAGCAGGTAATCTGAGACCTGGCTGGCGCAATATCAATAAGACAAAGTTTTTTTCCAAGCAGAACAAACAATAGGGGGAATTACTCCGGTGCGCGAGCGCCGGAGTAATTCATTTTTCAGTGAGGCATTGCTGAGAACCGGACTGTTCTCTAGTAAAATTTTTCTATTCCTGGGAGATGATAGCAGCCCTATGGCTAATTCTGAATCAGAAGAGCTGTTTGCCGACCGCTACCGAGTAGTGGAGTTGCTTGGTGAAGGCGGCATGGGCAGGGTTCTCAAGTGCCATGATCGGGAGCTCGATCGATATGTGGCTATCAAAGTTGTTTCTGCCCAGACGACGGTGGATGCGATCAAGCGCTTCCAGAAAGAGGCCGTGGCCACGGCCAGACTAAGGCATCTTAATGTGGTCGAAGTCTATGATTTCGGAGAGACCGATGGTTTGTTCTATCTGGTCATGGATTATCTGGAAGGAGAAAGCCTGGATCGCTACCTTGCCCGGGTGGGGACTCTTTCCTGGGAAGAGACCCGGGAGATAGGCCTGGCTATTTGTGCCGGTCTTGGTCATGCTCATGATCAGGGCATTATTCATCGGGATCTGAAACCTTCTAATGTGCTTATTTCGACTGACGAGCAAGGTGATTCGCGAGTCAAGATAGTCGATTTCGGTATAGCCAAAGAGCTGGATGGCGCCTCGACCATGACCGGCTCCGACCTTATTCTTGGCACTCCTGCCTATATCTCGCCGGAAGCGGTTCGGGGAGACGAGCTTTCACCGGCAAGCGATCTCTATAGCCTCGGTTGCATTCTCTATGAGTGTCTGACCGGAGACAAGCCTGTTCTTGGTGATTCGGCGATGGCAACGATGATGCTCAAGTTGGAGGTCGACCCGCCTTCCCTTCGGGATCGGTTTGAAGGTGAGCCAGGGGTGATGATAGATCTCCTCATAAATAAATGTCTGGCTCGCGATCCTGAGAAGCGCTATCTTAGCGCCGGGGAGCTTGCCTTTGCTCTGGACTCCCTCGAGACCGATACTTCGGTAGAGACTGATCCGGTTCTTCCGGAAGCAGCCGGGGTAAAATTCAAATTTGAATTCAATCCTTTCGTTATTGCATTGCTTTCGATCTCGGCATTGCTCAGTATTTTTTTCTGTCTTCAGATCTTTCAGCAAAAACCCGTGGAGAAAAACAGAGTCGAATTAGCGACTCCGGCATGCATGAGCGCTGAAGAGTCCAAGGTTCTTGATTCGGAGAATCATAATTTTTATCTTTCTGATGGCGGCTGGGTGAAAGTCAATAGTGATTTCAACGATGCGGATCTCCAAAAGGCCGTACTGCTCTATCCTAATCAGAGTGTGTGGGAGTTGAAAGAGGCCAAGATAAACGGAACAGGTCTGAAACATCTGCTTTCGGCAAATGTAAGAGTGCTTGATCTGAGCCGTAACACGCTCAGACCGGAAGCACTAGATCTGGTGGCACGTATGCCAGGTCTGGAAAAGTTGATTCTGATAGGCTGCTCCGGAATACGCGATAGAGATCTGAGCAAATTGAAACCTTTGAAGAGATTGATTTTCTTGAGTGTATCCGGTCCTGGTATTACAAAGGGTGCCTGCAAAGAGATTTCTCGACTCGACAACCTGCAGGGCGTCGGTTTGCGGGATCTTCATCTTGGTGCAAGTGAGCTTCGTTGTCTAGCAAAACTTCCAGAACTTGTCTCTCTTGGATTTAGTGACTGCCATCTTGATAAGGGCGCCGCCGAACTTGTCGCAGGCATGTCGAATCTGAACAGATTGAAGCTCTCCAGAACGGGATTCGATCTGACTGTGGCCGAGGCGATTTCGAAGTCCCGCTCTATAGAGAACCTTGAAGTCTCGCATCTCGAGGCTTCACCTGAAGCTTTCTTGCTCCTGGGTTCGATGCCTTTGAAGACTTTGAATCTCGGTGATACCGGAATTGATGACGCCACCAGAGTCGCCCTCCAGAGAAAGTTGCCCGATTGCAAAATTCAGTACTAGAAAGAGAAGGAAAGCTCTCGCTTCCCTTCCCTTTCTTTTCATCTTCATCCTTCGGACTAAAAACTCTCTTTTACTTTCAAGCTGTCTGTCTTGTGATCAGTGATACCATGAAGACAAGTATTGCTGATCCGAGAATAGCCGGCAGTATCGCCACCCCGAAGAATGCCGGACCGATGTTGCCGACCAGGCTGCCGCCCACCCAGGCACCAAGGATACCGAAAATCACCGAGGTCAAGAAGCCGCCGGGTACTCTTCCCGGTACCAGATAGGCCGCGATGCCGGCACAGACTGATGCCACTATGCAGTACATGATAAACATTAATAAACCCATTAGCTGTCCTCCTTTTGTCTACCGCTTTCATAGCGCAGACTGAAGAGGCGATGCCCGAAATTAATCTACGCGCAGGGAGCCTCATGGGCGGCTCTTTGCCGGGCTTCTCTTCGGAGTTGCCTGGAGTATTTCCTGGCGAATCGGAAGCTGAATATTCCAGTTAGAAAAAGATAGAAGGTAAGCATATTCGTTATGGTCTCAGAGACTTGGTTAACGACCTGTTAAAAGACCGGTTTTCAATCTTCTTCGTTAAGTTCGATATCCGGGAATTTCTCTTTGGCCCGTCCGAAGAGGGTTTTTTGCATCTGCAATGTCAGGGGCAAACAGATCAAAAATGTCGTGGTACCAAGTACAAAAGCAGCCTTCAACTTCGCTTCGAAGTCGTCTATGGGAAGAAGATTCGCATAGAATCCGGAGACTATCATGAAGCTGAAAAATGGACCGATGAAAGAGCTCAGGGAGAGCACCAGGCGCAGTACCGAACTTTTTAGAACCGCCGAGGCTAATTTAGAGCGTTCCGGAGGGGCATCTTTTTTAACAAAGAGAATAGTGTAGATAACCGAGGCGATTACGCTGCCGCCTACGAAAAGGGAGGAGACTATCCAGAAAACCAGGACAAAAACGGCCTCTTCTCCGGCCGTACCTGACCAGTTGATAAGAAGCAGCTTCGGAAAGATAAGATGGAGGCACAGTAGAAAGGACAGGACCTGCACCAGGGCGAATAGCTGCTTGTAAAGTGGTTTCATAGAGGTTTCTTCTTCTAATTCTGATGCCCTGATTTTACCTGGAAAGTTCGAAGCCCTACATATATGTATTGAATTCCGACCGGAAATGCTTACGGTTGCTTCCTTCGGATGAAACCACTTTCGATACTGAGTCTGGTTTCGCGGACGGCCCCGGCGACCCTGTCTCAAGGCCCTTGCTCTGGGGGATACGGACCCTGTGGCGTTTTGCTCCGGGTGTGCAAAATTTAAGTAACCAAATCGCCGGATTGGCTGTATAAACTCGTTGATAATCTTCGCCGACGGCCGGAGTGCCGAGGAGACCAGCCAGCAATGCAACCCCATACTGGTACCGCTTCAGGTACCAATTTCGACAGGGACGAAATCAGCCCTGTCTCTTCCGTGGACTTTTCCCGGAGTGATGACTCCGAGCCTCCCGGGGGGTGTTGTTCGGACAACGCCGTTTCTGTGACGGTCCAAGTATCGGAGCCGGGCTCGATAAGTTTCTTGCCTTCCTCCAACCTTCTGGATATCTTACAAAAGAAGCTCTCCCCGGACGAATCTCAGTCCGGCTCGTCCGGTTCGTCCGGATCTACTTCGAACCATGACTTCCCGGTCAGCCTCAGAGCGCTCTCTTTCATAAAGCGCTATTATCCCGGAGTCAGTGTCGACGAGTGGAACGACTGGCACTGGCAGGTGCGCAACCGCATTCGCTCGGCAGAGCAGCTGAGCCGATTCATCGAGTTGACTTCTGACGAATACCGCTCGGTAGAGATGCGCACCGCCAATTTGCCGATTGCGATAACACCTCATTACCTGTCTCTTTTGAGCCGGGATAATCCCGAGCAGCCGTTACGCAAGACCCATATCCCCGTGGGGGGAGAATTCGAGCGCACTCCGGGGGAAGACCCTGACCCTCTTGGTGAGGAGCACGACAAGGCTGCGCCCGGGCTGGTGCATCGTTATCCTGATCGGGTGCTCTTTTTGACCACCGGATTCTGTTCTACCTATTGTCGCTATTGCACTCGCTCCAGAATGGTGGGAGAGACCAACGGGCAGTACAGTTTCTCCAAAGACGACTGGGAGAAAGCCGCTCAATATATCGAAGCCCATCCTGAAATTCGCGACTGTCTTCTCTCCGGTGGCGACCCGCTCAGCATCGGCGACGGCAAATTAGAATGGCTCTTGAACAGGCTTCGTTCTATCAAGCATCTCGAATTCATTCGAATAGGGACCAAGATACCGGTGGTGATGCCCCAGCGTATCACCCGGGAACTATGTTCTATTCTGAAGCGCTTCCATCCTCTCTGGATGAGTATCCACTTTACCCATCCCGAAGAGCTCACCGAAGAGACCATCGAGGCTTGCACCCGGCTTGCCGATGCAGGCATTCCCCTGGGCAGCCAGACGGTCTTGCTCAAGGGAATCAACGACGAAGTCCCGGTTCTCAAAAGCCTTTTCCACGGTCTTTTGCGCACCAGGGTCAAGCCCTACTATCTCTATCAATGTGACCCGGTATCGGGCTCTGCCCACTTCCGTACACCGGTGGAGAAAGGACTCGAGATCATCAGGCAGCTGCGTGGTCATACCACCGGCTACGCGATACCGCAACTGGTGATAGACGCACCCGGAGGAGGCGGCAAGATTCCCATCGCTCCCGATTATATTCTCGGCCGAGATGGCGACGACCTGCTGCTCACCAATTTCGAGGGAGGGGTGTTTCGTTATCCTGATCCAGGCGGTCGGGTCGGATCTACTCAACAGTTTTTGACCAGCATGGGCGCTGACTATGTCCCGCATTCAGGAATATATCTGCCATGAAAAATTTAATCACCGTCGGATTCACCTATGACCTCAGGGACGACTATGTCGGTCTGGGTCTTTCGGAAGAAGAGCTGGGAGAGTTCGACCGCCTCGATACGATCATATGCCTGGAGGAAGCCCTTCAGAAGAACGGTTATGTAGTAGAGCGAATCGGTAATATCAAGGCCCTGGTCAAAGCCCTCGCTTCCGGCAAGAGCTGGGACATAGTCTTCAATGTCTGTGAGGGTCTGGCAGGTATCGGCAGAGAAGCCCAGGTTCCCGCCCTTCTGGAAGCCTATGGAATCCCTGTGGTTTTCTCTCCTTCGGAAGTGATGGTGGTCACCATGGACAAGGCTCTCGCCAAACAGGTGGTGAGAGAGAAGGGGGTCGCCACGGTGCCTTACAAGGTAATACGCAATGCCTCGGATCTGGAGAGTTTCGATTTCGAGGCGATGCCCTGGCCGCTTTTCGCCAAACCGCTGGCCGAAGGTACAGGAAAAGGCATTCATTCCGCTTCGGTGATTCATGACAAAGAACAGCTCGAGCGAGTCTGTATCGATATTATCGAGCGCTTCAAGCAACCTGCTCTGGTCGAGACCTATCTACCCGGACGCGAGCTTACGGTAGGTATCGTCGGCAACGGTGATGACGCCACTGTGATCGGTGTGCTGGAAGCGATCATTCTAGATGGTGCCGAAGCCGGCGGACAGTCTTTCTATAACAAAGAGAACTGCGAAGAGGTCATCGAGTATCGTCTGGTCGATGATGAGGTAGCGGCTAGAGCGGCAAGCACGGCGCTTTCCAGCTGGCGGGCTCTGGGTTGTCTCGATGCCGGACGGGTCGACCTTCGTTGTGATGTCTACGGCGAGCCCAATTTCCTTGAAGTCAATCCCCTTGCCGGTCTTCATCCAAGCCATTCGGATTTACCGATTCTAGCTGCTTTGAACGGCATCGATCATGTCTCTTTGATAGGCAAGATCATGGAAGCGGCCTTATTGCGTTACGATATGAAAGTGCCCGAGGGAGTCTCCGCCTATGCGGATAGCTGTTCTCTATAGCGGTCAGGGCAGCCCGGATCTTCTTGAAGAGGCCGATACGGTTTTGCAGATGGAAGAGGTGGTCTCGACCCTGGAGCAAATGGAGCATTCTGTACAGCCTCTTGCCTATGGCGAGGCCAGAGAGACTCTCAATGCCCTCAGAGAGAATTTCGACCTTGTCTTCAATCTGGTGGAGAGCATAGACGGAAGCGATGCCCGCATATACGAGGCGGCGGAATTTTTCGAACAGCTCAATCTACCCTATACCGGATGTGGTGCTGGATCTCTACGCAAGCTCGCCAGCAAGACCGGACAGAAAGTTATTATGAGAGAGCACCATCTGCCCACCGCCGATTTCATCGGAGTGGACGGTGTCGAATATTTATACGAAGCCGATTCTCTAAAATTCATCGTCAAGTCCGATACCGAGCATGCTTCGGTCGGTCTTGATAGCTCCTGTCTGGTAGATGGAGTTAGCCAGGCGAAGAGTTTAATCGCTCTGAAGGCGGCTGAATATGGCGGTTTATGGCTGGCCGAGAAGTTTATAGACGGTAGGGAGTTCAATATATCCGTTCTAGGAAGACCTGGCGAGCCCACCCGGGTGCTACCGCCGGCAGAGATGCTGTTTGTCGATTATCCGGATCACTTGCCTAAGATAGTCGATTATAAAGCCAAGTGGGAACAGGAGAGCTTCGCCTATAATGCCACCGTCAGATCATTTTCCTATCCCGATAGTGATAGAGAGTTATTGAGCACCCTTTGTGATCTTTCGAGAAGGGCTTTTGAACTGTTCGAGCTTTCTGGAGCGGCAAGAGTGGATTTTCGAGTGGACAGCAAGAATCAGCCCTTTATTCTAGAAGTGAATGCCAACCCTTGTTTGACCTCCGATGCCGGTTTCATGGCTGCCGCCAGAGAGGACGGACTTTCTGCCGCCCGGGTGCTCGAGAAGCTATTTCCAGTAAGTGTGAGTTGAATGTTTCGCATCCGTCGAATCCTCGATGCTTCGGCTCCGGCAAACAAAGCTTGCGTGGAGCAGGTTATAGCTATTTTAAGACAACGCTTCGCAACGCTTTCCGTTCAAGAGCTGGAGAGTCTGGCCGAGAAGCTGAATAATCCTCTTAAATATCGCTTCCAGTGTCGATTGCTGGTGGCGGAGCGAAAGTCGGATCAAATTCAGGGCTTCGCCATACTCCTTTATGTGCCTGATCTGAATTTTTGTTTACTAGATTATCTGGCCGCCGGAAAAGAGGTCAGTGGTCGAGGACTGGGTGGTGCTCTTTACGGGCGGGTAAAAGAAGAGTGCCGCAACCTCAATGTTAGAGCGTTGTTTATGGAATGCCTGCCAGATGATCCGGAGCTCTCACCCGATCCTGCCATACGCAAAGAGAACGAGAAGCGTCTGGCATTTTATGAAGACTTCGGTGCTTTCCCTATAGACGGCACTCTTTACGAGACTCCTATTAAAGAGGGCGATACAGATCCACCGTATCTGGTGATAGACACTCTAGGCGGTGAGTTCCCCGAGCGTGGCTTTTTGAGCCGGGCGGTACGAGCCATCTTAGAGCGTAAATACGGCGATGTCTGTCCGCCTTCCTATATAGAGAATGTCTCTCAGTCTTTTCTCGACGGCGATCCGGTATTGCGTCCACCGCGCTATCTGCCTCTTAAAAAGCGTTCGGCAGACCGCGAACTGGATAAAGAGGAGATAGAACGAAGCAGACGTATTTATTATTTCGCCAACCACGAACATCTCATTCATCATGTCAAAGAGAGAGGCTATGTCGAAAGTCCGGTGAGAGTGGGGGCTATTTTGAAAGAGCTTGCGCCTCTGCCTTTCATGGAAGAAAAAGAGAGCCGCGCTTTTTCAGATCGTCATATCCTCGCCGTTCACGATCGTGATTTTTTCAATTTCCTTAAACGTGCCTGTGCCGCCGTGCCCGAGGGTAAGTCCGTCTATCCCTATGTCTTTCCGATTCGCAATCAGACCAGGCACCCCGAAGATACGGCTTTGTTGGCAGGCTATTACTGTATCGACACTTTTACGCCCATAAACAAAAACGCCTATGCCGCCGCCAGGCAAGCGGTCGATTGCTGTCTCAGCGCTGCCGACTCGGTGCTTTCCAGATCCGGGGTGGCTTATGCTCTGGTCCGTCCACCGGGGCATCATGCCGAAAGGCGTTCTTTTGGCGGGTTCTGCTATTTTTCAAACACTGCCATCGCCGCTCAGTATCTCAGCGCTTACGGGCGGGTGGCCATTCTCGATATAGACTATCATCACGGCAACGGGCAGCAAGATATCTTCTGGCGTCGCGAAGATGTACTGACCATCTCGCTTCACGGTCACCCTCGCTTTGCCTATCCATATTTTACCGGCTTCCCCGACGAGAAGGGCGAAGGCCCGGGCACCGGATTCAATATCAACTATGCCATGCCCGAGAAGCTCGATAATGACGACTATATAAAGACTCTGCGCAGAGCACTCAATAAGATAGAGGAGTTCTCCCCGGATTATCTTGTGGTCGCCCTCGGGCTCGACACATCGAAAGCCGACCCGACCGGTACCTGGACCCTGGGCGCCGAGAGCTTTCGTGCTATCGGAACAATGCTGGGCTCGCTATGCCTCCCTACTCTGGTGGTACAGGAAGGCGGTTATCGCACCAGAACCCTGGGCGCTAACTGTCGAAATTTCTTTCACGGCATATATTCTTCATGGAGACCGGTACGAATCAAAAGAGGGCAGCGTCGAGATTCTGCCCATAGAGAAGCCGGTCGTCTTCTGCGCTATTCAGTATCGCGGCTGGATATAGAGCCGGTCGGTAAGATGGTTACGGATACCGGGGTCTTCAGTGCCGAAGAGGTGGACTGCGCTAAGGAGCTTGTCGCAGAAGCCTCCGAGCGTGGTGAAGACGGCAGCGGTTATAGATTTGTCTTTCTCGAGCAGGGCGGTGAGATGCTGGGCTACGCTTGCTTTGGTAGGGTGCCATTGACCGAGGGCAGCTTCGACCTCTACTGGCTTGTGGTAGATCCCCGGTATCACCGGCAGGGCGTCGCCGCCGAGCTGCTTTCCGCAGTAGAGGCGGAGACCGAGCGCCTTGGTGGACGGTCTATATATGTAGAAACATCTTCCACCGCGGTCTATGCTCCGGCACGCGCCTTTTATATGAACCAGGGATACGAAGAGGTCTCTCGCCTTAAAGACTTCTATCGTCCGGGCGACGACCGCATTACATTTTTGAAGCGTTTTACTTAGACTATGAAATTCTATCTACAAAGCAAAGAAATCGCTTTGCTAAGCTCGTTTTTCGCGCAGACAGGTTGACGCGACCCCTTTGGTAGTACCATTACGCAAATTTTAATGCTTCATATCATTGAGAATGGCAATTCCACATCGAATTGGTTCGCGTTTGCCTCTTTGAGCAAGTTATGACAATTCTTCTGATCTACAGTAGAGATGCTGCTAAAATCTGAGCTTTTAGAGGAAGTCAGTCTTAGCTTTGGTATAGGTTTCAAAATTTTATTATTGAGAACGACTTCTTTGAGATTGCAAAACAAACTGATTTTGAGTAAACCATCTTTGATATCACTTATTGCAGGAATTGGTTTTGATGCACTGTGCTTCGATTCGATGAGATAAATGTTTTGCCCAACGATTTTATGATCGTCGGCTGTCAGTTGATAGAGACCTCCTACATGATTTGAAATAGTAATGCTGACCTTTTGACCCAGATGCTTTTCTTTTGGTTGTACTGACGCGACTTCTCTAATCTGTGCTTGCTCTGACCTCAGGCGAGACTGTTCTAGAAAATCTTCTTTGGACTTCGCTAATTCAGCTATTCTCTTTTCAATACCTTTAGGAGAATGCATCTTTATATCGAGCTTCTTTCCAATCCCGGCGTAGGCGTCAATGGCATTCTGCATCAAAGCCCCCATTTTATCTAGTTGCTCTAAGTTCCAGTGCAGTGCTGATGAACGGTAGTATTTGAGACTTTGCAGATTGCAATCGACTAACTGGTAATCAAATATCTGGTTACTAATTTTCATAGGATCTCTGGGATTGACTGTGGCATCTTTGTAGTAAACGAGAATGACATAAACTCCCAATAGGCTTAGAAGCGTAACAGTATCCCACTGTAAGTAGTCTCTATCTCCTCTTAGTCCTTCGTCCTTAATAACAGGAATAACCGTAACTGTTCTTCCAGGAAAACCCAGCGTATTGTAAACACGTTCATATGGATAAGACCGAGTTCTCTTTGGAGAAACCCAGCAACTTATTGCAACAGAATATTCAGAGTCATGATCACAGATAAAACATGAATGGGCATTTAACGCTTCTTCTAATTCCCGTTGAGAAACTTTTGGAAGGTCCTTACATAAAAATGGTTTGTAAGTGATTCCTTTGATGGAAGCTTTAAGAACGATGCTCATTAGTGCTAATAGTTCAGAATAAATATTTCATTGCCGACTTTGCTTAAGCGTTGTCTATTGCAGTTATTCATTCCGTACTGCAATGACCATTCTTTTATTCTTGCCCACTTGTACAATTCTCTAATTTCAGGGCAATCATCATAGGTAATTAGAAACTTATGATGAGTCTTTTTGAGCAACAACGAAAGTCTCTTATGTTCAAATTGATGAAGGCTACCATTCTTTCCATATAATTTGGTTGCTGTGTAGTACGGTGGATCAAGGAAAATGAAAGTCTCCTTGCCAGGCGCCAAAATAACATCTTCAAAGTCGCCATGTGTGACTCTTGTATTTTCCAAAGCTTCAGGTAAATTCCTTAATCTTTCAATAGAAGACGCAGTAAATCGATTGGTACTAGCAGCTCTAGAAAAGCCACCAGCTCTAGTGGTACCTGAAAAGGTCACACGATTGAAAAAGAAAAACAGGAAAGCTTGTCTATAGGTACTGGTGGGCTCTTCTTCTCTTGCTTTCAAAAAGTATTCTTTAATTTCATCCGAATCTTGAAACGAGCATCTCAACTCTTCAAGTTCTTTCTGAAGCCTCTCACATGTCACTTTGTTTTGCACTGTTTGCCAAAAAGCGACTAATTCGCGAAACTGATCATTAATCCAATACTTCTCAGCCAGATGGGTACTTCTTGCATGAAAGTATACACTTCCGCCACCAACCATCGGTTCGCGAAATTCAAGAACCTTGTTGGGAAGCATAGCTGCTATTTGCTTAATCGCCTTTTGCTTCCCTCCAGGATACCTAAGTGGAGAGCGATATGGCTGTATAGGTACAATTGGAAGTGCGGGGGTTTCAATAGGTCTAGTCATATCAACATTCTAGTACTTACTCTCCGGTTGAGCTTTAGGTATTACTTAATCTGAGAACCGGTGTATATACTTGTGTGCCACTTTGGGGTGTCGGTGGATATCCGTTGCGAACAAAAAATTGATTGTTTTTTTATACTCTCCAGCTCTTAGTCCACGCCATCCATAAACTCACATTATTGACTTCTGGCTGTTGAATGAGTTTTACCTGAATTCATCTACCAAAGTTTCAAAATCGTTGATCTTATTCGTTCAGCTTCAGGATCGATGTATCTTGCTTTCACATCCGATATCATCTTGTCGTTCGGAAAGTTAAGAGAGGGTAAGCGAAAGATGTCTCTGGATAAACCAGAACCAGCCACGTGTGCCGTCTGGGGTGGAGAAGAGAGGTATTTGATGGATACGGTCACCCAGGTGTCTGTGGTCCACAGTGTCTCTTTCGGTTATGAGGATGTCGACGACTGGAAAGCGGTGGCTCTGGGAGAGAAGCCCGGTCATATCTACGGTCGTAACACCAATCCGACGGTCTCGGTCTTTGAAGAGAAGCTGAGACAACTGGAGGGGGCCGAGGCTGCCACCAGTTTTTCCACCGGTATGGCCGCCATCAGCAATACCCTGTTTACCCTGCTTAGCCCGGGCGACAGATGTGTCAGTGTGCACGATACTTATGGAGGAACGAACAAGATCTTCATCGAGTTCTTTCCTCGCTTCGGCATCGAGGCTGTGCTTTGTGATACCACCGATTTTGAAGCTATTGAAAGTCAGCTTGAGAAAGGCTGCAAAGTCTTTTATATGGAGAGCCCGACCAATCCTACTTGTAAAATTATGGATATCGAACGTCTGGCCAAGAAGGCTCATGCAGCCGGTGCCCATGTGGTGGTGGACAATACCTTCGCGACTCCGATCAATCAAAACCCGCTTTCTTTGGGAGCGGATCTGGTCGTTCACAGTGCCACCAAATATCTGGGCGGCCATGCCGACGCGCTTGGCGGCGCTGTCTGCGGAAGAAAAGAGCTGGTAGAGGCTATCTATCATTATCGAGAAATAAATGGTGCCACTCTGCATCCGGAGGCAGCCTATCTGCTTTTGCGAGGCATGAAGACTCTGGCGCTGCGCATCGAGCGTCAGAATGAGAACGCCATGAAAGTGGCACGCTATCTTGCTGGGCATGCTTCAGTCTCCAGGGTTTTCTATCCCGGTCTCGTAGACCACGAACACCACGATGTGGCCGCCAGGCAGATGAGAGGCTTCGGAGGGATGTTGAGTTTCCAACTGGCTTCGGATAATTTTGATGCGATCAGGAGCTTTCTGCCCCGGTTGAAATTCGCTCACCGGGCGGCCAATCTGGGCGCGGTGGAGACTATAGTGGCACCGCCTGCCACTGGCTCCCATGTGGAGTTGACCGCACAAGAGAGAGCCCGGGCAGGCATCCCTGAGACGCTAGTGCGCTACAGCGCAGGTATTGAAGCCTGTGATGATCTGATCGCCGATTTGGAAAGTGCCCTTGCCACCATGGCAATTAGAGACTGAGAGAGTGGAGGCTTATCATGGCTAAGAAAAACGTGCTTATGTTAGTAGGAGACTTTGTAGAAGACTACGAGGCCATGGTGCCCTTTCAGATTCTTTTGATGGCCGGTCACGAGGTGGCGACGGTCTGTCCGGGCAAAGGGCAGGGAGACAAGGTCAAGACCGCCGTGCATGATTTCGAAGGGGATCAGACCTATTCTGAAAAACGAGGGCATGATTTTGTGATCACCCATGATTTCGACCGGATCGTGCCCGCCGATTTCGATGCCCTCGTTATTCCCGGTGGACGGGCTCCGGAATATCTGAGATTGAATGAGGCTGTTCTTGAATTGGTCAGACATTTTTTCGAAGAGAACAAACCGGTGGCGGCAGTCTGCCATGGTCCGCAGATTCTCACTGCCGCCGGTGTCTTGAAAGACCGGGAATGTACCGCCTATTTCGCGCTCAGACCGGAGGTCGAGGCAGCCGGCTCTCGTTTTGCCGATCCAAAAAACGACCCTGCCTTTGTTCATCGAGAAGGCAATCTGGTCAGCGCCGTAGCCTGGCCGGCGCATCCTCTATGGATGCGGGAGTTTCTCTCTATGTTGGGCACTGAAATATCTATTTAATCCCCTGACAAGGGGGTGAATTAATTCTTTTTGCCTTAAATAATAGCTCCTAGATCTAATAGAGCGCTATAGTTTCGTCTCTGGCTTCTTCCGGGGAAGCAGAGTTTTCAAGCATTAAGGTCAGAGTACATGGCTGAATCTGTTCTGGTGATTGATGATGAGAAGAGTATCCGAGAGGTGCTCGAGATAGCGCTCGAAGATAGATTCAAAGTCTATCTCGCTTCATCCGGCTCCCAGGGACTGGAGATGGCCAGAGAATTGAAGCCCGACCTCATTCTTCTTGACCGGATGATGCCGGAAAAAGACGGAATCGCCACCCTCAAAGAGCTCAGGCTGGATGAATCTACAAAAGGCTTACCTGTGATCTTTCTTACCGCCCGGGTCCAGACCCAGGATATGAGTGAGTATGACGGGCTTGATGTGCTCGGGGTTTTGAGTAAGCCTTTCGACCCGATGAGCCTCAGCGACGAGATCGAAGCGATGCTTCAGAGTTCCCTGGATGAAAAGACTAAAGGATAACAGTTCCCGGATTTTGCTGATGCTTGCCGCTTCGGTGGTGGCGGTCATTCTTCTGGTGGCGATCACCGCTTCTTACATGCAGGCCAGGGAACTGGCGGAACACCGAAAGGCTGTGATCAAAACTCAGCATTTAATCACCCTGCTAACCAGGCTTGAGTCTTCTATGTACATGCTGGAGTCTCTCCAGAGGGGCTATTTGATCACCGGAAAGAGGCGTTATCTAGGTCCATATGACGAAAGCAAGACCGCTGTTTTCAAGCTCTACGACTCTGTTCTATCGCTTGTGACAGGTAAGCAGAATCAAGAGAAGCGGCTGCGGAGCATGCGTAAGCATATGACGGACAAATTCTCAGAGCTCGATCTCACCATCGATTTGCGCAGACGGGGGCGCTATGAGGAAGCTCGTAATCTGGTACTTATAGATCAGGGGCAGCATGAGATGCTGGCTTTCATCCAAGAATTACAAGCGCTTAAAAAGGAGGCGAACCGGACTCTTCGGATTCAATCGAGTAAACTAGAAGCGGCTGCCACCGAGGCACTCAATCGGCTCTATATTCTCTCCGGAATTTCCCTGGCGGCATTTTTCGCCGGATTGCATTTTATCAACAAGGTGGCTGCGGTTCGCAGGCAGACCCAGCTAGCCCAGTTGACTCTCTTTGAGATCTCATCAATTATGGTGACCACACAAGGATTGTCTGATTCGCTCAAGGGCATACTCGCAGACATTTGTGATATCTATAACTGGCCTGTCGGGGTTTTCTGGCGAGCTGAAGAGGGCGGCGAATATCTAACCCTGGGAGAGTTTTATTCTGTCGAGCCTTTTCCTGAACTGAAGTGCCTTCTGACCTCTATGAAGATCGCGCCGGAGCAGGGGCTGTGCGGTAGAGTCTGGAAGCATGGTCAGTCGGAATGGGTGGAGGATATCTCCCGGGACAGATCGGCCCAGATCGCTGACCAGGCGAGGTACGACGGTCTGCATGCCTCTTTTGCTTTCCCTGTAAGGTTCGGTGACACTTTCGTCGGGGTCTTCGAATTTTTGAGCCGCAAGGTAGAACGCCCGGACAACGATGTCATGGAAGCTTTCTCGGTGATAGGCTCCGAGATAGGACAGCTTGTTGCGAGGCGGGAGATCGAGGAGCGTTTGCAGCTTTCTCTTGCGGAGGAGGCGAAAGCCAAAGGCGTGCTCGACTCTGTCCTCGACAACATGGGCTCCGGGGTGATTTTTGTAGATATGGATCGAAGGATGCGAATTTTCAACAAAGCTGCCGAGCGCATTTTGGGTCCGGGTAGCCGTAACCGGTCTCCGGAAGAGTGGTACGAGCGCATTCGTTCTGAAGACGGCAAAAAACAGATCCCGATGGAGAAACTGCCTATGGTGGCAGCTATGTCCGGTAAGTCTGTCTCCAACAAAGTCTATCTGATTAAAGGTGACGAAGATGACGTTTTGATCAATGTCAATGCTCGACCGGTTTATGATCTGGAGGGCGGTATCATCGGCGGAGTAGTGGTGGTCGATGATGTTACGGCAAGAATACAAGCTGAGCAGAGAGTCAGTGAGTTCTATTCTATGGTTTCTCATGAACTCCGCACTCCGCTCACTTCTATAAAAGGCTCCCTGGGTTTGTTGGAAGGCGGCAAAGGGGGAGAGCTCTCTGACCGGGGCAAGCGTCTTGTCACTATGGGACGACAGGAATGTGATCGTCTGGTGCGACTGATTAACGACATCCTCGACATCAGAAAGATAGAAGCAGGCAAGCTCGAGCTAGAAAGAAAGCCTGTGGTACCGAGCGTTATAGTGGCAGAGGCGATAGAGGCGCTCTCTGCTTATGCTGCCGAGCATAAAGTAAGGATTGAAGCTTCCGATCTCGTCAGTGAGCCTATTCTGGCCGATAGAGATAGAATTGCGCAGGTGCTGACCAATTTGATATCCAACGCCGTCAAGTTCTCTCCGGAGGAGGGTGTTGTCAAAGTATCTTCTTCTTTGATGCCGAATCGAGTGCGAATAGAGGTAAGCGATCAGGGTCCTGGGATAAGCGAACAGGATCAAAAGAAGCTCTTCAAAAAGTTTCAACAGGTCAACTCTACCGACAGCAGACCCAAAGGTGGTACCGGTCTCGGTCTTGCGATCTGTAAGGCTCTTGTAGACCAACACGAGGGTGAGATAGGGCTTGCCAGTGCGCCGGGAGCAGGCTCCACTTTCTGGTTCGAGATCGCTCGCGAAAATATTGATGGTCAGTCGACCGATGGCGACTGAGTGGCAGGGTATGTGGCTGGTCAATTGTTTATAGAAGCAGGAGGAGGGCGCCAATGAATAAAAATGCACGCGGATCTATTTTGGTTCTGGATGATGATGCCGGCTTCCGATCCCTTCTTGTTAATCTCTTGAGACCGCATGGTTTCAAGGTTGTCGAAGCCAGCTCTCCGGATGAAGCCTTTTCTCTTTTCTCCAAGAAAGATACTGTGCTTGCCATAGTAGATTATCGTCTGCCTCAGATGGATGGTATGAGCTGGATAACGAAATTGCGCGAAGCCGGTGCCAATGTGCCGGTGGTATTTTGCTCCGCGATTCCCTGTGACGCCAAGACCTTTTCCTGGTTGAGAAATATTCTTCAAGTGGCGATGATTGTTCAGAAGCCTATTATTCCATCTGCTTTCCTTCAGCAGATTGAGTCTCTTCTGCCAAGCTATGTCAGAGATTTTTCCAGTGAAGGCATCGCCGGAGTCGACGAGGTTTACACTGCCGATGATGCCGATTTGCAGGCCGATGCTTCTATGCGCGAGCAGATCAGTCAGCTCGACAAAAAAGTAAAAGTTGCCCAGGCGCTTCAAAGTGCCCGTCAAGAATATTTTATCCAGCTTGATAACGACTGGAAGGTCCTGACTGCAAAAATAGAACAGCGCAATCACAATGCAGGCGACGAAGCGGCACTGGCCGAAGCGATTCGCATAACCCATTCTATTAGAGGGACAGCGGGCTCACTGGGTCTAGAGGAGATCGGCAAGTTAGCCGGTCAGATGGAAGATTTTCTTCTTTCTCTAGATCCCTGGGATTCGACCGATCAGGAAATCTACTGGTCGGAGATTATCAGGGCTGCGGCTAAAGGCAGCGAGCTTATAAAGGACGCGATGAAAGAGGCGAAGCTGGTCAAGCCCTCTACTGTAAGAAATCGCGTTCTCATTCTCAGCTCCAACCAGAACATAATAGAAGCGGCCCAGGAAGACGAGACAAAGGAATTCGCCCATGTACAGGGGACGGATAACGCCGCCGCCTTCATGCGATATGCCGCAGAAAACAGATTGGATGCGGTTATCATTGATACCGCCCCCGATACCGCAGGCGCCTTTAGAGACGCCGAGAAACTTCGTTCCATAACGGGCAACGAGTCGATTCCCATCGGCTGTATCTGTCTGAATAACCAATCTCTGTCAGCCTCCGATCTCCTTTATCTTGGCGCTTCAGAAAAAATCATCCAGCCGGTAAGCGGAGAGAGCTTGAGAGAAGCTATCAAACGGCTTCTAGAGGTGAGAATACCCGGTCAGCCCAGAATTCTCGTGGTCGACGACGACGAGGTTCTCTGCAAGTTCGTCTGCGGGATTCTCAACGACCAGAGAATGGATGCCAGCTATGAAACCAACCCTACCCTGGTTGTGGAAACCATGGAGAAAATACAACCGGATCTGGTGCTGCTCGATTTGATGATGCCGGTTGTAACCGGCTACGAAGTCTGTCGACAGATTCGGGCAGATAAGAAATGGTCCGACGTACCGGTTCTCTTCCTTACCTCCAAAACCGGCCAGGCAGCTCGCTCTGCCGCTTTTGCGGTAGGCGCCAACGACTTTCTCACCAAGCCGGTCCTGGCAGAAGAGTTGCAGGCGAGAGTGGCGGCTCAGCTCGCCATGGCCAGCCGCAGGCGAAAGGAGCGGGCACGGGATCCGGAATCCGGCATGTTGCGGGGCGAAGCCTATATGGCAGAAGCCGCCGACTTGTTGCTTGCCCACCAGAAAGAGGGGCGCCCTCTGGCTATAGCGCTGATAGAAATTGACGATTTCGACGAGTTGACCATCGTCCAGGGTCACCACGGAGCCCAGTCTGTTGCCCGGGCTCTCTCTTTGATGATTCACGCGCGATTCACTGCCGAGACTCTGCGCTGCCGCTGGAGCAGTTCGGGCTTTGCCCTTGCCGCTCCCGGAGCCGACTCGGCCACCCTGGCTGGTGCGGTGGCAAGACTGCTCAGTGATTTCACCAGATTGAAATTCTCCGGAAGCTCCCATAAATTCGCCGCCACTTTCAGCGCCGGCATCGCCGACTCTTTTCAGGATGGAGTCGAACTGGAGGAGATCATCAAAGGCGCTCATCACCGCCTGCGGACGGGCAGACGGGAGAAAGTGGGCGTGATCTCGTCTTGAGCCTTATTTCAATCTGGTAAGATTTCCAAGGTTTTCCTTGCTGGTGGTAGAAGGTCGCGATAGATGAATCATGAAGTTCTGGTCAAGCTCTTTGATGATCCGGATGAAGTCAAGCACTTTGAAAAAGGGCGCTTCGAGCTTGTCTATATGCCCAATATGACCATCGGCAGAGCCACTTATGAACCGGGCTGGAAGTGGTCCGACCATGTCGGGGTCGGAGTCCGAAAGTTCTGTACCGTCGAACATCTTGGCATCGTGCTTGCCGGACGCATGGCTATCCTCATGGAAGACGGCACCGGCTATGAGCTGGGACCGGGGTCTTGCTTCTATATCCCTTCAACTGCCCATGACGGCTGGGTGGCAGGCGAAGAAGATTATGTCTCGCTCCATTTGCTGGGCGCTGACGAGTATAATCGCCAGATTCATCACACTCCCTGACTATTTTAGCGGTCATTTCAAAAGATCTTCGCGGGAGAAGACCTCTTTGCCCCGGAAGAATGTCTTCATCACTTTGACCCGGGCTATCTCCCCGGCAGGCACCGTATACAGATCTCGGTCCAGGATTATGATATCGGCGTATTTACCGACTTCAAGAGAGCCTGTCTCGCTATCGCGATTGTTGATGAAAGCGCCGTTTATAGTATAGGCCTCCAGGCAGTCTTTCAAAATCAGCTTCTGATGCGGTAGCCAGGCATCGGCTTTGCTGTCTATCGCTTTTCTTGTCAGGGCAACCTGAATCGCCTCCAGGGGATTGAGGCTCGATACCGGCCAGTCGCTGCCGCCAGCGAGACGCGCCCCTTCGTCCTTCAGGCTTTTAAAAGGATAGATGTTTTCGCTCCTCTCTTTGCCCAGAACCGGCTCGGTGAGCCGCAGGATATAATCGTCTTGCTGGGCCCAGTAAGGCTGAATCGTAGCCGTTATGGAAAGCGAAGCGAAACGAGGCAGATCCGCTCTGTCTATCAGCTCCAGGTGGGCGATATGGCTGCGGCATCGGTGGTTCTCCGGGTCTTGCCGCCTGCTTTTTTCGAAAGCATCGAGACTGGCCCGGGTGGCGCCGTCTCCGATGGAGTGAATGTGCACTTGAATGCCCGCACTCTCCAGTTTCGATACCAGAGTGGCGAGTCTGTCCGGAGCAAAATTCAGTTTGCCGTTGCCGCCCTTCTTGTCGCAATAGGGTGACAGCAAATTAGCCGTCTTCGCCTCGATTACTCCGTCGGCGAAGATCTTGGCGGAGCTTACTTTAAGACGACCTTCTCTAAATCTATTTGCCAGGATCTTTAACTTTTCCACCTGGGAGGCATCATCTTTTAAAGGATCGATTTTGATAGCGGTGTTTACGTTGACCGTGAGGATGCCGTCTCCGTCGCCTTTTTCATAGGCTTCAAGAACGGCGGGACCGACACAGGCGTCCTGGATGCTGGTGATACCATAGGCGGCGGCAAGCGCCTGACCGCGCAGAAGACCTTCGCGAAAGTCCTCCTCGGCAGGCGGCGGCAGATGTCGCAGGACCAGATCTATCGCCGACTCACGAAGGGTGCCGGAGGGTTCTCCGGTTTTCGGGTCCTTCTCTATATGACCGCCTTCGGGGTCCTCGCTCTCTTTCGATATGCCCGCTATCTCTAGAGCCTTTGAATTGACCCAGGCAGAGTGATAATCTTGCGATTCCAGAAAAATCGGCTTTTCACTCTCTATTTTGTCGAGCAGCTCTTTTCTAGCGTTGGCGTCCTCAAAAAGAGGCAGTCCCCAGCCAGAGCCTTTGATCCATACTTTATCGGGATTCCGGTCACGATAGTTTTTTATTGTTTCGAGAACCTCGTCTATGCTTTTCAGATCGTCGAGGTTGCATTCGTTAAGATGCATACCGCCTTCGACAAGATGCACATGACAGTCATGAAAGCCGGGCAGGACCATGCCCCCTTCGAGATCGAGCACTTTAGTTGCGTTCTCTATAAAGCGCCTTGCTCCATTGTTAGAGCCGACATAGACGATTCTTCCCCCTTCCAGACAAAGCGCTTCTTTGACGGAACGGGCGGCGTCCATGGTGTGCACCGAAGCGTTGAGCAAAACGGTGTCAGCCTTTTTCTTCTTGTTCTTCAAGGCTAGAACCGGCTGGGCGCAAAACAAAGAGATAAGCGCAAGCAAAACCAGTAGAAAGCGGACGGACATAGACATATATAAGGATGAACCTCTCAGAATGCTACCTGGGGATGATATCAGGCTCCGGGTACAATTTGGTCACAGTTTTCAAGTACTTTTCTTGTAGTTCTATTCTTTTGTCCTCTCCGGCTTGTGCCCGGAGCCCCTTACCCTGGAGATTCCCGAATATGCCCCAGACCGGAGACCAGATCCGGGAGGTCGAAAAGCCTTCCGCCGATGACTCGCGCGACAACAGCGAAGCAACGAGAGACAAGCTTTTTTCCGACATCATCTCCAGTACTGTAAAAGGTTATGATTTCTCCGGTTTCGGCAATTCTAAAGAGAGTGAATCAAATCAGGACAGTCAGGTAGATAGTGCCGACGGCAATATAGAATTGACCGATCCATATAAAAAAGAAACAGCCGAAGCGGCGCCGCCGCCGGAGGCTACCGTCGCCGCCGTCGAAGATAAGCCCCTCAAATTAGAGAAGACCAAATTCGACGAGAGCGAAGTCGGTGAAGCCCTGAAGCTGGCGAAGGAGAATAATCTGCCTATCGCGGTCTATACAGGCGCTACCTGGTGCGGTTACTGTCCTGACGCTTCGGCGAAGTTCAATCAGATCGCATCCGATATGGAGAGCGGTGAGAAAACCGGCGCTATCATGCTTAAGATGGACTATGACAAAGCCGCCAGTCTTTCAAGGGGCAATTCGGAAGAAGCAAGGGCACTGAGAGAGTTTCTTGGAGACGCCGATAGAATACCCAACGTGGCTGTCTATGATCCCGCCAATCTCACTAGCCCGGTGGCGGATTCCACCGTGGCCAACTGGGGCAAGGATAGCATACGCAGTCACATGGATAGAGCATTCGAGAAGATCTCTGGGCAGAAGCCTGCCGATAAAACAGAAAGCCGCCCGCCCGAAGAGAAGCAGGTCCAGACCGACTTCAACGAGAGCAACTTCAAACAGGCGGTGAGCAAAGCCCGAGATGCCGGTCTACCTTTGTTGACCCATGTCACCATGAATGGTGGCGCCGATCAGAACATAGCCAGAGCTTTCAAATATCTTAACGACAATAATCTGGCGGTGGCATCCAATATAGACGCCAACAGAGCCAAAGGACTTCGCAGCCAGGGGCTCGAGACCGGCGCCTTCAATGCCCTGGGCAGCGCCATGCAGGCAAAAGACGGAGTCGGCAGCGAGAACGCTTTCTTCAACAGTTACGACTCTAAAAATATTCCCGATAACATGAAGTTCGCCCCTGATCAGTCTCTTTCTTCTTCCGACAGTGGGGCGGTGATTGAGATGATGAAGAAGGCGGGAGTCGACCTATCCGACAGCAATGATGCGGCTGCAGTAAAGGCGCTGTTGGAAGGTCGGGAGATCCCCAAGCCGCTTGTGGGCAATGTGCACGAAGCCAATAGTGTAGAGGAAGCGACCCGGGTCATGAACCTGGCCAGGGAGAAGAATCTGCCTCTGGTGGTCCATGCCGAGACGACCATCTGTGATGACCAGACCTGCCATATGGAGAGTCTCGATCCGACAATTGCCGAGGCCATGAAAGACGAAGCGGTCTTTATGAAGATACCCCGGGGCGGATTTGATCCGGAAGCTGTGAAAGAGAATCCCGGACTGGCTAAAATCAACGAACTATTTAAGGTAAGTCCGGAAGATCATAAAACCGAGGTGGATGTGCACAGCTTCCGCCATGAAAATGAAGGTGCTTTGCAAGAGTTCGATCTGATGCTCAAAGAGGCAGGACCGGCGCCGGCACCGGCTGTAAAGATCGACTTGAATAAGTTCAAGATATTCAAATAGATTTAGTTCTGCTTCTTCTTAGAACGAATACGAGAATCGCAATTGCGATTACGACTGCGTTTTGCCTCGACCTCATCGGTCAGAGCAAGCAGACGCTCTATCTCTTCTTCGCTTGCCGTTTGCTCTATACGAGGAAAGAACTCACGCTCTTCCCAGCGGATATGAGCATCGAGAAAGGCGCCGGCTTGACCTGCCAGGGCAAGCACTGAACTTTTATCCGAGTATTCTTCTGATAGCTTTTCGGCAAATTCTCTCAGCCTCTTATGATCACCGAGCAATCTCTCTTTATCCGAGTCCTCTTTTATGAACTCAGGCAGAATCGCCTCTTCGTCCGCCAGATGTATGGTTATCTCGTTCTGCCAGATATTGGCGAAGGCGCTCAGTCCTTCTTCTATAGATATTTCCTGCCGACCTGTCTTAATCAACTTCTGAGCGCCTATCAAAGCAAGCAGATGATCCCTCGAAAGGGGTCTCAGGCAGGGATGTCGTTTAATCCCTTTGCTCTCACCACTGGGTTTCTGGCTCTTCATTTGCGTTAGCTTAACATGGTTCTCCATCATACTTTACCTTCACGACTCTTCAAAATCGGGCTTTCGACCTTACTTTCCCGGGGAAATTCGTTAGGATCGATTGACATCCGGTATCCTTGGTCCGAGGTCTTAGCCCATGGCAAAAGTCGCTCTCAACAATGCTTTTTCGCTGATTCTTTTCTCCTGTCTGGTTCTTGTCTTTGTCCTGATGAGCCCTTGTTCAGCCCAGGACAAGCATGGGCATATCAACAGCCCTGCGGTCGACAATTCTGACTGGGGCGAAGAGATGGAGCCCTATGCTCCCCTGGAAGGAGATTCGGCGAAAGATGAAGAGACATCCCAAATCGAAAAGAGCGCAGAGCCCTTAGAGAAAGAGACCGCGCCAGAGACATCGACACAGGCTGTCGCCGCCGATGCCGATTCCGATGTCGTTTCCGATGCGTTAGAGCCTGCTCCGGTTGGACCTTCGAATCCGGCTTCTGTGACCGAGTCTAATCGTGAGGAGAATAGAGCCGTCGAGAAGAAGCAGCCTGAGAGCGCTAAGACGACGGTAAAGAAAAGTCGTCCCCGGCAGAAAACCATGGATGAGCGCATCGACGACCTCAGAGGCTGGGTGGAAGACAAAGGCAGCTATCTCATTTTTATATGGTTTTTAGCCATCGTTTTCGTCAAGCTCTCGGATGTACTCTGCGATTATCTAGTGCGTATTCTCACCCGTAAGAAAGACGGCACCGAGCTGAAGAAAAGAGCAGACACCCTCGGTTCGGTCTTTCGCTATTGCATATGGGCGCTCATTCTATTCACTGTGGTGCTCGATACCTTGAAGGTGCTGGGTATAGATTTGGCACCGCTCCTGGCCGGCGCCGGAGTGCTTGGACTGGCCATCGGTTTTGGTGCTCAGAATCTTGTCAAGGACATGATCTCGGGCTTTTTCATTTTACTGGAGGACCAGATCCGGGTCGGTGATGTCGTCCAGATAGCAGACAAGAGCGGAGTGGTCGAGAAGCTCACTTTGCGGATGGTGATTCTGCGCGATATCTCCCACAACGTTCATTTCATCCCCTCCGGCGAGGTGACCGTGGTCACCAACATGACCAAGGAGTATTCAGGCTATCTCTTCGATGTCGGTGTCGCCTACAAAGAAGACGTCGACCAGGTTATCGAGGTGATGAAAGCGGTGGACGAGGAGCTGAGGACCGACGAAGAGTACTCTGTGGCCATATTAGAACCGCTGGAAGTGATGGGTCTTGAGCAGTTCGCCGATTCTGCCGTCATTATCCGCGCGCGTACCAAAACCAGGCCGATAATGCAGTGGCGGGTCGGTCGCGAGTTCAAGCGCCGTCTCAAGAAGCGCTTCGATGCTCTAGGAATAGAGATTCCGTATCCCCATGTCACGGTCTATCCGGGGGTAGATAAGGCGGGACGGAGCCCGGAGTTTAATCTTGCCCTCGAGAAAGGAGTTGCATCAGGTTTCGAACCGGTTGCAGATACGGTCCCAGATACAGATGCGGGTTTCAGCCCGTCCACTGGGCATAGGTCGAGAATTGCGACGCGGACCGGACAGCGCTAACAAAAAGGAAAGAGATGGAGAAACTCCACCTCTTTCTTTCTTATCTTAAGAGCGACTAGCTTACAGGATAGAATCCGAACTCTTTCAGCTCCACCCAGCGGGGAGTGTTGAAGAACTCGACGATATGGCTCTCTTTGCTTGATACCGGAGCCGGTGCGCCGAGGGTGCGCAATACTTGAATAACCTCTCTGGTGCTCAGTCGGACCGGACAGAGTTTGGTGTCTTCACCATAGAAAACTACCGAACAGTTCCAGTGCTTCTCAGAGACTCTGGTTATCTGTACAAGACCGCGGGTCTTGTTTCTTGTGACTGTGTTCATGATGGTCTCCCGGGCTTCTAATTTTGATTCTAAGCTGTGGTTTAAATAGGTTGAATTTCCCGACCCAAGGCGAGAAGTCGACATCATAGGGCAAGATCTGCTGGAATCCACAATTTTTTCGATTTTGTTTCTTGACAATGTTTACGAGAACAGGCAGGGTCCCGGTTCGCGGAGACTTAAAACCATTGCCCAACAAAGGTTACAGAGGCTCTGCCCCTGATTGATAGAAAACCGAATTGTTAAGTAACAGCCTTTTAATAGCTTTATCCGGACGCTCTATTTGCCCTGGGACCGTGCCCAGGAGTCTTTTAAGGTGACTATGCGATTGTATACCGGCGCGTCAGGCTTACTGTCCTTCTCGTCGTTGATGAAATAACCCTGGCGCTCGAACTGGAAGCGATCTTGCGGCTTGGCATCGGCCAGGCTGCGCTCTAATTTGCAGCCGGTCAGAACAACGAGGGCATCGGGGTTGATAGCGTTGAGAAACTCGCTATCTTTGCCCGTGGGCGGTGCCTCCTGGGAGAGCAGGCGGTCATAGAGCCTTACTTCGGCGTCCACGGCGTGGGCGGCGCTCACCCAGTGGATGATGCCTTTTACTTTTCTACCTTCCGGGTTCTTGCCCAGCGTATCCGGGTCGTAGGTGCAGTGAATCTCGGTGACATTGCCGTCGGCGTCTTTGACCACGTCGGTGCAGGTGACACAGTAGGCGTAGCGCAACCGTACTTCGGCGCCGGGGGCGAGACGAAAGTACTTCTTGGGCGGATCCAGCATGAAGTCATCCTGCTCGATATAAATCTCTTTCGAGAAAGGCACCATGCGGCTGCCTTCTTTCGGAACATCATGGGGCCAGTAAGAGGCTTCCAGCTCTTCTACCTTGTCTTCCGGATAGTTGTCGATTATCAGTTTGAGCGGTTTTAAAACCGCCATCACTCGTGGTGCTTTGTGATTGAGGTCGTTTCGTATGCAGAACTCCAACTGGGCCATGTCTACGGTACTGTTCGCCTTGGCCACACCGACACTGGCACAGAGATCTCTAATACTCTCAGGCGTATAGCCCCTTCTTCTCAATCCGGCAAGCGTCGGCAAGCGAGGGTCGTCCCAGCCCCTTACATGTAAGCCTTCCACCAGTTCGAGCAATCTTCTTTTGCTCATCACCGTATAGTTGAGGTTGAGTCTGGCGAACTCATACTGTCTTGGCCGGGTCGGAAATTTGGCGAATTCCATCAATTCGTCCACCACCCAGTCATAGAGCTCACGGTTGTTCTCGAACTCCAGGGTGCAGATACTATGGGTGATGCCTTCTATGGCATCGGATATTGGATGGGCGAAATCATACATCGGATAGATGCACCACTGATCGCCTGTCATATGGTGTCTGGCATGGCGAATGCGGTAGAGCAAGGGGTCGCGCATCTTCATATTGGGATTTGCCATGTCGATTTTGGCGCGCAGTACATGCTCTCCGTCTTTGAATTCGCCTTTGCGCATGCGTCTGAAAAGATCGAGATTCTCCTCGACACCGCGTTCTCTATAAGGGCTGTTTTTGCCGGCGCTTTTTACAGTGCCTCTGTATTCGCGAATCTCAGGGTCGCTCAAGCTGCAGACATAGGCTTTGCCTGCTTCAATCAGATGCTCGGCACATTCATATAGCCTTTCGAAATAATCGCTGGCGTGATAGATCTCTTTCCAGTCGAAACCGAGCCAGCGCACATCAGCCTGGATACTCTCTTCGTAGAGGGTGTCTTCTTTGGTAGGGTCTGTGTCGTCGAACCGAAGATGACAATCGGTGCCTGTTCCCGGCAGTCTCTGGCTATATTCTTTAGCCAGTCCGAAATTGAGACAGATAGATTTGGCGTGGCCTATATGCAAAAAACCATTCGGCTCTGGTGGAAAGCGGGTGACTACCTTGTCGTGGCGACCGGCTTCCAGATCTTTGTTGATGATCTCTCTTATAAAATCAGAGGCTTTTGCCACTTCATGGGCGGGGGATTCTGACATCTTCGATGACCCTATACTAAAGCTCCTAATTTTACTCTATAACCGGCTCTTTGCTTGCCAAGGGGTTGCTTGCATGCCGCCCTCTCTTCTAAAAGATTTACTTTGGACTGCCGGTGGCTTTTAAGGAGATGGCAATTTAAGGGCAAGCCATTCGGGATCGTAGACGGTGCTCATATAGCTTCTGCCGCCATCGGGGAGAATCGCTACTATATTGAGAGCATTGTTCTCCTTCTCTATATCCAGGGCATACTGCCTGGCGGCATGGGCGATACAGCCCGAAGAGCTGCCCACAAAAAGAGCCTCTTTCTCAAATAGCTGTTTTGCTGCGGCAAGAGAATCTCGGTCCGATACCGAGATCACATCATCCACCAGCTCCATGTCGAAGTTGCCCGGTACAAAGTCTTGTCCGATGCCCTCCACCAGATAAGAGGAACTCGATGCCTCTTTCCCTTCTACTATGCCTTTCAGCATGCTGCCTTCAGGGTCGGCCAGAACCACTTTCACCGACGGCTTCATCTCTTTGAGGTACTTTCCTGCACCGCTGAGAGTGCCTCCGGTGCCCACGCCCGCCACCAGCACATCGACCTCTCCTTCCGTCTGCCGCCATATCTCAGGGCCTGTGCTTTTGTAATGGGCTTCCACGTTGCTGCCGTTGAAAAACTGGTCGGCGAGCCAGGCTCCCTTTTCTTCGGCGATTTCAATGGCTTTGTTCATAAAGTGTTCCGGGTCGGATCTAGGCAGCCCGGAAGGCATGACCACGGTCTCTGCCCCCAGGCATTTGAGCATGTTCACCTTGTCTTTGCTCACCTTCTCGGACATCACCGCTATAAGCTTATAGCCTTTGAAAGCCGCCGCCATGGCAAGTCCTATGCCGGTATTGCCGGCAGTGGCTTCTACAATAGTGCCGCCGGGCTTTAAAAACCCCTTTCTCTCTGCTTCTTCCACCATATAGAAGCCGATGCGGTCTTTGACTGAACCGCCCGGATTGAGAAACTCGCACTTGGCAAGGATGCTTGATCCAAGGCCTTCGCCAAATCTGTGCAGTTTGAGGATAGGTGTATTGCCCACCATCTCTTCGATTGAATTGTAGATTTCCATTCTCTTCTTATCTTTGAGCCAATCTATGCTGTATCATACCGGCTTGTCTATTTCCTTCAAAGCCTCAATATCATGACTAAATTCGAAGAGCAAATTCCTGCCGTCAGTTTCAAAGTTCTCTCCGGTCCCAGATCAAATACAGCCTATCGAGACGAGTTGAAGCGACTGGCATCGGCCTGTTCGACCTGGGGTTTTGTCTATCTGGTCGATCTCGGTAGAGAGGAACTCTACAAAACAATGTTCGACCAGGCGAAGGCCTTCTTCGCTCTGCCCCAATCTACAAAAGACGCCCTGACCCGAAACAGGGAAGGGAACAGCAACAGATACCGGGTTTTTTTCCCGGTGGACGACGGCTCCAACTCTTTTAAAGAAGGCTTTGAAGCCGGCTGGCAGGGCTATGAGCTGACCTGCTCCGGTTATGTATTCGATGAACTCTCGGTTTTTCCTGAAGAGTCCGAGTTGCCAGGATTCAGAACCTTCATGGATACTTATTTCGAGAGTCATCTTACTGTCGGCCGGGTTATGTTGGCTGCTTTCGAAGACTATTTCGGACTTACCCCGGGCTATTTCAATGAACGCTTCGGAAACACCCTCTCCACCTTAAGGTTGCTCCATTATCCGGGTCTTTCCCGGATGAAGGATCAGTCTAATCTGGAGCGGGACGATAAGACAGGTGTTCTCTTCACCACCCCCACCCATACTGATTCAGGCATCATCACATTATTGCTGCAAGATAATACCGGCGGATTACAGGTTTTGAACGGAGAAGGACAGTGGAGCGATGCCCGGGTTATCGAGAACTCTCTGGTGATGAATATAGGCGACCTGCTCACCCGCTGGACCGGCGGAGAGTTCAAAGCGACTCGTCATAGAATCAAGGCGCCTTCTAATTCTCGTTATTCGGTGCCTTTCTTTTTCGAGCCGGAAGGCAAGGCTTTGATAGAGCCATTTAAAGAAAACTCCTCTTTTCAACCGGTCTCCTACGAAGCTTATCTGAACGAAAAATTCCAGGAGTTCGTCGAGTATCGCAATCTCGCTGTCTGAGTTTCATTAATTTTGCCAAGATCCTCCCTGAGAGGGAGATTTTATTCTGTTCAAGGGGTTAGGATCAGACTCCGGGATTACCGGCCGTGCATATAAAAAAGGAAATGGAGACATGACCCAGCAAACTTCCGTACTATCCAAAGCCCCTCAGTACCCTGTCAAACACAAGAAGCTGTTGGCCTGGGTTAAGGAGATAGCCGAACTGTGCCAGCCCGATGACATCTACTGGTGTGACGGTTCGGAAGAGGAATATGACAGGCTCTGTGCCGAGATGGTCGAATCGGGAACATTGATTCCATTAAACGAAGAGAAAAGACCGAGAAGTTTCCTGGCTCGTTCCAACCCAGCTGATGTTGCCAGGGTAGAAGAGCGTACTTTCATCTGTTGCGAGAACAAAGATGATGCCGGTCCCAACAATAACTGGATGCAGACTGCAAAAGCGAAGTCGGTCTTGAAAGACCTGTTTAAAAAGAGCATGAAAGGCCGCACCATGTATGTGGTGCCTTTCAGCATGGGACCGCTGGGCTCTCACATCGCGCATATCGGGGTCGAGTTGACCGACTCTCCCTATGTCGCTGCCAACATGAAGATCATGACCCGCATGGGTCAGAAGGTGGTCGATATTCTGGGTGAAGACGGCGAGTTCGTGCCCTGTCTGCACTCCGTCGGACATCCGCTCTCGCCCGGCGAGAAGGACGACCCGTGGCCCTGTCATCCCTTCGAGAAGTATATTTGTCATTTCCCCGAAACCCGTGAGATCTGGTCCTATGGCTCTGGCTATGGTGGCAACGCCCTGCTCGGCAAAAAATGCTTTGCTCTTAGAATCGCCTCTAACATGGCTAAAGAAGAAGGCTGGCTGGCTGAGCACATGCTCATTCTCGGTCTCGAATCGCCCGAAGGAGAGAAGACCTACGTGGCGGCTGCATTCCCCAGTGCTTGCGGCAAGACCAACCTGGCTATGATCATTCCGCCCGAGAGCTTGAAAGGCTGGAAAGTCACCACCATCGGTGACGATATCGCCTGGATCAAACCTGGTAAAGATGGAAGGCTCTATGCTATCAACCCCGAAGCAGGCTATTTCGGAGTGGCGCCCGGTACTTCCGAGAAGACCAATTTGAACGCCATGCGTACCCTCGAAAAGAACTGCATCTTTACAAATGTGGCTCTCACTCCCGACGGTGACGTCTGGTGGGAAGGCATGACCGATGAACCGCCGGCGGAGCTCACCGACTGGCGCGGTCGTAAATGGACCCCGGACGCAGACCGAAGGGCCTCCCATGCCAATGCCCGATTTACCGTATCGGCAAGCCAGTGCCCGTCTCTGGATCCGGCCTGGGATGATCCGGAAGGGGTGCCTATCAGTGCCTTCATATTCGGTGGCAGAAGAGCCTCCGCCATTCCTCTGGTGTTCGAGTCTTTCAACTGGAATTTCGGAGTCTATATGGCTGCCACCATGGGCTCGGAGACCACTGCTGCAGCCGCCGGCGATGTCGGCGATGTGCGCAGAGACCCGATGGCGATGAAGCCTTTCTGCGGCTATCACATGGGTGATTATTTCAATCACTGGCTGCAGATGGGACACATCGTCGAGAACGCTCCCCAGATTTTCTGTGTCAACTGGTTCAGAACCGATAAAGACGGCAAGTTCATCTGGCCCGGTTTCAGCGAGAACATGCGGGTTCTGAAGTGGATCTTCGACCGGGTGCATGGCCGAGCCACCGCCAAGCAGACTAATCTCGGCTGGATGCCCAACTATGAAGACATCGACTGGACAGGACTCGACGGCTTCTCTGAAAAACAGTTCAACGAGCTTATGGAAATCGATGCTGAAATCTGGAAGCACGAACTGGAAACCCATGAAGAGCTCTTTGAAGAGCTAAAGAAAAGACTGCCCCGGGAGATGGTACTGAAGCGTGAGCTGCTCACTCTAAGCTTCATGCGTTAGGCAAACGAGGATAGAGCGAATATCTCGTGGCTGACGAACCCAAAATAATCCGATTCGTCTCCGGGTCGAATGACAGCCCTCTGGCTGCTTCGGCCCGGGAGCGCTTCAATGCCGCTGCCGATAAGGCCGAGGTCAACTGGATCGCGCTCGAGGATGGTGACGAGAGGGCGCCGGATCTTGTAATCCGCCTTCTCGATGCAGAAGTCTCGGATTCTGATTCTGTTTCATTCTCCTGTCCTGTGGATAGCTGGGACCTGAGCGGACTTTATGGTGAAACGGCTCTTGCACAGATAGACAGCAACATCGCCTCTATGATGATTCGTCTGATTATGCAAGGCGGCAGACGAAAGCCGCTTGCTCCTGCAAGTGGTGGCACCGCCTCTCCCTCGTCTGACAAAGGCAAGGACAGAGTGCGGGTTATGCTCGAATCTAAGGGGAGACGTGGTAAACAGGTTACATGTATATCGGGTCTGTCGCTTTCACTTGCGGAACTGGATAATCTAGCCAGCCGCCTCAAGCAGTCCTGTGGAACCGGCGGCACGGTGAAAGAAGGTCGGATAGAAATCCAGGGCGATAACTGTGATCGCGTACTTGCGGTACTGGCGGAGCTTGGTTATAACGCCAAGCGTGCCGGAGCCCCTTCAAAACGCCGCTAAGGCAGATATTTATGTCGGTCTATGGCTGTTCCGGGAGGCACCACCGCTATTCCTGGTTCGCCGTTGTCACCCCAGATGATACCGCGGATAACCGGTATTCTTGTTTGCAGGGCCGTATCGAAGGAGTCGACCATGGCTCTTGTTTGTTCGGCCATGGTGCCCGGGTCGAAGTTGGATCTTGCCGCCAGCATCATGCCGGCGACGGCTCCTTGCAGATTGCGCATGTCTTCGCTGCCGGGCTCGACATTGCCGGTCCGGAGCTTGCGGTCGATGGCATTGGCCAGGGTAAGAGCCAGGTCCTGACCGACTTTTTCCGGGCTGGAAGGAGGCTTTTCCGTCATCTCTTTGCCCACGTCTGCCAGATCCATGAAGGTCTCGTGGTCATCTTGATAGACCGCACCCATACGCTCTTGAAACTTGGCAAAACGGGCCGGATCTTTGACGGCGTCATCATAGAGTTTGCCTACCTTGCCGAAGCCGTCCACAAACTCTTGCAACTGTTCCTGTCTGGTGGCAGGATAGTCGCCACGGTCGGCTATCTCTAGTTTGCCTGCCACGGTCCGAACATCGGCACTGTCATCGGTGGTCTTAGGCAAATCGTCGACCCGGGCGTCGGCCAGGGTAAAGACCTGGGGAGCGGTTTTCTCTCCTCCGTCCGGACTGTCGAACTTCAAGTCGCCTGCGTCTGCTTTATTTGCCATGCTGAAACTCCTGCGTCATGCTTCTGCCGCTGCAGAGTTTCTATATACCCGGCTGACAGGCGGACCTATCCTTAAAAGCGCCTCTTGGTTTCCTGTCTGCTTACTTCGATTTGCCGGTAATTTTTGTGCCTGTTATGCCTGCTTTGCTAAGAGCCTCTTTGTAGGTCTTATCTATCATCGGCTCCAGCCTCGACCTTTTCAGGGTCGCTATGTCCTTTTCGAACTGGGGACCGACTTTCATTCCTTTTTTACCGGCCGGACTCTTGTAGTAATCGATCATGGTCTTGAGTTCTTTTTCGTTGAAGGATTTTGCGTACTCCGCCGCAAAGGTGGCATGCAGCTCTCCCACCAGATCAAGATCCTTTTCCAGCACCTGGGTCATAGCCCTGGTGAAATTGTCGGTGGAGTATTTATCCTTTTTCAAGAATCTAGCCAACTCGGCTACTTTAGAGGACTTCACCTGGATTTGAATAAGCTCGCCGGCGGTTTTCTTGAGCTCTGCTTCGGTGCCGGTCAGTTTAAACACTTCATTGGCGAGTTCGAGGCGGGTTTTTCCTTTTGGGGCGGTGTTCTTCTTCGCCGCAGTGCCTGCCAGGCAGGGAAGACATAGCACCATGGACAGTACCGCGATCAAAAACATGGCATAACGGATCATTCTAAGATCTCGTCGGCTATACCCGACGAGCCTCCCTCTGTTTCCATCATCGCTTTCAATCTTTTGGCCAGCAGTTTCTCTGCCCGGGGTTTTACTTTCCTGACCAGTTTGATCATGCTGCGACGAATGATTTCAGGATTCTCCGCCATCGCTTTTTTCCCTGCTTCGGAGCCGTAGAACGCCGCCAGGGCTTTCATGTCGGAAGCACTGTAGTATTTGGAGTAGACCTGGGTGTAAATAGCGCGGAGTTCTTCTTTGTATTTTTTCTCCAGCTTAAAAGCGAAGTATTCACCGGCTTTTTTAGCTTTGTCCTGGGCTTTCTGTCGGGCGCTTTCTATAGCTGGCTGATCTGAAGCCTTGTTCTCTTTGACTAGCTGGCGAAAAGAGAGTTGGTAAGAGTTTCTTGTTACCACAGTGACAAGATTCATCCAGGATGAGTCTATGCTCTCATCGAGCGCCATGGTCTCGAAAAGTTTTTGTAACTCGGGACTGCCCTTGCTCTTCTGCTCCGCCGCCTCTACTTTGACTGCGTTAGTCGAAACTGAGAGCAGCCCTGCGATTAAAGAAGCTGACAGGAGGGGGATAAATCTATCTATGATCCGGCACCTTTTCATTGATTGAGGCATGATAGAAGAAGGCGATACTTTAGTCAATCTTCTCAAATCTCTTGTCTCTTCGAGATTCTATTGAGCAGTAAAAGCCCGAGAAAGGAAAAGACATTTATAGACGAGAGAATGGCCCAGTATTTGACGGCAAGGTCGCTGCCATGATCCATGGCGGCAAGACCCAGAGCCGGTCCCAGAGAGCCTGAAATACCCCAGCATAGAGAATTGATGGCTAGATAAGTTGCTCTTGCCTCTCGAGGAGAGATTTCCACCACCAGGGACGAGGCCGAGGGACCATAGAGGGCGTTTGCCACCGCAAATGATGCTATGCTGATAATGGCAAGGGCAAGGGGATAGACCGGGCCCGCTCCCGCTCCCAGTTGTGCCACCATGAGCTGCGCACAGATCCAGAAAAGACATGCCACCATCAATACTTTCACTTTACTCTTTTGAGAACAGAGTCTGGCCAGGGGCATGACCAGAAGCGAGAGAAGAATAATGTAGATGGAGAATATGAGCGAGACCTTCGACCCGCCTGCTTTCTGTGGAAAGACGAAGGTGGAGAAATAAAGCGGCAGGGTGGAGCTCATTTGCAGAATATTGTTGGTGAATAAGAGATTGAGAAAAGCATAGAGAAGCAGCACCCTGTCTTTGCACGCCGAAAGCCAGTTAGATAGGATACTCTTGGGTCGGTTGCCCGCCTTATGAATGGTCTCTTCCAGACCGCGCAAAATGAAGGCAAATAGAATTAAATAAGAGAGTGAATCTATCACGAATAGCAGTCGATAGGCATGGTGAAAACCCAGCACCAGACCGCCTGCAATTACCCCCAGACCGAGTCCGGTATAGTCTGCCAGGCGGGTTAGAGCAAATGCCTCGTTCAGATTTTTTGCTTCGGTAATGTCCGAGATGAAAGATTCGGCTGCCGGCCAGTATAGACCGATGCCCAATCCGGTGAGAATGTTGCCGATTAGAAAGAGGAGGAAGGTTTCGGTGGCGGCAAAGCAGGCCGCCCCTGCGGCAAGCAGCAGGGATGCGAGAAGCAGAGTACCTCGTCTTCCTGTCCTGGGCGAGTCCGCCAGACTGCCCCCGAGAAATCTTCCCAGGATTCCGAAGAAGCCACCGCATCCGATGCCGAGACCGACACTGGTGGCGGATATGCCTGCCACGTTTACAAAGAAGATAGGAGCATAGAATATCGTCAATCCGGTGCCGATAGCCGATGCCAGCCGGCCGGCGGCGAGGACTACTACCTGCTTGTCAAGCTCCGATATAATGGGAAGGTTCAAATTCAATTGGGTTGTGTTACTGTCGTACTGGCCATATCGACAATTCATTATAGAAGGTAACGGAAATGAAAGTTTTGATACCGGTGGACGACATGCCTTATACCCTTGCGTCTCTTTGTTCCGTAAGCAGAAGGAAGTGGCCTGAAGAAACCGCCATTACTCTTTGCAGGGTGGTGGAGGACTATTCTGATTCGGATATGGACTACCATCGAGAGAAGACCGAACGCTGGTTGACCGAGCTTGCCGACACCCTCGATATCGATGGATGCAAAATAGATACCGCCATATTAAGTGGTGATATCGTAAAAAGCATCTCCGACCTGGCCAATGATTATGCCATCGACTATATCGTTATTGGCTCTCACGACCGCTCCGGGGCGGAGAGAGCCTGGCTCGGTTCGGTTGCTTCAGGAGTGACCGAAAGGGTCTCTTGCTCGGTAGAGATAGTGCGCCCGCCGGAATTGCATCGCTTGATGAAGGATGAGAGTTTTAGAAGAGAGATGGTAGAAGATCTGGACTTCACTCCCCATCGCATTCTTCTAGCGCTGGATTTTTCCGAAAATTCTTTGAGCGCATTGAAATGGCTCGCTAAATTAGGATGCCCCGCCGAAACAAAGATTGCCATGATCGTGGTCGATCCTCCCCTGGGCAAAGGCATAATCGATTTGAAACTGAGCCTGGGCACCCATGCTGAACACGCCTCTCTTCCCAGCCCGGAAGAGCTTCTAAGACGACTGCGCCAGCATTCCGACTATCTCGCCTCGAGAGTGAAGTCCGAGATAATCGATACCAGGGTGATGAAGGGATTGCCGGCAAAAACAATAATTGATAATGCCGAAAGCTGGGGGGCGGACTTGATAGTGATGGGAGCCCATGGTGTCACCCTCAGTGAGGATTCGCCGGTGGGCTCGGTCACCCGAGAAGTGATGGATAGCTCATCTTGTTCTGTGGTGGCTATTAATTCCAGCCACTGGCAAGAGATAGGCTTCGAATGGAAATAAGCGCTATAGTCTGTTCAATATCTGTTCAATTTGATGGCGGTGAATAGCCTGGTGTCTCCCGGCGAGAATATACCATTGTCGTGCATTCATGGGCCCGAACCAGGGATGGGGATAGGTGGCTTCGGGGTGATTATCGAGAGAGCCCGGATCTATTTGCAGAAGAAATGATTCGGACATCGCTTTGAAAGATTGGATGCATTGCTCTGGCGGTGTTTTTGAATCCGGTTTGACATCCTTTATGGTCACCGGCTTTTTGTCGGTACCGCCCCTGGTGAGATCCATTACTGCTTCTTTAATGCCGCCGCCTACTATGGCCAGATGCTCCAGCACCATGGCCACCGACCAGTAGCGTGAATTATCCTCAAGACCGCGGAGCCTGGGGATAAGGGCGCGGGTCGTCAATTTTTCTGCGTCTATGCCATTTACCAGTGCCAGGATCTTATCTGTCTCTGCCTGGAAGAATCGGCGCGCTTCTTCATTGCCGGTTTTGCGATAGGCCCCCGGCAGAAGAATATATTTCGCCAGGAACCATTCGAAAAATGGTAATCCGGCTCCTGGTTTGCCTACGGTAGGCTCTTTTTCTAAAGTCTCCGCCATTTTATAGACCGCTCCTTGTAAAAGTACTTGCAAAATGCAAGTGGCTGTGATTTCGATGATAGCATGGGTTGCTTGCAAATTGCAAGTGCTCTAAAATGTAGGCATGACCAAGAAATCAAAGTTCGAGAGCGAAAATGAAGCGGTCTGTCCGCCCGGCGGAGGCAGTCGCTCTCCTTGTGCCATAAGCAATATGCTGGATATCTTCGGGGATAAATGGACCCTCCTGGTTGTCAGGGACCTTATCTTTTACGGCAAGCATGAGTATAAAGAGTTTCTCGAAAGCCCCGAGGGAATCGCCACCAATATTTTGTCTGATCGGCTCAAGCGATTGCTCTCCGCCGGAGTGATAGCCGAGATTCGGCATCCACAGAATCGCTCGCGGAAGTTGTATTATCTAACGTCCAGGGGCAAAGCTTTGCTGCCTGTACTAAAAGAGATGCTTGTCTGGGGAGAGCAGCATCTGCCTGAGGTTACCGATGTGATGAGACCGATTTTCGCCCGCTTGCGAAATGACGAAAAAGGCTTTGCCCGGGAGATCCTTACCAATCTGACCGCCTGGGAGCGCCAGTATCTGTCTTAGCTGCTATATTCGAAGGCTCTGGGACCACCCCTTGCTTCCTGGAGTTGCCTGATCAATACATCCTGATTCTTGCGCATGCTCTGCACGCCACCATGCCAGCCGAATATGACGAAATAGAGGTCCTCTTTCTGGGAACGCATCACGCCTACTAAAGCGCTGACACCACCGTCAGTGGTGGTCAGAGTGCCTGTCTTGGCCACGACGCTGCCCTTTTCTGATTCTCCGGTGAAGCGCTTCTCGAGGGTGCCATTGTCGATACCGGCCACCGGCATGATGTTCTGGAAATCCATATGATATTTATCCAGTTCGGTTTCGAGTGCTTTGAGCACCTGCATCATGTGTTTGGGCGAGATTCTATTTTGACCGAGACCACTGGCGCTGGTGATAGTGATGCTGTCTTGCGGAATGCCGATATCGTCGACGGCTATTTTTCTTAGCTTCGGCACACCGCCGATGACACTGCCTATTCTTTCGGCGGCATTGTTTAAAGAGCGGCTCAGCATGTGCTTCAGTGTAGAGCGAAGTTCTTCCGATTGGTGCGTGGTCACCAGTTGAGCCGATTGGGGTGCGGTGCCTACTTCTACCGGTCCTTCTATGATGACGCTCTGCTCCGGTCCACCGCCGTAGCGGAAAATCTTGCTGAGACCTTTGCCCGAGTAGAGCGCGCTGTTACTGCAATAGAGAGAGAAAGAATCGGATACTATGAGCTTGCCTTCTATTTTTTTGACACCGTTATCGCTGAGCGCTTTCAAAAGGTCTACACTGTCGGCTTTGCCGAATTCGGGATCGTTGCCCTGGATATAGACATTGCCCTGCAGCACGCCGTTCGCCGTATCCAAATCGCCGTCCATGTAAAGGTCCGTGGCAAAATGATGAGTCGGTCCGAAGGTTTTGAGCGCACCATAAGCGGTGAGCAGTTTTATCGCCGAGGCGGGATTGAAACATTTGTCGGATAGTTTGTCCTGGATAACGGTGCCGTCTTGCGATTGAATGAGAATGCCGAGCTGGTGCGGCGCCCTGATACGCTGTGCTTTCTTTCGTCTGCTTTTACTCTTGCTCGCGCCCTTCCGACTTTTTTTCTTATGAAGGCGGTGCTTCTTGCTTGTAGCCTTGCGAGCCCCGCGAGCGTCCACTTCTAGCGGGGCGGCAATGAATGTGGAGGCGATCAGGGTGAAGATAAGGGCAAGAGCAGTGATTTTGCGATTCTTTGACATAGTAAGCGGGCTCCCCAACGTCTGATTAATATGTACCCAGACAGAATTCTTTTCAATTAAAATTGTAAGTTTTTTGGGATCGCTGTCAATCTAATCTCTTCTGTATTATCAGTGTTCCGCGGGTTTTTGGGGCTTCCTGATTCCGACCCTGGCTATGCCTTCGATAAACGGCTCGGCATCATCGAAGGTCGGTTCTATCGCGTAGCTGCCATCTTCGGATATATAGCCATATTTTAAGGTGAGCACTTTGTCCTCTCCGAGAATACTTTCACCTGCCGGATAGGGAAAGGATATCTCGGTCGGTGAGGTCAGGGCTACGGCACTTTCATTCTTTGCTTTGATCACGAACTTGCCTTGTCTGTCTATGATTCCCCATTTTTCGCCGAGGGCACAAGCGCTCACTCCCCCGGAAAATGATTCGGCAAACCAAAAACGTGGCGCGATAACCATCTTTCCATCTTCGTCGATGAAGCCCCATAGATCACTGTCTTCTGGTTTGACCGCCGCAAGTCCTTCTGAAAAAGGCAGCGCTTCTTTGAAGCTTTTGCCAAATAGTTCTCGACCCTGCTTGTCTATGAAGGTCTGCGAGGTTTTGCCTTTCCCTTCGGTGCGCACCAGAGCTTTTCCGTTTTCGAAGTCGCCACCGTTCATGTAAATCGGTTCGATCACATAATTCCCTTTTTTGTCGATGTATCCGGTTCTGCTGTTGTGAACGACTCTGGCCAGACCATCGTTAAATGAAAATGCTCTGGTAAATTTCTTAGGTATTGCGAAATTGCCGCTTCGGTCTATATAGCCCCAGGGAGCGCCGAATTGCACTCTGGCCGCCGCAAGACCTTCCGAGAAGTTCTCGACCGTCTCGAATTGCAAAGGCACTGCCTGCTTTCCGGTTTTGTCGATAAATCCCATATAGCCGTCTTTTTTAACCCGGGCTAGACCCTGGCAAAAATCGTCCGCGTCTTCGAAGCGGCTTTCGGTAAGCAAAGACCCATCCTGTTTTATGTAGGTATATTCCGGCTTCTCGAAATTCATTATTGGATGAGTGTGATGGAAATCCGGGTTGGCGCTCATAATCGCCACCACTTTAGACGAGACATCCGTCACAGTAAAAGCTATGGACGCTAATGCTATAGCGGTAAAAATCAGGCTGGCGCCTGCTACCTTGAAATTGAGAATCGGCGGAGGGTCTTTGCTTTTGAAGAGGCTGTCTTCACGATAGCGTGCAAGAAATACCACGCGACCCGAGATCAGATCGACCAGGGTCTGCTTTTTCTTTCCTATGAACGGTGCTATCAATCCGGCCAGATAAAAGACCAGGGTGAGGACGGCCGCAGGCGTATTGGTCCAACCGGCTTCTATGAATTTGGCGAGGTCGCATCCTGCCAGCAGAAATGAGGCGAACAAATAAAACAGAACCGTCAAAAAATAGAAAGCACCATAAACCATCTGTTTCTTTAGTGCTTGCCAGAAAGAGAGTGGTTTGAGATTGCTGTTCATCACCTGCATGTTGAACATAAGCTTGCCTGGCGTAGCGCGCAGGGCGGAGCATTCGAAGAAGGCAAGGAAGGCGGTGCCTATGACAATGGCAACCGGTGCGATGAGAACAAAGATGAATATGGCATAGGTGGTGATTGAAATATTCAGCTCTTGCACCATATGAAAGGAGAAGAGTATAAATGCGAATCCAATAAGCTGGTGTGTCAAGTTGAGTAAATATCCGTCGGCAATGGCTGCCCAGAGTCGCCGCCAGAAACCTGCATAGAGCACGACATTTTGATTGTGTTCTTCATCTTTCACCGGCGTGACCGCACTGTCTCCGGTGTCTATAGGAGCAAGGTCACTCTTCGATTCTCCGGTGACCTTAAATCTGGTGCTCTCGTTTTCTTTCTCTTTTTCTTTTTCTTGAAAGTCGGGCATGTTAGTAGTAAGTGCTGAGTCTGATTGAAAAGCTCAGACTATTATGCCATGGTAAATAACGGCTGATGTCAAGCGTTAATCCGAGTTTTATAATCGCTAATGCCGCAGGTCTTCGGGGACATCCATGAAAATGCCAAATCATTGGTGCTGTCTCCCATTTTGGCATTAGTTAGTAGAATTCTATTCCAGGGAGCCCCCCCTCTTTACCCAGAGAGCAAACACAGGTTCTAATGTACTGGGTGATATTGCCTGATGTGCCGGAGTCTTTCGTCAGACCGCAAAACCTGCACAAATCGTCAGAGCGCTCCTCTTCAGTCATTGCGCAATATCTCTGCCGCTTCGACCATGTTCTTCAGTTTCATCCGGGCATTGTCCGCGCTACTTACCGGACTGTCGGCGAAAGTGGCGAAGCCGCAATCCGGAACCAGCATCAATTTGTCTTTGGCCAGATAATTGAGCGCTTCTTTCGCCCTGGTTAGAATTTCTTCTACCGATTCTACCCGCGGTGCTTTTGGATTGACCACCCCGACTCCGACTTTGATATTGGCTGGGATTTTTGAAAGCCAGCTAAGAGAACCGGCTCTTTCGGTGCAGAATTCTAAAAACAGATGACCGACTTCTACAGATTGGAGCACCGGAAGCAAGGGCTCATAGCTGCCGGTAAGGGCTACTGATTCGTCGGTGGTCCAGTTGCCGCGGCAGATGTGCAATCCGGTTCTCTCGGCTGGTATACCGGCGACGGTGTCATTGATTAAGTTGGCGGCAAAGGCAAGCTCTTGCTCACTGCCTTTTCTTTCGCTCAGGGCACCGCACATGAAGCTGCGTTTGTTCTTTTGACCACTATTGTTGCTATAAACCACCTCTGATAACACAGGCTCGTCCAGCTGGATTATCGAGGCGCCGCCGGCGAGCAGATAATGAATCTCTTCTCTCAACACCCGGACGATGTCTTTCGCCAGCTCTTCTCTTGATGCATAGACTTTGTTTACTATACAGTCCATCCACGTCATGCGGGTCAATAGATACGGACCTGGTAGAGCCAGCTTGATCGGTTTGTCGCTGACAATAGACTTGACCAGATCGAGATCTCGTTTCAAGAGGGCGGTGCTGCGTCCGAGCGGACCGAAGACCACCGGATGGCGCACTTTATCGGCGGGCACATCGAGGGAGTCCAGCTCCTTTTCGAATTCTTCCGGGTGTTCCACCATCGGCAGAAGATCCGTCAAAGGAACAAGTAAACAGTTATCCAGGATATTGCCGACGAAGCTTGCATAATTGTCCCGACGCTGTTCTCCGTCAGAGACAACGTCTACTCCACTGGCTAGCTGAGCGTCTACACAAAGGCGTACCGCATCGTCGGCGGTATTATCAAAATCTTCTCGGGATAGTCTGCCGGAAAGATAATCTGATAAGGTCCGCATCATCCATGGCGGTCTTGGCCAGCTACCGATGCCCATTACAGGGAGCAGTCCCAGCTCTGGTGCCGGACCCGGTTGTGGAAGCTTCTCCGGTATGTTAATAGCCTTGACGGCTGGCAGGGTTACTTCGAGATTGCGCTCAGGCGCTGTTTTGCTTGTCGAGGGGACATAGGCGCCTTTCGATACTAGAAAGCTCTTCCTTTTGTTATCAAGCTCCAGAACCGAAATCAGCTCGTTTTTTGTGAGCCTACACCAAGAGCGCAGCTCTTCGTCGACGCTAGGGTCGCTTGCGATTATCTCGAGGCACTGTCCTTTACTTAGCGGATCTATATGTCTTCTGATTAGAAGCAGCAGTCCATTGCCGCAGTGTAGATCGCCTCCGTCAAAACTGGTGTCGGGATCTATCGGATGTGCACTGCTTTCAGTCATATCAATAGGTCACGCAGGATGAGCCACCATCGGTGGTGAGAAACTCTACCAGTTTCGCTCCCCCTACTATCGTTACGTCCTCGATCAGTTTATCCTCACCGAGGTTGCGCTTTTTAAGGCAGGGAGAGCAGGCGTAGAGCTTGCCACCGGCGGCGATGAAATTGTCCATCAACTCTTTTAAGGGGGAGAATCCTTCTTCGTGGATGTCGTCGGCATAGCCTTTTTCCACCAGCCTCACCCCTTCTGTTGAGAGAAAGACCAGGGTGTCTTTTTCCGATGCGACGGCAGCATTGGCGACCACAAAGGCGACCGTGGCTTTGTCCGTATCATTCTTGGCTGAGGTGAGGCTGACACAGAATTTATTCGACATCGAAGGTCTCCTTTTTGCGAATCAAATAGTGCGGATGCTGGGCAGATACCAGAGTATGACCGGTTAGTTTACACCAGGCCGGCATATCTTCGGGAGCCCCCTCGTCAAGTGCCGTGACTTTCAGGCATTCGCCGCCTTTCATCTGAGAGAGCTTGATCTTCAATTTCATCACCAGCTCGCCGCAGCCCATCTCTCCGGCGTTCCACTCCTGGTCATACTGGCGGTTCATCTCATTACCTCTTATTTACGCAGCTTCTGCAACTGTATCTTTCTAAAATGGGGATTCTTAAGAGCGGTCGCTGTTTTGAAGCCGGTATATTCGAAAGCGGGCCAAAGCTTTTCGCGAATGAAATCCCTTTCTAAGTCCACGAATTTTTTCGAGAGCTCACTGGTTCTTGCAAGCATCAGGACCTCATTGTTTTCGGGGATTCGGACCGCTGTATCGGATTAGAGATCTTAGCATGCAAAGAGAACATTATCTGTATTAAGATATTGAGGAGTTCGTTATTCCGGTGAGTATCTTTCATGAAAGAGAGCTTGAAGCTCTACAAGCTATGCGTCATCATCTCTGCGGTCTTTCTTGCTTCCTGCAATGGTGGAGAAGAAACCAGCGAGCGCGCTATCGGATCCGGAAAGTCTAGTAAGTCGGCTGAGAGCAAAAAGGATGTAAAGAATACCCCGGACTTAGAGCGCATCCCTGATTCGATTCTCACCGATATTCCCGTATTGAGCCTTCAAGAGGCAGAGAAGAAATACATGCGCTTCTCTAAGCCGAGCCAGGACTGGAAAGAGTACCGAAAGGCGGCAGAAGCCGCCATGAATCGAGATGATTACGAGTCTTGCGAAACCCTTATGACCAGAGCGATTGATCTCAATCCGAACGTGGTCGAGTTTTATTTCTATCGTGGCAAAGCCAGGAATAGTTCGTTTACTCAAAAGACCGACGGAGCGATTGAAGATTTCGAGAAGGCGATAGAGATGGGTACCAAAGACCCCGGTGTCTACGAGAGCCTTGCCGGAATCTATGATTCTCGCAAACAGCCTGATAAAGCCATAGAAGTACTTACCATGGGCATCAGCGTATGTGGCGACACCAAAAAATTGTATCGAGCCAGGGCCACGGTCTATCTGGGCCGGGGCGATAAAGAGAAGGCTCTATCCGACTATAACAAGGCGCTCGAGATGACGCCCTCCTTTACCCGGGGCTATATCATGCGAGCGCAGCTCTATGAGAGTCTCGGTCGTTATGAAGAGGCTTTGCAAGACTATGAGAACGTCTCCAAATTCGAACATGAAGAGACCAAGGCCGACACCAAATCCGTGGCAAAAAAATTGAGAGCCGCGTTATTAAGTAAACTGGACAGGCATCAAGAAGCGCTGGAGGTCCTGAACAAGGCTCTTTTGGAACAGAACAACGACGATGAACTGTTGCGATTACGCGGAGAGCAGTATATGGCGCTTAAACAATACGATAAAGCGATTGCCGACCTGACCCGGTCTATCGAGGTGGCGCCGCACTATGCTCGTATGACCTACGAAGCGCGCAGCAAAGCCTATGAGGCGGCAGGCAAACCGGAGCTGGCTGCAAAAGACCGAGAGCGAGCCGCCGAGCTCAAAGAAGTCCCGGCGGAGAAACCTGTCTACTGAGCCGCATCTTACCCGACCGGAAAACCGCGGTCACGCATGAGGGCGTTAGTGTCAACGGCCCTGCCCCGGAAATTCTTGAATGCCACATCCGGTGCCACCGAATTGCCCACACTGAATATGGTTTCGGAGAAACGGTCGCAGGTTTTTCTATCGTAGAAGCCACCGGCTTCTTTAAAGGCTTCTGACGCGTCCGCCGACATGGTATCGGCCCAGATATAGACATAGTAGCCGGCCGAATAACCGTCGTCGGCGAATATATGTCCAAATTGAGTCGGACGGTGGCGCATCACTATCTCTTTGGGACAGCCTATCTCTGCCATCGCCGCCTTTTCGAATTGATCCGGACTGATATCACCGGCTTCGGTGGCGGCAAGGTGGATCTTCATGTCATACAGAGCGGACGCCAGATACTCTGTGGTGATGAAGCCCTGGTTGAAAGTCTTGGCCTTTCTTATCTTTTCGACCAACTCTTTAGGCAGCGGTTTTTGCGTTTTATAATGGAGGGCATATTTGCTCAGCACTTCATCGGTTATCAACCATCTTTCGTTTACCTGGCTGGGAAATTCGACAAAGTCTCTTTTGACATTGGTGCCTGCCAGGGTCGGATATACGACATTGGAAAGCAGTCCATGAATAGCATGACCGAACTCATGGAACATGGTGGTGGCATCGTCCCAGGAGATAAGCACCGGCTCGCCTTTTTCTCCTTTGACGAAGTTGGAGTTGTTAGAGACAATCGGTGTCACCGGTTCTCTAAATCTTTCTTGAGTCCGGTATTCGTTCATCCAGGCGCCGGACTGCTTGCCGTCTCTGGCGTAGGGGTCGAAATACCAGAGACCAATCTGTTTGCCGTCTTTGTGCACCTCATATACGGTGACATCGGGGTGCACCGTCGGTAGTCCCGATATTTTTTTCATCTCTAGGCCAAAGACCTGTCCTGCGGCCCAGAACATGCCCTCTAGAATCTTGTCCAGTTGCAGATATTCTTTGACCTGGTTTTGGTCAAGATCGTACTTGTCCTGTCTGACTTTCTCGGCATAGTAGCGATAATCCCACGGTTCTATCTTGACACCATTACCCTCTTTGTCGGCAATGGCCTGCATATCCGCCACCTCTTCGGCGACTCTGGCGGTGGATGCCTTCCATACTTTGAGCATCAAGTTCATGGCAGCATCAGGAGTGCGTGCCATGTTGTTGTCCAGCACCCAGTGGGCATGGGTGGGGAAACCGAGCAACTTCGCCCTTTCTGCCCGCAATTTCAAAATTTGGGTGATGATTTTCTTGTTGTCGTGAGAGTCCCCGTTGTCGCCTCGTCTAGTCCAGATTCTCCAGCCTTTTTCGCGCAGGTCGCGTTTTGTGGAAAATGTCAGGAAAGGCTCCATAGAAGACCGGGTGTTGGCGATGACCCATTTGCCCTCTTTGCCTCGGCTTTTGGCCTGGGCGGCGGCTGCTGCTTTTAGATCCGGTGAGAGTCCATCTAGATCCGTCTCTTTATCCAGCACCAGGCATAGGCTCTCTTCGTCAGCCAGCAGGTTGTGGCGAAAATCTGTATAAAGAGTGGCGAGTTTGCCGTTGATCTCTTTTAGTCTCGCTTTTTTCTTCTTATCTAAACCGGCGCCTCTTCGAGCAAAACTTTTATAGACCACTTCCACAAGCCGTTTTTGTTCCGGGTTCAGCTTGAGATCGGCTTTGTCTCTGGCTTCGTATACGGTTTTGATTCTTGCAAAGAGCGGTTCATTCTGGATAATCTCGTCGTGGAACTTTTGCAGCACCGGAGTGATCTCGCTCTCCAGAGCCTGCATATTTTTGTCGTTCATTGTTGACGTGTAGATGTCGAAAAAGCGGGTGCAGCGATCTAGAGAGCGTCCCGAATCTTCCAGGGCACAGATGGTATTCTCGAAATCTGGATCATCTTTTTGACCGGCGATTTTTTCTATCTCGCCCTTCTTCAAATCCATACCCTTGAGAAGTGCGCTCTTCAGATCTGCGACCTTGACCAGATCGAAGCGCGGGAAGCCATTGTGTGCACCTATCCAGGGATCTAGAAAAGGTGCCGTATTGGCTGTGGCGGCAAGCGCCTTAGAAAGAGAAAAAATCGGGTTGCTACCAAGGGCTGCCAGGGCGAACGCGCCTCGGAGAAAGTTTCTTCTATCCATCGAATACCACCTGTCTGCAAGGATTTAAGAAGGGTAGCAGATTGGAGAAGACAATAGGTTAATCCCATTGTAGTTAATCTATCAGTCCGGCAACCCCGGCGCTTTCTTCTCGTATTCAGCTACCTTTTCCCGGGCGTCTTTGGATGCTTTCAGGCGTAGAGCCTCTCTTGCCTCTACTGTGGCGCTGACATTGTCTCCTTTTGTAGGCCGCTATCTTTCGAAGCACATTCGAAATCTGGGTGTATTTCGACAACAAGCCCTTTTTCTGAATGCATTAAATCGCTCCTGTCCAGATAGAATTATTCCAGTGTTTCCTCTGGTAAGTTCTGCCCTGTCGAGTTAATCTTGAATCAGGGGCTCGAATCTAAGAGCTAGCTCTATTTTGCACCAAGGGTAAAACCCAGGAAGTTTCCGCTTTCGTGCAGTTTGCTTGCGGCCTCTCCCAGGGTGACCGTGGTACCTTTGCAGCCGCTGCGAAAGTCCATAGTATCCTTGCAATTCTCCATAGCTTTCAATGTTTTCAATCCAAGCTTTGCATCGATTGCATAAAGTAACACTGCCGCATAGATGCGCCCTGCCGGGCTGCCTGTTTTTGCTATTTTAAGTAGATCCGGCTTAGCCTCTGGTCCCAGAGCGGCTACCTTCAAATAAAGCTGGTACTCCCGGGGCATCTCGCGCCCTTCGCCGATTGTCGCGGTGCAGAGACATTTTACTTTCGAAAGCTCTTTGAGAGCGCTGTTCATACTTTTGTCCTTTGGATTTTTCGAATTGGTCGCGGTCTCTGCGGCCGCGCAGGATTTTGCCATGATCCCGGAGGCCACGACAGGCAGCACCAGAAACGGTACTAAATACAGAATTGATAGGGGCGAAAGTAGTTTTCTGTTTGCGTTCATTCTTGAAATCGATGTATAGTTCGTTTAGCAGTTCTTTTAAGCTTCTCACATTCGGGAGTGTTTAGCTATGGTCGAATTAAACAAAGACGGGTCCAATTCGATACTCGATAATATCAAGATCGCCTCCCCCTGTCCTGTGCCCTGGGACACTATGGAAGCGACCGAAGAGGAGCGCAAAAGATTTTGTCGCCAGTGCAGCCTGCATGTCTATGATCTCTCTGGTATGTCGGCGACCGAAGCCGAAGAATTGATTGAAAGCAGCGTGGGCAGGCTCTGTGTCAATTTCTATCAGCGTCCTGATGGCAAAGTGATGACCGATGATTGTCCGGCGGCTTTGAAAGCGCTGCGCAATCGGTATCGCAAGGTGGCTGCTTTTATCGCAGGTATTCTCTGTTCTGTCCCCTGGCTGCCATTGCAGGCACAGACTCCGCCTAGGCTGGGTGGGATGATTTGTCCAGTGCCTAAAGACGTCGGCGATACAAGCGAGTACGGCAAGAAGAATGTGAAGAAGCTCTATGGCATCGCCTGTAAACAGGTAGATTCACCCGGTACGGATCTGGTGCGTGGTTCCATAAGAGTAACCGTGGATAGCGCCGGCAAGGTGAGCGATGCGGTGGTGCTGACCACCACCGGCAGTGTAGCTGTGGACAATAAACTTATTGCCGCGTTTAAGAAAGCTAGTTTGGATTCATTCAAGAAAGAGCCCCGGGGCAAAAAGTTTTTGATTCTCAATTTCGACGACCCTGCTCTGAAGAAGCAGACGGATAAGAAGCCGCCGTCGCAGCCGTCGACACCCACGCAGCAGTAGTATCAAAGTAATATCGAAGAAAACACAGAGATTCTGCAATCATCTATCGACATCCAAGGATCTGATCTACTTGATCTGCTCTGGATTGAATTTCATTTTCCCAAGATAGGTACCGTCAATCGACCACGATTCTGACGATATAGGAGTTCCATCTTTGGAATACTGTACTTTTATATCAAGCGGAATTTTTTTGAGAGCTGCACGTTGCTCTTGGAGTTTGCTGTTAATAACTCCACAGCAAATGCCAGATAAAATAAAGAACAGTATTAATGCAAGGCG
>CAZCBH010000013.1:60619-98472 GCA_964496875.1 uncultured Candidatus Obscuribacterales bacterium | reverse complement strand
GTTCAACTCGTCGCCGGCGATACGAATGGACTCGTTCACAACGATACCGGAGAGACTGAGCACTGCCACTTCACTGGTACCGCCCCCGATATCAACGATCATAGAGCCGGTAGGTTCGGTCACAGGAAGATCGGCACCGATTGCAGCAGCCATGGTCTCTTCCGGAAGGAAAACACGATTGGCTCTGGCGTACTCAGCCACGTTGTGAATGGCGATCTTCTCGACACTGGTGATTCCGGATGGAACTGCAATGACTATATCCGATCTGCGAATTCCCGATGAATTCTGGGAGACCCGCTTGATGAATTCGCTCAGCATGAGCTTGGCATGATCAAGCTCGGCGATTACTCCATCGCGCAAAGGTCTGGACGCGGCTACTCCCTGGGGAGTACGACCGATCATCGCCCTTGCCTCTTCGCCGACTGCAAGCGGCAAGTTGGTGTTGGTATCGATGGCAATAACCGAAGGCTCTCTAAGCACAATACCTTGACTTTCAAGGTAAATGAGCGTGTTGGCGGTTCCCAGGTCGACACCGACACCCTTGCTCAGCAGTCCTTTAAACCAGCTGCCCACTAGATTAATCACTCCAAAAGCCCCAAATATTCTTTACCAGGCCTAAGTCTAGCATGACCCGCTTCAAATGCCCACCAACACAAAAGCATATAGAATGATCGCAAGAAACTATTACCGTTAAATAACAAATTTAACCGGATTCGCTATTGAGCAGATACAAAACAGCCTCGCTCAACTCTTGCCTGCAACCGCTCCATAACCCAGAACATTGCGCTTGATCAAGGTGATTGTGCTGCCGTCATCCCGTATCAGACAGAAGGCGTCTTGATCAAACCACTTCAAAACCCCCTCGAAAGAGGTGCCATCTACCGAATGGAACTGCAGCTTGACCCGTCCCCGAACAAAGCTCTGCAGCTCCGCCACACTGGGTCGCTTCCCGTCATGACTGCTTATAGACATGGCTCTTAATCAGATACATCGGGCATCAGTTTGGCTTTCTCGATGCCGTGGGAAGACTTGATGGTCTTATGGGTGCTGACCACATATTTGCGACCTTTCCAACTGACCTGCTCACCGAAGAGGACTAAATAAGCGGCATGCAGGAAAAGTCCGGAGACAGCCACGCCACCAAACGGAATCAGGAAAAAATGCATCCAGTTGGTTCCGGCATGATGCTCCGAAACCCGCTTGAACCAGGAGAATAGCACTACATATTGGGCGAGCACAAAGAAGGTCAACCTGTATAGATTGACAGTGACATCCCCTTCGATCCACTCGGCAATCACCCAGGCCAGCTCGAAGTAGGGCAGGAGCAAGACCGTATTCATCAAAACGAGAATAATGAAAAGGTTGCTCACCTTGCTGTCGATGAAAGAATAGAGGTTCTTGGTCCAGCCCTGCCACATCGACTCCCAGTCGGTGTACATGCGGACAGAATAGAGAGACTTGCCGTCTGCTACGCCAATTTTATAACCCTTCTCTTTGAAGACCCTTGCCATGGCGTGATCTTCGACAATCTCATCTCTCACCGCCTGGTGACCGCCGGTGGCGATGTAAGGATCACGGCGGCACATGACGAACTGGCCGTAGGCATAAGCGCGCTTGGCGTCCTGATCATTGACGGTATTAAAAGGATCACCAAGCAGGAAAGAGCTGAGCAGAACCGGCATAACCAGCCGCTCAGGGAAGCTGCCAAGCTCCTGTACCGGTACGAAAGAGAGAAGGTCGAGCTTGCTCTCTACGGCATAGCTTACCGCATCTCTCAAAGAGTTCGGGTGATGATAGGTATCGGCATCGGTGAAGATGAACCAATCGCCGGATGCGTAGCGAACCGAATGGGCCAGGGCGTTGCATTTGCCTATCCAGCCATCCGGGGCGTCTTTGCCTTGAACGAATTTGACTCTGGAGTCTTTTTCGGCATAACCGGCGATGATCTCGCCGGTGCGATCTGTAGAGCGATCGTCGATGATGATCAACTCGAAATTAGGATAATCCTGATTGAGAATAGACTCGATGCAGCGTTCTATCTTGCCTTCTTCATTCCTTGCCGGAATCAATACCGAGATGAAGGGCAGGTCGGTATCGGCGATGGTCGATTTGTCCACCGTCTTCAAGCAATAGTAAAACGCGCAGGTGAGCAGAAACAACCCGAGAATAAAGAGGGTGCTCACCATGTAAATACTAATAGATATCACCCTTTGCCACCATAATCATAGAATCCTTTGCCTGTCTTGCGTCCCAGGTGACCGGCAGAAACGAGTTGTCTCAAAACCGGGCAGGGACGATATTTTGTATCACCGAAACCGGATTGCATCGTCTCCATAATATGAAGTACGACGTCCAGCCCGATGAAATCCGCCAGAGTTAAGGGACCCATGGGATGATTATAGCCCAGGGTCATACCGGTATCGATCTCCTCCGCGGTGGAGAGCCCTTCCATTAAAGCGAAAGCCGCTTCATTGATGAGAACCATACCCAGGCGAGTGGTGATGAAACCGGGAAAGTCAAGGGACTTGATGATAGTTTTGCCCATCTCTTCGCCGAACTCGCGCACACGATCGATGGTTTCAGTGGAAGTGTCCACACCGGGAATAATCTCCACCAGCTTCATCACATGGGCCGGGGAGAAGAAGTGCATCCCTATAAAACGGTCCGAACGCCTGGTAGCCGAAGCGAGACTGGTTATGGGAAGCGAGGAGGTATTGGAGGCGAAAACGGTGGTGTCACCACAGATTTTATCCAGTTTGGAGAAAAGCTCTCGTTTGGTTTCGAGATCTTCTCTAATTGCTTCTATGACCAGATCGCAATCTTTGGCGGATTCAAGATCACCGCTGTAGTGAATGCGCCCCTTGGCATCGGCGAAATCTTTATCTGTGAGAATGCCTTTCTCGACGGACTTCAGTCCGTACTTCTCTATCTCTGCCGCTGCCAGCTTGAGTGAATCTTCCGAGACGTCGAAGAGTTCGACAGAAGCATTAGTCCGACTCACGATAAGAAAGGCGATTGCCCTTCCCATGAATCCGCTGCCTGCCATGAATACTCTGGTAAATGTCGAAGACTTAGCCATGAAAAAATGCTTTCTTTCATCCTGGGGTGTTTTGCCTGACTAGAAGATCCTATCATTATTCACCGGGCGAATATTAAGAAGTCAACAGTTTTGAAAGCGGATCGGTCGGCGGATCCCCCGGTGAAAAATGATATTTTCCTGTTTTCTAATTCCTTTTTATTCCTTTGCTGATAGCTTAGAGGTCATCGGGACATATGCCCCCGGTGAAAGCTAATTTACCTGCGTATTACCCTGCCTCTGACAAGGATAGAAGTAGACATGTTCAAAAAAGTTCTGATAGCCAACCGTGGCGAGATCGCAGTTCGAATCATTCAAGCCTGTCGCGAGCTTGACATCCTGCCGGTGGCAATTTTTTCAGAACCCGATCAAGATTCAAAACATGTCAAGTTGGCTGCCGAGACATGGAAACTGGAAGGGGCTCCGAACCAGGTATATCTCGATGTAGAGCAAATCATAAATATTGCAAAGAAATGCAAGGCAGAGGCGATTCATCCGGGCTACGGATTTCTGGCCGAGAACGGTGATTTTGCCGACCTCTGTGCCAAAAATGATATTACTTTCATCGGTCCCGGTGCAGACGTCATCAAGATGATGGGCTCCAAAGTGGAGTCCAGAAGAGTGATGGACAAAGCAGGAGTTCCTGTCGTCCCCGGCACCACCGACCCGGTCACAACAGTGGAAGAAGTGAAGAAGTTAGCCACTGAATATGGTTACCCTGTGGCCATCAAGGCAAGCGCCGGTGGTGGTGGCAGAGGTCTGCGCGTTGTCCGCAAAGAAGAAGAAGTGGAAAACGCTCTGGCCGGAGCAGTCAGAGAAGGCTCATCATACTTTGGCAGCGGCGAAGTCTATGTCGAGAAATATCTGGATCGACCAAGACACATCGAAGTGCAAGTGATTGGCGACAACCACGGTAATGTGGTGCATCTTTTCGAACGAGACTGCTCGAGCCAGAGAAGACACCAGAAACTGCTGGAAGAATCTCCTGCCGCCAGATTGGACGCAAAAGTAAAAGCAGAGCTGCTCTCTTCAGCGGTAAAAGGCACCAAAGCGCTGGGCTACAGTTCTGCAGGCACACTCGAGTTTCTGGTCGAGGATGATCGTTTCTACTTCCTCGAAATGAACACGAGGGTTCAGGTCGAGCATCCTATAACCGAGATGGTGACTGGCGTCGACATCGTCAAAGAACAGATTCGAGTGGCAGCCGGAATGAAGCTCTCTTTCACCCAGGAAGAGACGAGCCAGCGCGGTCATTCTATAGAATGCCGCATCAATGCCGAAGATCCTAATAAGAACTTTCTGCCCAATCCCGGCACCATCCACAATTATGTAGAGCCCCAGCATCCCTGGAGCCGCGTCGATAGTGCTTGCTATCCCGGCTACACCGTCCTTCCTTTCTATGACTCTCTGCTTGCCAAACTGGTGGTCTGGGGCAAAGACAGAGAAGAAGCGATAGCTAGAATGAGACTGGCTCTCACCGATTTCATCATCGAAGGGGTGGCTACCACCATTCCTTTCCATCTTGCCCTCTTGGATGATCCCAACTTCCTCTCCGGCGAAGTGACCACGAACTACGTGGAGAAAGAGATGATGAAGAACTGGAAAGAGCTCGGTCCTAGATACGAAAAAAAAAATTCTCAACCACTAGCCAAGAGCTAGAAGAGAAGATTGAGAACGCCCTCGTTACTCGCTCCAACCTCCGTTCTTTCGAGGTGGAAGTAGATCAACGCGTCTTCAAAGTCTCGGTGGCCGAGCTGATAAAAGAAGGGGAAGATTCTTCCCACAGCGGACCTGCGAACAAAGCAAGAAAAGAGAAACGAACCAAACGCCAGGACCCGCGTCGAACCGGCGAGTATCAAGCTATTAACACCGGCGAAGTGCGGGCTGCCATGCACGGACTGGTCAAAGAGGTACTGGTGGAGAAAGGCGCAAAGGTAGCCAACGGACAAAGGCTAATTGTATTCGAAGCCATGAAGATGGAATCAGATATAGTGGCGCTCAAAGATGGAACCGTCACCGAAATTGCCGTTAGCGCGGGAGAGACCGTGGATAATCAGAGCCTTTTGTTGAAGATCGGCGATTGAGGTTTGGACAGTGAACAAATTTCGCATCGGTCAGGGCTATGATATCCACCGTCTCGAACAAGGCTACGATCTGGTGCTTGGCGGAGAGAAACTGGACTTCGAGCTGGGACTAAAAGGACACTCCGATGCCGATGTCCTCACTCACGCCATCATCGACGCCCTTCTGGGTGCTGCCGGTCAGGGGGATATCGGCAAGCTCTTTCCGCCTTCCGATGATTCCATAAAAGGAATTCGCAGCCTGACCATGCTTTCAAGAACCAGAGAAATTCTCGACTCTAATGGGTGGGAGATAGCCAATATCGACACCACTCTCGTGGCCGAAAAACCCAGATTGGCTCCCCATGCCGATAAGATGAAAGCCAATCTGGCAGAAGTGTTGGGGCTTTCACCAGATCAAATCAGCATCAAAGGAAAAACGAAAGAGAAACTCGGTCCGGTCGGAGAAGGCCAGGCCATGGAAGCCCACGCCATTACCCTGATATTCAAGAAAGATTGAATAAAAAACGAGGAATGACCGATGACAGATAAAGAAGAGAAGGGCACAACCAACCTAGACGTGCTGGTGGTAGGCGCCGGTCCCACCGGCTTGATCCTCGCCCTCGAGCTTGCTCGCCGCGATATCAATATAAGAATTATCGACAAGAACTCCGGACCTTCCACCACATCCAAAGCACTTGCCATACACTCCCGTTCTCTGGAAATGCTCGAAAATATGGATCTGGTGCAAGAATTTCTCAAGCGGGGAGTCGAGCTCAAAGCGGTCAACATCCACGCCGACGGCAAGAGAATAGCCCATTTTTCCTTCGCAGAGCTGGATAGTCTCTATCCTTATGCTCTGAGCATCCCCCAGAATATCACCGAAGAGATTTTGATAGCGGAGCTTACCAAAAAAGGAATTCGGGTCGAATGGAACACCATGCTCCTCGACTTGCACGACGCAGGTGTTCATGTAAGCGCAAGAGTGAAGCAAGGTGGCGGCGAGGAAGAGGTGATATCGGCTAGCTATCTGGTTGGCTGCGATGGTGCCCACAGCACAGTACGCCATGAACTGGGTCTGGCCTTCGAAGGCGAGAAGTATCCCGAGACCTGGATCCTCGGCGATGTGTCGGCGGAAGGCGATCTAAGAGAAGACGAAATCAATCTCTTCAATACGAATGAAGGCTTGCTCGCTTTCTTTCCCTATGGCGGCGGCCGCTTTAGAGTGGTGGCGGACAAAGAGTCGAACAAGGATCTTGCCGAAAACACGGAAAAGACTTACACAGAATACACTCCTCCCACCCTCGAAGAGTTACAGGATGCGGTGGACAGACGCAGCTATATAAAAGAGAAGCTTAGTGACCCCCTCTGGACCAGCTCTTTTTCCATCCACAGGAGACACGTTTCCAAATACAGGATAAATCGGGTATTTCTAGCCGGAGATGCCGCCCACATTCACAGCCCTGCCGGTGGCCAGGGTATGAATACCGGAATGCAAGATGCCTTCAACCTGGGCTGGAAACTAGCTCTGGCCGCCAACAATCTGGTGACGGACAACTTCCTTGACAGTTACGAAGAAGAGAGACTGGCAGTCGCCCTCAATGTCCTGCAAATGACCGATTTCATCACCAAAGTCAATACCACCAGAAATCCTATTGCGCAGCATATCCGCAACAGGCTGGCTCCGATACTGTCCGCTCAGGAAGTGATTCAAAAACGAATAAGAAACAACATCTCCGAACACGCTCTAAACTATCGCAAAAGTCCTATCGTCTCGGAAGACTTCCCCAATCTGCTTGAATCGGCGGCAAGCTCGGTCTTGCATCAATTCATCGACTTCAAACACGGACCTCCGGCAGGAGAACTGGCACCGGATGCCTTCCTCTATCCTGATCAGACCACAAAAGCGGAGGAGCCGGTAAGACTACATGAACTACTCAAGCAAAAGGATCATGTCCTCCTCATTTTTGCAGAATCGGAAAGCGACAATCTGGTACCGGAGGTGGAGCGCATTACCGAACTGGGTTATAGCTTCGCAAACATAGAGATCGATATTTTCATCATCGCATCGAGTCAAGAAGAACTAAAACCATTCCAGAATCTGAATGGGAAAGAGAAGGTCGCTCTGCTTACCGACTGGGAGTTGAGCGCGCACCACAAATACGGCGCCCGGGGCAACTGCCTCTATCTTCTCAGACCTGACGGCTACATAGGTTATCGCTGCCAGCCCGTTCAGAGTGCCGGCTTGAAAGGACATCTGGAAAAGAACTATCTCAACAACGAAGTGATCAATATCTCGGTCAACCGTTAATAGTTGTCGATCTCTCCTTCCATGAGGAGATTCGAGACAAAAATCCTGATGCGCTTGCTGCCCGGCACATGAATCGGCTTGCCATCGATACCCGCCCCCCATACGACTATCAAATCCGAATCATTGGTGATAACGGTGATGTCACCGGCTGGATTGCTCCAGGATAGAGGAGGGCTCTCTTCCCACTCCCGAACGGTCTCGGCTGTAAGGCTGGGATTGAACTCGATGTGAATCTTCTTGTGACCGTATGCTTCATAAGAATTGTTCGGCACGAAGCTGGACGGGTCGAATCCATCGGAAGCCTCGCCATTGTAGAACTGATTGAGGGGTTGGTTCAGATAGCGATAATCGGGATCTGTACTGCGCCCGGAAGACTCTTGAATCTGATCCGCTCTATATGGGTTATTAGGGACCAGTTCGCAAAGTTGCGCTATGACCTGATTCATCTGCTCGACATAAGAAGGCATTCTATGATTCCAGGTTGCCCACTGGCTCATATAATTGCTAACTTTCTGCATCTGCAGATAGAGCTGAAAGTCCGCTTGCTGGGTGCGCATCTCGCGTTCCATCCGCGCCTGGGACCGCCGGACTTCTGCTTGCGTCTTGTTTGAATTAGCTGCAGTAGAGGTCTTCTCACTCTTATTCATCTCTTTGTTCAGATCAAAATCGAAATCCGATTTGAAAAAGCCTTTGGTAATGTCCTTGTTGAAATCGCTGTCGAAATCGGCCAGCGCCTTGGGAATACTGATGACGAAAAAAAACGACAGCGCTCCTAAAAAAGGAAGCGAGAAAGAGAAAGCAAGATTTCTTCTAAATGCCATGGCTCCTCCGGCTCCAATATGCTAAAAAAGATTATACTATTGAATTCAGCCTTACTAGACCGAACCGCCCTGGAAGAACACGCCTTTACCGTGGCCCGTTATCTTCGCCCGACTCCGCTTGTTAGAAGCAGTTATTTCAACGAGCTTACCGGAGCTGATGTCTGGCTCAAACTGGAGAGCTTTCGCAATGAACTTTGATTATGCTCGGTTCAGAAACCGCCCATGGTGGTGGTCCAGGGGTCACGATCTTTGTCCCTGTAATCCACGCTAGTGGTAAGAGTCCGGTAGCTGGATAGTTCCATCTCTTTTCGCAGTCTCTCCGACCAGGCTTTTTCGTGATTCTCCAGCATAAGCGAGAACTCCTGAACCAGATAATCCGCCTCGGGAAGCTTTTTGGTGTAGACGACGAAATGGGCCATCTCTCTTTGAATGAACATATGAAGCATGCCGACATTACCGTTTCGGTTGATCTCAGCCGCTTTGCCGACCACCTGGGCATGCCAGATCTGTGCCACCGTCAGCGCCACCTTGGGGTCCAGCTTCTTGGTCTTATACCTTCGCCCATCGGCAAAGCCGAGCCCGGCATCATCGGCAGCCTGTACCCTTTTATCCGCGTTCAATTTACCGTCGACAGAGCACTTGAACGTCAACCATTCACCATCCTCTCCCTGGGGCGCAAAAATCCTGACCACCGCCCGCTTGCATGCCCCGTCCGTTATAGAGCCGAGATTCAAAGTCAACTCTTTTCCTACCAGGGATTTGGGATAGCCGCTCAAGCTCTCTACCCGGCAGCCCCGGGGCAAAGTCACTTTTAGTACCAGATCATTGACCAAACTGGACCGAAGCTCCTCCAATTCTCCTTTCAAAACTGAAACGATCTCTTCGGGATGCTCGGCGTCGTGCAGACGGCCGCCGCCGTGGTCGGCCAATTGTCTCAATAAGGTACTGCAATAATCGTTGCCTATACCAACAGTCGATGTATATACTTCCCTCAGCCGCAACTGACGAGCGTGCTCAGTGAGTTCCTCGGAATCCAGTATTCCGACATTGGCATAGCCGTCCGATAGAAGAATGACATGACTGTGTAAATCCTTGACGCTATCCATGGTGGCAGCCACGCAGGCAGCACCCTCCAACCAACCTGTACTCAAATTGGTAAACATCCGGTGCTCCAGACCCGAAACTATCCGAGCCGCCAGTTCGCGGTTGCTCCGGTTCATCTCGAGACCAGAAAAATGGACCTGGACATCGCGTCCGAATGATACCACCGAAAGGAAATCTCTATCGCTCAAAGATTCGATCAACTGCACCGCCGCCTTTTTTGCGTTGGCAAGCCGACTGCCGCGCATAGAGGTGGAGACATCTATCACCAGGGCGAGATTGAGCGGTCTCCGTTGGGTGCGGTGATCTTTTTCTGCCCTGGCCTCCACATCTATTAATAGATGTCTTGTGGACCCGCCCCCGGTGCTGATCAACTCACAATCGAACCGGGCTTCCAGGCCCAGGGTCTTGTTCATATCCTTTTCCGCCATGATTCTACTCTTCGCTCCCTAAATTCCCCAGGATGAACTCGCGCAGATGATCGGCGATTCTGGTGAGCCGAGCTATATCGGTTTCATCTTCCAGTCCGCGTACCGATATCTCTACATCGGGGGTAACACTTATCCTGTGCCAGGTCTCCGCACTGGCTCTATTCCTGACCGATCTACCCTTGCTCAAATTCGAGAATTCCAGAAGCAGTAGTTCTATGGCATTTCTAGAAGTGCCCTTCTTATCCTCAGGAGGAGCTTCCTCCTTTGCCGATACCGGCACAGGAATCACCGAACCGCCCCGAATGGATTTCAAATAATCCGTAGCCGAAGTGGTCGACGAGCTAGAACTCTGATCAGGGCTCAGAGCGACCTGACCGACTTCGTCCTGACTCATGGTAAGCAGCCTGGTGCGAATCACCCCGGTACTGAAGCCGTCCATCTCTTTCATATTCTTGATGGCCAGAAGACGAACCAGATGATCTTGGGAGTACTGGGCATAACGTCCCATCTTGTCAGGGCCCCTCATCAAACCCTGCTCTATAAAACTGCGTATGGTTCTCCGGTCGAAGCCGGTCATCTCTGACAACTCTTCGATGGAGTAAGATGTTGCGTTTTCGGTGTCCATATCGCCAATATACAACTCGACAATTCGCCATGTCAAGTTGTCGAGTTAAGCGCGATTAAGTTGCGTAAACTTGCCGGGGCGGCGCTATAGATAGAACCTATTTCTAACTTATCTCATACTGAAGAGATCTGTAAATAGAGTCGGGCGTTATATAGCCTAGTGATTGCCCTTCCCTTAGAAAGGGTAAAAAACCTCTGGACAGAATTTCCGTAAAAACCAGAGTCGAACCATGGGCTCGATCAAAATTTCAACCGGTTTTCTTATCGCCCTTGCATGCTTCTCGGCTCCAGCTATAGAGAGCGCCCGGGCTACAGACTACAGCGCCCAACGAATGGAAGCCCAGCGCAAAATGGCTGAGTTCAGAGCAAGACACGGTCGCAGCGACGAAGAAAGACGAGCCAGCCAGGAGAGAATAAGACGCCTGCATGATTCTGCACCGAAGCTGGAAGTAGGAGAATCCATCCACTGGGGCCGGTCGGGACAGCCTCTATATCAAAACAAGAAATGGACCGACGGCGCTCCGGACATTAAGGTTACCTCCTCACAGTTCACCGTGCCGCTCTATCCGGGCAATGTCAAATACACCAGCTTCGGCCAATCAGGCCCGGCGCAAAAATCCAGCCAGGAAAAGAACATGCAGTTCTGGACCAGAGACAGTGTCAACCAAGTCTACGGCTTCTATGTAGGCAACCTCAAACGCCAGGGCTGGCGTTTTTTGAAAAGCTCTACCTCGTCGGAGATTCAGGCAGCATTGCCGGGAAGGAATCTGGGAGTTTCCATCAAATATAAGGCCCTGCCTGCTCCTTATAAGGGAACGGCGGTGGCGGTCAGCGAAGTCTGGAGCAAAAGTGGAACACCTGAGAGAATCATCAGCCTGAACCATGTCGATATGAATAAGCGCAATCTAGAACGCTGGTGGAGAGGCAATTGAGAAAAAGAAGAAGAGGGGCTCGCCGAATGGCGAGCCCCTTTCTTATGGATTTGCTTTTTCGAATCTCTTTGAGAGATTAGAAGCCCATACCGCCCATTCCGGCACCTTCATGCATCATCGGCATAGATTTCTTGTCTTCAGGAAGATCTACAACGAGAGCCTCGGTGGTGAGGAACATAGCAGCGATGGAGGAAGCGTTCTGAATTGCGAATCTTTCGACTTTAGCAGGGTCGATGATTCCGGCTTTAGCCATATCGCAATATTCGAACTTCATGGCGTTGAAGCCCCAGCCATCCTGGTTCTTCTCTTTGATACGCTCAACAACAACTTCTCCGGAGAGACCGGCGTTGTCTGCAATCTGGCGAACAGGATATTCGAAAGCGCGGAGCACGATGTCATATCCGGTGCGCTCGTCACCTTGAAGTTTATCAAGGTTCTTGTGCAGTTTGTTGACCAGGTTGAGGAGGGTGGTACCGCCGCCAGGGACGTAACCTTCTTCAACTGCAGCGCGGGTAGCGTTGAGAGCATCTTCGAAACGATACTTGCGATCTTTGAGTTCGGTCTCGGTAGCGGCGCCGACTTTGATTACGGCAACACCACCGGCGAGCTTAGCAAGACGCTCCTGGAGCTTCTCTTTGTCGAACTCGGAATCAGACTCTTCGATTTGTTTTTTGATGAGGCTGATGCGACCTTCGACAGCTTTCTTGTTGTCTTTGCCGGCAACGATGGTGGTTTTCTCTTTGCTGACGATAACTTGACGAGCTTGACCGAGCATTTCGACGGTCACGTTCTCGAGCTTGTTACCGGCTTCTTCGGAGATAACCTGACCACCGGTGAGGATGGCGATATCCTTGAGCATCTCTTTTCTTCTGTCGCCGAAGCCAGGAGCTTTGACAGCGCAGCAAGGAAGAACTTTTCTCAGGTGGTTGACCACGAGGGTTGCAAGAGCTTCACCTTCGACATCTTCAGCGATGATCATAAAAGGCTTGCCGGAGCGAGCAACTTTCTCGAGGACCGGAACCATGTCGGCAAGAAGATTTACTTTCTTGTCTACGCAGAGAATGAAAGGCTCTTCGAGGATAGCTTCCATTTTCTCGGAATCGGTGATGAAGTAGGCGGAGATGTAGCCTTTGTCGAACTGCATTCCTTCTACGACTTCGAGTTCGGTAGCGATGGATTTGGACTCTTCAACGGTGATTACGCCGTCTTTGCCAACTTTCTCCATAGCTTCAGCGATGATCGAACCGATCTCTTCTTCGTTACCAGCCGAGATGGTGGCGACTTGAGTGATCTCTTTCTTGCCTTCAACAGGCTTGGAAAGGTTTTTGATCTCTTCGACTGCGTCATGAGCGGCTTTGTTGATACCACGACGAAGAATCATCGGGTTAGCACCGGCAGCAACGTTCTTCAGACCTTCTTTGATCATGGCCTGGGCCAGAACAGCAGCGGTGGTGGTACCGTCGCCGGCGCCATCATTGGTTTTGGTGCAAACTTCGCGAACCAGTTGAGCACCGGCATTCTCGAGGTGGTCTTCCAGTTCGATCTCTTTAGCGATGGTGACACCATCATTGATGATCTGGGGAGCGCCGAATTTCTTTTCCAGAACTACATTACGACCAGCCGGTCCAAGGGTGATTTTAACGGTATTAGCTACCTGGTCAACACCACGCTCGAGGGCACGACGGGCTTTTTCGTCATAACTAATTTGCTTAGCCATTAGTTTTTCTTCCTCTTTTCTATAAATTAAACTGCATACTCAAAAGCGGCCAGGCGATTTCTAGCCTACAACGGCAAGAATGTCGCGCTCTGCAAGAATCAAGTACTCAACACCGTCAATTTTAACTTCGGTTCCGGAGTACTTGGCAAACAGAACTTTATCGCCTACTTTTACTTCCATGGCTTGACGATTACCTTTGTCATCGAAACGGCCAGGACCTACAGCGAGGATTTCTCCCTGCTGGGGCTTTTCTTTAGCAGTATCTGGCAGAACGATTCCACCAGAGGTCTTTTCCTCGGCATCGAGTTTCTTGATGACAACTCTATCTGCCAGGGGTTTGATTTGTAGCTTGGTTGCTGTAGCCAATGCTATATCCTCCATTGTGAAGCTAACTTCAGACCCAAAAGATACGTCGCTCGGCGACCCGACTCAGGAGCCTGCGTTGTTATCTGCTCAAAGTGTAATAACGAGGACCTGATCAGGGCTACTTTTGCGCATTTTCTTAATGATCTGAGCCCGGCTTGAAAACAGCGAAATGGAGGCTTGCCAAGTAACCCGTCCCCAGTTTAGATCCCGCGAACTGCCGTCCCCTTCCCGGCAGGCGCCGGTCGCCAACCAGCCAGGACAGGCCAAAACCTGACCACTGGCTCAAAATAAAGGTTTACAAAGCCTTTCAGTCGACTCAGTCGTTCTTTTTCTTGCCCACCATCTGGGGCGATGCGGTAAGCCAGGAAGCATACTCCGGAGAGACCGTCAGGCGGCTCTGCAGACGTCCCTGACGCTCCGAAATGACAGCAAGCTTTGCCTGATTAGCCAGCTCTTCCCAGGAGATGTCTCCAGGCTGCATATTCTCCCGGGGTCGTACCAATACAACCCGGTCCCGCCCTTCGTACTTGGCGATATCCAGAGCTTGCTCAGCCCCTTCCACCAGACTCTGGAAAGAATCGGCCAGGGAAGGGAAGCTGGAGACTCCGATAGAGACGGTTATTGTGCCGACCCCCGGAGCGGTCTGCTCCCGAACAGCCGTCCGTACTCTTTCGGCCACCTCGAGAAGGTTGCCTTGCGGAGTCTCAGGCAGAATAATGCCCAACTCCTCCCCACCGTAACGACAGGCGATATCGATGTCTCTTAGGGTGGATTTAATCACCTGGGCGACATGGCGAATCGCTTCGTCCCCTTTGGCTTGACCGAGATGTTCGTTGATCTGTCCCAGATGATCTAAATCGACAAGCATCAGGCCAAGCTCATGCTTATGTCGACCGGAACGCTCCACTTCCTTAACCAGAGCATCATCAAAATGAAGGCGATTATAAAGCCCGGTATGCACATCTATTACAGACTGGGATGCGGCGGTCTGATGCGTGAGAGCATTGTTCAAAGCAGTGGCGACCTGATCAGCCAGGGATTCTAACAAAGCGATCTGTTCTTTGTGAAAAGCGCGCAATTCGGTGGAATAGACCTCCATTACACCGATAGGTCTGTCGGCGTATAAGATCGGGAAAGCGGCAACCGACTGAAAAGCACTACCACCGGTGGCACGGGGCATGCCATAGGGAGGTCTGCTACCGTCGCCCAGGTACTCGACTTTGCGTTGACGGATACAGCTTCCGGCTATGGAATCGTTGAAGGAGAGATCGAATTCGTTCAAACTTGCTCCTTCCAGACCTTTGAATGCCGCCAGCTTGAAGGCGTTGCCGCCGGCGCTGTCATCAAGCAGCAGTATGGAGCAGTACGGGGTATTGGCCAGAATGAGAGCGGTGTCAGCGGCGATCTGAAGAACATCGTTCACCTGGAGCATGCTTCCGGAAAGAGCGCTTGAAGTCTTGTAAAGGGTATTCAGTCGCTCTCTTTCATATTCGCTGCGCCCGAAAAGAATGGAATTGGCCACCGCAAGGGCGGTCACATCGGCAACTTCGCTGTAGAAATCAAGATAAGCGGCGATGTTGGGGTTATGGACATCCATCAAAACAGCTCCGACAAGAAGATTGGCGGATATCAAAGGAAGGGCGATCTGACCGCCGGAGCCCTCGATCTGCATAATAGTGCGGCTCAAATCCGGAGCTTCTTCAAGATTTCCCACACTCAAGGAAGAGCGATTCTGGACCACAAACTTCAAAAGACTTTCACTGGAGAAGGAGACCACCCGCAGGTGATCAAGAGACTTTTCAGAATACCCCTTGGCGGCCATGAGCTTGAAAGACATGCTTTCATTGTCGGAAAGAAAAACCGCCACGCTGGCTCCACCGGCCAGTTCGGAAAACTGAATGACGCAGGAGTCTAGAACATCCCTCAATCGCAAAGAAGACAATAATGATTTCTGCAATCCGATATAGCGCTGAAGCAAATTGCCGTCACTGGTCATCTATCCTGTTCTCCGTATCCGTTAATAAAAGATGTTCCAAGAAGTTATAAGAATAAACTCCCACATTAGATCAAGCTACCCACTAAACTATAATTTCTCACCATAATCATCCCTTACTATCCTGACAATCCTGAGTATCGTCTTTATCAAATGAACGCTGAATCCAAAAACAATCTCAAGGAAGAGACCGACAATTGCCTTTTCTGCAAGATTATCGAGGGCCGGATTCCGGCCGATATAGTTTCCCAGGGAGACAACTGGCTGGCCTTCAGAGATATCAATCCCCAGGCGCCCAGTCATATCCTGGTGATTCCTAAAAAGCATGTGGCGAATGTAACGGAATGCAATGAAGCCGAAGAGCTTGGCAGCCTTTTCCAGGCAGCCAGCGCGGTAGCAAGGGACGAGAAATTGGACCAGGGCTTCCGACTGGTGGTCAACACCGGGGAGCACGGTGGTCAGACTGTTTTTCATCTGCACATCCATATCCTTGGTGGACGCTCCCTCACCTGGCCGCCCGGTTGATACCGCGCTGACCACCCGAATGGGTGATTGCAGGCTGTTTTGTTGTCTAGCTACATACAGCCTCGGTTTTGCATGGCCGGAATTTGGGTATTACATGTGTTGAGGGAGCACAGCGACCCTGCCGAAAAGTCTCTGTTTTCGTCTCTCGAAGTGAGGAAGAAAAATGGCCACCAACGATACAACCGATCAAATTCTGTGGATGGCAGACTGCTACAGCCTCGCTAAGCGCTTTCCAAATCCCCATACCTGGCTGGCGTTGCTGGAGCCGATGGATGTAGAGGATGTGGACAAGATAAACCCATTCCACTACTGGCTCTGGATGGAGATCTGGAAAGCGGCCCAGACAAGTACCCAACCTACCGCCTGTGTCAAATAGACCAGGCGGATCTGGACCTTTTAACTAACGAGCTAACTGGAGAAGCCGGCAGCCTGCGGTTCTCTATTCTGATCGACGATCAGAGTATCCTCATCATGTTTCGCTTCGGCTTCAACAGTGTAGCCGGGACCGACAATTGTGTCCTTCAATCTGGCTCCCCGAGCCACTCTAGCACCGTTGCAAATTACAACGTTCTCCATTTCCACGCCATCTTCCACGGTGACATTGTCGCCGATTACTATCGATCCGAAAAATCGACAGCCTGACAGAACCTTGGAATTAGCCCCCAGCATTGTCGGACCGTGCATGACCGAACCGGAATTGATAGAAGATCCGGCTTCCAAAAATCTGAGCTGACCGTCGACAATCTCCTTCAGGCCAGGTACCGGTATATTGATCAGACCACGAATCACATCGAAATTGGTCTCCCGATATTGCTTTATCGTACCGACATCGGACCAGTAGGTGCTTATCTCGGAACCGAGCACAGGCAAGCCTTTTTCAACCAGGCTAGGAAAAAGTCCTCGCCCGAAACCAAAAACACCCTCCGCCGGCATATGGTCGAAAACCGCAGGCTCCAGGACATAGATGCCGCAGGAGGCACAATTAGACCTGGCCTCTTCACGCCGGGGTTTCTCTTGGAATCCCCTGATATAACCATCGGCATCCTGGACGACCACACCGAAATGTTCGACATCCTCGACCGGCTTAACGGCGATGGTGGCAATCGCTTTTTTCTGCTTATGCTCAGCCACAATTTTAGAAAGATCGGCATCGGTAACCAGATCGCCCATCATGACGATGAAAGTATCCCTGCCGAAGAAATCTTTGCAAGCTCTGACGCCGCCTGCGTCTCCGGTGAGCTGCTCCTCCAGTTTAAAACTGAGGTCAACACCCAGACGGTTGCCGTTGCCGAAATAATTGCGAATCTCCTCAGGCAGATAGTGCAGGTTGGCGATGATATCCGTAAAGCCGTGCACCGATAGCAGGCGTATGATGTGCTCCATCACCGGGCTGTTTGCAACGGGGACCAGCGGCTTCGGCATGACTGTTGTCAGGGGATCCAATCTCGAACCTACACCGGCTGCCAGTACCATTGCTTTCATGCGCCTAAAATTCCTCCGCCACCCTCAAAATCCGACAGATTTGAGAGATCTCTATGACCTATTTGACCTGTCGGACACTATCGTCTCAGATCAATGCAGAGAAAGCTGATCTTAAAAAGGGTTGTTTAAGATTTTGGATTATTCGGAAAATTGCCGGCAAGCCAATCCTTATGTTTGGACAGCTCTTCTCTTCCGCGGCGGATAGCCTCATCCACCTGATAATGAGCGGTGCCTCCCAGGGAGTCCATAATCTCGGTGGCGGTGGATGCGGTTATATAGCGATAGATCTCATCGTCGAAAGCCGGCGAGAACTCCTGCCACTCTCCCCTGGTCAGATCGATAAAATGCTTGGAGCGTTGTCTGCAATATTTCATCAACGCTTCCACTATTTTAGAGGCCTTGTCCGGTTCGAAATTCCTCTCGATCAAATAATCCATGACATTACCTGCGTTGGCCAGATCAACCCCGGCTCGCTCTTCCATTCTTGCGGTATCGAATATCATCGCCGGCAATACCACCGAGGTCAGCTCGAGAATAAAGCGAAGGTTCTCCATCACTTCCAGCAAGCCAGGCAGGGACTCTTGCAGGTCATGACTGTAGCTTATCGGAATGCCTTTCAACTCACAAAGAAACTGGTCGAGCCGGCCCGTCATCTGGGCGGAGCGACTGCGCATAACCTCTAAGGGCTCCGGATTGCGCTTCTGGGGGAAGTTCCTTGAGCGGTAGGAAAACGCCCGGGGCAATCTGACATATCCGAATTCTTGCGTCGCCCAGAGCAGAAGCTCTGCGGCCAGCTGAGAGATATGGACTGCGATAAGGTTGGCGCAAGTGGATAGCTCCACCACCGAGTCTCTATCGGTCACCGCATCAAGACTGTTTTCCAGAACACCGGAAAAACCCAGGTGTTCGGCCAACTTGAACCGATCTATAGGTTGATGAGAACCGGCAAAAGCACCGGCTCCCAGAGGACAGAGATCTATACGAGCGAAACAATCTACCAAACGGTTGAAATCCCGGGAAAATCGGCTGGCACTGGCAAGCCACCAGTGGGCGAGCAACTCTGGACTGGCTGGCTGCATATGAGAATAACCGGGCATGACCACATCACGGTGGGCTTCCGCCAGTGCTAGAACAACGGCTCTCAAATCGAGCAACAGTTGCATGCTGACCAGTGTCTCGTCCTTCATCCAGAGCCGAATATCACAGGCGAAGTGATCGTTGGGAGAAAGACCCATTCTCAAAATGTTAGAGGAAGGACCAAGGTTTTCGTCCAGCTTCCGCTCCAGACCGGAATAAATATCCATATCATCCGGTGTCAGAAAAGACTCGCCCCGGCTCAGCATCTCTTCCAGTTCAGCAAAGACTGAGAGTGCCTTGTTTAGTACCTCATCCGATATCAAAGACTTTTCGTTCAATGCCCGGGCATAAGCACGAGCCGATGCCACCTGATAAGGTGCCAGGCTCAGCTCGACCGAGTGCGGCTGCCGGAAGCGACTGACGCTACCCATGCTGAAAGGGCGACCGCGGGTCGCTTGTTCATCCACACTGTTATCTAATTCTGAAGACATAACATCTATGTTTTATCACAATAAATAGATGTCTAAGCTGCTTTGACTATGTCCTTCTGGATATCTTCGTTTTTCTTTATCTGCTTTCTGTACTTGTTCAGCTCTTGTTTATAGCGTTTCTGAACTTGTTTAGGAACAGGCATTTTTTTCTCTTCTTGCAATGCCATAGAGATTTATCACCTCAATCTATTAACTTTTCGAACCAGACTAAAATTCGTCTATCTCAATTTACTACATATTTGAACTACTGTTAATCTTAACACATTAAATCCAGCAATGCACTAGGAGGCAGGATTTCCCTGTTCAGGCGAACCTCCATGTGATACCTCCGGCAGTAACACACTGAGTACCACCGCCAACACCATGGTGACTGCCCCGATGATGTAAGGACTGGTGGCACCATAATGTTCAAATGCAAATCCACCCACCGCCGGACCGAGGATCCGCCCCATGGTAGATAGCGATTGTCCCACTCCCATGACACCACCGACAGATTCTTCGGGAGCAAGTTTGGAGAGTATGCTCTGGTTTGCCGGTGTGTTGATACCGGACCCCAGGGCAAGAATGCCGAGTGCTATGTAGAGAACGGTCGGATTCGAGGTCAGTGGTGTCAGCACAAGACCGACTGCGACCAGAGAACAACCGGCGAAAATCAGCTTTCTCTCTCCGAACTTTTTATTGAGACCATGAATAAGTCGCCCCTGAACAATTACCATGAGCACTCCGATATAGAGGAACATGAGCATATTCTGCATGTTGTCGAATTTGAATTGTTCATTGGTCAAAAGTACCAGGGTCGCTTCCATATTGGCAAAAGCAAAGGTGGAAACCAGGAAAATCAGAAGAGATACTCTCAGATCAGGCGCTTGCAAAGTGTTCAGATAGAAATCGATACCCATGCCATAGCGCTGCTTACCGGCATCAGACCGCACTTTAGGCTCCGGCAGATAAATGGCGGTGAGAATCAAATCTATAAAACTGAAAGCAGCCGCGATGAAACCGAGCGCGGCAAGACTCATACCCATAGCCGATGCACCGGCACCGATAGCTGGTCCTATGACAAAGCCCAGACCGAAAGCCGCTCCCACCAGCCCCATTCCTTTAGCCCGGTCCTCGAGACTGGTCACATCCGAAATATAAGCCTGGGCGACCGCAATGTTGGCGTTGCCGAAACCGGCCACCATCCGAGAGAAGAAAAGCAGCCATATAGAATCGGCAAAACCCCAGATCAGGTAGCCAAGAAACGAAGCGGTGAGACTGACAAGTAGAATCTTCTTTCTACCGACCCGGTCGGACAATCTGCCCCAGAAAGGCATGAACAGAAATTGCATCACCGAATAAGAGGCGATTAGATAGCCTATGGTCGACTTACTTGCGTTCAACTCCTGGGCATAAGTCGGCAGAGCCGGAATAATCAGACCGAAGCCGACTAGATCTATAAAGATCGTCAAAAAAATCAGCAAAAGGGCCATTTTGCCTGGTTTACTTCCGTCATTCTCGGAACTAGCTGATTTTTCCTGGTTTTCGCTCATTCGCTGAAAAAGAAGACCGCTCTGGTAAGGCTGATAAACCTTTAGATAGTAACAACCCGGACTACTCTAAATCTAGCCGTCCGGAGCTTTCGAAATACGACTGTTAACAGCTTTTATAAGTTAGCTTTTGAAACAATGATATTAAGCGGTCCGGTCAAATCTGGTTTGTCCTAGTCCTCCGGTGGTAATTAAAAGTAATATAAAGAGTAAAAATTGCTCCGAAAATCCCTGGAACCCTTGTCCATATTGTTACTAGAAATAGATAAATCGCTCCTCTTTCATGAAACTCTGTCTGGTATGTAACTTTCAGACCACCGAAGACCAGGAGACCTGCCCCCGGGACGGCTCATCCATGGTCACAGTCGGTGACGACCCCCTTATCGGCGAGGTTGTCGAAGGTCGCTATAAGATTCAGTCGGTTATAGGTCAGGGTTCTGCCGGAACCGTATATAAGGCTGTGCAAGAGTTGATCGGCCGGGAAGTGGCTATCAAGGTACTGCATGACTATCTGGTATCGGACGAAGAGTTCATCAAACGCTTCCGTCAGGAGGCAAAAGCCTCCAGCCGTCTCAGCCATCCCAACATTATTACTATTTACGACTTCGGAGTGATTCCCCAGGGCAACCGTCCCTATATCGCCATGGACCTCCTGGTGGGCACGCCTCTGTCGGACTTGCTGGCCCAGGAAGAACGTCTGCCATATAAGGAAGCGATCCCGATATTCATTCAGGTGGCGTCCGCCCTCGGTGAAGCGCACCGCGAAGGGGTGGTCCACCGTGACGTCAAACCTGAGAATATAGTCCTGGTTGAGCGCAGCGGTCAGAAGCTCTTTCCGATGATGGTCGACTTCGGCATTGCTCGCATCGTCGAAGAATCCGATGCTGCCAAAATAACCAGAACCGGAACAGTCTGCGGCAGCCCGACCTATATGAGCCCTGAGCAATGCACCAGCTCGAAAGTCGACAACCGTAGCGATATTTATTCGCTCGCTGTGGTCATCTATGAAACCCTCACCGGAGAAGTACCTTTCCACTCCGATGAGCTGGTGAGGGTCATGGCCATGCACCTGTCCGATCCACCCACCCCCCTCAATCAGGTCAAACCGGGTCTTCGATTCCCGGACGAGCTGGAGGAATGTGTATACAAAGCCCTGGCCAAGAGCCCGGACCAACGCTACCAGAGCATGGAAGAATTTGCCGAAGCCCTGGAAGCGGCCATGAACCAGCCGGTGGCCTCCCCCACCAAAAGAGCCACCAGCCAGTCCCTGCCCCATGCCGACATCGAACCAGGGCCTCTAGCCCAGGATGATTCACTCAAACCGCAACATACCAATACCGGAGAGGTCAATATTCCCGGACGCTCGACAAGAGATCTGGCCAGTCGCGCCCTGGAGGAGTTCCAGACCCGCACACCCAATCCGGACGATCATACCGCCTCTACCACCAGCGCCTCGTCAGTACAGGCCCAGGTAGAGGCGATGCGCTCCCAGATCAAGCACGACCGAGCCGAGGCCATGAAGCAGCAGGGAATCAAATCCAAGGACTTCAGCCGGGGCAGAGGCGGAGCTTCACCGGCCGATCTCTTGCGCCGGGCGGTTCCCGTAGTTCTAGGGGTCCTGGGCGTGGGAGCGCTCTTCTACTCGCTCTATACTTTTGGCGGCAAATTCGACCTGAGCGGACTGATGCCGGAGAAAGAGAATCCTCCCGAAGTGGTTTCGGTAGAAGCAGCCAAAGAGGCCATTGCCAAAGGCAAATTGTCCGACGCCATTGCGATCATGGAAGCGCTGCGCAAAGAAGGCAAGCTCAAAGGCAAAGGCGTAGAGAAACTGAACGAGATCTACCTGAACCAGGGTAAATACTTCGAGAAACAAGGTCAGGACGACAAAGCCATCGATGTTCTTACAAGGGTAGACAAAGATTCGGACTTCTACAAAGAAGCCCAGAGCCTGATCAAAAATATGGACAAAGAAGACGACGACAAGGACAAGGATTCCTCATCGAGAAGGAAGCGACGTCGGCGTTAGTGAGCTTCGACGAAAGCGCCTATTTTGCGATATTTATTCTGACGGTCTTTTCTTATCTCGGCTGGGCTGAGCGCAAGAAGACTTCTCAGTTCCCTGGTGAGAGCCGCTTTGACATTGGCCGCTGCCATGTCCATGTCGTGATGTGCACCACCCAGAGGCTCTTCGATGACACCATCTATGACGCCTAGAGCAAGAATCTCTCTGGCGGTAATTCTCATGGCCTCGGCAGCTTCCAGTACCTTTTCGGAGGATCTCCAGAGAATAGAGGCACAGCCTTCCGGTGAGATAACCGAGTAGACCGAATGCTCCAGCATCAGAATGCGATTGGTGACGCCGATGGCAAGAGCACCACCGGATCCGCCTTCACCGGTGATCACCGATATAACCGGAACAGTCAAGCCGGAAAGCTCGAGCAGATTGACGGCGATGGCCTGGGCCTGGTTGTGTTCTTCGGCTTCCAGACCAGGATAAGCTCCGGGAGTATCTATTAGGGTGACAATGGGAATACCGAATTTCTCGGCATGCAGAAAGAGCCTGAGCGCTTTTCGATATCCCTCCGGCTGGGGCATACCGAAATTGCAGCGTTGTTTAGCACGTAGATCTCTACCTTTCTGAGTGCCTACGACTAAGCAACGCAGCTCATCATCAAAACGGACCAGTCCACAAACCATGGCAGCGTCATCACTGCCTTTGCGGTCACCGTGCAATTCCAGCCAGTTCGGGTCCCAGCGCTCTAGATAATCTCTTGTATAAGGTCTTTGAGGATGACGCGCGATGGCCAGGTGATCGATAGACTTGAGATTGGAATAGAGCGACTTCTTCAGCTTGGAATACTGCTCTTGCAGCTTCTCGATATCGGCCTCCAACTCTGGATGACTGACCAGCTGCTGCTCCAGGCGGGTTATCTGCTCGGACAAAACTTCCAGCGGTTTCTCGAACTCCAGCGGTATCGGTTTGTTCTCAGCCATTTTTCTCGCCTCTATTATTTCTTGGTCCTGGAGCCGACCTTGCTTCTTCCGTTCTTAGAAGAGGCTCTATTCGGATCTTCCACCAGCGGTTGATGAAACTCGATCATATTGGCCAGGGTCTCTTTGATTTGCAATCGATCCAGCACCATGTCGACCTGACCATGCTTGAGCAGATACTCCGCGGTCTGGAAATCCGCTGGAAGTTTCTGACGTATGGTCTGTTCGATGACGCGCCTTCCGGCAAAACCGACCCGGGCACCACGTTCGGCAATTATGATATCGCCTAGCATGGCGAAACTGGCCGTGACACCACCGAAGGTGGGCTCGGATAGAATCGATATATATAGAAGTCCGGCGTCACTGAGATCTTTAAGGGCGGAACTGGTTTTGGCAAGCTGCATCAGACTGAGGATGCCTTCTTGCATTCTGGCGCCGCCAGAGCTAGAAACGATGATCAGGGGGATGTTCTCTTCAATAGCTTTTTCAATCAACCTGGTCACTTTTTCGCCGACCACCGACCCCATGGAGCCGCCGAAAAAAGCGAAGTCCATGACACCAAGGGCGGCATCATGTCCATTGATTTTGCATGTGCCGGTCAAAACAGCTTCATAGAGACCGGACTTTTTCTGGGCCTGCTTCTGACGCTTGGGATAAGCATCCGTATCGAAAAATTCCAGCGGATCGGCAGAATCCATCTTTTGATCGATCTCGATAAAGCTATCTGGATCGGCTATCTGTTCTATCCTCTCCTCGGCTCCAATCCGGAAGTGATACTGACACTTGGGACAGACATGAAGGTTATGGCGCAGGTCTCGGGCGTAGAGCATCTCCCGGCACTGAAAACACTGCTTCCAAAGAGCACAATACTCTTCATTGGAGAGCGGCTGCTTGGGAACCAGGTTCTCGCGCTCGCGGCGTTTTCGTCTGTTGGAGAACCAATCCTTGAGATCCATAGCCATAGAAGATAACCCGGGATATAGGCGTGAGATAGAATTCTGTACGAGCCTCGCGAATTTGCACAGGTGGGACCCGCGAAGCAAGCGCCGATTATATCATCGAAAACTATATGAAAGGTTATATAACTTAGAAAGATGAGTAGACACAGGTTCATAGTCGATATCGAAAGCAAAGGCGAAGCGCCGAAGAACATAGACCTGACTGAATCAAGACAGATCCATCAAATACGGAAAGTGTTAAGACTTTCGGCTGGGGATCGCCTCGATCTAATCGACGGTAAAGGCAGGCTTTTCACTTGCTCTATAGAAGGTATCGAAAAGGAGCGCATCCAACTGAAGGTGCTGGAAACAGCGACCGAGCCACCGCCTGACAGACCGGCGGTTCATTTGATTTGCGCGACAATCAAAAACGACAAATTCGAACTTATAGTTCAGAAACTTACCGAGTTGGGAGTAGAGCGCATTACTCCTGTCCAATGCCGACGTTCGGTGGTGAACTTCGACCTGGATGAGTCCGAATCCAAGACCAACTTCAAAAAATCGAAGCGATACCAGCGCTGGTTGTCAATACGAAATGAGGCAACAGAACAATCAGAACGATTCCGCCCGCCGACAATTGACAGCCCCATAGACCTTGAACATTTTTTAATGCGATTAGAAGAAGAAGATCGCGCTATCGAAAAGAACGAGAATCGCTTGATAAGAGCATTATCATTTATTTGTGAAGCCCGGGAAGTAGCACCACCCCTAGTAGAACAAATCTGTAGAGAAAAAACGATAAACGCATCGCGGACAGTACCACTGTCGCATATACGAATAGTTATCGGCCCGGAAGGAGGCTTTACTCAGTCGGAGATTGACATGGCTAAGACTGCCGGTTTCACCCCTTGTAATCTGGGCTTGACTATACTCCGTAGTGAAACAGCGGCGATCGCTGCCGCCACCATCGCCACCTCCTTTGGAGATTTTTTATGACACCGGCAAAAATATCAGTCAGACCACAATCAGACATATAAATCGAGCACTATACAACCACACTTGGCACCACATCAGAATAGGCGAAGAAGCTAATTAGAAAAACCCGAAAAAATTTGGCACCACCGGTGGTCGGGGCTTGACAAACATTACTAATACAAGGCTTAATATAGGCGTTGTAGGTGACATCACTTGTATTGAGTCGAGCGACTAGAAAGGCATGGGTGTGGCTGCTAACTTAGCCCGGATAAACGAAGAATTGGCTGGTAAGCAAGTCAGGCTAATCGCCGTGACCAAGAAGGCTGAGCCATCTCAGATGGAAGAAGCTTTCGGTCTGGGAGTCACCGAATTTGGTGAAAACCGAATTCAAGACGCCCTGGCGAAAAGAGAAAAACTTTCACCGTCGCTGGTGCAAAATGCGAAGTGGCATTTTATCGGTCATCTGCAAACGAACAAAGTCAAGCAAGCAGTGGGTAATTTTTCCCTGATTCATTCAGTGGACTCACTCAAGCTGGCCAGAGAGATATCGAGAGTTGCTTCCAGCCGGGGTATGACCCAGGCGATTCTGCTTCAAGTCAAGCTGGCGGAAGATCCGGACAAGTCCGGATTCTCGAGAAAAGAGATCCTCAGCCAGTTCGAAGAGATATCTAAATTGCCCAATCTCAAAATCGAAGGACTGATGACAATCACGCCGCTCACTGATGATCCATCCATCACGAAGCAATGCTTCACCGGCTTGAGTCAACTGAGATCAGAGCTCGAAGCCGGCTACGGAGTATCCCTGAAAGAGCTATCCATGGGAATGACGAATGACTGGCAAGAAGCAGTAGACTGCGGCGCGACAATGATCAGACTGGGAAGGGCGATATTCTACGATTCATGCGCATGAGCGCTTGACGCTGAATGAATCAAAAGTGATTTAAGGTTTTCGAGGAATCGATCAAAGGGGAAGTATCTTTAGTCCGGCAAGGAGGAACGTGGTGCCTAATACATTAGTTCAAAAATTCAAAAGTTTCTGGTTCGGTCCATCCGACCACTATGAACAGGAAGATTTCGAAGATCTCTTCGAAGCAAGCGATGAGGTCTATGCGACCAATGGTCAGCTAGCTCTCGATACCGCTCCGGTAGAAGTCAGAGAAGCTATGCCGAGTCCTGTTCTGGCTACCAACAACCGCTCAAAAGTGGTGGAGCATCCCAGCGCCGCCACCGCCAGCGAAGTCCTGGTCGTGGAGCCGCGTCAGTTCGAAGAGTCTGTGGAGATTGTCGATCATCTTCGCAATCGCAAATCCGTTCTCTTAAACCTTCATATGCTCGACAATGAGCAATCCCAGCGCGTTGTAGACTTTCTCTCCGGCGCCACCTGGGCTATTGATGGTCACCAGCAGAGAATCGGCGATGGAGTATTCCTCTTCGCACCGGCCTCGGTTACCATCAGTTCGGAATCAAACTCCTCCAAAGTATTGAAAGAAGCATTCTGGAATCAAACCCAGACTTATTAAAAGCAACTCTTTCAAACTTGTCGGCAAAGCCACCCGGAAGGGTGGCTTTCTGGCATTTCAGAAGGTTTTGACGAACCAGCTCGCCGGATTGACACAGGCATTATTGACATAGACACCAAAGTGCAGATGTGGACCGCTGGCTCTACCGGTGGAGCCGACCGCTCCTATCTTCTGGCCCGATTTAACAAGGTCGCCTTCTTTGACATCGACCGAGTTCATGTGGATATAGATAGAGATGACTCCCTGACCGTGATCGATACATACAGTGTTACCGTGCAGGCGCCACCCTGTTCGAGCCACCACCACTTTGCCTGCGCCACAGGCGTAGATAGGAGTGCCTCGTCCGGCGGCAAAATCAGTGCCGGAATGATAATAGTCTTTGAGTAGCTTGCCGTTTACTATACGGCGAATGCCGAAAACCGAAGAGATTCGACCCACCTTCACCGGCTTCTCGAATTTGCCTTTCCAATATCGCTCGGCAGAGACTATCTGCTTTGCTTTCTTTATAGTCTCTTTCTCACCTGGAGAAGCGAGGAAATTGTCTTTCTTTTTCGGAAGACGCAGATGCTGGGTGGGAAACTTACCATCGACAACGGTTACTTGTTTACTGATACCGCCGAAGGTGACAGGGTATTTGCCCGGCTCTAATTCCGGCGAAATACCAAGCAGACAGGATAGGCCTGAGCCGTCTTCGAACAGCTTGAAATTCTCTCCGTTGAAAAAGACCGTGCGACCTTCCCCGCCACCGCCGTCGCTCAAGTCACCACGCACCGATACTTTAATAGTGTCGCCTTGACGCGGGCTGGAGGAAGAGAGAATCAACTCTAGAGAACGGCTATTTTCCGTCGCCGCCCCCGGAGGAGGTGCCCCTGCGTCAGAGCTTGTTGCACTGGGCGTCTCTGTCGCCTGGACAGGGACGACCGATAATAAAAATGGAAGAACGGCAGTCATACCGGCTAATGCGACATGACGTGCATGACTGAGCATTTGCAAGCTGGGTCTCCGAAAAAGCTGGTGAACTGAGTTGAAGAGCTACTCTTCTTCGGTGTTGGGAACCAGTCTCTCGATAGCCTCTTTCAGAGCTTCGATTTTTTCGATAGGAATTGCCACCCCTTTTTTGGTAGGCTTCTCTTCTTGCTCTTTATCCACATACCATTCACGAATGTGAAGATACTTGGTACCGCGATATTCGCCCACGTAGACATTGATGGTCTCGCCTCTGGCTTTCTCGTGTACGGTGATTCTCTCTTCCAAGGTTAATCCCTCCGTTTTTGACCCACCCTGAGATTCTACTAATCTTATCTACCAGGTGTACATAAATAGTTTACTAATAAGAACAACATATCATTTCACGCAACGCAATATTTTCTTATAAGAACATGAGTAAGTTCATAGACGAAGTAGAGATAGAGGTCCGTTCCGGGGACGGCGGCAACGGCATAGTAGCCTGGCGCCGAGAAAAATATGAGCCACTGGGCGGACCGGCTGGCGGCAACGGCGGCAATGGCGGCGATGTCGTCATAGAAGCCACCAACGACCTGAATACTTTGCTGGACTTTCGTTTCAAAAAGTCTTTCAAAGCCGATAACGGAATTCGAGGAGGCTCCAGCAGAAAGAACGGCAAGCGCGGCAAAAGTATAACGCTCAAAGTACCAGTGGGTACGGTGATTAAGAACGCGGAGAACGGGGCTGTCATCGCCGACCTGGTTAGAGACGGAGCCCGGATTATGATCGCCCAGGGCGGTCGCGGCGGCAAAGGCAATGCCATGCTGGCCTCTCCTACAAGAAGAGCGCCCCATCACTGCGAGCCAGGCCAACCAGGTGTGTTCAGGCGACTGAAGCTGGAACTCAAGGTCCTGGCCGACGTGGGCTTAGTAGGCCTGCCTAATGCCGGGAAATCGACCTTGCTCGCCACCATGACCGCAGCCAGGCCCAAGATAGCCGACTATCCCTTCACCACCCTGGAGCCCCATCTCGGTGTGGTGGGTCAGTCGGGTGGCGACGGTTTCGTCATGGCCGATATCCCAGGTCTGATAGAAGGGGCATCGGCAGGCACAGGGCTGGGCCACAAATTTCTCAAGCACCTGGAGCGAACCCGCCTTCTGGTGCATATGCTCGATATCTCCGCCGAGTCCGTTATCGAAGACCTCGAAACCATAGAAAAGGAGCTGGCTCTATACGGAAACAGACTATCGGAGCTGCCCCGCATCATTGTGCTCAACAAAGCCGATCTGCTCACCGCAGAAGAAGAGGAACTTGCCGAAAGAAAAAGGTTGGTTCAAGAGCATACCCATGCAGGAGCCGACCAAATACTGGTTATTAGCTGCGCCACCAAAGCAGGGGTGACCGAACTCAGAAATCTACTGACAGAAAGGCTAGACCAGCTCAAAACCGAAGAGCCGACGAAAGAGGTGCCCGAAAGCCTGGAGATTGAAGCCGATGAAGAAGCCTTAGCCAAAACCGACAGCAGCTTCGAGATCGAGCGCTACAAAGGCATGTTCATCATCCACGGCGACAGACCCAAGCGCCTGGTATCGGTTACCAATCTAAAAGACCCCGAATCACTCCACCATCTCTTTCGAAAGTTGAAAGGTATGGGGGTAATCGAGGCCCTGGAAAATGAAGGCATCGAACTCGGTGCCGAAGTCAACATAGGAGGAGTGGCCTTCTCCTACGGAGACGACTGGATCTGAGTTCTAGCTCTCTTTTTTCTCTTCTTTCTCTTCTACAGCTTGGGATTTGTTTGCTTCGGCAGAATCTTCTAGAAGCATTCTCTCCATTTTTCTGAGATTGGCTTCTCTAGCTTTCTGCTTCAATTTGCGGGATCTCTTGAGCACTTTCTCGGCTCGTTTCATGCCTCTTTGTACAGCCATGGCTATAACAACTCCTGATTGAAGATCAAATTTACGACAAATTCACTCGCCTACCGCAAAGATGAACCGGTGCTCATCTCAGCACAGTATTCGAGTTTTTGTCAGGTCGCCTATGATACTACATCCAGAGATTACCCAGGTATTTTATGCCCCGGGGCTCAGCGCCCCTCGATAGCTCCAGTATTTGTTTTCCCACAGGGGGAAAGAGCTTCAGCGTTTCCAGCTTTGCAACAGGAATGTAATCTACCGCATCGAGGACCTTCTCATCGCCGCATTTAAGAAGCCCTCCGGTAACAGTGGCCCTGACAAAAATATTGACAATATGCCTTGAGCGATCCGGGGCGAGAGCCTCGGAAATGTAGAGAAATCTATCTATCTTGACTTCGAGCCCCGTCTCCTCGAGCATCTCGCGCCGGGCGCATTCTTCGAAACTCTCGCCATGTTCCAGTCTGCCGCCGGGCAGAACCCAGTGACGCTTTTTACCCTTTCTATGTCGAACCAGCAAAATCTTGCCCTCATCATCGAGGACAATCACCGACACACGGGTGGTGGGTAAACTCTGCTTTCTGCGACGCCCGGGCAAGAGTCCGAAACTTTCCTTTCAACTATAGGCAGACCTGATTTTAAGATATCTTTCCCGAACTTGGGCGGGTACAGGCCCACTTAATAACAAATGCTCAAAATAAAGCGGGAGAAAGACCACGGCCGGGGGCTCTTCTGGTAACGTTATCTGACTCGATTGACGACAAAAACAATTTATCCGGAAGCAGCCGCCATGAGCCTACTTGAAATAGAAGAACAGTTGAAAGCCTTCGAAGATGAAGCTATTGAAGCCTTCCAGTCGGTGAGCGATCTTAAGGAGCTGGAGAATCTCAGACAGAAATATCTGGGCAAGAAAGGCACCCTCAAAACCTTCCAGAAGGGCATGGGTCAGCTCGATCAGAACGAACGTCCGAAACTAGGGCAACTCACAAACGGCGTTCAAGAAAGGCTGGAAAACGCCCTCACACGTCGAAAAGACGACCTCTACGAAGAAGAACTCCTGACACGGCTGGAGGGAGAAAAAATCGATGTTACCCTACCGGGCTCCTGCACCGGTATCGGTCATATCCATCCTCTTTCGCAGATCACCGAAGAGATAATCCAGATTTTCTACTCCATGGGCTTCACCGTGGCAGACGGTCCCGAGATAGAGACCGACTATTACAATTTCGACGCCCTCAACACCCCCGACAATCACCCGGCGAGGGACGAGCAGGACACTTTCTACACGAATGTCGGTCCGAAAGTCTTGCTGCGCAGCCAGACCTCCACGGTGCAAATCAGGGTGATGGAAGACAAGAAACCGCCGCTGAGAATCATCTCTCCAGGCAGGGTCTACCGAAACGAAGAGATAAACGCCAGAAAATATCCCCTCTTCCACCAGGTCGAGGGACTATTGATCGACAAAGATGTCAGCTTCGGTCAGCTGAAAGGTACTCTAACAGCCTTTATTCAAGCGCTTTTTCAAAAGCCTGTCAAAACAAGATTTCGTCCCGATTTCTTTCCCTTCACCGAACCCAGTGCCGAGCTGGATAGTCAGTGCCTCTTCTGCATGGGCGCCGGCTGCCGCACCTGCGGAAACCGGGGCTGGCTGGAGCTTTTGGGCTGCGGCATGGTCGACCCCAATGTGCTCCAGGGCGTGGGAATCGACCCGGAAGAATGGAGCGGCTTCGCCTTTGGAATGGGTGTAGAGCGCCTGGCCATGCTGAAATATGGCATCAACGATATAAGATACTTCTTCAACAACGATATGAGATTCCTCAAGCAGTTCTAGAAGTAAAAGCAGGAAAGGCAGGAAAAACAACTCGATGAAACTATCATTCAACTGGCTTTGCGACTATGTCGATCTCGACGGCATCTCGGTCGAGACCGTGGCAGAAAAATTGACCATGGGCGCCTTTGAGGTAGAGGAAGTGACCACGGTCGGACCGGACATCACTGGTCCTTTGCGAGTGGGCGAGATTCTGGAGATTCATCCCCATCCCAATGCCGACAAAATCCGCATGACCAAAACCAGGGTCGAAAAGGATGCCGCCCCTCTCGATATCGTATGTGGTGCAGCCAATATCGAAGTGGGTCAGTACATCCCGGTCGCTTTACCCGGGTCGGTCGTGGTCAATAGAAAGACCGGCGAAAAGCTCGAGATCAAAAAATCCGAAATCCGCGGAGTAGAATCGAACGGCATGCTCTGCTCACCGCCGGAGCTCGGCATCACCGATGGTGACAGCGAAGGCATCCTCATCCTCGACAAGGCTAAATACGAGGTCGGCGAAGACCTTATTGAAAAGATGTGGTTGAAACCCGATTACATTTTACATGTAGAGCCCCGTTCAAACCGGGGCGACGCCCTCTGTGTCATAGGTCTGGCCCGCGAAGTGGCCGCCCTCACCGGCAGATCTCTAAAGACGGATATCGCTACTCTGGATAAAGAAAGAGAGAACAAAGGCTCCGAATTCAAAGTCGAAATAGAAGACGAAGCCGATTGTTCTATCTTTACTGCAAGAGTGATAAAAAATGTGAAAGTCGGCGAGAGCCCACTTTTCATAACCAGAAGACTGGAAGCGCTCGGTTTGAGACCGGTCAATAACATAGTCGACATCACCAATTATGTCATGCTCGAAACCGGCCAACCTCTGCACGCCTACGACCTGAGCAAGGTCGACGGCAAACTGGCGGTGCGAAAAGCAAAGCCCGGAGAAAAGCTGGTGACCATAGACGGCAAAGAGCGCGACCTCACCGAAGAGGTGGCAGTAATAGCCGATAATAGAAATGTGCTGGGTGTTGCCGGTGTGATGGGCGGTAAGGATTCCGAAATAGCCGACGACACAACGACCATCGTTCTGGAAGCCGCCGCCTTCGCCCCCAAAAGAGTACGCAGAGCCAGCCGCTTACTTGGATTATCGAGCGACAGCTCCCATCGTTTCGAGCGAGGAGTCGACCCGGTTAATGTGGCCCATTCCTCGGACCGCGCCAGCCATTTGATTCTCCAGTACGCCACCGCCGGTGGGCAAGCAGAGACAAGTCCGCTCGGCACTGCCGGCTCTTGCCATTACGAAGGGAAAGTGCTGACATTACGTCCGGAACGCATCAAAAAACTGCTCGGAGTGGAAGTCCCGGAACAAGCTTGTACTGGGTATCTAAAAGCACTGGGCTTCGAGCCGGTGGATCAAAACAAGCTGGCTTTCAGAGTGCCGAGCTATAGAGCTCATGATGTAACCCGAGAGATAGACTTGATCGAAGAGGTCTGTCGTCTATTCGGCTACGACAAGATAGAAGAGACGATGCCCACCAGTACCGTGGCACCGCCCACCTATTGCCGACTGGAATACAAAATCAAGAACATCCTCTCCAACCAGGGACTATCGGAAGCCTGGGTATCCAGCCTGCGCCCCGACGAAGAGGTCATAAACGCCGCGGTAAAAGGTGAGCGCCAGGCGGTGCGGGTTCTTAATCCTCTTTCGAAAGACCATCGAGTGCTTCGCCAGAGCCTGGTTCCAGGTTTGCTCGAAGCGATCAAATACAATCTCGACCACGGCAACAAAGACACCTGGCTCTTCGAAGTGGGCAGAAGCTATCACAAAACCGGCTCTGATAACGGTGGTCCAAAATCCGAAAACGATGGCATAGCGGGTGCTGAAGAGATAACTCTGGTCTCGGCGGCGATAACAGGCTCTTTGATAAGACAGATCAACGTCGGCGCCTTCGATGGGGAAAAGTCGAGAAGCCAGGACCAATTGACCGAATGCGTCGATTTTTTCAGAATCAAAGGAATCGTCGAAAATCTACTCAGGCAGCTCAACATAGAAGGGGAGAGCCTGAATTGCACAGGCGCTCAGGCGGATCTTCCAGGCTTCCTGCACCCCTATCGCTCGGCTAAATTAAGTCTCGACCTGAATGACGGCAGCAAAAAAGGCAAAGGGAACAAGCGCGCAGAGCTGGGCTTCATGGGCGAACTCCATCCCCGAGACGCGCACAGAATAGGCATCAAACAGCCCGTATTCGTATTCGAACTCGAACTGCCGGTGCTGCGTCAAGCCAGAAAAGAGAGCCAGTTTCTGGAGCCGGCTCAGACTCCGAGCATATCAAGAGACCTGACCGCCGACGTCGCGGTCTCGGTAGCCCAGGACGATGTCATGCGCATGATTAGATCTGCGGCTGGTAAAAAACTGGAAAGTGTGGATCTGGTAAGCATTTTCGATTTATCAGCAACCAAGAGAAGCCTCAGTTACAGACTGACCTTCCAGGACAGAGAAGAGACCCTCACCAACGAAGAGGTCGAAAAGCGGCTGACCAAGGTGAGAAACACCCTTGCCCATCAATTGTCGGCCACCTTCCGGGGCTGACTCGAAGTAGCTAAGTGCCAAAACAATGGTCATATTTGGGTTGCCATGTAAGGCAATTATTCTGTTGTTTTGAGATAATTCTATTCGACGACTCATATATATTAGAGGTTGGCGATAGGGGTATATTAAAGTGAATCGTTTGAAGAGCCCCGATGCCTGGAAGTCGACAGGTTGGCGGACTCGACGGAGCAGCGGCCTGGCAGGGTTTCGAAAGGTGATTGAATCCATTCATGTATAGACTAAAAGCTCGATTTTCTCCGGTATTGATGGTAGCCGTCCTGGTTTTCGGTGCCTCTATAGCCTTTCTTCCAAAACTCGAGACTTTCGCCGGCAGCTATCACTTCCACTACGCCGTCCTTGTCCTTGTCGAACTCGGTGTCAGTCTTATAGCAGCCCTCATTCTCTTCGACCGCGGCAACTTTGTTCAAAAGTACAAAGTCGGTCTGTCGATGGTGGCTTTCTCTTGTTTCTACGGTGCTCTGGGCAATGTCTTTTGCAATTTCTGGAAAGTCAATCCCGGTATGGACCTGGAGTTCAGCACCGCCCAACTGGTAATCATGAACCTCGGTGGTATCCTCACGGCGAGGGTCCTCTACAAACTGGAGCCCATCGACGCCTTTGCCGATGGCGGACTCGATCGCCTCAAAGGCAAGAGTACAGAAGCGACTCTCGAACCCGGAGCTCTGAATGCCGGAGCAGTGGCTGCGGCTCTCGAGACGTCCGCACCGAGCCCCAAGACTTCCGTAAACAAACTGAGGGGAGTTACCAGCTCGAAGCAGGATCTCCCGGCTCAGGAAGCCCCGGCTGCCGAAGAGAGAAAACCTTACACAAGCCCGCCCCAGGTGGAAATCGACCTGGAAGCTTCGGACGAGATGCTCTCCGGACCGCTGAACCCGACGCCCCAGCTACCCGCCGCTTCCGCCTCGACTGCGGATGCGTCAGCCTCGCCGTCGGCGACCGGCAATCGCATGCAGGCGGCAAGACGGAGAAACACCAGCACCTTCACGAAGTTACAGGCCCTTTCTGCCAGCGGCACAGGCTCGGTAGCCGATCCGGAAACCAAGCTGACCGAAAGTAGCGGCGATCTTCGCAGTTTATTAGATCGACTCGACACCGACGAAGAAGAGAACGATAAACCGGCGGCAATAGAAGCAAAACCGTTGGAGCGGGCTCCGGAGCCTGTGACCAGAGCTCCCGAACCCCAGGTCCAAACCCAACCCCAACCAAAACCAGTCGCCCGGGAGAAAGCAAAATTCGAAGCCCCGGAGGAGATTCATGCCGACTACCTGTTCGATGATCTGGACGAAATAGACAAACCCAAGGCAGCAGTCGAGGTCATGCCCGAACCGGCGGTTAAAGAGCCGGAACCTGAGCCGATAGCAGAAGCAAAAGTAATAGAAGAGCCGGTGGTTAGCCCTAAACTGGAAAGCCTCCTCGACAGAGTAGATTCGGAATCAGAAATCTCGCAAGATTCAGTAAGCACCCCAGAAGCTGCTCCGGAAGCTCTTGCCGAAGCGGAGAGCGGACTGGATGATTCTGTCAGCGGTCTTCTCTCCAAGCGTTTCATGGAGCTCTCGGACGACGAAGAGCCTGAAGCAGAGGTTGAGAAAACAGAAGACATCGCCGACGCCGGAGAGAAAGTCTTCGAAGCCGGTGTCGACTCCGAAATCGATGATATTTTCTCGACTCTCGCTCCGGAAGAAGCCCAGCGAGAAGTAGGGGCGACTGAAGTCAAATCAGAGATCGCCGAAGCACCCGCCGAAGAGAAGCTCTTCAATCAGGATGTAGGCTCCGAAATAGACGACATATTTTCCAGTCTCGCACCGGAAGAGGCACAGAAAGAGGTCGGCGAACTAAAGAAAGAGCCCGCGGCAAAAGAAGAAGAAGAAGAAGAAGAAGAAGAACAGGGCATCTTCAAGCTCCAAGATGACGATGTGGACGACATCTTCGCCGGATTGACCACCGAAGCCCAGAAAGATGTGGATGCCGACAGCCTGGCCAAACTGAAGGACAAACCGGATAGCGCTATCAAGACCCCCAAACAGACCGGAGACATGCCGGCTCTGAACGAGGAACAAGCCAAACGGATTCGAGAAGAAGCCAGTAAACCCGGAAGATTCTCCGATACCCTCTCTAAGATTCCCAGCCTGAAGAACACCGTCGAAGGACTGCTGCATAGCCTGGAAGAGGAGCAGAGCCTGAACGAAACCGATGCCGATCTCGACCACGAAGAGGAAGAAGAAGAAGAAGAGGTGGTCGTACCGACCGAAAGCCTGAGCTCCGAGGCCAAAGCCGCCCGCGAAGCAGCGGAGAAGCTGAAGGATTTCGGTCGCCTATCAGGTAAAGCGGTGGCGAAACTGCCAGAAACAGCGGACCAGGGTACGATGAAAACTATCGGCAAACTGCTTATAGACAAGCAGGCAGTCGAGAAAATAATCAAGGCCGGCGAATCCAAAGAGCTCGGCAAAGGACTCTCCAACGCCCGCATCATATCTGCAGCCCGGGGCAAAGGCATAAGCGACCTGCTCACTAAAATCGATCAATACGATGGTGTCGCCGGCAGTATCGTAGTCGGTCACGATGGACTGGTGATGGCATCCACCCTGAGAGAAGGCTGGGACAAAGACATGATGGGAGCACTATCCACAGCTCTTCTCAGCACTTCCAACCTGACCACCAAAAAGCTCGAGATTGGCAAACTGCGCCAGATGGTAATGCTGACCAGAGACAATGGCCATGCGAAAACCACGGTACTGACCGATGTAGATGTCGGTATTCTTGCCGTTTTCCTCGAAGAGACCAATGTCGAAAGAATTGATGGATTGCTCGATACAATTCAAAAAACTATCCACGGCTAGTAGAACGGACAAAAGACGAAAGACGACATAGCTATGACCAGCCCCAAATCCAAACTGGATAACATTCAAGAAGGTACGCAGGCGCCCGATTTCGAGCTGCCTGCCTTCACGAAGTGCTCCGGAGAGAGAAAGATCAGCCTGAAAGAATATAAGGGCAAAAAAAATGTCGTCCTCGCTTTCTATCCCAAGGACATGACACCCGGTTGCACCCGTGAGATGAGCGCCTTCTCCGATCAGCTGGATATTTTCGACCTCAAGGACACAGTAGTGCTGGGCATCTCGGCCGACTCCATAGAGAGCCACCGCAAATTCTCCGAAACCTATGAGCTGGAGTTGACTCTAGTTAGTGATGACAATCTGGAAGCCATCACTAAATACGGTGTCAACAAAGACGGCGCTCCCAGGGCCGAGCGAGTGCTCTTCGTTATCGACAAGGAAGGCGTGGTCAAACACATCCAAAAGGGCATGCCAGACTACCAGACCCTGCTCTACGAGATAGAACAGCTCTAACAGGCTGTAATAAATTCCTGATTGCTTATTGCTGTGTTTCGCTGCGGCTCGGACCGGCCCGGTCCAGCGCTTTTAATACCGTATCCGTGGTCAATATGCCATCCGGCAGAGGATCCGGTTCGTTCGGCCGCCCGGAAGGAAAGACCACATATAGAGGCACTCCCGACCTTTGAAAGCGAGCCAGCAACTTTGTTATGTCAGGGTCTCGATTGGTCCAATCCGCCTTCATGGTCACAACATTCAGCTCTTTGAATTTTTTCTTGACCG
>CAZCBH010000013.1:22229-60519 GCA_964496875.1 uncultured Candidatus Obscuribacterales bacterium | reverse complement strand
CGCCCAGACCTTCGCCTTCTGAGCGGACGAAGAGCCAAGATCGGTAAAGCGACTGACTATCCATGCCGATAGCGCCACGGTCAGAAGGAAGAAACTTGTCCACATCACCCCTTCCGAACCCACCTGACTGGCCAGCACACCGAGCAACCAGATTACCGTGGCAAGCATGACGAAGCCCATGGACTCTTTGAACTTTTCCATCCAGACGCCAGGCTTCGGCATAAACTTCATCCAGCGAGGCTGAGCGGTGAGAACCACGTAAGGCAGCGACATGCCCAGTCCGCTGGCGAAAAATATACCCAGCACCACCCATGGAGGCTGAGCAAAAGCAAAGCCCAGGGCGGCACCCAGAAACGGAGCCGTGCATGGCGTGGAAAGAGTGGTGGCAAGCACGCCTTTGAAGAATGTTCCCAGATAACCCTCTTTACTTGCCAGTTGATCGAGTTCATCCTGACCGGCAGAGAAGGAGACATAAAAGAGCCCGAAAAGGCTTAGGGAAAGCAGCAGCACAATAACACACATGCCGATAACGAATCCGGGATACTGAAACTGAAATCCCCAGCCCACAGACTGTCCGGCAGCCCGCACAGCCAGCACGATCAGGGCAAGAGCCATGAAAGCGCTGATGATACCGGCGGTGAACACAAGACCGAGATTGCGCACCCTGGCAGGCTCCTCGTCGGCCTGCTCCATGAAACTCATCACTTTGATGGCGATAACGGGCAATACACAAGGCATGAAATTGAGAATGAATCCGCCCAGAAGGGCGAAGGCAAGATAATATGCGATTCCTTTATCTTCGTTCTTGTTATCCTCTGTCGACTTGAAATCGCTGTCGAGAACGGAGAAAACGCCTCCGTTACCGGTCTTTCCCAACTCATCTTGCAGCTCCTTGACCGAACCGGAAAAACCGACAGTCTTGAAGCCGGCAGCCTCGGCCGACGGCTCCGCTGAACTCGACACAGGCAAGCCGAGCTTCACCTCCGCCGCTCCGGGAATGCAGACATCCTTGCAGGACAACCACTTGAGGTCGGCCTTGATCTCTACCATCTCACCAGGCTTCACCGTATCCGGCACCGTCAACTCCGAAGCAATCAAAGTGGTATCACCGTAGCCATAGGTAACTATGTCCGACTCTTCGAAAAGATGCGGTTTCTGCCACAACAGGGGACCGGCTTTGAATCCGGAAGGCAGCTTCCATACCACGCTGGTCGGCATGCCGGCGTCGCCAGCCTCTTTATAGTAGATATGCCAGCCAGGAGCCATATCGAAAATCACCCCGACTTTGACCTTCGAGCCTGGAACCAGTGCGGTTCTCTCCAGCACCAACCTTGGTTTGACCCTTTCCCCCTCCGCGTCCTGGGCGGAAGCGGCCGAGAAAAGCATGGAGATCGCCAGCACCATTAATAGAGTAGCGGCTGCCAGAAAAACACCTTGCAGATCGGATAAATTTTGCTTTCTAAAATACACTGGAATCGACTCCCCTGGATTCCCATAGAATAACAAAGATGACGCGGTTACCGGTCGATTGTTTCCAGGGCATTGGCGGCGGCAATCTTAGAATAGAGTTCGGCACTCTCCCTCAACTTCCTGCCCTGATCTTCGTAAGAGACTCTGACAAGCCCGAAGCGAGGTGTCAGCCCTTCGGACCACTCGAAATTGTCGGTCAGGGACCAGTGTAAATATCCCTTGATATTGACACCGGCCTCGATCGCCTTTTTTAAAACAACTAGATGCGATATCAGATAGTCACAGCGCTCCCGATCGGATAAAGACCAGTCTCCTGCCGAGAGATCCGGAGAAAACAGAGTCGCAAAGCCGTTCTCCGTAACGAAGACCGGTCGATTGCGTCCCTTTCCGTCAGTAAGATAAGGGTTGATATCGCTTGTCAAGACACGATAGAACCCTTCAGGATAAACCTCCCAGCCAAGACCGTTAACCGGATAATCAGCCCGCTTCGATCGGGTCCCGAACAAATCGGGAGGCCAGCTCAGGTCGAAGCGAGAAAGCTCCCGGGTGTAATAGTTGACGGCAAGAAAGTCCATGGACTTCTCCAAGCCCGGAATCTCTCCTTCCAGTTCCCGAAACTCTTTTCTGCCGGAGAGTGGTGCCGGGATATTGAGAGCGCCTTCATCGATGGATTCAGGAAAGATATGATTGAAGACCCGCTCTCGATAATGGGTAACCATGAGATCGAGGGGAGACCACTTGCGCTCCGGAGCAAAGGGTCGCCAGTGGTTGGCGAAGCTTACTTGAACGGCATCTTCACCACCCTTCAAAGCATGGTAAGCCCGGGCATGGGCAGTCAACATGCTCCTGATAGTGACGAAAGCGCCCAGATAATCCTGAGATGCACCCGGCGGCCAGTTCCCGGCCACATAGCCCTGATAGATGTATGCCATGGGCTCATTGACGGTCATCCAGTAATCTACCAAATCGCCGAAATGCCGCCGGGCTAGATCGGCAAAGGTTTCAAACTCATCGGCTACGCGAGCCGAAGTCCAGCCGCCTTCTTCTGCCAGCCAATCGGGTAGACAAAAATGGAACAGAGTGACGAAGACCTTGATTCCTCGTTCTTTGAGACGCGAGAAGAGATCTCGATAATATTCGACAACTCCAGGGGCGAACTGTCGCTCTCTGGATGCGGTGCCCGGTCCCTCCGGCATGAGCGCCGCCCAGTTCAGACTGGTTCTGTAAGCCTTGAGATTTAGCTCTCCGATAAGCTCTATATCATCCAGATATCGCTTATGGAACTCGCAAGCCCTGTCGGCGTTGCTACCGTCTAGAATGCGTCCCTCTTCTTCGGTCCAGCGCGACCAATCCGAAAGACGGCTCTCCACTTCTGTCGGATAGCCCTCGATTTGGAAGTGCGAAGCCGAGACCCCCCAGAGGAAGTCTTCCGGAAACTTAATTATATTTGCCGAGTTATCTGTCATCTTTCCCGCATTTTAACAGGGGAGACGCTAGTTATTGTAGGTTCTTGGCGAAAAGCGGTCTTCAAAGAGATTCAAATTTGTCGCCAAAATTGACCTGAAAGCGAAGCATCTCTTGACGATAGGCGGAAATCAGGCTGTCCTCACCGGATTTGATCTCGTCTAAAATATACGGAGCTTGAAACAGATATTTCGTTATCTACCGGAGAGTATTTTTGGTCGAGTTGCCCGAGAAAGTTGGTGAAGAAGTCAGGGTCAGTAGTAAGCCATGGCAGCCAAGAACCCTTTACTTCTGGTTAGCCAGAATGGGGGCGAGCACCACCTTTACAATTTTTCTTCTGGTCTTGCTCAATGTCATCTGTTATAGCGCCACGGTGGACGGCTATTATCTGGCGGATGATTTCAGCCATGTAAGCTATCTCTACCAGGTCTTCCATGGTCATCCGGAACTACTGCTCCAGAATTTCTGGACGAACTGGATGCAAACCGAGGGCACACGTTTCTACAGACCGGTGATCTCGCTCACCCTGGCGCTCGACTATCTGCTCTGGTCCGGCAGCGCCAAAGGTTTTCATCTAAGCAACCTGATCTTTCAAATTCTCTCATCAATCGGTGTCTTCCTGGTCAGCAAAAGACTCTTTCTTACCGACCTGAGAGGCAAGCAAAAGATCGAGAACGATTCGGGCAAACAGCTCGATACCCGGGCGCGCCTCAAATACAAACTCTCTCCGGATCACGTCTACACCATCAATTTCACCGCCCTTCTAGCCGCCTCGATTTTCGCGGTGCATCCTCTTCATCCTGAGGTGGTGAGCTGGATAATCGGCAGAGTAGATAGTGTCTGTACCACCTTTTATCTCTTCTCGCTCTGGCTTTTCTTGATCTCGATCCAGACTCACAACGACCGGATGGCGATGCGGGCTCGCTACGCTTCGTTGGGACTGTTCGCTCTGGCGCTGGGCTCTAAAGAAATGGCGGTGACCTTACCACCAACCCTGGTGCTCCTGCTTCTCTTCTTTCAGACGCCGCGCTATGGAAGAGCCAAGAGTATATACATAAGAATCTTCAACGCCGTAAGGGGCTCCTGGCGCTACTGGCTTCTGCTTCTGCTCTACCTGATTGTAAGAACGCTCTCTCTGGGAACCTTCATGGGAGGCTACCAGGGCTCTATCGGAGAAGGCTTCTCCGCATCGCTTATCGAAAGACTGCTTTCTCAAAAAAGCGCCTACCGGGTGATGTTCCCTCTCAATCTGGAGATCTTCGCCGCCAATTCGCACTGGTTCAACTATCTTCGAATCGTATATCTAACGGCATTGGGCAGCTTCGTCCTCTCTTTATTGATCTCCCGTTCGAAAGAGACCATCATCAAATCGGTGCTCTTCACCGGACTCTGGTTCATATTGATTATGATACCGGCGATTCCGGTCTGGAACTTGACCGACAGCTTGCAAAGCTCGCGTTTCATATACATGGGCACGGTGCCTATCTCTATTCTGCTGGCGATCATCATCTGCCCCTTATCCAGATTCGGCAGACGTCGCCATAGAAATAGAGAGAAAGCGGATTTCAGCCTGCGCGCCACCCAGGACTTTCTCAAAGGAGTAAGCGCCTCTCTTGCGGTACTCCTGATTATCGCCTTCACTTTTATCACCAGTAAAAACAATTCTGTCTGGGCGAGGGCTTCTAGAGAGGTAAAGGAGCTACGCGCTCAACTGGCGAGTACAATAGAGACTCTGCCCCCGGGACAAAAAATCGCCCTGCTCAATACCCCGGACAGATACAAGGGTGCCCACATGATCTACAACGGCGCCCAGATCCAGGTCCTGATGGAGCCGCCCCTGACACCTTTCCATGGAGAGGACCGGGTTATAACCTTCGAACCCGCTATGTACGGAGAAAGCGATCTTATAAGGGCTTCGAGACTGAGACAACTGTTAAAAAGAAACTCGCCTGCAATACCCGTCTATCGTTGGGACCGTCGAGCCCTGAAGCTTGTGCAAATGAATCTGAGAAACGACATTAGCCCGGTCGAATTCAAAAGACAGGATCTGGATAATCTCAAACTGCCCGGCGGCAATCTACTGATGTCCCCTTACATCAATACCGCCGCTCTATCCACTGACTTCGTCGAGCTCACCTGCAAAAGAGATAGCGCCACCACCAGTGCTGCGGAGATTGCAGTTTGCATTTACTGGACCACAACTTCTCAAGCCGGTCTCGATTCGGAAAAGCAGCTGACGGTCATATTGAAAGACTTCGACAAAGACGGCAGAGCGAGGGTCCGCCTTAATGCTACAGAACACAAAAAATGGATCGATTCGATTGCGATAGGCAGACTGGCTCTTACAGCTCCAAGCGCATCATCACTGACGCTAGAATCACTAAAGCTATTCTCAGGAGAGCGATTGATCCCGCAATTAGCCGTCGCCGATTCAACCGCGCCGGATAACCGGGGAATAGTCAATCTGGGACCGGAGAAAAAGAACCTTGGTATTATTTATGATACCAGCATGGTAACCGGGGCTGCCTCCGCTCTGGTCGAGATATCGAGACCGAACAGCTGGTTCGAGCACTACACCGGCACTTTCAGGGACAATAGCGTCAGCGATAAAGCGCTTACCCGGATAAATCTGCCCTCGTTGAAATCGACAGATCAGATTATCGATCTCAGCCCCCTGAAAGAATCCGGATTCTATCAGCTCAGACTTGCCGCCCTCGACAAAGAAGGAACACTGACAGGCTACTTTTCGGACCCGATTGTGCTTCAGGTGACAAGATAATGAGAGACAAAGAGATCACCATCGTCAAAGACTACTGGGATTTGAAATCGGACCGGATTCAGATAATCACCGGCTTTTTCTTGGCAGCGGCTTCTTTGCTTGCGCTCTGGCTCTTAGCCGATAGAGACTTCAGCAACTCCATCGCCCATGTCTATAGCGTCTCTCTCATAGATATCTACAGCTCAACCCAAAACACCGCCATTGCCCACGCCCTCACCGAGCTGGATGCCAACTACCTAACCGTACTCCGTCTCATTTTACATGTATCGACCGGCATCTTCGCCGGACTGACGGCTATGGAGATAACAAAGCTCTTCGGCAACCGGCGCGGGGTGATGCATGCCGTCTGGGTAACTCTGATCTATTCTGTCTGCCCCACCAGTATCACTCTTCTTTACTCCGGAGACGGACTATTGATTTTGGGCGGAGCGCTATTCTCGATCATCGCGCTCTGTCTCGACCTGCGCTATCGCTATCTGGAGGAAGAAGCCTATCTAATCGCAAGCAGCGTATTGATAACGATTTCGATGTGCTTCGACGTGGTCTCAGGTCTGACCGGCTTGATTGCGATCTTGCTTTCTCGGCTTATTCTCAGAAAGCTGAAGGGCAAAATCCTGAGCAAAAGCTTCAGGCTATCCTACTTCGCTCTTTTGATACCTCCGCTCTTCGTCCTCGCTCAGAACCAGGGAATGCGATACGGACAGTTTACGACAGTCGGCATCAAAAGTCTGTTTGTCGGCCTGCTGAATTCACCGGAACACCTCACCGGCGGTGCCAGAACCCTGACTACGATTTTCTTTATCGTCGTCACTATCCTGGGTGTTACCACCGCCCTCAGGGTAATCGGAGGCTCTCTCTGGCTGCGCCCCTTGATCTTTCTTCTCGCCTGGCTAATGACCAATCTTTTTGTCGCCTCTTTCTACATCCTCGGCGCTCACTATCTAGCCGACACTTCGGTCAATGTGGCCGCCTTGATTTCTTATTGTTCTGCGCCACTCAGCATTTTGCTGGTTCTAGCGGCGCTACCGGTTATCGACGCCATCAACAAACCGATATCCCTGGTTCTGACTTGCAGCGGTTGTCTCTGTCTGTCATTTATATTCAGCCTCTGGGGAGTCGAGATGTACTCGGCCCAGAGTCGCCAGGTCAAAATTCAAGAGAGCTTCAGAAGCTACGAAACCGTTACCCGGCAAACCGCCGCAGGCTATCCGGACAAGAACCTTGTACTCGTAGGGCAACCACAGGCGGTGCTCGACTATGTCAAAGATCACAAAATGCATTTTTCGAAAAAGAGAGAAGCCCGGCTTTTCCAGGCGGTGAGCGCCGGGCGCAAGGATGCATTGACCCTGGTGAGCGCCCTGGGCTACAACAGTACCGCCCGGGACAAATCGAAAGAGACTGTATATTTGCTCTGGAGCGACAGTAGATCGGGCTACGAGCCCATTCAATATAGAGGCGGCTTCAATTTCAGTATGCTGGCCGACGATGAAACCGCCTCGATGATAGCAATCGAACCTGCCGATATCCCCGTATTGAAAGTCGACGATTTCAAAGAGCTTGCCCCTGGCTCTCCCTATGTGGAACTCTTTAAAGACAGATTTCGACTTACCGCCGGTATCACGCCCTGTACACTGAAACTGCCTCCAGTCGACCTTGATCCTTCGGCAACCGGCAGACTGGAGATCGATGGTTCTCTTTCCGGCGGCTCGCAAGCCGAACTCAAGTTGGTCTGGCAAGACGGTGATTCGAAGGTTGCCGAAACACCGATCACAATCGATAGTAAGGGCAGGATCTATGCCGATCTCTATCAAAATCCGGAATGGTTGAGAGCCCCGTATATCACCGCTATCGGTATCAAGCTGGAGCCTGGCAGCTATTACATGGAACTTAAAAAACTCAGTTTCGGTTTTCAGTATCCACATGCAAAGGAATTAAAAGATGAAGAAGGAAGATAAAGAACCGGTCGGTCTCAAAATAAGTATGAGAAACCGCTACCTTCTCATTCTGGCTCTCGTGGTTGGTGTGGTAGCCATGCTCGCCTATCAGATCCAGGCTGTCTTTGTCGCTCTGGTGATATCCCTCACTCTGGCTTCGGCCATAGCGCCGGTGGCGGAATGGATGGAAGCGAAGCTGAAGTGTCCCAGAGTAGTAACTGTCATCCTGGTCTACACTGGCACCATCCTTGTCTATTCGACACTGGCTTATTTCCTCTATCCGACCTTGAAAGAACAAGCCAAAGATCTAATCGATGGTTTTCCCAATTATTCAAGCGGAATCTCTAGCCACTATAGAGATCTGATGAGCATCGTCCAGGAAAAAGCAGGTCTCGATCCGCTAAGCCCGGACGACGTCAAAAACGTGGTCAAAGGGGTCACCTCGAGGGCCCTCGCTTTTACCTCCGACGCTATAACAGCCCTAGCCACCGGGGTGCTGGTCACATTCCTGACCGCTTATTTCGTTATAGAAGCGCCTAATATTTGGCCCCGCCTCATGCGCTGGGTTCCCCATGAACACCGGGATAGAATCGCCGCCACCATAAAACCTCTGGAGTCCCGTCTGGGAGGCTATGTCCGCGGTCAGATTCTGGTCAGTCTGGCGGTCGGCACCTTTATCGGGGTCGGGCTCAAGGTCCTGGGCGTTCCCCATGCTCTTATTCTGGCGGTACTGGCCGGACTGCTCAATCTGGTGCCTTTCGTAGGCTCTCTTCTGACCGCTGTTCTGGCGATTCTCGTCGCATTCAACCAGTCTCTCACCCTGGCTGCCTGCACGGTAATCCTGTACATGATAGAGCAATGGTTCGAGAGCAACTTCATCGTACCGCAACTCCTGGGCAATCAAGTAGAGCTGCATCCTCTGGTGGTGCTATTTTCGATATTAATCGGAGCCAGCCTGATGGGTCTTGCCGGTGCACTGATAGCGGTGCCGATAGCCACCGCCACAATGTATATCGCCGAGGAGTTCTATCTAAAACCGTTGAACGAAAACGAAAACGAGAACGAAAACGACAATCCTCAGGACTTGTCGAATCAACCAGCCAGATAACGCCGGGCACTCCACAACCCTCAATATCACAACCAGGGATCTGTCGAGAAATATGGGTTAATATGGATACGGATCCTGTAAGTTTGCGCTCTTCTATGCCCAAGTCAATCTCTTTTCTCGATCGTTTCGCGTCAGCCGCACCTCTCATTATCACAAGCCTGGCTGTCTGCCTGAGCATGGCTTTTATGGAAGAAAAGGCGGTTCTTGCCGGGGAAATTTATATAGAAGACGATAACGAAATTCTCAAGACCTACGAATTCATCTGCGACGGCAAGATCAAACTTGCCCATGCCAGAGTATCGAAGCTGCTTCAGGACCACAAAGACAATATCCATCTGCTCAATCTCAAAGCCTATATAGAGGTCTATCTCAACAATTTCAAACAGGCAGAGTTAGACAGCGACAAAGTCCTGCAGCAGGACCCGGACAATGTAGGGGCACTGGCCAGGCGAGGCTATGCCCGGCTAAATCTCGGTAAATACAAAGAAGGTATTGCCGACCTCGATAAACTTTTAGCGCAAGTCCCCGAAGACTATCCCAACCTGCTCAATCGCTCCAAAGCGCACCAGCTCCTCGGACATAAAATGGAAGCCGCCAGGGACTATCAGCTCGCCTCCCGCTATCTACTGGTCACCGACGTCTCGCTTTCTCCCACCAAAGATAAACTGCTGGAGCGCCTCAAAGAGATAAACGACTGTATTGACGAAGATCCGAAAGACCCCTATCTATTTCTGGCCCGGTCGAAGTGCTTTTACCGCCTGAAAAGATACGACAATGCCATCGCCGATGCCAGCATGGCTCTGCTCAAAGACCCTGCTGTCGCCTGCCGGGCGCGATTTCAAAGAGCCAAGATCTATCTGCGACGGGGCAACGCCAAAAAAGCCATAGAAGATCTGACCTTTGTTATTGGCAAGAAGCCGAAGATAGCGGACTGGAACTTTTTTGCCATGTGTCCGGACAATCCAAAATTGAAAAAATGGCGCCGCCGCATAGTTAAACTGCCCGATGTCTATGTAGAGCGGGCCAGGGCCTATTCGAAAGAAGGCTCTTACGCCAAAGCGATAGCCGACTGCAACACGGCGCTTGCGATGGATAAATACAACCTCGACGCTTTGTTAGTTAGGGGCGGCGCCTATGATGCCCAGAAAAAGTTTCAAGCTGCCGCCGATGACTACAAAACAGCTGTTCGTATTTCGAACAATCGCAAAGACACCGTCTATATGCTGACCAGAAGCTTGCAGAAGCTCAATCAGGTATCGAGCGGGCGGACTGATTTGCTGGTCTCTCTGACCGCTTCCCTCCAAGATCAGGGCAGGCATCAAGAAGCACTGAATACGGTGACAAAACTTCTCAAGACCAACCCGAAAGACAAGTCGCTCTACAAAGCAAAAATACGCTCGCTTCTGGTTCTGAAGCGCCCATGGTCGGCTGTTACCGATGCCGACAAGCTCATCCAGCTCGATCCAAAAGACGCCGATTCCTATATCCTCAGAGCAGAAGCAGAAACCCAGCTAAAAGAGTACAAAAACGCGGTCACCGACCTTACCGCGGCCATGAAAGTGGGTGGCGGTATCCGGGCAAGAAAAGCCCGGGCAGAGGTGTATAAGAAACAGGGCAGGAACGACCTTTATGAGAGCGAGATGAAGTTGATGCGTCTAAAGAAGTAGACGCTTGATCAACTTACCGGTCTTGCCGCTCACCTCCACCGAAGCCAGATAGTTTCTGGTCTCCTCTTTCTTTAAAGTCGCTCCGCATTGAATCAATAGTTCCAGATAAATCTCTAGCAAATAGGAAAGTCCCTTGGGAGCCTGCCTCCCATCACCAATTAAAGTAGCCTCAATCACTTGTAAAACTGCATCGGCATGAATATCGGAGACCCGGGCGACTTCTTTGAGCGATTCGGCAAGGCGTCTGGGCTTGGTTTTCTCCGAATGAAGAAAAGCCCTGAGAGTCGCGGCTATATCCGGCACCGAAAGTCGGCCTTCTTCTATAGCAATAATCATCGCCTCCCTGGCCAGACCGCAACACCGGGCCTCGGCCACAATCAAGCCGGTTCCCATAAGCTTGTAGGCGAACTCCCCTAAAGGAGCGCCGCTTTCCATCAGGACTTCCAGAGAGGCTGCCAGACGGTAGTTCGCCACGTCCATAAAGGCTATACACAATGCAGCATAGCCTTTATTGACTCGATAACAGGTTTCTCTTAACCGCGGAGTCGAAAAATAAAGCCATCGCGCCATGGAATATTGATCGCGTTCCGAAAAAATCGAACCATCGCCTAGATTCAAATTATCACGTGGATTGTAGTTTTTAAGGAATACCGTGGCAGCCTTTAGTAGAGAGTTCTCCTCAATAAATCGACTGTCGAGATTCGACTCGACATCGAAATCAGTTGTGCGGAAGATGGCAAGAATAACATCGTATTGATTCGGAATTTGTTTCTGCTCTTTATAGCGAGCCAATCTTGAAGTCAGTATCTCCGGAGCCAGCCACCCCTTTTCATGGGAGGGAGTGCTGAGAAGCGGAAGATAGATTCCTGATGAGATTCTATTTGCCAAAGCTTCCAGTCGATAATTGTACAAGTCACAGACCATCCCGAATCGTCTCTTGTCGAAATCCGCATCAGACTCCGGCTCTATCCAGGCCAGGATAGCTCCTGCAATCAGCCGGCTCAAAAGCTGTACAGAAAAACTCTGACTATCTCTAACTTTTATCGCACGTTTTTTTAGAGCGCCGGTGTTCTTCTTAAATTCAGCGCCTCTAACTACAGGCAGCCGCGCCATAGCATCGAGAACCCGCTCGAACTCTGCCACATCCTCGACGTTCTCCAGGCAATAGGCGGCCTTTTCAATGAGTTCGTCGAAACTTTCGATAGGCTCGACAGGTGATACGAAAGCGAGAGGATAGCCATCAGAGGCATGGGGATCGAATTCATAGCCAGCGGCTACAGAAGATGTTTCTACACTGGTCTTGACCGACTTTGTCCGTGCAGAGGCACCGGCACCGGTTTTCAACCAGCCCTCTATCGAAGCTTGGACACTGACAGGGGCCAGCTCCAGCCTGGAGGCTACTGCCTGGGACAACTCAGCATCGTCGGGGTTTCCGTAAGCCTTCAGCAAAGAGACTACCTTTTCAGCCACTTCCGGTGTCTCATGACACAACGATTCTGTCGCCAGGATCAAACCCCGGGTTCTATATTCAGCTTCTTTTTTGATCGTCTTTTCTAATAAAGCAAGAGCAGTCAGGGCAGAAGATTTGGACCGGGCAGCCAGAGCAGGAGAAAGATATCTATCCAGATACTCTCCTTTGATAGGCAGCTTCGCCTGAATTTGCTTCAACGCCTTCAAGGCGAAAGACACCGTGGGCGGTATCGAGCTGCCTAGAAGCTTCAAATAGGTCTCTTCTCTTTCTTTGCGTTCGTTATAAGTAGGCTCGAGCGCTTCATGAAAGCGAGAGAACCAACCGGCGCGAAACTGAATGAAGTCTCTTAATAAAGCTGCCAGCGATTCATCAAGAAGTCTCTCTCTACTTAAATGTCCTTCTTTGCATAGATATAACAGAGTGTTCTGCCAGTTGTTTTCAGAAGCGGAATATTTATCCACCGAAGCGAGGCTATTTTCCTGATCTCCTTCTACTTCGAAAAGTCTGTAGATATCCTCGATCATGTCGGGATTCTCTAAAAAGGTATCGCGAAGCAGACGCCATTTGCCATCGGGGTTGTGGGCCATATAGGGCGAACTTATTAAAGCTATTAAGTAAGCATCTCCGACAGGCTTGCGACAGAGCCCAAGCTTCATCAATTTCCGGACCACCGGAAAGAAATTGGAACTGCTTGCAAGCAATACGTCTCCGATATCTTCTAATCCGGAAGGTCTTAATTCGCTCAGAAGATCCCAGTCTATAAAGTCCGAAACAGAGAAAGGAAAGTCGATGGACGACAAATCTTCGCCGGAACATATAGTAAGCACCGCGCTGGTGGCTACTGCCAGACTGTCTTCACCCATATCCCAGGTCCAGCCATAAGAATTAGGATTATTCGGTCTTGGACCGACAGTGCCATGGCTTGCTTTTTTGAACCACTTCTTCGCCTGCTTCGAGAGCTGACCACGCTCTTCCAGAGAGAGCCGTCGCAGAAAACGCCTGAAGCCTTCTTGATCGCCTTCTTCGACCAGCTTGTCGAGTTTTTCTTCGTTAGCGGTCATTCGCCATCCTCCGCTTCCATGAGCACCGCAAGAATGTGTTTGCAATATCCTCGCTTGCCCTGGTATTTGGAATGCCAGGGGCAGGTGCAGACGGCGTCGGCATCTGCGCCAATTTTTACTATGTGCACCACACCGGAGCCTTGTACCTCTGCCCGCAACAAACCGTCGACCGCGCCCAGAACTTTTACACCACCTTTTTCTATCAACTTTCTGGCACCGGTAAGCCTGGGATGGACAGCTTCGACTTCTTCAATTCTGAAGGGAAGCTCCCTATGAAAGTAACCGCCTTGATTCAGGTCATAGCCGACCAGGCCTCGTGAACCGAGAGTGGCGAGACTGTGGCCAACCGAATCTTGCGCAACCCCTATTTGAGATCCGAAGCTATCCGCCTTGATGCAAGACTGCCATTTCAAGCCGGCATAGACCCTGGCAAGGTTCTTTTCGAAGGCACCATCCATAGAGGCAAGTTCCGAGAGTACCTGTCCTTCTCCGGAGAAACCCCTGTATAGGTCGGCGGTAATCGTGAGCACAAAAGAGATTCCGCCTGACTTAGATTCAAGACGCCATTCTGTCGATTGATTGTCGTCCGTGGCGAAGACTTCTAGCCGGTCGGCAAAAGGAGCAAGATCGGCCAGCACATTGAGCCTTTTCAATCCGGCGATCTTAACTGATTCCCCAGAGCCGACGGCTCTCTGACTGAGCCGCAAGCTCTTTCCATTACCGGTGGGCACCACATAGAATTCGGCTTTAGAGCCGACATTTCTTGGAAGAGAACGCAAAAACCGCAGCACTTCCTGGCCCGTTAGAACAAAGCGAGGTTTCATTTTCGCTTGATAAGCCTGGACCTCGACAAAGCCTTTGATCCAGCGCTTCGGCAGTTCGACCTTTCTTTCGACCGAGGCATTGCCTTCATGCTCCAGCTTGAGCTCTTCTTCCCCTACCGAGAAAGCGAGCCTGGAACCATCCCTGACAAGAGCCAGTTCTCTTCTGGTCGGAGCATTGAAATCGACATTGGTGGTGCCCTTGCCGACAATCTCGCCGCGATAGCCATCGGGAGATATATCCACCCTGGCGTAGGCGCCGGCACAGACACTGAATCCTTCGAAGCGCAAGAAGCCGCCACCTGATGTAATCACCGGATCGCGCTCGCTTATAATGCGACGCAGCATATTGGGCGGATAGTGAAAACGAGTGGTGACTATCTTTGATAGATTGAGGAGCATCTGGGCGGTGACATTCGGCTGGAGAATCTCCCCTTCGAAAAAATAGGGGAACTTATCCTCGATCTTAGAAGCGGCCAGACGCAAGCGCCCGCCGCTTTCTTCCGAAACAAACTCTGAGCTATAAGGATAGATATAGTCGTAACTGATTGCAGAATCGGCCATGACCAGGCTCCTCTTCCGGTCCTAAGAGTATATCGCCTTGAGCGTCATGACATCCCGAGAAGAGGGTTCTGAAAAAGGCGATTTGAAGTACATCAGATCTCCAGCATGGGGAGAATGGCCATCCAGCCCCAGAGCGTGGCCTGCCTCATGGGCAGCCAGGGATTGCACTTTGTTTCGCTCTACCGAGGCGATTGCTATGTAAGCTCGAAGCAGCCACTCGACACCACCATCGCCGGTGAAAGATTCATAGGTGGTCTGCCCTCCCGCCGGTCCAATAAGCGATGGATCTTTCACCACAATAATCGAGGCCTCTTCAGCGCGATCTACCTGTCGACAGGGTAGGATGCCGGCACGCTCATGCCAGACGGTGAAACCTTTAAAAAGCACCGAACTGAGCTCGGGAAAGTCTTCATCCTGGGCATCTATATATATGGCCAGTGGAATACTATCGGCGGGCCAGCGCCTTGGCCGAATAAATTCGAGGTAGTGCTCGGGGTCAGACTGCCCCATAGCCCTCTCCATTCTCTCTATCTGCTCTTCTATTTGACAGATCAAAGGGAATAGATTCTCAATGCCGTCGTGATCCGGAGAGCTCGCTTTCAACTCGGCATATAGAGATAGAGCCCAGTTAAAGTCACTCAGTGCCATTCTCGAATCACCGCCCAGATCATGGGCCAGGGCCCGGTCAAAATATATACAGATGATCAATGGCAGCTCGACAACGGGTCTCAAAAGCGCAAGAGCATCATCATAGAGCTTGATCGCCTCGGCATATTGACCGCAGTCTCTAGCCACACTAGCGCTCTGATAGATAGAGCGACCCTTATCGAAATCGTTTGTCATACTTATCCTTATCTATCCTATCGATTATAGAAGGTAAAAATATACAAATCTACCCGGGCACCAGAAGTGATGCCACGGAAAAACATAGCCAGAGTATATGCAATCGGCAATCAACTACATTCAGTAATATATCTGTCGTACCCACTCAAACCCTGTCTCTGTCCCAATATTCGAATGATCTCATAACGTTCCACAAGCGATAACAATCCCATATACTTGCTCCGTAAGCTTGACCGCAGGAGGGTATATTTCGTGTCCAAGAAGGTACTAATAGCACTGCACCCGGGGATGCTGGAACAAGTCGATTACATCGCCGAATGTGAGCACCGCACCAGATCCGAACTGATTAGAGAATCTCTTAGAAGATATCTGGAGAATTTCAAAAGAGTTCAGGGGACCCAGGTGTCCACATCGAGACAGGCCGACGTTGTTTCGATATCCGGTAATCGTTTCGAGTAAGTACTATCTTATCTAGAATATTTGAAATAGATTCTTGATCGGAGAGAACTATAGCGGAGAGCAGTTTGACTGCTCTCCGCTTCTTCAAATCAAGACAGCTTCAGTATATAAGTGCTAATATCGGTCCAGAATGCCAATTCAGACTTGAATCTTCTTCGGCAATACCACCAGAAAGAACCAATGACAGACAAACTTGTAAGTTTTAAAGCGGATTTTTTCAAAGCGCTGGCCAATCCACTCAGAATTCGAATTCTAGATGAACTGAGAAGCGGTGAGCTGTCCGTCACAGAGATAAAAGATCAACTGGGAGATGTAGAGCTACCGAACGTCTCCCAACAGTTGGCGGTTTTAAAAGGCAAAAATATCGTCTCTTCGCGGAAACAGGGAACAAACACTTACTATTTCTGCAATGACCCCACCGTATTCAAACTTCTCGATGTGGCAAAGGAAGTATTCAACAATCATTTGATTGATGTGCAAAAGACCCTTAAAAATCTATAGCTCCACCACTTGACATTATACGGACTGTTAAGCAGGGAAGGCATCGATCACAAGTTCATCACAATCCATTGATAACCTTCAGATGGTCGTACTTGTCTGGATGTGTAAAATCTGAAGTCCGTTTTTTATCTTTATACAGAACAAATAGAAATGGTATCTCGCTTGCTTCGCAATGGCAAAAAAGAAGCAACTTAAACGGTAGAACTTAGAACATGATTACTGAACTGGCAATTGTCGCTATAGCGACAATTGCTCTGGGACTGCTTGTCCCTCTATTTAGCCCCAACAAAATCTCCAACAAAATACTCTCCACAGTATTATTGCTCTTCGCTCTGACCATCATTGCCCTGGGAGCCTCCTCCTTTGTGGAACCCAGACAGATCAAACTGCTCCCTCCCTTCTACCTCGGTCTGGCTCCTTTCGCCTTCAACTTCGATCGACTCTCCTCCATCTTTCTGGTATTACTGGGCACACTGATCTCCACAGTCGCACTATATATTCCAGGCTATCTAAAACATCAGGAAAGCAAAGCCGGATTTGCGGCATTTTGGATAAGCCTTTTACTATTCGTCCTTGCAATGGCGTCTGTAGTGGTGGCAGAAAACGCCCTTACATTCCTCTTCTTCTGGGAAGTGATGTCTCTCAGTTCCGCTTTTCTGGTAGCCCAAGACTTAAAAACCAGAAGCGGCCGTCGAGCGGCTTTCATTTATGCAGGAGCAACACGGCTGGCCACAGCCTTCATCGCGCTCGGCTTCCTCGCCTTCGGTAACCACTTCAAGAGCTGGAGCTTCTCAGCCTGGAATCCAGCAGAGCCTGTCCTTCTTATTCCCTCTCTACTGATAATTCTGGGTCTGGGAATAAAAGCTGGTTTGTGGCCATTTCATATATGGCTACCCTACGCTCATACAGCGGCACCGAGTCCAGTATCAGCGCTTATGAGTGGCTTCATGATCAAAACGGCTATTTATGCCATTCTTCGCCTTTTCGTTCTAAAAACAGTGCTGACGCCGCCGGTGGCTATCGTACTACTGGGACTGGGAGCGGTATCAGCCGTATGGGGCAGCCTCTTCGCCCTCATGCAAGACGATCTGAAAAAGGTGCTGGCCTATTCAAGTGTAGAGAACATCGGTTTAATCACCGTGGCACTGGCCACATCCATGTACGCACAAGCCGCAGGCAACAGTGCAGTGGCGGAGGTCGCCTTAATAGCCGCTCTGCTGCATAGTGTAAACCATGGCGTTTTCAAGGCACTGCTATTTCTCTGCGCCGGCAGCATCGATATCAATACCCATACCAGACTCTTGAGCAGACTGGGGGGACTGGGTAGGAAAATGCCCTCTACAATGCTCCTTTTCATAGCGGGATGCGCCTGTATATGCGCACTACCACCGACCAACGGATTCGCCAGTAAATGGTTGATTTATCAATCACTTTTTCAATCGCTCTTTATCACGGCGGCTCCACTAGACAAAGATCCGACCGGACTGCTCTTTATCCTGGCAATCGGTTGTCTTGCTATCACTAGCGGCTTAACCATAGCATGCTACTCTCGAGTCGCCGGAATAATCTTTATGGGTCGTCCTCGCTCCAGCGACAGTTCTCATACCCGTGAAGCAGAGCGCAACATGATTCTGGCAAAGACTATTTTGGCAGGACTCTGTCTGGGTCTGGGAATTATTGCGCCATCCCTGGCCAACACATTCAGAAAGTCGCTGGCGATGGAGGGGGCAACAACAACAATTCATGCTCTGCCGGAGCTTCCCCTTCCGGTGATTGCAGTTTTTCTTCTTTTGACGGTTCTCATGCTCTATCTGCTCGGTAGAGCCACGAAAAACGCCAGCGAGAGTCGGCGGGTAGACAGTTGGGACTGTGGATACGGTGGCTTCACCGAAAGGACACAGATCTCCCCGGAGAGTTTTTCGCAACCGGTAGCAGTTCTCTTTCGGCCGATTCTTCTTTATCGCATGAACTCCGACATAACAGGAGCCGACCGAAGACATTTCCCGGACAAAATCAGATCAGAAAGCTCCATGCAATCCTTGCTCGAAAACAGCTTCTACAAACCGATCGTCAATCTGGTTATCTATGCGGGTAGACACCTGGCAAGGCTTCAAGCGGGCAGTGTCCACATGTATCTCTTATATGTATTGAGCTCGCTGGTGGGACTCTTATTAGTAGGTGCCCTTCTATGAGTATGTTGCTTTCTATCGGATTCTATTCTCTCTGTCTATTGCTCTTGCCATTTTTTACACTCGGTCTGATCGCCTCCATGAAAGCCCGCTGGCAGAATCGTCGCGGACCATCTCTACTTCAGCCCTTTTTTCTCTTCAGAAAACTTTTCGCCAAACAGGATCTTAGAAGTATAGATGCGAGCTGGGTCTCTGATCTATCACCACCCATGATTCTAGCTTCAGCTCTGCTACTGGCAATTTTTACGCCCTGGCTGTCGTTTAGTCCTATCGTACACGGCTGTGATCTGTTCTTGATCGTCTACCTTCTCGGTTTAAGCAGATTTTTCACAATTCTGGCCGCCCTTGATGCAGGCTCCCCCCTTAGCGGCTTTGGTGCAAGCAGAGAAGCGACGCTCTCGATCCTTACGGAACCTGCTCTTGTACTAAGCCTGCTCTCTCTTGCCGTAGCCGGAGGTAGCACAAATCTGGCTAGAGTCTTCGACTTCGGTGAAGGAGGAGGGATCCTGAATTTTGCAATATGGTCCCTGGCCGCTGCTGCAATATTTTTAACAGCACTGATTGATCTATCTCGTATGCCGGTGGACGATCCGACTACCCATCTGGAACTGACTATGATCCATGAATCAATGGTGATTGAATTCGGTGGCAGAAGAATGGCTATGCTTCTTCTGGCCTATGCAGTAAGGTTGGTAACTCTACTTGGTCTAGCAAGCCAGTGCGCCATCCACAGTATTCTTGCAATCCAACCTATTCAAGCATCACTACTTCATTTCTTGAGCGTTCTCGGGATATTACTCGGAGCTGCAGCCATCGCATTCATCGAGACCTTTTTCGTTAAATTGAAATGGACAAGAGTGCCGGAATTCATCGCCTATGCAGTTACCTTGAGCCTGCTTGGATGTGGTGCGGCGCTTCTAGGAGGGGGTATCTCATGATTCTTCCACTTTCTGATTTCTTTGCCGTCGGTGCAGTGATATTCGCTATCTTCATGTCGGGCACCATTCAGTTGCGCACCAATCTTCTACTCTATGCGGTCCAGACTTTTCTGGTCGGAATTGTAACAGCTGCATTTTATTTAGCCACACATGAGAACCACTATTTATATCTCTCACTGGCGATAATCCTGGTCAAATCCGGTGGCATATCTCTCTTTCTCGCCTGGGTGCTTCGCCGAATCAACGTTTTTCGAGACGGCGCCACCTATCTTCCCATTCCGATAGCCATGCACATCTGCATACTGATGCTCGGGATAGCCCATTTCCTCGCAGACAGACTGCCGCCGCCCCCAGACCAACCAACCATGCTCCAGGTAGGAAGCGCAGAGTCAGGCATAGCACTAGTCTTGATCGGCACTCTGTTTATGCTCACAAGAAAAACTGCCATAAGCCAAATAATCGGTTTCCTGACGATGGAAAACGGGATCTATCTCTTTACCCTGGCCCAGGCCCACGGGATGCCGATGGCTGTCGAACTGGGAATTCTGCTGGATGTTCTGGTCGGCGTCATGGTGGCAGGTGTAATCACTTTCCGTATTCAAAAGAGTTTCGAGCACATAGACGTGACCAGGCTTACGGATTTGAGAGATTAAGGGGCAGATTCATGGACATCATAACAGGATTAATCTCTATACCAGCTGCTCTGACAGCTTTAGCCTCCATGCTTCTGATTGGAAGATGGCATAAAGCCAAGGCTTTGAGCAATCTTGTAATTGCAGGTATGTGGGCTAACTTCCTCCTATCGATAATGATCCTCGAACCTTATTTCACCGGCATCGGTACCGGCGCCAATCTCAGCTTCCCACCAGGGTTGAGCCTCGATGGACCCGCCGCTCTTTTCATTCTACTGACCAGCCTGGTATCCGCCACCACCCTGAGCCATGCCAGACTTTTCTTTCGCCGAGAACAAGAGCTCAATAGAGAACTGGATGACAGCAACCTGATCATATATTATCTGTTCTCTCTCCTCTTTCACATCTCGATGGTAGCTGTATTCCTGTGCGATAACCTCGGCTACCTGTGGATCAGTATAGAAGCGACGACACTGATGTCGGCAGCCCTGGTTTACTTCAACAGAGACAAACATGCTCTTGAGGCAGCATGGAAATATCTGATCATTTGCAGTGTCGGCATCGCCTTCGCTCTCTTCGGCACTGTCTGCTTCTATATTTCCTCAAAATACGGTGCCGTTCCGGGAGGCAGCCTCAGCCTCAATCAACTGATTGAATTAGCACCACAATTAGAGCCCACCTACGCAAAGCTTGCATTCATTCTCTGCTTTCTAGGATATGGCACCAAAGCTGGTCTCTTCCCTTTACACAGTTGGCTGCCGGACGCTTATTCCGAAGCACCGGCACCGGCATCTGCGATGATCTCAGGAGCGCTTTTGAACTGCGCCCTCTTCGCAATCTATCGAATATACCAGGTTGCCTACGCCCTTGAAAGTCACAATTTCTACCAGGAGCTATTGCTCTGGTCCGGGACGGTAACCGTGGTAGCAGCGAGCGTCTTTCTGGTTCGCCAGCATGGCATAAAAAGACTATGGGGCTATTCGAGTATTGAAAACGCAGGATTAATGCTAGTGGCTATCGGTCTCAATTCCACTCCGATTTTTCTGCTGCACGCCGTAAATCACAGTATCGCAAAGGTCGCTCTCTTCCTTCTATCCGGCGATATCATCCAGCACGCAGGCAGCAAAGAGCTTTCACAGATTAAGGGCTTGTGGACCTCAATGCCTGTCAGAAGTACTATGCTTGCTTCTGCCGCAATAGCTGTTACCGGCGCGCCACCTTTTGGAGCGTTCATATCGGAATGGTTACTGCTTACCGAATGTGTCTCCATGCAGCGATGGATTCTAGCAGTCTTGTTGATTTTGGCCCTATCGCTGGCATTCATCATGGTCGCCTATCACACAGGAAGAATCCTGGGCGGAGGTGGTCCCAGACCGACCGAGCAAGCAGGTCTAAATGGCATTGTCCCCGGCGCACTCTTGATTGCCACACTCTCTCTGGGAATTGCTACCAGCCCATTGATTCTGGAGTGGCTCAAATGAAAAAGACGCTAACAGAAATAAAATTGATCGCTAAAGCGGATCTAAAGAGCCTTCTCAAACAGGAGCTGAAGAAGGAAGAGAATCGGCTGGGATTGGTCAGCTCCATCGACGGTGAGCAAGTTCTCTCATTGATCCTCAATAAAAATAAAGGAGAAGCGGTACTCTGGATAAGCGATCTAGAAGGAACAGCAGAGTACCCATCGGTATCACCAGTGGTACCTCAAGCACATTGGTTCGAGCGCCGCTTGAAAGACCTTTTTCATATCGAGCCTACAGGTCATCCTCGCCTAAAGTCGACTCTGACGAAATCTGCTTTCGAACAGGAGTTGGCCCCCCTTGCTGCTGATCAGAACAGAGATTTCATAAGTCCTCGCGATTTCTCTTATTTGAAAGTGGAAGGAAAAGGTGTCTATGAGCTACCAGTCGGACCGGTTCACGCCGGCATTATTGAACCAGGTCATTTCAGACTGAGCTGCCTGGGCGAAGTCATACAAAATCTAGAACTTCGTTTCGGATATCTGCATCGGGGGATAGAAAAAAAACTGACCGAAATTCCCTGGCAGAAATCGAGACACCTCTGCGAACAAGCGTCATCGGACACGGCTCTGGCTAACGCTCTAGCCAATGCCATCGCTCTGGAGTCGCTTCTTCAACTAGAAGTAAGCGACCAGATCAGCAAGGTAAGAACAATCGCCCTCGAAATTGAGCGGCTGGCTATGCACATCTCCGACGTAGGGGGCATGGCAGTCGATCTGGGGATTCCGGCAGAAGCATCGACATTGTCCAGACTGAGAGGACAGGTCCTGAGACTGGGCGAACTCTTGACCGGGTCAAGATTGATGAAAGGCTTTGTCTGCCCGGGAGGAATCGCGACCAGAACTTTTAACGAAAAAACTCTTCAAGGGATGAGAAACCTTCTAACCGGTATCATCCCTGAACTTTCCGAAGTGCTTCATACCTTCACCGACAATACCTACGTCCAGGAACGACTGGATAATACCGGTAAAATTCCCCGCTCCCTTGCCGAAGAATTCGGATTGGTCGGTCCTTCCGCCCGGGCAAGCGGCATTGCCTATGACACCAGAACTTGCTTCAAGCAGGCTAGCTACCCAGATACATCAATAGAAATAAGCAGCGAAAAAGCGGGTGATGCACTGGCTCGAACAATGGTCCGGGTAAAAGAGATCGAGACCAGCATTGCCATACTGAAGGAGCTGATGGAGAATTGCCTTACAGATTCACTAAAAAATAATTCTTTGCCTGACTCTTTGCCTGCTGACAGCTTCGGTCTAGCGGTGGTGGAAGCATTTCGGGGCGAACTCATTCATCTAATCTGCACCGATTCAAAAGGTGGAATTCGTCGCTATGCAATCAAAGATCCGAGCCTGAACAACTGGACAGCAATGGCGATTGCCGCCCGCAATGAGCTGATAGCAGATTTTCCGGTCTGCAATAAGAGCTTCAGCCTATCCTACTCCGGTCATGACCTGTGAGGTTGCCACCATGCTTAAATCTCTCGCTAGAATATTAAAAATAGGCATAATCACAGAAAAGGAGATCTTTCCGGATCTCAATCCGGAGAATCGAGGTCTACCATCGATCAATAAGAAAGCCTGGGATGAGGTTGGGAAGGAAAGAAATAGAAGCTGGGTGGAATTATGCCCGACCGGAGCAATTGAGATCATACAGAAAGACACGGAGGCGGATCTGACTATAGATCTGGGACGCTGCATAGCCTGCGGTCTCTGTCCTGATATCGGTCCTGATGGTGTGATCGAAAAGAACCTCTCGTCGCAAACTTCGGTTAATCGGCGACAGGATCTGGTGCTCAGCACACGAGAATCAGAAAGTCAGAAGCTTTCCGCTAAGCCCCCAGAAAGTATCTTCGAACGCTCAATAGCAGTTCGAGTGGTGTCAACCGGTTGCTCTGCCTGTGATCTGGAAATCAACGCGGCATTCAACCCGATTTTCGATTTAGAGCGTTTCGGCGTACAATTGGTGGCATCTCCACGACTGGCCGATGTACTGATGGTAACAGGTCCTGTAGCAGACGGAATGAAGAAAGCAGTATTGAGAACCTTCGAGGCCATGCCGGAGCCGAGAAAAGTAATTGCAGTTGGAACCTGCGCAATCTCCGGTGGCATCCATGGCCAAAACGACTATGCCTCTACCGGTGGTATCGATTCCATTCTACCTGTAGACGCCTACGTACCTGGCTGCCCGCCACATCCATGGAGCATCATACATTCGGTGCTCAATGTAATGAATAACCGCTTAACACCGAAACGACATTAGTTTTTATAACAACTTCTACTGTGCCGGAGAAGCGCCTTGCTAGCCAAAGTATCGAGAGAATTTGCTTACTTGTCGACAGAAAGCCTCTCGCTCCGGCCCATCTACGAGGATCGACTCCAGAATGGAATAGTCTATGACTTTCCTGGCACACTTACCCCTCCGTCCAATAACGACTAGTGTAAAGACTTCACTCTCCTCATCGGTCTCAAGACTCCAAGACTCAATCTTGCTTTCTATAGGATGAAGGGCGTCAGCTATAATTTCTCTCAATCTATTCACTCTCAGTCATTTGCCTCCTTAACAGTTCCAAGCAATCGAATCGCCCTTTCCATATCAATCAAACCTCCCCGAAGCTGCTTTTGTAGATTCAGCACAAGAGCTGCGGTCTCTCCACTCAATCTACCTGAACGAACCAGTGCCTGCCCGGTCTTCAACTCCCATCGCGCTGCACTCTCCAGAACCCTCATCATTTGAGGCTCCCTAACCAGGGCAGCGGCAACAACTATCTCTCCCATAAAATAATCGACCTCATGGCTCTCGAAAAATTGATGATGAGCGAGTAGGCGCTCTAACTCGATTGCTTCCTGAGCCCGTCTTGCCTGTTCTCTAACGAATGGATTCTCGTCAAGAGCCAGGGTCCTCAATATTTCATCATGCAGACAGAAAACCTCAAAAAGACTCAGGGATACATCCGGATCTTCGTCCCTGGCAAGCACGGCAGATATCTCGAAAGGCGTTCTCATATTCATCGCTACCCTACCCCTTACCGCGCCGTCCGAGTCCTTGAATAAAGCAAGCAAAACCGATAGTGGTGTCGAAACATGTGAAGCGACTCGCCTGCGAACCTCGAAATCATCAGAGTTCGCAAGCTCCGATAACCGCCTGGCTGAAGTACCGGGTTGGTTTGCTTCGATTCTGTGTTGGACCGATCGAAGTTGTCCTTTCAATGATTCGATTGGATCCGGCAACTCTATCCCCTTTGTTGCAAACTTTCGCAATCTTGCAATATTATAGCGCACCGGCTCAATTATTTGGCGAAAGAACTACTTCTGGTTTGACGCATTCCCCAGTAAGTGCTATTATTACTAGTACTTGCAAACTTTAGCAAATATGCAAGTAGCTAAAAACGGGGTCAGGAATCTCACCTATGAGTCAAAAAATCCTAATTGGAAATCTTCCGGTAGACACAACCGAGGATGCCCTCAAAGATTGGCTAGACGAAATCCCACATGCCCTCAATATTTCCGTTCATCGCAATCAGTCCGGAAAGTGCAGGGGTTTTGCCACCATAACTGAACTTCCTTCCAATGTGACAGATCAAATACTCGAAAACTATGATCGTACAAGCTTCATGGGACGAGTGGTATTCATGCACAGAGAAGAAGAAACTCAGCAGCCTCTCGGCATAATTCATAAATGGAGACAGTATTTCAGGGGTCTCCCCGGAGCCAACCCCAGCCACCGAGAATAGGATGATCCGTCCTTCCTCCCCTCAAGAGCACTTTGAATTAATTCAAAGTGCTTTTGTGGTTCAAAGTGAGCAAGATACTTTCAAATCCGCGTCTTTGAAATGTTTGAAATCCGGCTAGTCAGCAAGAAGCGAAGTACAGATAAAAAATCCCTGTTTCAGGCTAGGACGAAGCTCCGGCGCTGATAACCGGCATCGGCAAGCAGTACTCGGGTTATATTAGAGACGGGGGCAAGCTAACATGCCGGGATCTTCATTTCTAAAACCAGCCGTAATTTTAGTGGCAGCGACACTGCTCACATCTTACTTCGTGCCTGCCTCCACAGCAGAAGAAGAAGAAGATCTGAAGCTGACCGGTGGCATAGCCTATATGCGCATGGATGAAAAAAATCCGGAGCATCCATCCTGGATGAAAGGTTCGGTCTATTCGACAAAAGACATGACCCTGCGCGTTTTTCAGGACGTGCACTTTCTCTTCTCGAAGACCCGTATCAAATCTACGATACCGGACTATACCACCAGCTCGGTCATCCTGCGCAAAAGGGTCCTGGAGCACTGGCCGGGTTACGTTCCTGCAGGCACCTGCCGGGTCACTACCGTGCCCATATTGGAAGGGGGAGAGCCGGTGGGCAGCTTCGAATTCCACCACTTCGATTCAAGAGGACCGAAAGGCTATCTGCAAAGCATGGGCAGAGACAAAGACGGCTATATGCAATACCGCATCTGGTTCGTCGATCAAATCGCCCAGATTCAAGTACTAGAGCCTGAAGCTCAGCAATAAGAGAGACTATCAACCGGCGATTTTGACTCTGCTTCCCGGAAGCTCCTCGAGAGTGAGTCCATGCTGTTCCAGAATTTCGCTCAGACGGCAATTGATGATAGAGGCGGCAAAAGGTCCCTGGTAGATAAGACTGGTATAGATTTGAAGCAGATCAGCGCCTTCTTGAATGAATTCGAAAGCGTCATCACCACTGGATATGCCACCACAGGCGATGATTATCTGATTACTCTCTTTCAAGGCATAGACCCGACGGACAAGATCCAGAGCTCGCCGCTTCAGAGGGCGGCCACTCATCCCCCCTCTATTTATTGATGCCAGTTCGTCCTTCGAATTAACGAGAGCGCTGCGGTCCATAGAGGTATTGCCGCAGATAAATCCTTTGACCCCACCTTCACCAGAGACCGAAAGAAGCTCTTGCAAAAGACGGTCATCGGCATCGGGAGAGAGCTTGATTAGAATCGGCATAGAGCGTTCATTCAACTTAGCTATTTCGGAAAGAACTGTGGCAAGCTCTTTTCCCATCGCGGTTATCTCTTCTTGGGTATTGGGACAACTGACATTCACCGCTACATAGGCGGCGTTTAGATTACGAATTGCCCGAAAGCTAAATAAAATATCCTCCACCGCCTTATCGCCTGTCAGGCTCGGATCGTTGGTCTTGGCGATGTTCACGCCATAAGGAAGGCTCGGTTTTGCCGCTAAAAGCCGAGCCGCCACCACATCGGCACCAAGTCCATTCAGACCCATGAAATTAATAACGGCCTCGTCCCCGGGCAGCCGAAACAGTCGGGGTCTGGGATTTCCGATTGATGGCCGTGCCGTTATCGAGCCGACCTCCACAAAACTGAAGCCCAGCGCATCCACTGTATCTAGCAAAGCGCCGTTCTTATCGAAACCGGCAGCCAGTCCTACCGGACCGGCAAGCTCTCGCTCAAAAAGTCTGCAACGCAACCGGGCCGGGGTCTGATAGCTTCGAATCAGGCCCATGGTGACCAGCTGCTTTAAAACTGGAATGCCCTTGTGTGCCAGATCATGGGCAAATTCCGGGTCGAGCCGAAAGAGATTAGGCTTTATAGAACGGCGGTAGATATCGCTCGCTTCTTCATAATCCATAATTCTGAAATTGTCTTCTAAAGCACCCTGGCAAAAAGATAATAGAGAACTATGCCTATAATGGCAAGCAAAAGTGAACAGTTGACCATCAAGAAAGTACCATCATCCATCAATTCGCCGATTCGAAACTTTCTTATGGCGTTTCCATCGGCTTTCGGCACCGGCTCTATGTAAAGCGGGGTCTCATTCCAGGTCATAAGTCGCTGTTTCCCGTCAATAAGCTCTTTTTTCAGGCTGAAAGCAGATTGATAACGCTGGCGATCGTCATCGCTCAAGCAACGATCAACGATGGTGTCCATCAATCCATAACCGAGCTGGCGGGAGAGCAGATGCCCTTCGTCGATTTTACGAAAAGCCCCGGAAAGCTGACTGGTCGCAGGTCCCTCCCGGCGCAACAGCACTTTATGAAAAATCAGACCGAGGGCTCTCAAGTCATTGTACTTGTCACACTTTGACCTGGTTGTTTTCTCCTGGCTGCGGGCGCTGACGATATCACCGACAAAATCGAGCCCGGTGAGGCGGATTTCCAGCTTTCCGCCATCGGGAATGACCAGAAAACTGTCCAGGCTGAGATTGTTGTGAATCACTTTGTGGTCATGCATGTATTCGACTATCTCCGCCATCTGAATGAAAACATCGATGGCGCACTCCAGATCGGGAAGCTGATTGCTCTCGATACAATCCCTCAGAGTCTGCCCGGCAAGACAATCCGATACTAAATAAGGCGTTCCGGAAAAACTGCCGAAATCTAAGACCGCCTCCAACTTCGGATGAGACAGTCTTGCCGCCGACCTGGCCTGACGCTCGATCCGCTGTAACTCCGCTTCAGAAAGACAATCCAGGTCTTTGACCGTCTTTAGCAAAACCTCCCGCTTCAAAACATAGTCCTGCGCCCGGTAGGTGGTCCAGATCCGGTCGACCTTCACTACATCCAGTAATTGATACCGATTGCTGACTTTGGGCAGCTCGGCAAGGGAGTCTTGTGGCATAGATATGGCTTTGGTAAATGAGCGAAGAGATCATTTGATCTCAACACTAAGGATGCCACAGCAACATAACCGGAACGTGACACAATATCAAAACTTTTAAAGCCGGTGAAAAGTACTAGTGGATATGTATATTCGCTTCTTTGCGATACTCTTCCATCTTGTCCCACTCCAGCACTTCCGGTCGCTTTGTCGTAAGCTCGTTCCAGGTGACATGGGGGCGCTTGCTGTCGACTTCTACCATGGTTATACAGTCATCGACGGGACAAACCGAGGAACAGAGGGCGCAACCGACACAATCTTCCTCGCGGACCACAGGCCAGCGCCTTTCTGGCTGGCCGCCGTTCGAGCCGGAGCCGTTGGCGCCCTCGACCAGTTTCATCTCCTTGAGGTCGATACACTGGTGGGCAGCGTCATTGCAGGCGATATAACAGAGATCGCACTGGATACATTTGTCATGGTCGATTCTGGCAACGGTCTGGAATCCCAGATCGAAATCGCCAAAGTTAGAGACCCGAGGCAAGGACTTACCGATGAAGTCGTTGCAGGTTTTGAAACCTTTATCATCCATCCAGTTGGACATACCGTCGATCATATCCTCGACGATGCGGAATCCCCAGTGCATGACAGCAGTACAGACCTGGACCGAAGTCGAGCCCAGAAGCATGAACTCCACCGCGTCCTGCCAGGTTTCGATACCGCCTATCCCGGATATGGGTAAATTGGCCTTAGCAACTTCAGGATCATTAGCCACCGAGCTGAGCAGATGCAGAGCAATTGGTTTCACCGCCGGTCCGGCATAGCCGCCATGGCCGCCCTTGCCGCCGACATTCGGCTTCAGCTCGAAAGAATCGAGATCGACACCCATGATACTGTTAATGGTATTAATCAAAGAGAGCGCGTCGGCACGACCTTTGACGGCAGCCCTCGCCGGTTGAACGATATCGGTGATGTTGGGAGTCAATTTGACGATAACCGGCTTGGTGGCCACGTCCATCACCCACTCGGTCACCATACAAGTATATTCTGGGACCTGTCCCATGGCAGAGCCCATGCCCCTTTCAGACATTCCATGGGGACAGCCGAAGTTGAGTTCGAAACCATCCGCGCCTGTTTCCTCGACTCTCTTCACTATATCCTGCCAGGCTTCCTTCTTCGATTCCACCATGATGGAGACGATCACAGCATGACCGGGGAAGTTCTTTTTCACCTCGGCAATCTCTTTGAGATTGACCTCCAGCGGCCTGTCGCTGATGAGCTCAATGTTATTGAGGCCGACAATTTTGGTGCCTTTATAGTCGATGGTGCCATAACGGTTGCAAACGTTCAGCACCGGAGCGCCGATAGTCTTCCAGACCGCACCACCCCAGCCCTGCTCGAATGCCTTCTGCACTTGATAGGCAGAATTAGCCGGCGGTGCCGAAGCAAGCCAAAATGGATTGGGGGATTTAATACCGCAAAAATCGATCTCTAAATTAGCCATTTAATTGAATTCCTTTATCTCAGGTTCCTCACCCAGTAAAAACTCTTAGATCGCCGACTTGGCTGCCACCACCAGTCTGGACGCATCCTCGCCGGTGAGCGATTGATGAATGGCCCGGGCGGCAATCTTGCCGTCTTCCACAGCCATTACGGTAGAAGCTTCGCCCTTGCTGCGCACACAGTCGCCTCCGGCAAAGATATCGGGATGAGCCGTACGATTCGTACCGTCTTCCACCGCGATATAGCCCTTTTCGGTTTTGACGCCGAATTCTTTTAAGGCTTCGATCACCATATTCGGTTTTTCCTGACCGATGGCTTTGATCAACATATCGCACGGAATCTCGAACTCAGACCCTTCAACCGGTACCGGTCTTCTTCGACCGCTGGCATCGGGCTCACCGAGATCCATTCTCAGGCACTTCAAGGCGGTTACTTTACCGTTGACACCGACAGCCTCGACCGGCTGGGTGAGAAACATGAAGCTGACCCCTTCTTTGAGCGCGAATTGATATTCGAAGTGATAAGCAGGCATCTCGGATTCTGAACGCCGGTAGATGATAGCGACACGTTCAGATCCCAGTCTTCTTGCGATGGTGGCACAGTCGATACCGGTATTGCCGGCGCCTATCACACAGACTCTCTGACCGAACTTGATCTCTTTGAGATCCCTTACCTTGGTCTCTGCGATGAACTCGAGTCCATCGTGTACTCCTTCCAGATCCTCGCCCGGAATCTGCATCTCCGGCACCTGACCCAGACCCACTGAAACAAAGACTTTATCGAAATCTTCTAATAGTTTCTTGAAGGTGATGTCCCTGCCGATTTCGACATTGTATTTGAACTTGACGCCGAGTTTTTCGATCATCTTCACTTCATCAAGAGAGACTTCGACCGGCTCACGAAAAACCACGATACCGTAAGTATCGAGGCCGCCTCCCCACTCGCGCTTCTCGTAGCAGGTCACGTCATAGCCGAGCTTGGCAAGCTCACCGGCACAGGACAAACCTGCCGGGCCCGAACCGACCACGGCCACTTTATGACCGTTCGCCGGAGCAGGCTCGAAGAAGGTTATCTGTTTCTCTTTGGCATAGTCCATGGCATAACGCTGCAGGCGCCCTATCGTAATAGGCTTATGATCATGAGCCAGCACACAGTCCCCTTCGCAGAGCTCCTCCACCGGACAGACTCTGGAGCAAGTGGCGCCAAGGAGATTCGACTCGAGAATGGTCCTCGCCGAGCCTTTGACGTTGCCGGTCGAAATCTTGCGAATAAACGTGGGGATATCGATGCTGGTCGGGCAAGCCACCATACACGGTGCATCATGACAATAGAGACAGCGATTCGCTTCTAATACCGCTTCCCGCTCTGAATAAGGGGGATAGTATTCCTGGAAGCGCTCCTCCAGATTCTTTTCCCATGGTTTGTACTTGTATGGTTTGTAATGCTCTGCCATGACTGTTCCTTATATCGACGCTCGATTCAGATTCTTTTAACTCGCCTCGAACCTAAAGCTTGACCAGTTCTTTATAGGTCTCCGGCCGACGGTCCCGGAAGAACTGCCAGGTGTGACGCACTTCTTGAATCTGATCCAGATCCAGATCGGCCACCACCAGCTCTTCTTGATCCCTGCTCGCTTCTTTGATTATCTGACCACGTGGATTGCAGAAGTAGCTGGTGCCGTAGAACTCTCCGATATTCCAGGGCTCTTCGGTACCGACTCGGTTAATGGCGCCGATGAAGTAACCATTGGCGGCGGCATGGGCCGGTTGCTCCAGCTTCCACAGATATTCGGATAAACCGGCGACGGTGGCACTAGGATTGAAGACTATTTGCGCGCCATTTAAACCAAGCGCTCTGGCTCCTTCGGGGAAATGGCGGTCATAACAGATGTAGACCCCGATGGTGGCGTATTTAGTGTGGAATACAGGATAACCCAGATTGCCGGGTCTGAAATAGAACTTTTCCCAGAAACCGGGGGCGACATGGGGGATGTGATTCTTCCGGTATTTACCCAGGTATTTGCCATCGGCATCGATGACGGCGGCACTGTTGTAGTAGATGCCTGTCTGTTCCTTCTCATATATAGGTACGATCAAAACCATGGCATGTTTCTTGGCCACTTCCTGCAAGAGCTTCACCGTCGGTCCATCCGGAATCTCTTCGGCGGATTCGTACCAGCAGGTCTCTTGCTCGGCGCAGAAATAGGGACCGTTGAAAATCTCCTGATAGCAGAGAATCTTAACCCCTTCTTTGGCGGCTTTCTCCGTGTACTCCAGATGCTTGTCGAGCATGGATTGTTTGATCTTCTCCATGGTGCTCTTATCGGTGCCACCGGCAGGTGATACCACAGCGTTTTTTGTCTGAATCAGACCGCATCTTACGACGTTCGACATAATCCTGTCTTTTCTCCCTCTAGCTAGAGTCAACTAATTCTATGATTCAAATATCTAAACAGCCACTTTAGCCACGGCTTCCATGGCTTTCCTCAAGACTTTGAGGGTGGAGTCGACATTCTCTTTGGTGATATTCATCGGCGGCTTAATTCGCAACACGTTGCCGAATAATCCGCCTTTACCGATGATCACACCATCATCTTTGGAGAGTTCGACAATTCTCTGGGTCTCGGCCACCAGCGGTGTTTTGTCCGGGGCGGCAATTTCTACCCCGAGCATCAGACCTTTGCCCCTCACCTCGCCGATTAAAGAGGGAAAACTCTTTTGAAGATCCTTCAGCCCGTCAACTAGATAATCGCCGACTACACGGGCGTTCTCCATCAGTTTCTCTTCTTCGATGGTTTCAAGAACGGCCAGGGCTGTTGCCGAAGAGACCGGATTACCGCCAAAAGTATTGATCTGCTGTTTGGTGAGATGCTCGGCAATTTCAGGCGTTGTGACCACCGCACCTATAGGTAGACCGTTTCCGAGGCCTTTAGCCATGGTCATCATATCGGGTTCGACGCCCCAGTTGGTTATACCGAACCAGTGCTTGCCGGTTCTGCCTACACCGGTCTGGACTTCGTCCGAGATAAAGAGAGCGCCGTATTTGTCCAGAATCTTTTTGACTTCTTTGAAATAATCATCGGGTGGAGTGATGGCACCACCGACACCTTGGATTGGTTCTGCGATCATGGCGGCGGGCTTGCCCGAAGTCTGGGTCTGAATGGTTCGCTCCAGATCCTTGACACACTCGAGAGAACAATTGTCCGGGGTTTTCTTGAAGGGGCAGCGATAACAGTATGCGTTAGCCGTATGCACTATTCCCGATGCAGGCATCAACTCCGGCCGCCAATTGTGGTTGGCGGTCATGGTGGTGGCCAGGTGAGACTCGCCATGATAAGAATGCTGGAGAGTGATTACCTCGTGCCTGCCTGTGGCCAACCTGGCAAAACGGATGGCGTTCTCGTTGGCTTCCGTTCCGGAATTGGTGACGAAAGTCTTCGAGAGCTTGCCCGGGGTTATTTCGGCCAGTTTCTCGCCGAGATCGGCCATGGGCTGGGTCATGAAGATGGTGGAGGTGTGCTGCAAGGTCTGAAGCTGCTCGACGGTTCTCTGGGTGACTTTAGGATGACAATGACCGACACTGATGGTGACGATACCGGCGAACATATCGAGATACTCGCGTCCGGTCTCGTCGTAGAGATACTGCCCTCTGCCTTTGACGAAATGAGGAGGCTCGGCGAAGAGATGTTTCACACCCGGAACGATGTATTTATCTCTCTTCTTGCGCAATTCTTCCCTGTTCATGGTGGATTTCACTGGCTAACTCCTCCGCCGATTGATTTGAACATGCACTGTATTCAGTGCAAACCCTATGTCAGATCCCATCCACAAAGTTATTAAAGACAGAAAACCACCCCTGACGCTATCAAGGGGTAGGGCCACCTCTATAATTTATGGATATCCGACTGATGAAATACTACTAACTCAGCTTTATAATCGTCAACATTTTCGTGTTAATGCTGGTTAATAGAAAAGTAGAAATCCATCTCTTCCACTATTCACATTCGGTGACAAATAGAATAAAGCCTTGACGGTCAAAAGATTTGATTGATAGTATCTTAATCCGCATCAACTGCTCGCGCCCGTAGCTCAGTTGGTAGAGCACTCGGCTTTTAACCGATTGGTCCTGCGTTCGAGTCGCAGCGGGCGCAATTTTTATAAACGAAGCGGAATATTCTCTGGTGAATATTCCGCTTTTGACTTTTTGAATTCTTCGAATATTCCGCCGGAAGCTACCAGGGGAAGTTGTAGCGACAGAACATCGGCACGCCCCCGGTGGTGAGGCCTTTACGGAAGTCGATCACACCGACCTGGACTCCGCGGTCTTCAAAAGAGGTGGGAAAAAGATAGAGCGAAGCGGAGAACTGGCTGACATGCCCGCGGCGGGTAGCGCCTGGCCCCAGTTGAAAGACCACTTCCAGACCCCGGGGAGATTTCACCGGCGCATCCAGTTCGAAGTACTTTTCGAGCAATAGATCATCGCCGTAGGGCGGCGGCTCTTCAAAATCTATCGGCTCTGAATGGGTCGACCACTGCCAGAGAATATCATCGGTTCCAGAACGCTTCAGACTCACGTTCAAACGTGGAAACCAGTAATCATCGCTGGAAGATTCTCTATATACACTCAAGCGGCCCCTGGTAAGAGACGGGCGATCTATCAATAACTGCCGGCCGAATGCGTCTATTTCATCCATAAAATAAGGGACTCCTTGCCTTGAAGTTGCAGGATCTACCTGACTCTACTTAAAAGAATAGCACTGTATTTCCTCTTAGTTACCCCGGGATTTAGATCCCAAGGATTCAAAATCCGAAATAAGAATGGATAATAAACGGATTATGGCAGTCAGTCGCAAAATTAACTTCCCCAACGAATACTCCCTCGGAAGCGTCTACACGGCGCCGGCAAAACAGCCGGAATCCTGGGAGTTGCTCACTGTCCCCCAGGGGCTGATAACCAAACCGGAAAATCAACCGATAAGCTGGGAATGGTTCGATGAAGCAAGGGGCACCATCGAGGTAGCACCGGATACGAAGGTGAAGTTGAAAGTCAGCGCTTCGGCGGTGGAATGCATAGAAGCCCTGGAGCACCTGGGCCCGGATGATCTGCATGTGCTTGACATGAGTCGCACTCAGGCAACCGATACCAGCTTGATGAGTATCCGCCATATGAGCGGTCTCAGAGCGCTGGAGCTGGCTTACACCGCCATTACCAACGGCGCTCTCGATATCATTCTCAGCTTGAAGAATCTGCACACACTGGGGCTAACCAACACCGGTCTCTCGAACTCCGGCATCATGACCATAGGCAACTTCAAGCATCTACGCGAACTCTGGCTGAACGGCACTCTAATCGACGATGAAGGCATGGAGCACCTCCTCGCTCTCAAAGAGCTCTGGCTCCTTGGTCTATCCGGAACGAAAGTCACCGGCGACGGACTCGAAACGCTGGGGCAGCTGCCTGCCCTGCTTCGAATCTACATGTTCAACACCTCCATCGCAGAATCGGACGTAGAAAAGTTTCGCGGCAAGAATGCCGGTTGCCGCATAAAGTGGAAGAGAGCCCTGATGCAACAGAGACCGGAGTTCCTGGACCCGGATGACGTACTGCTGGAACTTCCCCAAGAAAGCGGATTGGAATCAGGATTCGGCTCCCTGGGCATCTACAACATAGAGCCGATGCTGGACGAAGACTTCTGGCCGATCATAGATTTGTTGGACTGGGAAGCCGAAGGGGATGACCTCAAGGTCATAGAACCGGCCATAGTGGCACTGGCGCAAAAGAGCAAAGAAGAGATCCTCGCTTTTGAAGAAGCTCTCTGTCGCAAACTTTTTGCCCTCGATGGAGAGACCTATGCCCGCCATGTCGGCAAAGAGTCTTATAGAGGAAGAGACAGTCATTTCTCGAAAAACTGGTTCCTTTCGGCGCGTTGCTGCGCAGTAGCCAACGGACAAGAAGCTTACGAAGAGATATGCGCCGAACCCGAGAAAATGCCGAAGGATCTAGGCTTCAAAGCCCTCTGCCAGATAGCGCCGCGCGCCTATGAAAAGAAACTCGGGGAGGAATTCAGTTATGTTAGCCGCTTCGGCAAGGAGACCTTCTCCAACGCCACCGGCTGGTCCAACTTCTAGCCTGTCATCATATTCAGTATCATGTCCGAATCAAATGCCGCCCTGGAGAACATTCTCAATCTAGACAGAGAGAAGAATGCCTTGATAACGGCGGAGCTCTGTCGGAAAGACGTAAGACTGAAAAAAGCGATTGAAAAAGTCGGTCCATTTTCCCTGGCGAAAAGGGAAGAGAGAACGGTCTTCGGTGCTCTGGTCCGTTCGATAATCTATCAACAACTGAACGGCAGGGCTGCCGCTACTATCTATGGGCGCTTCACCGATAGCTTCGGCAAAAGATGCTGTCCGCCGGCATCGTCGATTCAAAAAGCGACGGATGAAGCCCTCAGAGAATGCGGAATATCAAGACCGAAGCTCAATGCAATACGCGCACTATGCGCGCATCAGCTCGACGGCAGCCTTCCCGGCGAGAAAGAAGCCCTTGTTATGACCGACGAAGAGCTTATAGACTGCTTGACCAGGGTAAAAGGTGTTGGTCTCTGGACCGCTCAGATGCTGCTCATCTTTCATCTCGGTAGACCGGATGTTCTTCCTTATACAGATTACGGAGTAAAAAAAGGCTTCCAGCGAATTTTTCATCCCAAAGAGACAGAAGAGCTATCGGATCTACAGGAGCGACTGATCAAACGAGCGAAGCTCTGGCGCCCTTATCGCTCGGTGGCGAGCTGGTACATGTGGAGAGTGCTGGATTGAAAAGGCGGCGCCCCCTCTTTGCAGCCATGCGGTCACAAAGCTGGAGATAAAGCAAAGACCGGTGAAAGCAGATAGAATTTGATGTATCGTTTGCAAGGGTATCTTTAATAAGCAAGCTCCATGAAATTTGCTCTCTCCTGCAATTTGACCCGTGTTTTCGCCCTCGCCCTGATAACAGCGTTCGGGCTGGGAATCTTCTGTCCTTCCGCTATCGCCCAGGGCGCATCTGCGGAAAGCGACTCGAAAACCCTGAAGTTAGAAGCGGTCAACTTTTTGACCTGGTGGTTCCATGATGCCACCGGCTATCATCCCGCTATTTTGCTTCGCCTCGAGAATGCAAGCGGCGTCGATCTGTCCGGGGTGCTGATCAAGTTTCAAGCCCGCTTCACCAATCTCAGAACCGGCTATATCAATGTGGCAAGAGTCGAGAAGCGCATCGAGTATCCACCAGGCAAAAGACAGGTGATTTTGCTGCGCGCCCCCAAAGCTTATGAGCTCCCCATCGACCAACATCTCTGGCCCCGGATAGAATGCAAGGTCATGTGCAGGGTGGGCGATGTCGGAGACGAAGAGACCCAGGATCTGATCGTGACCAAGTTAGATTCGCTCACCATGAGCTTCGACGAAGCGATGACACTTTTGAGTAAGCGCAATGACATTCGCTTGAAGAAGGCGCCACGGATCGCAAAAGGCGGCATCAGACAATGGCGAGAAGAGAAAGCCCTGGTAGCCAGCGCCGGCTCCCTAAACGGCGGTGGCGACTCTGCCCAGAAAACGAAAGTCACCCTGCCCAAATATTTGAGCACCAATACCCTGCCCGGTCTGGGCAATGATTTTTATCAGTTCGAGAGCAAATTCGGCCTGCCGATTACCACCGACACCAGTGTCTCCACCTGGACCTGGGCGAGTTATTCGGTAGAAGACCTCGATCTGGATATCATCGTCGGCTCCAGGGGTCGAACAGGTAAAGCGGATCTAATCGTCACCAGAATTCCTGCCACCTACATCAAAAATGATCAACAGATTATCTCTTTGACCAAGGCCTTCGGCGGGGTCTTCCGAAACGAATCGATGAGCGCTCCCAACCGGTCGGTGCGCTATCTGCCGGCCGGCAGAATAGAATTCGGCATGTCCCAGGCACAAAATTTCCGCGCCGCCTTTTTTCCGCCGAATTCCAAGCAGGACGCCACCTACGCGGTTGTGCTCACCAGATTACCTGGAAATGTATTAAATATTTTGAGAAACGAAGTAAGAAACGCTAAACTATTGAAGTTCCTGGCGCCGGTAACCGGATTGGCGGATGCTCAATAAGTAACCGGGGAGCAGGAATCCCAACTTCAAGAGAGGGTTTCTTATGCCGGTCAAAACACCTGTGAAACCACCCGTGAAACCATCTGCAAGCCCCCAAAAGATGATGCGTCCCAAGGAATCCACGGCCAGCGCGATGATAGACAAAATTCCTATTGCAATGGTTCTTTCCCTGGCTTCCCCCTATCTTGCTGGTCAACATCCCGAAGAAGCGATTGAACTTGCCCACAAAATCCGCAACCAGAAAGGCTATTCATCCACCCTGGATATTCTGGGCGAGGACATGGACTCTGACCTCACCTGTGACGCTTCGGTGGAACAATATAAAAAACTGGCGGATGCCATCTGTGCCAATCCACTAGATGTCGAAGACAGCCGAGAACAACTGACTATATCTCTGAAACCTTCTATGTTCAGTACGAAAGCCCCCGGCGAAGCCGGAGCCGAAGCGGAGCTCGCTAAAGCGGCAAGCAGAATAGAAGCGGTCACGGCCTATGCAAAGGAAAAAGGACTGAATGTCACCCTGGAAGCCGAAGACCATCGCTGGACAGACTTCCATCTCGATACCTATTTCAACCTGATTGAAAAAGGACTCACCAATCTCGGTACCGTGATTCAAACTCGCCTTTTCCGCACCGAGCAAGATCTGGCTCGTTT
>CAZCBH010000013.1:0-22129 GCA_964496875.1 uncultured Candidatus Obscuribacterales bacterium | reverse complement strand
TCGGTACCGTGATTCAAACTCGCCTTTTCCGCACCGAGCAAGATCTGGCTCGTTTCGACGCTCGTACTCGCGTTCGCCTGGTGATAGGCATCTATAACGAACCGGAAGCGATTGCCCTGACAGACAAAGCCGAGATGAAAAAACTTCTGGTGCGCTATGCCGGTATGCTTCTCGACCAGGGTGCCTATGTGGAGATAGCCACCCACGATCAGAGCTGCATAGAATCATTTATGCAAGATGTAGTCCTGCCTAAACGCATAGAAAAAAACCGCTTCGAATTCCAGTTTCTCCACGGTGTTCCCCGGGAAGATCTACAGAATAAGCTTCATGATCACGGCATGCTGGTAAGAAAATATCTGCCCTTCGGCAAAGCCAATGTGGCAGGGGCTTACTGTCGCCGACGCCTCAAAGAGAATCCGAATATGATCTCTTACGGCATCAAGAACCTATTCCGTCTTCAATAGTCAGGCGCCGCCCATTACCGATTCGTAGAGATGAACAGGATCTATGGTTGTCTCTAGCATACGCTCGGATGCCATGCGAGCCTCTTTGCGCACCCAGTAGTCATGGTCATTTTGAAGCTTCTCTCTAATCGCCCGGGGCGCGTAGGGCAGCCTGGAAACAAGAATTCGGACATAGGGATCAACGTCAGAGGCCAGCACTGCCAGAACAATGAAAGGTGCAAAGCTGTTTCTTGCCACCCATTCTCTGACACGAACGTCTTGATCCCGAGCAAGTTCCATGAGGGTAGTCGAGCTGGTGTTCTCATTGGCCGCCACCCGCATTCTTATCGAAGCGGAAGCATCCCGGGCGAGAGTGGCCAGCACATCCCGGGGAGTGGAGGACTGTCCCGCCAGAACCAGCCGAGCGAAATGATCTCCGGAACGGGCCACGCTTCTTGCTGCTGAAGCCGATAGTCTCGCCACGTTCAACTCGTTGCCCGGTCGAATCGTGTTAATTAAGGTGACCTTGTCTTTAGAAAGCTCTCGAATCGCCTCGGGCGGTGAGGCGGGATTGCCTGCCACTGCCTGACGCACTCTCTCATCTCGATCACGAGAAAGCGAAAAAAGCACCTGGGGTAGTACCGACTCGTTGCGAGCGAGCCAGACTCTGACTTCTGCGCTCTGATCACGAACCAGCCGCCACATCAGGTTATGGGACAGGTCAGCGGAGCGAGCAAGAACAATCCGGACCTCGACACTGGGATCAAAGGCGAAATTTTCCAGGACCTCCCGGGGACGCATGGCATTCATCACCACAAGATAACGCACCATCAAATCAGGATCGGAAGCCAGATAGCGCATGGTTCGGGGACTGGTGTTCTCATGTTTTGCCACAGCTCTACGCACATACAGATCAGGCTCTTTCGAGAGCATATGCAGAGTTTCGGGTGTGGTATTGGGATTCTGCGCGACAAGCTGCCGTACCGAAAGCTCGCTCTCTCCGGCAAGATGAACCAGAGTACCGCCCAGAGTCTTGATGTTGCTGGCTACCGCTTTGCGAACCGGCAGTTCCTGATCGCAAGCAAGCGCATTGAGGGCATCGGGGGCGGTGCTGAAATTGGCGCCCACATGTTGACGAACCAGTAGATCGACATCCATGCTCAACTTCTTCAATATCACAGAAGAGCTTGCCGGGTTGGCAGCGACATTGCGTCTCACTTGCACATCGGAGCTGTCGCTCAAAAATGCCAGTTGCTCCTGGGGAGTCTTGCGATTGCCGGCGACGGCCCGTTTGACCACCACCGATCTGTCTTTAGACAGCACCGAAAGCACCACCCAGGGACAGTTGGGCTGGTTGACACAGGCGACCTTCTCGGCTTCGGTGGCATCATCGGTAATGTAATAGAGCCAGGAGTCATTGTTGACCTTATCAGCATCTTCAGCCTTACCGGTGAAAAGGGACTGCACAAGCTGGTCGACGGACCAGGCTCCGCTATCCGAAGAAGATGATGATAACGATGATGATGTCTGCCTTTCGCTCTCCTGCTTTTGAGCATAACGCTCCAGCCGGGTGCTGGATGGCAAAATAGAGTTCTGGTTCTCTGCCTGTGCAGGTTCTTCAGGCTGGGATTGAAGCTTCTTTGATTGTTCAAAAAGCCAGGCCATCTCGGACTGGTCGGCGGACACACCTTTGTCGCCGAACTCGAAGATAGACTGAGCTAATTGCATGACCTTGCGGTCGAAATCTGCTGAAACCACGGAAGCCAATTACCTTAAACGCCTGGAGATGCCACTGGGTTGCCAAGTACATTTTTGAGTAGAATGTGACCCAAGTCTAGGTAAATATACTTCACATAACAAGGGTAGATATACGAACACCCAAAAATGCTTACCGAAAAGGCTTTTCCAGGCACAGCCCCGTTCTGAAACATCCGGCATTCTTAACCCGGATTAATTCATGAAGCACTGAAGGCTGGGATGCCCTGAAAACCGTTTTCAGTATGCTAGACTTCACCCTCAATTCGTGAAGATCCCCTGCTCTTGCCGGGGACTTAGTGGCTATAGAGAGGTTAATCATGGCTAGAATTCCCGCAATCGATGTAGAAAAGGCCGATCCTAAAGCTAAAGAGCTCATGGAAGGTATCAACAAAAAACTCGGTACAGTCCCGAACATCTTCAAAACCTTCGCCCATTCCCCCGCCGTTCTGGAAGCTTACCTGAACTTCTCCGGCGCCCTGGCCGGCACCAAGCTTTCTGCCAAGCACCGCGAGCAGATTGCTCTGGCTATGGCAGGCAAGAACACCTGCGACTATTGCGCCTCTGCCCACACTGTGCTCGGCGCCAAAGCCGGCCTAGAAGAAGCCGAGATCAAACAGAATCTGGAAGCCAAAGCCAGCGATGCTAAATCCCAGGCTATCCTCGACTTCGTCGCCCATGTCGTCGAAAAACGCGGCAAAGTAAGCGATGCCGAAGTCGAAGCGCTCAGAAAAGCAGGTCTCGGTGAAGATGAGATCGTCGAAGTGGTGGCAACCATCTCTTTGAACATGTTCACCAACTACTTCAACCATATCGCCGACACAGAAATAGACTTCCCGGTAGTAAGAACCGAGAAAGTCGCGGCTAAATAAATACCGGCAATAAAAGACGGTATCAAAAATCTCAATGGAGCACCTTACGGTGCTCCATTTTTCTATAAGACTGAAATGAACCCAGATTTCAGTCCGGGTCGACAATTAGATTGGCCTGATTGCTGGAGCGCAAGAAGTTCTCGAAGTCGGCTCTGACATCGAGACCCTTGTATTTATCCACCGAAGTAAAGGGAGTAATCAACCGGTCGAAGGCGACATTCTCCTGCTGATTCTTGGGACTGCCGTCCGCTTGATAGATTTTGACGGACATAGAAGTCTCGAGCAGTCCTCGTTTGATTGGCCTGTATTGGGTCAGCGATTCGACGATATAGGACTCCATTATGGCACCGGTTCCATGCATCACATGCAGTACCACAAACTCTTCCTGCAATACCACTCTTCCAGGCTCGCTGACCACGGGCACTTGTTTGCGGACCAGCGCCACCGAACGGTAGGAGCCCCGGTCCGATACACCTTTCATAGAAAGATTGCAGTTCCAGATAGCTCCTTTAGAATCACGCTGCACTCCGAAATCGGCTATCTGCTCGGAGCGAATCGCTTTTCTGGCATTGCTGACCTGACCGGTTTGAAAGTCCCGGGTGCTCACTATAGTCTCTTGCTGCCGCCGCCACTTACCGGCCATCCACTCGGGTATGCGATACCATTGCAGCCTGGAAGGCGTGCTCAGAATGCGTTCATCGAAAATCTCGCCAAGCTGAAGCTTTAGTGGAACCGGCGCCACACTTTCGGAATGTTCCACCCCGAGCTTGAGTGTGATTGCGCCGCCCGACTTCTCTATTTTTGAATTCGACGAAGCAGAAGCACCGTCTTCAACCCAGTCGGAAGCGAAAGCAGCCGGCATCGCCGAAAGAAAACAGGTCAGTGCAAGACCCAACCATCTATTAGCAAGAGGCAGAGACGACGTCCTGGGCCTGTTCATCGGCATGATAACTGCTGCGCACCAGAGGACCGGAGAATACATTGGTGAAGCCCATCTCCATGCCAATATCCCGGAATTCATCGAACTCTTCAGGGGTTACCCAGCGGGCTACGGGCAGGTGTTTTTCGGTGGGCTGCATGTACTGCCCGAGGGTGACCAGATCCACATTCACCTCTCTCCAGGCTTTGAGGACTTCGATAACCTCCTCTTTAGATTCGCCCAGACCGAGCATGATACCTGATTTGGTTACCATGCCCTTCTCTTTGGCGATTTTCAAAAGAGTCAGGCTACGCTCGAAGTTGCCCTGGGGCCTGACCGGCAAATAGAGTCGGGGAACGGTTTCGGTATTGTGATTGAGCACGTCAGGTCTGGCGTCGATTACAACCTGGAGGGCGTCCCAATTAGCGCAGAAATCGGGAATCAGGACCTCAATCTTGGTCTCTGGATTTCTCTCTCTGACACATCGAATCGTCTCTGCCCAGACAGAAGCTCCGCCGTCTTTCAACTCGTCTCTATTGACCGAGGTGATAACCGCATATTTAAGTTTCAGAATTTCTACAGCTTCTGCCACCCGTCTAGGCTCATCGAGATCGAGTTCGGTTGGCTTTCCGGTGATTACGTTGCAAAATCCGCAGCTTCTGGTGCAGATATTGCCAAGGATCATGAAGGTCGCCGTCGACCGCGACCAACACTCGCCACGGTTGGGGCAAGCGGCAGACTCACAGACCGTATGCAGCTCATAGTCGGTGATCAGCTTTCGGACTTCGCCATAGACCTTACTGGTAGGGAGGCGAACCTTGAGCCAATCTGGCTTTTGTCTACCTTTCACAGAGCTTTCCGTAGTGTTTTCGACTGCCATAGAATTTTTATGATTCATTCAGATTTCCGCTCAACAACGGCGTTTTAGCGAATTTTAGCCCTTTCTTTATGGACCGTACAAGTAATGATATGACATACTTCCATGGACTGTCTGTTAACGTCAAGTAATTGTGCCGAATCTTCATCTATGTGAAAGGTACAAGGCGTCAGGCAGTTTGGAGCGCGGCGATTCAAAAGCTGCGCCGGAACAGTCAACATTAATGGTGGATTGACATGCCAAGAAAACCGATCAAGATAGCAGAGACCATCGAGTATCTGGAGATACTCGACGAGAACGCCAAGGTTGACACCAAGCTCGAACCGAAGCTCTCCAATGAAACTCTTATAAAGATGTATCGCTACATGCTTCTGGGCCGACGTGCCGATGAGCGAATGTTAAAGATGCAACGGCAGGGCAGAATGGGCACCTTCCCCCAGGCTTCCGGTCATGAAGCGATAAGCATGGGTTCGGTGATCAATATCGAAGAGAGCGACTGGCATGTTCCTGCGTATCGCGAACTGGCCGGCATGCTGTACAGAGGATGGCCGCTCGAAAATGTGGTCATGTTCTGGAACGGCTTCGAAGAAGGCACCGCTGCCCCGGAAAAAACCAACGACCTGCCTATCTGTGTTCCGATTGCCAGCCAGCTTCTCCATGCGGCAGGCATAGGCATGGCCATGAAGCTGCGCAATGAGAAAAAGGTAGTGATGACCTATTTCGGTGATGGCGCCGCATCGGAAGGGGACTGCCACGAAGCGCTGAATTTCGCTTCGGTCTTCAAGGCACCGGTCGTATTCGTCTGCCTGAACAACCAGTACGCTATCTCTGTGCCCTTGCACAAACAGATGGCTTGCGAAACCATAGCCCAGAGAGCCATCGCCTATGGCATGCCAGGTATCAGAGTAGACGGCAACGATGTCCTGGCTGTCTATCAAGCCACCAAAGAAGCGGTGGAGAGAGCACGCAACGGTGGTGGTCCCACCCTTATCGAAGCGCTTACTTATAGAATCACCCCCCACACCACCGCCGATGACCCCAAGAAATACAGAAGCGAACAGGAGCAGGACGAATGGCTCCAGAAAGAGCCCCTGATCCGCTTTTCCAAATACCTCCAAAACAAAGGCGTTCTAACCGAAAAAGAGCTGGTCGCCATGGAAGAGGATGTGGACAAAGAAGTAAGAGCCGCCGTAGAAAAAGCGGAGACTCTCTCCAAATCCGACGAATATATGGATCCGACCAGGATGTTCGACTATCTCTACAAAGAGATCCCCGATTTCCTCGAAGAGCAGCGCCAGGAAATGGTCGCCTACGTAGAGAGGGAAAAGGCGAAAAAAGCAAAAAAGTCAAAAAGTAATGCCCCCAGCGGCGCCGGTGCAAGATAGCACCGGAATCAAGGAGAAATATTGAAATGGCAGAAATCAACATGGCCAAGGCTATCAATCTTGCTCTCCATGAGGCTATGGAGCATGACGATAGAGTACTGGTGATGGGAGAAGACGTCGGTCCCGATGAAGGTGTTTTCAGAATTACGGAAGGCTTGCACGCCAAATACGGCGACAACCGCGTCATAGACACGCCGCTTGCCGAATCCGGAATAATCGGTACCGCTATCGGTATGGCTATCTACGGCATGAGACCGGTATGCGAAATTCAGTTCTCCGGATTCGCCTATTATGGATATCACCAGCTTGAAGCCCATGCCGCCCGATTCCGCAACCGCACCCGGGGCAGACACTCTGTTCCGATGGTGATGAGAGCGCCCTACGGAGCCGGCATCCGCGCCCTCGAACATCACTCGGAAAGCCGCGAAGCGATTTACGCTCACACCCCGGGTCTGAAAGTGGTGATTCCATCCGGACCGAGAAACGCAAGAGCACTATTGCACAGCGCCATTCAAGATCCCGATGCGGTAATCTATCACGAGCCCAAAGCACTTTACCGCCTCTTCAGAGAAGAAGTGCCGGAGAAGATGGAAACCCTGCCTATCGGTCAGGCCCAGGTTGTTAAAGAGGGCAAGGACATCACCCTGGTCTCTTTTGGTGCCAGCTTGAGAGCCGCTCTAGAAGCGGTAGAAGAGCTGGAAGAGGACGAAAACATCAAAGTAGAAGTTATAGACCTTCTTACAGTCTCGCCCATGGATCACAAAACCATTACCGAATCGGTGCGCAAGACCGGTCGAGCAATAGTTGTCCACGAAGGTCCGCGCAACTGCGGCATCGGAGCGGAAGTGATCGCAAGAATCAACGAACACGCACTCATGTATCTGGAAGCGCCTGTCAAGCGTGTCACCGGATTCGATGTGCCGACCCCGTATTTCTCCAAAGAGCGCTATTACATTCCGGATACGGATAGAATCAAATTCGGAGTCAAAGAAGTTCTCAATTTCTAGAGTTTACGATAACGAAAAGCAGAGGATGAAACCTGATGGCAGTTGAGTTCAAATTACCGGATCTCGGAGAAGGAATTCACGAGGCGGAGATAATCTCAGTCAAATTCAAAGAAGGTGATGTGGTCAAAGAGGACGACGTACTCTTCGAAGTCGAAACCGACAAAGCCATGGTCGAGATCCCCTCGCCTTATTCCGGCACGGTCGAAAAGATGTTTGTCAAAGAAGGACAGACCGTCAATGTAGGAATCGTGATGGTCAGCTTTTCCGGAGCAGGTGATTCGTCCTCTTCTTCGAATGGAGCCGTAGAAAAAGAAGAAGAAGTGGCGGTGGCCGAACCGGTCAAAGAACCTGTCATGGCTGCTGCCTCCAGTAACAACTCCACTGCTGCCATGGCACGCAGCGGTGCTGTTATCCACGACAGAGAAAGGCCTGTTCCGGCAGCTCCGGCGGTGCGCAAACTGGCCCGTGAGCTGAGCATCGACCTTCATTGCGTAGCCGGCACCGGCCGCGGAGGCCGCGTCTTGAAAGAGGATGTTACAGCCTATGCCGCAGGCACACTAGAAAGCAGCATGACAGCCAGCCCGGTAAACACCGGTAATGTCAGCGCCCAGTACCAGAAAGAAGAGCAATTATCTCTGCAAGAGCGTTTTGGAGGCGACGGCGGCAACACCGGTGGCGGTGCCCTTTCCTTTGCCTCGTCCGGAACGGTGGCGGCGGCTCCCCTGCCTGATTTCAACAAATATGGTGAAACCGAACGCATTCCACTAAAGTCGATTCGTCGAAAAATCGCCGAGAGCATGATGCAGTCCTGGACCCATATACCGCATGTAACCACCTTCGACGAAGCGGACATAACCGAACTCAACAAATTGATCAAAGTGCACGAAGAAAGCTTCGGTAAAAAACATGCCGGGGCACGACTGACGATCACTTCTTTGACAGTGAAAGCCGTGGTCAGCGCATTGAAGAGATATCCTCAATTCAACGCCAGTCTCGATGAGGCATCGGGAGAGATCGTCTTCAAGAAGTTCTACAACATCGGTATCGCCGTTGCCACCGAACGTGGTTTGATCGTCCCGGTCATTCATAACGCCGACAAAAAATCCCTGGTGGAAATAGCTCGCGAATTGCAAGATATCGCCACCAAAACCCGAGCCGGTAAGATAGAGCTCGATAAACTACAGGGCGGTACCTTCACCATCACAAATATTGGCGCCATCGGCGGCACCAGTATGTCACCGATGATTAACTATCCGGAATGCGCCATCTTAGGAATGGCCAGAGCAAAAGATCGCCCGGTCGTAAGAGACGGCGAAATCGCCATCGGGACCATTATGCCGCTTGCCCTCTCATTCGATCACCGCCTGGGCGATGGTGCCGAAGCGGCCTATTTCGTACAACATGTGATCAATCTTCTTTCCGATCCGTTCAACTTCTTGCTGGAGGAATAACCCATGGTAGTAGGTGAGATGGTCGAGCAAGTCGACCTGGTGGTAGTCGGCGGCGGACCCGGCGGTTATACTGCGGCATTGAGAGCGGCAGAGCTGGGCATCAAAACCATGCTTGTCGACGACCAGCCCAAACCAGGCGGTGTCTGCCTGCATATGGGTTGCATTCCCAGTAAAGCGCTTTTGCACGCAGCCGAAGTCTTGAACACAGCCAAAGAGGCTCACCGATTTGGTATCAAGTTCGATTCGCCTCAGATTGATATCGACGAATTGAGAGCCTGGAAAGAAGACGTTCTCAACAAACTAGCCCAGGGTGTCTCGGGGCTTCTCAAATCCGCCAAAGTAGATCACCTGGTGGGCAAAGTTCAATTCATCGACTCTAAAAGCCTGCGTGTCGATAGAGAAGGCGAGAGCAATGTCCGGGTCAAATTCAAGCATGCCATTCTTGCCACCGGTTCCAGACCCACCCCCCTGCCGTTTCTGTTCAAGAACGAAGCGGATATGCAAAGCCCGCTAATCATGGACTCCACCGGTGCTCTAGCCCTTGCAGAAATACCCAAAAGGCTTCTTGTTATTGGCGGCGGTTACATCGGTCTGGAGATGAGCACCGTCTATGCCGCTCTGGGCTCGGAAGTAACCGTAGTCGAGATGATGGACAATCTTTTGCCCGGGGTCGACAAAGACCTGGTCAGACCGCTTGCCACCAAGCTCTCCGGTCAGCTCAAGAATATCTACCTCAATACGAAAGTGAAAAGTCTGGATGTGAAAAAGAAAACTGTGGTGGCACATCTGGAAGGAGAGGGCAGCCCGGAAACCCTTGAAGTGGACAAGGTCCTGATTGCAGTAGGACGCAAACCCAACTCTGAAGAGCTCGGTCTTGAAGAGACCGAAGTCGAAATAGACGAATTTGGCTTCGTCAAAACCGATGCCATGCAGAGAACCGCCGACAAAAGAATTCTCGCCATAGGCGATGTATCCGGTCAGCCCATGCTCGCCCACCGAGCCATTCGCCAGGGTATCGTCGCTGCCGAAGTTCTGGCAGGAAAGTCCTCTCAGTTCGACAACCGAGCCATTCCTGCGGTAGTCTTCACCGAGCCCGAAGTGGCCTGGTGCGGCATCACCGATACCGAAGCCAAAGAGAAAGGCATCAAAACTGCCAGCGCAAAATTCCCCTGGTCTGCCTCCGGACGCGCCATGACCCTGGCGGAGCCTGCCGGTCAGACAAAGATTATTTATGATCCCGATACTTTGAGAGTGCTCGGCCTTGGCATGGTCGGACCGAGAGCCGGCGACCTGGTCGCCGAAGGGGTGCTCGCCATAGAGATGGGGGCGGTTCTAGAAGACCTGGCCGAATCCATCCATGCCCATCCGACCCTTTCTGAGACCATCAACGAAGCAGCCCTGGCGGCGCTTTCTCGAATCGAGAGACAGGCCCAGAAGACCTCTTCTTCAGCCTCGACCGGTGCAAAAGCACGCGGATAGCAAGAGGTCCACAATCTATCTGACACCCCCGGGCTCCTTGTATAGATCTATGAAAAAATAGATCGACCCGGGAATAACTTATATATGCTGTCCCAGGCGGCATAGCAGTGCTCGACCTGCGCCTGGTGGACGTTTTAAGTTGTTTATCGGTCACACGAAGAGAAAAAGATTGCTTGAAAATGTAAAAGAGTAGGGCATAAAGTTGTTCAGACATTAAATATATGGCGATGGGTGAATTCGGAGCGATTATGCCGAAACAGGGTGAAAAGAAGTCACAGAATCTAAATTCTGCACTGAATCTCTGGCAGGAAGCCGTTGAAAAAGCATCGGTAGATTTGGAAAAGATTGTCAACAGCTGCATTCAGCGGCTCGAGACCTTCAGCAAAGAGTTGGAGCGCTCTTTGGATGATCAGCTGGAGCGAGCAGCCAGAGCTACAGCCAGCTCCATAGAAGCGAATGCAGAAGAGCTCGCCAGCCAGAAAGAGCTGCTTCAGCGCGAAATAGTCGAATTCGAGCGCGAAAAAATCGAGATGATGCTCACCACCGCCCACGATTCCAGGGCACGCATCGACAAGCTGGTCCGCGATACGAAAACCGATATTCTCGATCAGTTCAATTTCAAGCTCGACGAGTTGACCGAACTGCTTGCTGACCCCAGAAAGCACTTTGCAGACTTCGAAGAGCAGAAAGAAGATATCATCGACGAAGTTTCGGAGAGCGCGCGCGAAAAGACCGTCGAAACCGAGAACGAAGTAAAGCAGAGAATTACAGAAAAGGTCGAAATGCTGAGCGAAGCAGTCGACATGGCCGTAGAAGAGACCCGCAGAACAGTAGAGTCGAAACTGGCCGAGTTTGACAAAAGCTTCGACCAGAAAATCGAAATGGTGCTCGCTCAATTAGATGAGGTGTACAACGTCACCCAGGAAGCCTCCCAGCAATCGGTAGACGACGGCATCGGCAAACTGGCTCATCATAGAGAAGCCAACGAGAAGTTTCTCGATGAGAAAATAGTCGACTGGAGCAAGTCGGTGGAGAATCTCAAAGATAGCTTCGAGAACGAAATGGAAACCCGAACTTCAGAGCACTTCAAAAATCATATTAATAGACTGGATTATCGAGTCTCGGAAGCGAAAGCATCCATGAACCACCTCTCTAACGATGCCAATGCCAGGGTATCTGCCATTCACAAAACCTATTACTCTTCTTTGAAACGCCTGGAACGCAAGTATCAAGAGCGCATTCAAAAACAACTCGCCAAATTAGAGCAGCTCATCGCCCAGGAGAGCATGCTGCCCCAGAGCAACAAGATTCAGGCAGAGCAGATCAAAGAAGAGCTGGAGAAGAAGCTGGACAGCCAGATAAAAGTGCGGGGCAACGAACTGGTCAAATCGGTCAAAAAACAAGTAGAACAGCTGGAAGGCGATTTTCGCCGCCGCAATATGAACTCCACCGAACAGATAGACAGTATTCGTCTTCAGGCGATTGAATCCCTGGATAAACAAGTCCGAATTATCCGAAGCGAGCTGGAGAGAATTCATAAATCCTTCAACAGCGAACTTTCCCACCTCTCCACCGAGCTCCCGGAAATAGAGGAGCGCGGACATGTGGCGGCGATGTCGGTCTCCGCTTATCTCGCGTCGATGCTCACCCTCGAATCAGACTAAAAGGACCTGGCAAATGACACTGGCTGGAAAAAAACTGCAAATCCTCTATGACAAAGGTACGGAAAAGATCTCCGAACTCGAAAACACCACCATCGAGAATCTCGATCAGATAGCCAAGAAGCATGATGTCAGAAGAGAGAGCGATTCGGACCTCGATACCCAGAAGCTGGACGCGAAAGCGAAACACATGGAGTCCGAGATAAACCAGCTCATGGACGCTTCTTATTCCAAGCTGGAAGAGCTGAAAGAAGAACAAATAGAGAAGTGCCGCATCCACTCCGACCACCTGGCGGAAGAGCTCAATAAAATCGGTGATACCATCCGAATCTCTCTGGGCAATCTGATTGAATCTATCAAAGACCAGCTCACCGACGTCAACGAAGACCTTGCCTACGACTTCGACACCAGCATGGATGATTCCGAATCCATGCTGGAAAAACAGAGCTTCGAATCTACTAAAGCGATTCACCAGCACGGCTCCGGCTCTACGAATAAGCTCCAGCAAAAACTGGATCAAAATGTCTGGGAATCGAGGGGCTCTGAAAAGCAGTCGGTCTCTCAGCTCTACAAGAGCTACATGGCTAAAGCCAATGGTATCGAAGGTCATTTCTCATCTCTGCTCAAAAAGCTGTCCAACGAATACGCCGGACAATTTCAGCGCCTGGAGGAATCTATAGGTGAAGCCCGCACCGGTATCGACGAGAGTACTCGAAAGTCTGTCGAAAATCTCGACCTTGTCACCTCCGAAATAGAAAGAGAGATAAACTCCTTCTTCGGCGACAAACTCGCAGCCAGTTCGAAGAATCTCGATGACAAGCTGACCGCCATGGCGAACGAGATTACCAATTCCCATTCGGTCATCACTCTCAATCTAGAGCAAAAGACCAACGATCTGAGCTCCGGCTTACTGACCGCCGCCGCCGCTGCCCAGGACAAGCTCAAACACTTCGCCCAGGAAGCCACCCAGGAAGGCGATCGGATCACCACCGAGTTCACTAACCGGATGGAATCTAGAGTTGCCGATTCCAACCTGGTAAGAAGAGAGCTGGAACAAGCCAAAGAAGAATGTATAAAAGAGATAAAAGAAGAACTTATATCCATTAGAGAAGAATTTCAAGAAAGCCTGCTAAAGCTTGCCAAAGAATCCGAAGACGAAATCTTCGCCACCACCGAAGCGGTAGAAAGGGATATCAAAGCGGCTCATTCCCGCTGCTTCAACAAACTGGAAGAAGACGGTCGCAAAGCCAAAGACGAAATCGAGGCGAAAGTGCAGAACCTGCTCGATAGAATCGCAGCGCACAAACAGACTGCCCTGGCTGAGATAGCGGCAGCTGCATCAGGAAATCAAAAATCATAACACCCCGGGAAGGAGAAGGATAACGACAAATGCATTCGATGCTCCGTCAAAACCAAATCAAACTGCAAGACATAAAAGCCTATGTCCGCACCTGCGATCGACAGAGCAAGCAGGGACCGGAAGTCTGGGCGCAGCAGGAAGCCAATGCCTTCGTCCCCGGAACTCTGGTATTCCTTCTGGAACCGGCTAAGCGCCCTCCGGGTCTCACCAGTTTTGCCGCCAAATCTCAACCGGGCGGCACCGGTACCGGTACCACCGCATCCGATACTTTCCGAGTCAAAGATCTTGCCGTAGTAGTTGACCAGGTAGAGGATAAAGCCTGGGTCCTGAACATCACACCGAGCGCTTATGAGCTGAGATTTCTAGACACTCTCTTCAAAGAGAAAGCCACCAAAGCCATTTTAGAAGGGATCGATTTCAATTATCTGATCGCCACCCCGCGAAAAGTTCTGAACGATAGCTTACTGAAAGAGATGAGACAGTTAGCCAATCTCTATGGTTCCGGCGGCTCTCGTCGCAGTCTCGCCCAGACACCCTCTGGTCCCGACGAGCCTGCCAGAGCCATCTTAGGCTTCCTCGGAGTAAAATGGGACGACGGATTGGGTGGCGGAAAACCTGTTATAGAGCTAGGTTCTGTGTGTCACCTCATATTCGCACCGGAAGGGCAGGATGAAAATCCCCTGCGATCGGTGATCAAAGGCTGTTTCACGCCGATTCTTGCCACGGACAAACTATCGGAAGTCGCGTCCCTTTCCCAGTCGGCACAAGCCCCTGCAGAAGCTTCCGACTCTGTCCAGGTTCCCACTAAGATGCCGAGCCCACCGGAGGCAGGTTTCTCCAGCCTGAGCGGCATCGAAGCGTTGGACAAAAGTCAGAGCGACTCTATTTTCGCCCCGATCAGCGCCCCGGCGTCATCTTCGCCGCCACCGGAAGGAGATGCACCGGTGGGCATTTTCGAGGCCAGCGATCCTTTTAAGGCTGCTGAATCCATCGAGGCCCCGGCAAGTCCTTTCTCAGATAATTTCTCAGCTCCTTCCACAGATCCTTTCGCACCCATAAGCTCGAAGGAGCCGGAGCCGGAATTGAACCTGCAGCCCAAACTGGAGCCCCTGTTTGGAAGCCCTGCAGTAGAGCCGGAGTCGGCAGCAATAGAAGAGCCGGCAGCTACCCCTGCTCCAGATCTCGCATCCCCCGATGCACCCATGGCAGAAGTCAAAGCCTCTGCCCCCGATGAATATGTACCGGCCTGGTACCTTCTCACCCACGACCTCGATGAAATGAACAAAGTCGGTCGAGAAAAAGCTGCAGCCAGAGCAGTGCCCAGGGCGCCTGAACCAAAAGTCGACTACTCCGAGCAGTTTTTCAGCGATTTTCAAGGCGGTCATGCCGGCACCCAGGCTATAGAAGCAGCTGAGCAGCAGATGCAGGAGGATATAAAACGCGATATCGAGTCAAAATACACTCCTGCCTCCGCAGATGATGCCGCACACTATGAAGGTTTCAACGATTCAATCTTTGCAGAATCCGGTGCCAAAAGCTCCATGGAGATCAATCCGGACGCCGAAGTGAAAAGCATACCGGAGCCGCCAAAACCGATTGAAACGCTAAAGGAGGCACTGCCGGAAGCCGATCTATTCAAACCTATTGAGAGCCCCGAAACACCCGGCGAAGGCAATCTTTTCGAGAAGCTCACCAGCGAACTGGCCGCCGAGACTCCCGGCATGCAAGAGCTTCAGCAAGAAGAAGAAGGAGCAGGACAAGATCAGATAGCCGAATCCTCTCAAATAAGCCCATCATCCGGACCGCCCACCAATCTCATGGACATGCTTACGGCAGACAGTGATGTATTCACGACCAGTTCAGCCAAGACTAACTTTCCTGAAGTCAATGCCGGTCAAACAGAAGCCGGCCAGGACAACTATGATGATCTCGCCGACGCTCTGAGCGGCTTAATAGATTCACGCTCTGCTCCAAGCGCTCCAGCAACCGCTCCGGAAGATGAACATTCATCGGCTCCCGCCCCTGTCTCTTTTGACATGGATGTGCCCCTGGCTTTGACTGAATCCGGCAGTTATCCTCCGATTGATATAAACGACACAAATGCACAGAACGAAGGTCATCAAAGACTCTCGGCAAATCTCTTCGACGATGCGGAAGAAGACGATTTTGACTCTGAGATGAACGAGATGGAAGAAGTTCAGTCTGCCGCCTACGAAGAATCGCATAATGCAACCAGCGAAATTTCAAAAGTAGAGATTCGCCCGGAGCTCACTTTGACCGAAGGACGTGGAGAAGAAGAAGAAGAAGCGCTACCCGAGCCTGAGCCCACTGTTCCAGCGCCTCCGGAAGCCCCCGCTGCCGAATTGGTCGAACCCCCTGTACAGGAAGTGATCATAACCTCTCCGCCGCCGGCGCTGGAAGCAGCTCCCGAGCCTGTTTTCGATGCTCAGCCCGAGCCCGAGACAATTATCACTCCTCCGCCACCGATGCTGGAAGCCGCCCCCGAGCCTGCTTTCGAAGCTCAGCCCGAGCCCGAGCCTGAGGCGATTATCACTCCTCCGCCACCGGTGCTGGAAGCCGCCCCGGAGCCTATTTTCGAAGCTCAGCCCGAGCCCGAGCCTTTTGTTACCGCGCCCCCTGAAGCGCCTGCTGCCGAAGTGGCCGAAACCTATCAACAGGAAGCGATCATCACGCCTCCTCCGCCAGTGCTTGAAGCTCAGCCAGAGCCGGTATCCGAGCCAGAGCCGGAACCCGAGCCCGCTGTGACAGCGCCCCCTGAAGCTCCTGCTGCCGAAGTGGTCGAGACCTATGCAGAGGTCACCGGTGTCATTTCCGAATCTGTTCCTGAAACAACCGCGCCGACACAAGAGGAACCGACGGAAGAGGGCGAAGTCGCCACCGAAGACGATACCACCGAGCGAAAGAAGCCCATTATGCTGGGCACAAGCAGAGCCCGCGGCCCGTTATTGAGACCATCAGGAAAAGGCATCAAGCGCACCACGGCCAAACCCGGGACTTTTGTAAGTGATGCCGCAGAAGAGCCGGAGGTTGCCGTATCTGAAGAAGTGGCGGTTCCCGCCGAAGCCGTCGTCGCGGCCACAGAAGAAGCACCAGTGAGCGCAGCACCAGATGTGATACCACAAGAAGTTCCACTTCAGGCAGAACAGCTTCTCTCCGAGCCGGAACAAGAACAAGAACCGGAGCCGGAGCCGGAAGCGCCAGTCGAAGCGCCGGAAGAGATAGAGGAAGAGCCGCAAGCCACCGGTCCTGTACTGGAGCCGAAGCTGGTTATCTCGGAATCGGCAAGATTCATGGCCCGCCTCAATCAACGCCTGGCTGAAGCAGACAAGAAGCTGGAGAACAAAGCCGAACAGGCCAAAGGCAACGCCAATCTGCGCCTGGCTGAACACCTGGAAAACTGCGAGAGGGTAGAAAGAGATAGAGCCAATTCCTCACAGGCCCTTGCTGCCAAGCATACACGACAGCTCGAATCGATAGCGTCCCAGGTAAAATCCAGAATCAATGAAACCGCCGGCGATGCTATAGCATCTTTAAACGCCGTCATCGGACAGGCTGAACAAGAGATCGATCAGGTGAAGCAAGAACTCATCTCTACTCTGCGCTACGCCGAGCACCGGGCGCGCTCCGATTCCGAGTCTCTGCAAGACGATGCCAAGAAAGGTCTGGAAAATCACATTCAAGAGAGAACCCAGGAATTCAGAGAGAGAACCGAGTATGTCTGCGGTCTTCTGGAACAAGCCGCCAACGAACACATAGACCTGGCAGACAAGCGTTTCGAGAAATTCAAATCCCGCATGGATGACGAACTGAAGTCGATAATCGCTTCTCTAGAACGCAACGTCAACTCGATGAATGAAGAGATAGACGGTTCATGGGAAAGAGCCTCGGCAAAACTGCAGTCCAACTTAAAAGAGTTCGAGAGCACCTCGAATCACATGGTCAGAGACTGTCAGCTCAGCATGGAGAACAAAGTAAAAGAGGTCTATGTCGAGCAGATTCTTCCCAAGCTGATAGACAACAAGGCTATCTTCCGAACAATGCTCTTCGATATGAAAAAGAACTTCGAAGAACAGTCGGACAGGACAATCACCGAACACCTTGCCGGGCTGGAATCGAACATCAAGAATGCCCAGGAAGAACTAAAACTGGTGATCTCGAAATGCCACGCCTCGATAGACGAGGTAGGACGAGGTCAGCAAGCAGGTTTAGAAGAGCTGTTCGACCATACTTCGGCAAGGATGCAAGAGTTCAATCACTCTGTGAAGACCAGACTGGAGAAAGCCAGACAGAATCTGGAGCACAATCAGGAAGCTTGCCACAAAATCGCCGAGTACGGTCCGGAAAACGAAGATACGACGCTTTCGGAAGAGCGCACCGTCACCAGGAACTCTATTCAGAATGTCTGCCGCGACGCTGAGAACTCGCTCGAACAAGCAATCAGCTCCGGATGCGATAAGCTGGAGAGAGTAAGCGATGACCTTCAGCATCGCCTGACCAGACAGAGAGAAGACTGGACAGGAAAAGTGAAGCTCAGCAGCGACGAAGGACTAAGCCGCATCAAACGAGCAATCCAGGAAGCATACCAGGCTATAGAGCAGGCAAAAGACAAACATATGGAATAGTTGCTTTACGAACCACCCGATTTAATCTCTAAATCGCGCCGGATCTTGTGTCTATCGAGTCAAACGGGTATTGACTGACGGGGAAATCAGCCCTATTAGCTGTTTTAGTACCGCCACGAGTTAATCTTGGCAATGGTTTAGCAGGCTTATACAAAGGGGCATAGGGAATAAGGAGGTGAACTTCTCTTTTTTCCTTCATCGTGAGGACAAAATCCTGGAAAGTTATTACGATCACCATGTCCCTCCGGCTCTGCCGCAATTCGCGGCCGAGTTTTCCGGCCTGGATTATAATCGAGAGAAAAAAGAGCTCTATCTTTACCACGGCACTAACTGCTACCGCCGCTTTGAAATTACCAGATCAGGTTCCATAGAACCCGGACGCAACCACTATAGCTTCTTCTGCACCAATCCGGGAGAAGCTTACACTTATGCGCGTGCCGCCGCCATGCGCGATATGGACCCTAACAGCATCAACTCCCTTATCTGTGAGCCGGTGGTTCTCAAAGTCAAATTTACGGAACGCACCTGGGTCCAGGTAGACTTCGTCAAGCCGACCAATCCCAATGAAGTCAAAGAGGCGGACACCGAGATGGACTGCCTCTCTGTAGCTGTTCTGGGACCAATTTCGACCGACAATATCATCGAGGTGCTGCACTGTACCCATGGCCGGCGCATGGAATACGGCAGTTTTGCCATCAAGACTTTCGCCGATGGGACAGTTCTACAAGGCATTCAGCAACTGAAAGAGACCCTGGCGAAAAAACGCCTGGATGCCTGGATGATGAAAAAGATTGGTCTGATGAAGCAGACAATGTCCACCAAACTTTCGGGTGGAGAGGTGCCGGAGTTGACATCCGACGACCATCTGCGAAAATTGAGAAAGAATCAACTGCGGGCGTAGTCTCCGTTTAATGCAATGACCAAAGAAAAGAGAACAGGATTGTTAGTGACGCTGGCAGTCCTTGCCGTGTGGATCTACATAGAAATGGAGCCGGTTCTCTCCCAAAATGCCGGTGGCGGCTTCTTCGGTCAGCAAGGGCAAGGTCAAGCTCAAGCCCAGGGCTGGTCCGGCAACGCGCCTCAGCTAGTGCCGCAGAACTACTTCGACCAGGGAATTCGCTCCCAGGGCTATGGGCAGGGCATGCCTTCTATGCCTCAGAACCCCATGGCCATGCCGCGCAATGACGCTATGATGGGTGACGGTGGTGGTGGTTTCGCGGCCAATCAGTTTCAACAGATACCGCAGCAACAAGCGGGGATGCCGATGTTTGGTCAGGCCCAGATGCAGCAACAAATGCCCCAGCCACAAGCAGGCGGTATTCGTGGGCTCTTACAAAAATTCATGGGGGGAGGTCAGCCCCAGGCAATGAACAACCAGTACATGCCAAACCAGGGCTTCAACCAGGGATTTAACCAGGGCTTCAACCAGAATCAAAACAGTAATGACGGCATGATTCATCAAGCGGTGGCTGAAGTCCAGCAAGAGCTTTCCATAGCGGCAAACAACGCCTCTCAGGCAGAAGGCTATCGGAGCGAGGCTTACTCGGTCAGCGACCGCGGCGCCAAGCAGAGTGCGGCATCAGAAGCACGCTACTATGCCAACCAGGCAAGAGCCGCGGCTTCACGCGCCATGTCGAAAGCTCGGGGCATACCCCAGGCACTATCCATTGCCTCCCAGGTACAGGCCCAGGCATCGAGAGCTCAGTCAGCGGCAGATTCGGCCTCTTCTGCGGCATCCGGCTGGTAAAGCCATAGTCCATTATTAAGTTCAAGCGATAAAGCGCCAATTCATTTGATACCGCCAGCGACACCACAAGAAAGCTGTCGCCGATTACGTTTGGTAAACGAATCATACGAATTTATACAGAATGCAAAAAATGACTCTGCCTTACCTTCCTATTTATGGTTTCATCCTGTTATCATTTAACCTCCCCTTGAGAACCCGAATCGAGAGTCCAACCGCGATTCCACCCGAGACTCAACAGTGAACAACCCGATGAATAAATTGAAAGCAAAAGAGAAATCGACAGAAAAATCGAATCCTTCCTTCCTGAGCGACTTCGACCTGCATCTGATTGGCGAAGGCAACTATCAAAAGCTCTATGAAAAACTCGGGGCTCATCCAATGGTCATCGACGGTCGCAGCGGTGTTCACTTCGCCGTCTGGGCACCCAATGCCACGGCAGTATCGGTGGTCGGGGACTTCAACGAATGGAAAGGTGGCGAATCGCCGATGAAACCTTTCAAAGAATCGGGCATCTGGGCCTGTTTCGTTCCCGGTCTGGAAGAAGGCTCTAAATACAAATATCTGATCGAGAACAAGAAGACCAACTTCAAAGAAGAAAAATGCGACCCGATCGCCTTTCGTTCGGAAGAGAGACCGAGAACCGCTTCGATAGTGTCTTCTCTCGACGATTACGAATGGACCGACAAAAACTGGCAGGCAGAGAGACTGCAAAAGAACGCTCTCAATGCTCCGATTTCAATATACGAAGTTCACCTCGGCTCCTGGATGCGCATGCCCGGTGAAAACAACCGCATGCTCACCTACAGAGAGATAGCCGAGAGACTGGTACCATATGTGGTGGATCTAGGTTTCAGCCACGTCGAGTTACTGCCCGTCAGCGAGCATCCCCTCGATGCCTCATGGGGTTATCAACAAACCGGCTACTTCTCCGCCACTGCCCGTTTCGGCACTCCGGAAGATCTCAAATATCTAATAGACACCTTCCACAACGCCGGCATTGGCGTCATTCTCGACTGGGTTCCGGCTCACTTCCCCAAAGACGGGCACGGACTGGGACTTTTCGATGGCACCCACCTCTACGAGCACGCCGACCCGCGCCAGGGCGAGCACAAAGAGTGGGGCACCTATATCTTCAACTACGCACGAAACGAAGTCAAAAACTTCCTTATAAGTAACGCCCTCTTCTGGTTCGATAAATATCACATCGATGGTCTTAGGGTCGACGCCGTCGCATCGATGCTTTATTTGGACTATGCCAGAAAAGACGGCGAATGGATCCCGAACGAATACGGCGGCAGAGAGAACATCGGCGCCATTCACTTCCTGCGCCAGCTCAACGAGACTGTCTACAAAGAGCATCCTTACGCCATGATGATCGCAGAAGAATCCACCTCCTGGGGCATGGTGACAAGACCGCCCTATCTTGGCGGACTGGGCTTCGGCTTCAAATGGGACATGGGCTGGATGAACGACACCCTCGTCTACATGGAAAGAGAGCCTGTTCACCGGCAGTATCACCAGGACAATCTCACCTTCCGCGCCATCTATCAGTTCACCGAGAACTTCATTCTGCCTCTTTCCCACGACGAAGTCGTGCACGGCAAGAAGTCCATTCTGGGCAAGATGCCCGGGGACGACTGGCAGCAGTTCGCCAATGCCAGACTGCTCTACTCCTACCAGTTCACCACCCCCGGCAAGAAACTCAACTTCATGGGCAACGAGATTGGCCAGTGGATAGAGTGGAAATTCGACGAGAGCCTGGACTGGCACCTGACAGAATATGACCGCCACCGCGGTATGCAGACCCTTTTCCGTGATCTGAATGCGCTTTATAAAAACCATCCGGCGCTCTATCGCTTCGACAGCTCCGAGCAGGGCTTCCGCTGGATCGACTGCAGCGACCACGCCAACAGCGTTCTGGCTTATCTGCGCAAAGGAGAAGATGGAGACAAAGACATTCTCATCTGCCTCAACTTCACCCCTGTTCCAAGACAACAGTACCGGGTCGGTGTTCCTACCGGCGGTTACTGGAGAGAGATTTTCAATTCCGATAGCACCAATTATGGTGGCAGCGGCATGGGCAACCTTGGCGGCGTCCACACCGAATATATAAAACAACACGGATTCGATAACTCCGTAACGTTGACACTCCCACCGCTGGCAGCGGTAGTATTCGAGGCACCCTGATCATGAAAGGATATGACGACAACTCCGTAACTCCCTCCGAACTTTTGAAGCTCGTACCGTTATCGGTGGCCTTCGTGGCCTTGTTGAGCTTCATCTGGAGCCTCCCGGACGTCATTATCCGCTGACCGCCTCGTAAAATTAGTCCGGGAAAGAGCAAGGACTCCGCCGCCTTCAGGCGGACTGCCTCCTAAGCCCGGTATTCTTGCAGGCGAAAAACCGCCATCATCGTCGTCATCGGAAGAAGCCGATAAGAAGTTGCTTACAGGTGCTATCAGTAAGCGATCACAAAATCGACAGAAGCGGTCAGTACGCAGAACAGGCTCGCCGCAACCACCACATTCTA
>CAZCBH010000012.1:95195-101124 GCA_964496875.1 uncultured Candidatus Obscuribacterales bacterium | reverse complement strand
ATAGGCTCAGGAGTTGGCACTGCAGCCGGCGCCCTTACCGGATTGATTTCAGGAAAAGGCGTGGTCAGAGGAGCGGCAATCGGAGCCGGTACTGGTGCATCCGCCAGCCTGGTCGGCTCCAGCGAACTAATGCGAAAGCACCCGATCCTGAGAGACACCACCGTGGGCACTATATCCGGTGCGGGAATCGCCCTGTCCGGAACCAGACGAGGCACAGTCAAGAACATGGGCAGAGGGGCAGGAGTTGGTGCTGCTATGGGCCTGGCTCTAGGTCTCTTGCGCACCGGCTTGAACTGAGTCGGGTTTCCCCGAGCGAATCGGTTTCAAAACGGATTCAAAATAAAACCTGTCTTATCGTTCCTACATAAGGAGAAATTTGCTAACCTTGCTCTTAGCAAAGTCGAAAAGACAGGGGAACCGATGAAATCAAGAGCCGAATCTCTGGAATTCGCCAGGGATAAAGAGTTCGACCTGATAATTATTGGCGGCGGCATCGTCGGGGCCGGAGTCGCCCAGGATGCCGCCACCAGAGGTCTATCGGTCCTTCTCCTCGAGATGGAAGACTTCTCATCGGGCACATCCAGCAAAACCACCAAACTTATCCATGGAGGATTGCGCTATCTCGAACAGTTTCAATTTCGCCTGACTCGCGAACTCTGCCATGAAAGGAGCCTGCTTGAACACCTTGCACCGCATCTGGTCAAAGACTTTAGCTTCGTAATGCCGATTAAGGAGGAGAATAAGTTTTTCTCTTACAAAGCCAGGGCGGGTCTCACCCTCTACGATATCCTGGCCGGACAGATAACCGGTGTCAGACGACATGAGAAGCTGTCCAATCCTGAAGTGCTGGAAGCAGCTCCTTCACTCAATCCGAACAGGTTGGCCGGAGGACTGCGTTTTCATGACTGTATCTCCGATGATTCTCGCATGGTAATCGAAGTGATCAAATCGGCCGAGGTAGCCGGTGCCACCATTATCAATTACATGGAAGCGACGGATTTCGTGAGGACGGATGATGGCGAGAAGATAACCGGGGTCATCGCCCGGGACAGATACAGTGGAACCGACATAAGCTTCGGCTGTCACGCCTGTGTCAATGCCACCGGAGTATGGTCTGACAAACTGGCGACGAAAATGAATCCTGAATGGAAAAGTCGCATAGTACCGGCAAAAGGGGTTCACATAATGGTACCCCTGGCCGCTTTCGAAACCAACACAGCTCTCTTTCTGCCGACAAGAGACAACCGCTACGTCTTTGTGGTGCCCTGGCAGAGAGCCCTGATGATAGGCACCACCGACACCAATTACTCCGGTTCATTCGAAGAATCACTGCCGGAGCCCGAAGAAGTCGATTATCTGCTCTCGGTCGTAAACGAATATGCCGGCTCGTCCAAACTGACGAGAGATGATGTTATCGCCGCCTGGGCCGGCTTGAGACCCCTGGTCGGTCCAGCGGATAAAGACATGGCCGACAATTCCGGTGAAGAGACCTCGACCCTTTCGCGCGAACACTATCTGTTTGAAGGACCTGAGAACGTTGTCGGATTGATTGGCGGCAAGCTGACCAATTACAGAATTCTAGCCACTCATGTGGTGGACAAAATTCTAGAAAAACTCCCCAGGGAAGAGAGAATCAAGGCGGGTCCTTCGAAAACCCACGAGGTCATGCTCGGTGGCTGGGGAGACAAGAACGGCTTTCTAACGAAGTCCGCTGAGATATCGGCTAAAGGAAGATCCCTGGGAGTCGATCCGGCTTCCCTCGATCATCTCTCCAGCAGCTATGGTGCCGACTCCCTCAGAATCCTCGCCTTAATCGAAACAGATCCATTCTTAGGAAAACGAATCACGCCGGACTACCCTCCCATTCTGGCTGAAGTGGTATTCGTGGTGAAGTACGAAATGGCGCTTTCCCTAGAAGACATTCTGTTCAGAAGAATTCGGCTCGGTCTAGTCAACCAGGAACAATGCCAGCTTGCCGCGGCCAAGGTGGCCCGGTTGGTCCAGGGTGTGAGCGGCTGGGACGATCAGAGAACTCAGATGGAGATAAACGCTTTATTAAATACCCTGGATAAACACATGGTCTGGACCGGCGTAAAAGCAAAAGAGGAAGCGGTCTGATTATGAGCAACCCCTCCGTGCTGGTGCTCGGTAATCTTCTCGATGAAGCTGCCGAGATTCTAAAAGTATCCGCATCCTTTTTGGAACATCCCCGGGAGAACGCCGTTGCCGAAGCTAAATTAATAGAGTTGCTCAAAGACAGGGATGCGGTTATAAGCGAACCGCTCGATCACTTCTCTGAGACTCTACTAGATCGTTGTCCAAAACTGAAAATAATCGCCAACCGCGCTGTAGGATTCGACAACATAGATCTGGAGCAAGCAAGCGCCAGAGGCATTCTTGTCACTAACACGCCGGGCGTCCTTGATGCGGCGACGGCGGATCTAGCCATGGCTCTTACCCTTGCGGTGGCAAGAAGGATAGTGGAGGCGGATCGCTATGTCCGAGACGGCAAATGGCAAGGATTCCAAAGCGATCTTATGCTGGGTCCGGATCTCTACGGCAAGACCCTGGGTGTTATAGGAATGGGTCGTATCGGCAGAGCTTTTGCCGAAAGAGCACGAGCCTTCGGTCTGAAAGTCATCTACTGCCGTTTTTCTGCGAGGGACGAAAAAGACGATCAATTGAAACAGATTTTGGAAGCCGAAAGAGTCGACCTCGAAACTCTGCTCGAAGATTCGGATTTCATAAGCCTGCATTGTCCTTACAACGCCGACACCCATCACTTGATCGGAGCGCGGGAGCTGTCTAGAATGAAACCACAGGCGGTGCTTGTAAACACGGCTCGCGGTCGAATAATAGACGAGACAGCACTGGTGAAGCATCTGGAAGCTGGAAGGATTTTCGGAGCCGGTCTCGATGTTTTCGAAAACGAGCCCGCACTTCCAGACAGATTGAAGAAGCTGGACAACGTAGTATTGACACCGCATATAGGATCTGCCTGCTTCGACACCAGAAGAAGAATGACTATGCTGGCGGTAGAATCTATCAAAGCAGCTTTCCAGGGCGATCTACCAAAGCATCTTCTCAATCCGGAAGCCTGGGAGAAATTCAAAAAGAGAACCGCCTGTCCGAACCCGAATCCGAATCCGAATCCGAACCAAAGTCGATGATCAACAAAAAACTATTGAATCTATTATGGTTCGCATACATAACTGCGCTTATTCTCTGGCTCCTCCTCACCTATGGAGACACGGCCAAAGCGTTTTTAGACGGACGCTATTTTGCCTACGAGAAGGACGGTGACATATACACCTGCGACTTCATCCTCTATTACAACAACGGCATTCTCGCCTGGGAAGCATTCAAGAATCACATAAACATCTATGACGGACTCCTTCAGAACCAGTATCTAGAGAAACTGACCGGACTGGAATTGAAGAAGATTTTCTACTCTCAATACCCGCCCTACCTCTTTGTGTTGATGATGCCCCTTCCCCTGGCCGACATGAGCCTGGACTGGGTTCTGTGGGAGATCGGCGCCATGGCGCTGATGCTTTATTCTCTGTGGGGTCTCTTGAAAGTAAGCCTCGAGGGTAAGTTCACCAGAGCTTTTGCAATAATTGCTGCAATCGCCTCATTCCCGGCCTGGATCTGTTTCCGGTTGGGTCAGATCGCTCTATTGATCTATCCGGCATTCATCTGGTACTGGCTTATGCTGGAGAGGCAAAAATGGTTCACAGCCGGTCTTCTCGGCGGCTTCTGCCTGCTCAAGCTTCAGTATTTGCCGATCATGTTTCTGACCGGTTTTTTCCTGGGAGGCTGGAGATTTTTCCTGGGCTATGCCACCACCGGTACTATCTATCTGCTGGCGTCCGGATTTATACTGGGATGGCAGAATGTGCTCGGCTACCCCCAGGCGCTCAAATACGGAGAGATCAGTGGAAAGGTGACTGGTGTAGCACCCGAATCCCAGCAGAATCTGCGCGGTCAGCTGGTAGCCTTGCTGCACAACGATGGAAGCCTGGTTCATATGATTGCATTTTCAGTCTGGATTCTGGCCAGTCTCATAGTCGCTTACTTCTGGTGGAAAGAATCGAGAAGACGCAAAGAGCTTGCCGATAACGATCCGAACAGACAAAAACGCTTTATGCTTCTCTCCTCCATAACGGTGTTTGTACTCTTGATCTCGAGTCCCCACACTCACAGACAGGATTTCGTCTTCACAAGCCTCTCCTGTTTCTGGCTGATGCACTGCTTAGTAGGTCAATATCCTCTTCAGGCACCACCTATAACCGGCGAATTCAAGCCGGCTGTTATGCTGAGCCTCAGATATTTGATTATCGGATTTCCACTTTTGAGCTGGGCATTTTATCTATCGAGCTATTTCTTTCCGGTGCTTATTCAGCCATTTTTCGCCTGGGCTATTATGATAGTGGTACTGGTTCTCGCCATCGTAAACCGGGGTGGCGGACTGGAGCGAATCTTCAATAGCGCAGAGTAAGGTGACACAGCTATGATCGAGAATCGAAGAGAAAAATGGAGGTGGGCGGTCTGGCTCGGCATGATAATCCTTCTTCTGGTCGCTCTTTTGCTCTGGCAAAGGACACCGAAATTCGAAGAGGTCATTATAGAGGACGAAAGTCCTGAGGCCGTCAAAATTCTATTCATCGGAAACAGCTTGACCTTTTTAGAACATGTACCGGCCCAGTTTGTCGACATAGCAAGAGCACAGAACGCCAATCTAAAATTAGTGGTCAAACAGGTAGCCTATCCCGATTACACCTTGAGAGATCACTGGAATCGCAAAAGAGCGGTGAAAGCCATCGAAGCTGAGCACTGGGACTATGTCGTTTTGCAGGGTCACAGCAAAGAGCCTATCCAAAATCCCAAGGTGTTCAGGCAATATGTGAAACTATTCGACGAGGAGATTCAAGAAGCGCACGCCAGGACAATTTTGTACACTACCTGGACCGACTTCGACCGACTGGATCTGCATGATCAGATCCAGAAAGTATTTGACGGACTCTCTAATAACACCAATATAACCCTGGCACCTGTAGGTGAATCCATGTACCTGTGCCTTAAAAGATACCCGGATATCGCCCTACTGAAAGAAGACAAACATCATGCCACTGAAAATGGTGCTTATTTAGTAGCGGCGACTTTATATATAACAATCTTCAAAAAACCGATCTCATTAGCTCCCAAAGAAATGCCATACTCTGGACTTGTCCCTTCCCAGGGTCAGGGAATCCTTGAGAAACTCGACGAAATTGCTCAAGAAGCTTGCAATATTCATCAAAACTAAAGAATTGCGTTTCCTCGCACTCTTAGACTGAACAGGAGGGAAATCGGACTTACTTATCCTGCTTAGTCGGCTTATCCAGATCGGCTTCAAGTTCGGTGAATTCCGCTTCATCAGGAATATCCACCTCCAGGTCCTGCTTCTCTGTCCGCCTCGACTTGGCCCTGTATTTTCCGCTCAATCGAGGAATATTGATGGACTTTCCACGTTTTCCACCAACTGTTTTGACCGCCGACTCTTTTTTCTGGGAGGTCTCTTTCCTTATATTGTGCTCGGCAATGGATTCGTTAACCATAGTTACATAGTTTGCATAACGCTCCCGAGAGACGATGATCGTATTATCGTCAGCTTCATCCTCATCGCTTTCGGAATCATCAGTCGAGAGCTTCTCCAGAACATTGCATCCTGCTTCCACCAGGTGCATACAGTTACTGAATCGACAGCCCTCAGACAGTTCTCGAATCTCCGGGAATTCGAAAACCAGATCATGGGGATCCGGATGTCTCAACTCGGCAAGGTTGAATCCGGGCGTATCGGCAACCCAGGTCAACCTGTCAGGGTCGACAATATTCCACTTATCCAGATGCACTCTATAGATTTCGGAATAGGTGGTGGTATGGCGGC
>CAZCBH010000012.1:87974-95095 GCA_964496875.1 uncultured Candidatus Obscuribacterales bacterium | reverse complement strand
TTCCACTTATCCAGATGCACTCTATAGATTTCGGAATAGGTGGTGGTATGGCGGCCGACTCCGAAATCATGGTCCATGACACCGATTTTAAGATTGAGCGAAGGTTCCAGTCTATTAAGCAAACTGGACTTACCCACCCCGGAAGGACCGGCGAAAACGGTTATCTTATTGCCGAGAATGTCGAGCAGTCCTTCGATTCCGTGAGAGGTCTTGGCGGAAACCATCACCACGCGGTATCCCAGGCTTTCATAAATGCGACGTAATCTTTCCTGTTGATCGCTGCCGACCAGGTCACATTTGTTAAAACACAAAACCGGCACGGAGTCCGGCAATTCGAGCTGAAAGTGAACAATGTAACGGTCGCACCAGAGCTGGTTCCATTCCGGCTGCCTGACAGCCTGTACAATAACAACCTGATCTACGTTGGCGATTTGGGGCCGACTGAGAAGACTGGAGCGTTCCAGGCGAGTGGAGATCACTCCGCTATCCTGAGTCGAATCCAGATCCTCGATTTCGACTTTATCGCCGGTCAGGATCGAAACCCGCTCTTTTTTCAGCCGCCCCCGGGCCTGGCACTGGAGCGTGAGGTCGTGCTCAGGCAGATAGACAAGATATCCACCGGCGTGACTCCTCAATACAACTCCTACTGCCATGGGTCAGACCTTACCTCGCTAATGTCGGTCCAGAAACAAAACGAAAACAGACACAGAACAATGACCACTAAACTAACAGGATACAACACCACACTCAGGCAAGCCATGACCGTCGAAACCGATATCAGCAAAATTAGAAATATCGCAATAATCGCCCACGTCGACCACGGTAAGACGACGCTGGTGGACGGTTTCTTACACCAGACCGGAATCTTCAGACAGAACCAGGATGTGGTGGATTGCGTGCTCGACTCGAACGACCTGGAGCGAGAGCGCGGTATAACCATCCTGGCCAAAAATACCGCCGTCACCTATGAAGACTTCCTTATAAATATTGTCGACACACCCGGGCACGCGGACTTTGGTGGCGAAGTGGAGCGTATTCTGGGCATGGTCGATGGCTGCCTCCTGGTGGTCGACGCCGGCGAAGGACCGATGCCCCAGACTCGTTTCGTATTGCGAAAAGCCCTGGAAAGGAACCTGAAACCGATTGTGGTGATCAATAAAATCGACCGACCGAATATCGACTCGCACATAGCCGTCGATCAGGTCTTCGATCTTTTCGTCGAACTGGGAGCGACCGAGTCTCAGCTCGACTTTCCTTATATATTTGCCTCGGGTGTGCAAGGCTATGCCACCACCGACCCCGAGAAACCCGGCGAGGACCTCAAACCTCTACTGGATCTGATTCTCAAACATTGCCCGAGCCCGGAAGCGAAACCGGATGCCCCCTTGCAAATGCAGATAAGTATTCTCGACTACAGCGACTATCTGGGCAGAATCGGCATCGGCCGAATTTACGCCGGCAAGATGAAGACCAACGACTACGTCACTCTGTTGAAAGAGGACGGCACCACGACCAGCGGTAAAATCTCGAAGCTCTTCACCTTCCATGGTCTGAAAAGAATCGAAGCCCAGGAAGCCACCGCCGGTAATCTGGTGGCATTCTCGGGATTTCCCGATGCCAATGTGGGCGATACCATCGCCAGTCCGGATACACCGCTTGCCCTCGAGCGTATCAAAGTCGACGAGCCCACCATGAAGATGTCCTTTCTGGTCAATGACAGTCCTTTTGCCGGTCAGGAAGGCAAATTCGTAACCAGTCGCCAGATCCGAAGCAGACTTTATAAAGAGCTCGAGACCAATGTCAGCTTGCGCGTGGAGGATACCGAAAACACCGACACCTTCATCGTAAGCGGTCGCGGAGAACTTCATCTCGGCATCCTCATTGAGACCATGCGTCGAGAGGGCTATGAATTTGCCGTATCCAGACCGGAAGTAATCTTGAAAGAGATAGATGGCGAGAACCACGAGCCCTTCGAAAGGCTGATCATAGACCTTCCCGATGAGTTTACCGGCTCGGTGATGCAGGTGCTCGGACCGAGAAAAGCCGAACTTCAAAATATGAACGTGGAAGGCACCCAGGCTCTTCTGGAATTCATCATCCCCACAAGGGGCATCATCGGATTTCGGAGCGAGTTTCTCAGGCTCACCAAAGGTAATGGCGTAATGAATCACGCCTTCTTAGAATACCGCCCCTGGTGCGGCGAGATCCCTTCGCAGAGAATGGGTGTCCTCGTCGCCTGGGAAGAAGGAATCTCTACGGCTTACGCCATTCAGAACGCAGAAGACCGCGGCCGATTCTTCATCGTACCTCAAACAAGAGTCTATGGCGGTATGATCGTGGGCGAAAACAACCGTCCCCAGGATCTCAACGTCAATGTCTGCAAGACCAAGAAATTGACGAACATGCGCAGCTCCAATGCCGATGTGATGGTGACCTTGCAAGCTCCCATCGAAATGAGTCTGGAGAAATGCCTGGAGTACATTCAACCGGATGAACTGGTGGAGATTACCCCGCAATCAGTGAGAATGCGCAAGCGCAGCCTCACAAGAAAATGAAGCTCAAAATTCTTCGCTATTGAGAAGTTCATCGATAGCGCCAAATTTAGACGCCGTGTCGGCAACATCCGTTTTGAATTCAACCGGATGAGTGAAGCCAGCCTTCAATCTCTTAATGGCGTCTATACTTACATTGGGCGACATCTCTATCTTGAGCCTTTCGATATGCTTCGCTCCCTCGAACAGTACCAGATCGCTATCGGTGATATCCGTGCCGATAAAATCGTATTCGCGAATTTTATGAAGCTGCAACAGGAAAGGAAGATAATTTTTGATCGGACATAGATTATTAATCGAAATCGAATTCAGCTGCGGGCTTTGATCAAGAACAAGAAGATCTTCAGGCTCGAACCCTACATTCACCCCAAATCGTAAACGCTGCAGACCAGGCATCTTAGAGATAGAGAGCAAGCTCTGCCTGTCCAGTTTCTTGCAGTCGATCACTTCCAGATATTTCAAACGGGGAAGACGCCGCAAGCTCTCGAAGCCCCGGCTGGAGATCCCTGGCATACTGTTTAGAACAACCTCTTCAAGATTCTTCAGTGAGGTCAGATGCGTGAGAGCCGCGTCATCAACGGTGGTGGCGCTGAGAATGATATTGGTCAGGTTGGGAAATCTGGAGAGCTTACCCAGACAAGAACCGGTTATGCCTGGATTCTGCCCGCAAGATAACCATCTCAACTCCTGGCTTGCGCCAAGATTATCTATGAAGACATCAGTGATCCCGGCATTGGAAAAATGCAGCATCGAAAGGGTTTTGACTCGGCTCAAATAGCGAGATGATCTGTCATCCAATTTGCAACCAGTGCAATTCAATCTATAGATAGGCAATCCGGCAAGATAACGAAAACCCTCGCCGGTTAAGCGCTGCCCCTGAAGATTGAGGTAAACGGGTTTATCGCCTGTGAGTCCACGACGAAAAACGGCAAGGTCCTCATCCAGAATATTCACTTTGCCGTTCACCATCCTCGAAGAACCGGCCTTTTCCTCTGGAGTCTCGGTGAATAAATCAGCATACATACGACTGCGTGGGCGCTTTTGATAAACCGAATTCTGCCCATCTTTTGCCCTCTGGAGAGGCGGTCCTGGCCACAGCCAGAAGAAAGCTGCAACACCGGCTAACAGAAAACCGGCAAGAGCTATGGCCAACGACCAAGGTGTCGGCGATGAGACCTTCGACTCACTAAGGTCGACCGCATTCATGCCACTATCGACATTAACCTTACAGGCAGGCTCATCAAATTCCCGGTCTTCCTGAAAAGTGCTCGCCAGTTCCGATGCCAACTCCTCCATAGACTTAAAACGCTCTTCCCTGTTCTTGTGCATCGCCCGGAAAACCAGCGCATCAAGCGCCTCCGGAATGGCGGCGGAATCCAAGAGGTGTTCACTGACCCTGGGAGTGGCAGTACTGACATGAAGATTGATCTGACCGATTGCCGTGTCTGCCGATGAAAGGTAAGGCAGTCTGCCGGTTAAAAGCTCAAAAAATATACAACCCAGCGAATAGACTTCCGCACTGGCGTCATAGTCGAAACCGCGCAAAATATCCGGACACATATAAACAGGTGTGCCGGCGAGCTCAGCGGCACCTTCGTCGATGCCATTGGAGACAAACTTTGCCAGGCCGAAATCCACCAGCTTCAGATCGGGATTATCCTCCGCTCCCGGCATTATCAATATGTTCTCCGGCTTCAGATCACCATGATAGATTCCCAGACCATGACAATAAGATAGAGTAGAACAGACTCGCAATATGATATTAGAAGCATGGCGCCAACTTATAGATCCTTCGCGGTCAAGGGTGGTCCGAAGGCTCTCACCCGGGAAATAGTCGAGCACCATATACGGTCCGCCACCGGCAGTTACACCAAAATCGAAAACTCGAACCACCGAAGGATGAACAAGCTTGCTGGTGGCTCGGGCCTCCCCCTGAAACGCCCGTAGCGCAGCCGGCGAGAGTATATTGAGCACTTTGACCGCCACGAACTTATGAAGCTGCCGATCCCAGGCAAGATAAATCTTTCCGGAGGCGCCCTCTCCAATAATTCGAACCGGAGCATATCTCTGCCGGGGAAAACTATCCTCTTCGACATCAATCTCGACGCCATCAAACTCCTCGGCCGAAACTCCGTCAGGACCCACATAAAAATCATTGCTTCTAGTCAACCGGGTCCGGGGTCTCTGACAAGAGCAATAATCCGGGCGAAAAACGAACTGGGTAAGAGAGCCTTTGCGAGCACTGCCTATCTCTTTGCCGCAATCAAGGCAAACTTCCTTACAAGGAATCTCTATCGAGTCTGCGGTAGCAGCCAGGTTACAAACACAGGTGTTGATCCACTGGGTTATGCTTGCAGTTCCGCCGGAACTCTTCAATCGATGGCAGACAGGACACTTTTCGTCTCTCATAGTAGACATAATATACAGACTGCCGGCCAGTAAGAAAAGCTCACCAGAATCCCCCGACCGATCCGGCTAGAGGATGGTCGGGGGAGTCCGGCTGTGAGGATAGAATCGGCTAAGAGCGGTGGGGGTGCTCTTTAGCTTGGTGATCAAAAGAAACTCTCATTCCGCAATTGGCACATTCATGGCCGATTTGCTGACACACTTTCCGTCTTGGATCTTTTAGCGAGAACCAGGCTTTGACGGTTAGAGCCGACTTAAGAAGCATGGATAGACACCCTTGAACCATTTGCACCCGGGGTTCTTCGACTCTGCTGCTACTGATCTTCATCGCTTGCAGTTCTTGATGAGTCATACGAGCCCCGCCGCTAGAGCAGGGAATCTCCAACTCAAACTCTTCTGACGGAAGGCTGTCCACCAGGGCTGCACTGCCACTACTGCCATTGATCATGAAATTCGGATCTCTAACCATTGCTAATTCACCTGCCCTAGCTGCTCTAAAAATTCGATTCATGCCAAAAATCCAATTGTTGGACCCGACTTTTAACAGCATAACCATAGATGAAGCGCGCGAGAATCCATCAACCAACCAATTCTGGCTGGGTCAAGTGACCGATTTGCCTCATCGGTCACTTGACCCATCGCAAGAGATATACAAGTGGGGCTGTATAAGAATGCTTCGCATATATCAAAATTGGTCAAGCCGGGACGATTTGACAACAGATCGAAAAGGGCAGACAATTCATAAAAATAGATGAACTGCACGGAAAGGAAGTGCTTTTTGTTCAAACTACTGGTGGTACTACTCTCCTCGGGCACCAAAAGACCGGGAGCTGCCAGACTCATGGTTCTCGGTCTGATCGGCACCACATTCATAGCGGCAATGAGAATAAAAGCAAGACACTTCAATTTCGGTCTCTATCGCACGAACAGAAACAGAAGCAGATCCTAAATAGTAAAACTTTTGTTCTCGATAGGACAGAAGGCCCATGAACCTAGAGAAGTTTATCCTTGCAGCACCATCGGTCATCGTCCTGAAATGCGATGAAGACTCCGAGGCGGTAAGGTTGAAGCTTACCGAAATTTGCGGAGAAGAAGCTGCCGGAATCAAAGAAAAACAGTCTAAAGATGGTGTCACCCTCAAAGAGAATGTCGGCTTTTTGCAGTCTCTCTATAAACCCAGACTGGAAGGCAAGCTGGAAGAGAACGTAGATATAGATGGAGGCGGCACCAGATTAACCCTGATAGCCAGACCCAGTCCACTGATCTCCTATTTCGTAGAACAAAGCGGCAGCGCCATCGCCGGAGCAGCCATCGCTATGGTGGCTTCGGCCTATCTCTCACCAAATCCCATAGCCCTTGCCTATACTTTTATAGCTACATTTATTCTACCGGCTCTTTTCTTCGCAGTGCTTATTTCCTTAGCCAGAAGAACTTCTCCAGAGTCTCTTGCGAAAATGAAAGAGACTCTGGAGAAAAATTTCGGTGCTTCGGAAAGTCAGGAAGCAGGCATCGTTTTTCAAGAGCATTCGATAACTAAGAAACTATGCTCCGGCGCTCTCGCCACCATTGTGTTCCTGGGAGTGGCCGCTACTCTCCATGGTGCGGCATATCAATTCTGGGTTTCGGGTGATTACAAATCCAGTCAGTACCTCTGCCAACCGGTAGCGGCCATCACCCGAGCCTTTCTCGATGATGATAGCGCCGTGGTTGCCGACACCAACTATTATCTGGCCGAGACTCTCCGCTGCCAGGGCAAATTGGAGGCAGCTCGTCTGCTATATGAAAAGGTTCTCGAGACTTTCGAAAAGGATATCGGCAAGAGACATCGCTTTGTCGGAGATGTGACCTTCAATCTCGGTCGCATCTACGAAGAAGAAGGCGATCTGGACAAAGCGAAATCGCTCTATGAGCGCACCATCGCAATCTGGTCAAAAGACAAAAACATCGGCAAAGACAACATTCTCACCAATAGAGTAAAAAACCGCCTGGCGATTGTTCTTTTGAAACAAAATAAAATAGACGAAGCAAAAATCATCCTGACAAGAGTCCTGAAGAAAGACAAGCTCTATTCTTCTACAGTTGCTGGCGCAGCGGTGGCGGAGGACAGAAACGACCTGGCGGTGGCTCAATTAATGAGCGGCGATGTGGATTCTGCAAGAGCGA
>CAZCBH010000012.1:37635-87874 GCA_964496875.1 uncultured Candidatus Obscuribacterales bacterium | reverse complement strand
ATGACACCAGAGGCAATGTCATCATCAACCTGGAAGGCAGAAAGTAATTTAAATAGGTTTCTCAAACCGGCCTATCTTGCGGCGTAATCTTCATAGCGATTACAACCTCAAAAAGTAGAAGAACGGTCCGTGAATTCGAACCGCCCTTCCTCGCTCTAAAACTTTTCTTTCGATAATTAGAAGATAACCCTTTGAAATAACGGCAACGTGACTGTTTCCTGTCACATTGCCGTCACGAGAGCTGCTTTCTTCTGGCGGTCTTGAAAAACCAAACCGAGCCGACAAGGCCAAGAGCGGCACCCATGCCATATAGAACAGGAAGAGCTCCATCTTTTCTATTCGGACTCAAAGAAATATCGGCAGGAGAATCGGCACAGCAATATAGAACAAGGTGATCGCCTTTTTTCGCCGGAGTTTTATCCTTGTCTCTCTCGACCATAACCGGACATACATAGGTACGCTCGCCGACTTTATAACGACAGAGCATCCGGGTCTTGAAACGACCGGCCTCGAGGACACCGATTACGGTACCATCCACCGCCTGACGTCCGGGCGCTCGCAAGTGAGAATAGAGCGCCGCCAGAGACACGACGGCAACCGCAAAAAATAAAAATCCGAGGCCAAGAGCAGTGACCTTGTTAGGCATCACCCTTCCTCGATACCGTGAAGAAACGTACTGGTAGCAAGCGAAGCGTATTCATCATGAGACACCGGGCCATCAGACTTGAACCAGGTATAAGTCCAGTTAACTGCCCCCATCAAATACATTGCCAGCGCTGTTCGCACCGCGTCGGTGGCGCCTGGCTTCAACTCTTTCAGCAACCCTTTTATGATACCGACCAGATTCTTTTCGAGCTGTTTGATCTCGAGCTGCTGTTCTTGCGGCAAGGCGTGAAGGTTATTTAGAAGCACCACATGTTTATCCCGGGATTCTATATAAAGTTGCATCAGGCTGCGAACCAGAGAATCCAATTGAGCGCGAGCCTTATCCTGGTCGGAACCCACAAAGGTCCGACCGGCTTCTGCCACCGCCTCTTCTCCTGTTCGAACCAGGAGCAGGCAGTGGGAGAGCAACATCGAATAGAGCAACTCCTCTTTGGATTTGTAATAGTGATAGAGAAGCGCTTTTGATACACCGCAGCTGCTGGCAATCTGAGCCATAGAGGCCCCATCGAAGCCTTTTTCGGCAAACATCGAAGCAGCGGCATCAAGCAGTTCCTGACGCCGCTCCTCATAATTTTCAGCCCGGGGTCTGACCATTAGAAAATCGGCACGATCTTCTCTGGGTCGAAAGCCACGTCTTCTCCATCGACATCGATCTCGGGCAAAGCCGGGAACTTGACACCATGAGGCTCGACAATGGTTTTCAAGCGAACCACAGCAGTTCTCCAGTTCTCTTTGCGCTGTTCATGATCGAGTATACCGAAGCCGGCTTCTCGAGCTTTCTCTTCCAGAAGCCTCTGGGCAGGCAGGAAAGTCTCGGGCAGTTGCCAGAAATCCGCCGGGGGCTCATAGAGAATTCCGGAGAGGAAGATGAAACCAGCTCTGAATTGCTTGGTGACGATATCTTTCTCTTCTTCGCTCATCTTGGGGAGAATCTCCTTGAGCAGTGCAAGACAGAAGCTCAAGTGTCGGCCTTCATCACGACCGATATTTTTGAAAGCTTCTTTAAATACTGGAATAGTGGTCTTCTCGTACATAGAGTGGAAGAGCGTAGAAGACGCCACTTCTCCAAAGAGGAAGGAGCTGAAGAGAATACCCATCGGATACATCTCCACCGCTTTTTTATAGCCTCTCCAGTAACGGGCGCCGTTATGATAGAGCCACTCCACATTATTGCGAGCCAGTTTGCCAAGCTCGGTCTCGGGCTCGAAGCCCAGGGGACCATTGGGGGTCAATTTATTGATCGCCCGCCCGCAGACCTCTTCGTGATTCATCTCGTCCCGGGTCACCGAGAAAAAGCATTTTCTGATAGCGTCCTCTTCGTGGGTTTCGTAAGCATGGATCATCGCCCTGGCAAACACGGCAGGTCCCGAGGCATCGAAGACCGAAAGCAGGGCGAACCAGTAGGAGATGGCATAGCGCTGATCTAAAGTCATCGAGTCCACATCAAGGGTTTCCCAGGGCAGCTTGCTCGGCGACCAGCCCGGATCTCTGGAATCTTCATAGATGTCCATCAGGCGTGGCGTCTCGACCCGCCAGTCGAAAGGAAAGATATTGAGCCTGTCGGTTATTTTGGGAGCGCTTTCGGCGTTGAGCAAAAGTTCCTGGGGGTCAGGCATCTTGTCATAATGATCCGGAGGCGGAGCAAGATGATGCTTACCGGTCATGGACTCGGGTTCGGTGGTTTTCTCTGTAGTTGACATAGAAAAGGTCCTCTAGACAGGAGGGAAGATACGCTGACCAACCGGTCGGTTAATTAATATTCTAACATCGGTTACCCCGTAGTAACCACTTTCTTCCAAAATTTTAAGCAGGCCGGACCCCGGGCCAGGTGGGATAATGCGGGTCTGGTCCAGAATGCAGGAGAGACCGATGTCCTTATCTACCTCTACAACGATGAGATTCGCCACTTTCATCCTGATATTGGCGACTATCATGGCTTTAGCCTCAAAGTCCCCTGTCTCTGCCCAGAGCCAGACCAAAACCCTGGTCAAAGATGCCGCCGAAAAGAAAAAATTGCTGGGCAAGCACATGCTTTCCTTACAATGGATAAGCTGGGAAAAATTCGGACAAGCCACCGTCACCGAAAAGAACGGTCTTTTGACCCTCAAAGGGGAGCAGCGTTCAAAAGGGAAAGATCCGGACTGGCTGACCATAGACGGTGTTATTACCGAAGTAGCCTGTGGTCAATTCAAATTCCGGGGCAAAATCGAGACCAGAGTCTCTCATATAAATGATGGCAAACCCTGCCTCCGAGATGGAGAGATGACCTTTGCCGTCAAAGGAAAACGAAAGTACTGGCGCCTCAAAGAGATGGACAATCCCTGCGACCGTGTCACCGACTATGTGGATCTCTACTTCAAATAGACTTTATCTGTTGTAGATTTCCGAGGGATGCTGATTCTTGGTTACCTGAGGCATCACCGGCAAACCAAAGCCCCGCCCCTCGCCGCCCATTCTTAGAGTGCGATGCAGAGCATCGAGCTTGATCCATCCGTCTCCATCACCTTCTCCACTCTTGCGATCGGCGCCTTTGACCTCCGGCTCTCCATGCTGGTTATCGAGGAGCACCCAGGTCTCGCCGTTTCTTTGATCCTCCCAGACATCGTGAATGGTCTGGGCATGCATACCTCCCATGGTGGGAGTGAGAAGAGGAAATAGATTTTTCTCTTTCAATTCTAATAAGCGCTCTTTAGTGATCAGATCGCTTTCATAATGACGGCGGCCATTGATATCGGCATAAGAAGCGTTCTCTATATGGGGAGGGGTTTCACCAAAAAGGATTTCACAGGAGCGCAAGACATTGTCCTGAATCATTTCCGGTCCGTCAATTTTTTGCCCTCTGGCATTGTTCAGTGTCTTGCCGTCTCTAACCAGCGTGTCCTCCCCGGTCTCCATAGTGATCACGATATTTCCTTCTCGTTTGGTTATGGTTTGCGATGGCTGCATGATATAACGAATATCCGAGCGATCTTCTTTGTCGGTGTTCATCTCGCCGGTTTCGTACATGGTATTGATCAGAGTCATCTGAAATGCCTGGCTGGCCAGATTACGCTTACCGGAATCCGGCTTATTCAGATCATAGGAGAGTTCGTCTTTTCCTGGAGCCAGGGATTGAGCAGGCGGATGGCCGACCTTGCCGCTCAGCGCTTTCCATGACCCGGTCAAAGAGACATCCCGAAGCAAACTCGTATAAGCGTCAGGATGACGCACGGCGGCATAGACCTCCACCGAGGTGACATTACAGGTAGGATGAGACCCCTGGTCTATCTCCATCGGTCTGGCCAGGTTGTGCATGGCACAATCCGCGATTACTTTGCGCTCGTCGAGGTTATAAGGACCGCCCTGACCGGGATCGCTCAACAAGTCGGAGAGATTGTTGAAAGTTCGCACCACTTTCTCGGGGTCTATTTTGTTCCGGGTGGCTCTCTCTTCGAACTCTTTCATCCAGCCTTTAAATCGGTCGGAAGAAAGACCGGCCTCGCCCATGGACCGCAGAAGCGCATCCCTGGCTTCGAGCAAGGACTCGGAACCAAGAACGAACTCACCGCGAGCCAGGCGGTCGATGTCTTCGGCTCTGGAAACATGAGCACGCCCGTCGGCTCCTTTATACTCCAGATCACCGTCGGCGGTGACATTCATCTGCTCCCGCCGATACACTTTATTGTTGTCCCGCATCGAGACAAAACTATCACCGCCCTGCTCCCGCTTCCATTCCAGATCCTCGCCGCCTTTCTCCGCCGGTATTCGGTCCAGTACCCGGGAAAGACCAAGATTGTCGTAGTCTAAAAAGCGCTCGGCGCCGGAAGGGAAGCTAACTTTGCAGGGGCGGTCGGAAGAGTCGAAATCGACTTTTTTAAGATTCAGTGCCTCGATACGTCTATCGCCGGATGTCGTGACATGCTCTATCTCACCTGTTTCGAGCACTCTGAGCTTGTCTGCCACTCTACCCCCTGGGCTCTCTATCCACTTCCCGGCACTGTTATTGGTATCACGCGTCCAGCGATTCGATGAGCCGGCCCAGGTGCTTTCTACAGAAGACAGCTTGCCGTCATCACCATAGGTGAGCCTGCGCGCCCCCTTGTCTCCTTGAACCGATATCATTCGATGGTGTCGGTCAAAGCCAAAGGTCAAGCCACTAGCCCCATCCTCCACTTCCGAGGTGGCGTCTTTCCTTTGCCTGTGTTTGAGTCCATCTCTATCGACATAGCTCAGACTGCCGTCGGCTCCCACCGAAAGCTCTCGACGTTCCTCACCCGGAAGAGTGTCGCAAGTCCAGCGATCTCCGTCCTTTCTCCAGACATGCTTCTCACCGTTCTCTGTACCTTCAGACAACTCCTGTACTATATGACCTTTCAAAGTCGCCTTCAATTCAGATCCGTCCGGGCGGACCACCTCTATGGAGCCGGGCCAGATGCCTTCAGCATTGCGCCTGGCTGCCTCCTCGGCAGACAGGGGCTTGCCGTCGGCGCCTTCGAGAGTCAAGCTCTTCTTATCATTTTCATAGCGACTGAATACCCCATCAGGGCTGATTCTCATATCGCCGTACCAGTCCCTTTTCAACTTCCCGCTTCGATCATAGACGGTCCAGTTATGCATATCGAATCCGTCTTGTTGAACCGGTTTACCCGAAGAGGTGATCGGTCCCTTGCGGACATAGACATCGTCGCCGATTGTCACCTTAGAAAGCTTATTTTTGTCGGCTGGGTCATTGTATTCGAATTCTCGTTTCGGTCCGGCCTGGCCAGCTTCTGGGGCGGTAGAAGAGATCCGTCCATTTTCATCTCGCCGATAAACTCCGTCTTCAGTGGCGACTTCCCGCACCACCGGAGCTTTATCAGAGGCGGCTTCTTCTATCCGGCCATCTCGAACAAGGAGTCCTTCACTGCCCACCGCCACCAGGGCATCATTTACTCGACCAAAGACTGGCTTGCGGGTCGTCGATACGGCAGCATCGCTCCAGCTTCCCGGGTTCTCGAGAAGCTGGGTCAATTTCACAGGCTTCTCAAGAGAGTCGAAATCGACGCTGAAAGAATCTATAGAAGGAGAAGGAGGGGCAAAATCGATAGGTGCCTTCGAAGGTCTACTCTCACTCTTAAATAGATCCAGCACATCAAATCCGGCTTTAGAGCCAGAGAAGATTTCGCTATCGGGTCTCCATTCGGATGCTTTTTCCTTGGGGTCGGGCATGGTAAAAGGGGCTCAAAGGCGGGGAAAGGCTTTCATGTCAAGACATTAGAGCGTTTTAGTGGCTGAAATGTACCCTGCTGCTTTTGATATCGAGCCGGGTTAATCTGCTAGACTGACGAAAATCAGGCAGAGATAAAGATGAAGGGAGCCCAGAATGACCCCGACCGGCCAGGATCTATCCAGACTGGAAACAGAGCAACCCAACCCGAGAACCTCCGATCTCGACAGTCTCGACCCTCTCGATCTGGTCAAGCGTCTTCATAAAGAGAATCACACTGTGGCTGCCAGTGTCGACTATGCCGTTCCCGCCATTGCAGAAGCGGTCGAGGAGATTCTCATCAGGGTCAGACGCGGTGGTCGGCTCGTATACATAGGAGCAGGCACCAGCGGCAGACTGGGCGTCCTCGATGCAAGCGAATGTCCTCCCACTTTCGGAGTCGAACCAGAATTAGTCCAGGGCATCATCGCCGGTGGCAACCGAGCCCTCACCACTTCTGTGGAAGGGGCGGAAGATGTTGAAGAAGAAGGGGCTAGAGCCCTCGAAGAATATGGACTTAAACCGGAGGATTCTGTGATAGGCATCGCCTCGAGTGGCAGAACCCCATACGTAAAAGGAGCCCTGCGCTACGCCAGGGATAAAGGTGCATACTCAGTAGCCCTCGTTAATGTGAGCAGCTCCGAGATAGAGAAAGAAGCCGATCTTGTAATCCGAGCTGTAACCGGTCCCGAGCCCATAACAGGCTCTACCAGATTGAAAGCCGGTACAGCCCAGAAAATGATCCTGAATCTGATAACCAACTCGCTCATGGTTAGACTGGGAAAAGTCTATGGCAATCTGATGATCGATTTGAGGGCCACTAACACAAAACTGAAAGACCGTGCCAGAAGAATCGTGATGAAAGCAGCGGCCGTAGATGAAGCAAAAGCGGCAGAACTGCTGGCAGAAGCCGAGGGCAGCTCGAAGGTGGCCATCGTAATGCAACTGAAGCGAGTCGGAAGAGAGGAAGCACGCGCTCTTCTGGAAAAACATGACGATCAGATTAGAAAAGTCCTCGAAAGCTCAAAAGATTTATAGATAGAAACAAAGACCCATGGCATCTCCAGAAAAAGGCAGCCACGACATCCCCGCCGACGTGCTCGAAAAACTGGGCGATAGATACAGCGCCTTCGAGTATATTTCCAGTGGTGCCACCAGCGCGGTCTATAGAGCCCATGATGCCATCCTCGACAAAATTGTGGCATTGAAAGTGCTGAAAAGAGCCGAAGAAAAAGAGCTGATTCGTTTTCAGAAAGAAGCCCGGGCAGCCAGCCAGCTCGAACATGAGAACCTGGTTCACATCCTCGATTTCAACGTCACCGCTGCCAACAACGCATTTCTTATCATGGAGTTTGTGGAAGGTCGGGATCTGGAGAGCATCCTTGAAGAAAGGAGTCATCTCCCGGTTCAACAGGCGATTGCCATCGCAGAAAAGATATGTCTTGGAATGAACCACGCCCACAGCAAGCAGATTGCTCACCGGGATTTAAAGGCATCGAACATAATCGTCAGCGACCTGGATTCCCCGGATAGAAACATTACCGTGGTCGATTTCGGTCTGGCGAAGAAACAAGCTCAGGACGACACAGTCGTCACCCAGATCGGATCCGAACTTACCACTACCAGCGGTGTCATTCAAGGAAGCCCGCTTTATATGAGTCCGGAACAAGCCCGGGGGAATGAAGCAGACGAAAGATCGGATATCTATTCGCTGGGCTGCATAATTTTTAGAATGTTAGCCGGCAGAACACCCTTTGAAGCAGAAGACATAATGTCCCTTCTCCGTATGCACGTAGAGCAAGCACCACCGGGGCTCAGTGAGATCGACGAAGGGAGACAATTTCCCCATGAGCTAGAGAGCATGGTGGCCAAAATGCTGGAGAAAAACCCCGAAGATCGTCATCAGTCCATGGCCCAGGTCATGGAAGATCTACGGGCGGTTAATGATTCCAGGCCAGTGGAGGTCCGGACGATCCCGGAGAAGAAGAGCACATCCGGCAAGAAGTCGATAGTTCTGACTGTTCTGTGCTTTATCATACTGGGCTCGGCAGGGGTCTATCTATATCGCAATCCTTCCGAGAAAGAAAAGAAACTAGAACAAACGGAAGAACCGGGTCAGAAACAGATTCAGATTCAACTGCCGACAGAGGAGCAAGTCCTTGCCGAGAAGCTTCAAAAGATGGCGAGCCAATGTAAGAGAACCGTCAATCCATTTCGTGATGAAGGCTATCACGAGATGTGGTACAAAATGCAAAGCAGCCGCCCGATGGAAAGGGAGGACTTCGAAATACTCTCCCTCTTTTTAAATCAGATTGCCGAGAGAAAAGAAGCAAACGACGATATGAACATCGACCATACCAGGTTGATGTTGCAAGAAATGCATATTAGAGGAGAAGACCTCAAAGTCCTCCTGGAAAGCGACATACGCGCCCTGGATCTGAGCCGCTGCACCTTTGACGATACCGTCTTCGAAATTCTACCGATGTTTCCAGACCTCAAAATTCTCCTTCTTGAAGGAACGGGCATCACAAATGCTCAACTCAAAAGTCTCTGGACCTCGAAGGAGCTTGATCAGCTCAACCTCAATAATTGCTTCGAGATATCCGCCCCGGGTTTCGACGGCATAGAAAAGAGCCCGAAACTCCGATTCATCTGGCTCTGCAAAACGACCGAAAAGAATCAGAAGAAGAAGAAAGACGAGGAGCAGCCAAACGAAAAAATCGGATTTGAAGTCATGAAAAAACTAGCCAGCTGCCGAACTCTCGAGAAGATCCACGCGGACAAAACCGCTACCGATGACAGTTCGATAGAAGTTCTCATTTCCAATGCAGCCGAAGATAAAGACTACTATCGAGAGCTTACCCTCAACTATTGCAAGAAAATCACCGGCAAAACTATGCAGTTAATCGCTGAGAAAAATCCTAAAATCGAGGGGCTGGAGGTCGCCCATACATCGGTGAAAAAAGAGGATTTAAAATATCTGGCGTCTATGAAGAAACTGAGAATTCTCAATCTCATGGGTATTGCTGTTGATTCTAAAAACCTTGAGCTGATAGGAAAGCTGAAGGGTATCGAGAATCTCTATATCAGCGAGCTGCATGGGACTGATTCTGATCTGGAGTATCTCTACAACTTCAAAAGACCTCGTAATATCTTCATCCTGGAGGCCCCTGGAATAAGCAGCTCCGCCTTCAGTAACCTGGAAAAGCACTACAAGAAACTGGATGATTTCAAAGTGGTGGCTCCGAAATCACAGTTCACTCAGGGGGTAGAAGATATGGGCGATATGTTTGAGAACATGCCCTTCTGAATGGTTGCCAAGCCCGGCAAAATCGGCTAAACCAGGAAATAATCATAAAATCGAAGTCCGGCCTATGGACAAATAAATTTCATCCATCATAATAATTGTTAAGGAAATCGAAACGAGCCCGCAAAGAAGCGGGCGATTCCGGTTCGCCCCATAATCTACATAGTCTAATTGCCGATGCCTTCGATCTATATAAAGGTAATTGCAGCTTCAAGCTGCTTCATAACCGCCCTCAGTCTATCATCCGGTGACCTTTCGACCTCGGATACGGAACAGACGCTCTCGATTCTGGAAGCGACCATGCCTGTTCACTCGTCCATCAAAGACGAGAAATCCGGAGAATTTCTTCTTGCAAAGGCATTGGACTTAGAAAAGAACGGTGACCTCGAATCGGCGCTCTCCGTTTTGAAGAAAGTGATTGATTCCCGGGTCTCCCCTGCTCTGGTTTGGGCGGCAAGTCTGAAACAGGCAGAGATTCATATAGCATCCCGAAAACTCACCGAAGCGGAGAGGGTGCTGAGCCGTTTCATAGACCAGAGTGCTCCCGGCATTCATAAAGCGCTCGCCTATTCCCATAGGGCCGACCTCTATGAAGCGATGGGCAACAAAGACCAGGCTACATTAGATAGAGAAAATATCGCACGCCTGCGGTGATACCGCCTACAGTACCGAGAGCTCCAGATTGGTGAAGGTACGCACCTTGTCCTCTTTGTAGGAGACTTTACGCTCCAGGGCTTTGATCACTTCCTGGCAAAAGTTGACCCCTTCGAATTGCTGGGCAATCTCCAGACCACCGGGTGTAAAGACATTTATCTCTATCAACTTTCCACCGATGATATCGAGACGCACCAGAAACATTCCATCCTGAATCAACTTCGGTCGGATAACCTCCGCCACTTCCAGAATCTCATCGGTCAACTCGGCCTTCTCGAAAGTGCCCTCGCCACGGAAGCCGGAGCTATCGTGGCCGCCATGCCGAACCCTGCGGTAAGCGGCATAATGCCCTTTGCACTTGAGGGGTTGGCCGTTCATCAAAAACAGCCTGGTATCACCCTGATCGGCACCGGGTAAAAACTCCTGGGCGATGATGTAACCGCCAGCGCCCAGCGTATCGATAATCTGATTGAGATTTGCCATCTCGATACTCTTGACGAAAAAGATACCCTGACCACCAGGTCCCTGGAGGGGCTTGAGAACGATATTGTCGCCGTGTTTCTTGGCGAAATCCCTGATTTGCGCCTTGTTGCGGCTGATTATAGTAGTAGGTCTGATACTTCTTGGAAAGAGCTGAAAGTACATCTTGTTGAGCGCTGTGGACAATCCGTTTGGATCGTTGACCACCAGGACGCCATAACGCATGGCAGCCCGTCCGAAATCAAGACCGACCCTGCGCGCCCAGGTCCTGTCCGCCACTTCGACAGAAGGATCGCTGCGCAGAAAAAGAACATCGAGATCGCCTACCGTTATCAACTCCTGGATGACATTCTTGCCGAGCATATCCTTGAGATAAACATCGACAGATTTGTACTTGGCTCTAGGCGCCTTCAAAGCCATCGCCTTGACTCGGTCATCCACATCAAAGAAAAACGAATCAGCCGGGATGAGCCAAACTTCGTGGCCCCTGTTTATCGCTTCGACGGCCAGCCTATTGGTGGAATGGGCACGCTCTTCGGTGGAGAGATCATTTACAAAAAAGGCTAATTTCATAACTGCTGATTATCCAACTTTCAGCAGTGCTAAGTAAAGAGTGCCAGCATCATCCTTGTTATAAAATATGCTTTTCACCCTTCTTGCCAAGTAGATCATGACAAAATCCAATCATTTCAATAGCGTCAATATTGTCAAAAAACTAGCTGCCGCAGTCACGATTATCTCCCTATCGTCATTTTCACCGGCGACGGCCAAAGAATCACACTCGAACTTCCAAGCCCTTGCCGACCAGTTCATAAAAAATTCCCTGGCGCTCTCTCCGACAGCGGCCTCCGAAGCTGGTTACCACAAGCACCAAGAAAGCAAAACCGGCGATGTCATCAATCTGGATCAGCTTCTCGACGACATGAGCCAAAAAGCTTTGACCAGGAAGCGCCAGTTTTATAGTGCCTGGCAAGAGCGCTTCGCCAAAGAAACTCCGGAAGCCGAACTCAGCCCGCAAGAAAAAGCCGACTGGAGAATGATCAATGATCAGATCAGCCTCAACCTTCTAGATCTGGAAAATATTCAAAGCTACAAGTACAACCCTACCATAGTCGTAGAGCTTATAGGAAGCGCAATTTTTCAAGCTGTCTCGTCAGACCAGGCACCAAAAGAGGTGCGACTAGGCAATGCCCTTGCCAGGGTCAAACAAATTCCCAGGCTGCTCAAACAAACTCAGGTTTATATGAAATCTTCGGTGCCTGTCTATATCGAAACGGCGATTGAAGAGAATAGAGGAAACATAGAGCTTATCGAAAAGACTCTCGCCGAACAAGTCGAAGACAACGACTCGTTAAAACAAGAGTACGATCTGGCTGCCCCAAAAGCAATCGAAGCGTTGAAAGCTTTCTCGACCTGGTTGAAAGAGGACCTGGCAAAAGCACCATCCAAGAAAAGCTGGCGTCTGGGCCGAGAACTGTACGAGAAGAAGTTCTCTCTGGTCATGCAAACCGATATAAAGCCCGAGGAATTGCTGGCCGCCGCCGAAGAGGAGATGCTCGCGGTCAGATCGAGAATGATGCAGATGGCGGTTCCCATGCACATGGAACTCTATCCGGATCACAACCATATAAAGGTAAAAGGCAAAGATCGGGAGAATCTGGTCATTCAAGAGGTGCTCGATAAAATAGCCGAAGATCACGTTAAAAGGGAGGATTTGCTGGAAGCGGTCAAAGGTGATCTGGACGGTATCAAGAAGTTCATAGCAGAGAAGCAGATCGTCAGCCTGAGCGAAAGAGATAATCTAAGCGTGATCCCGACACCGGCATTCATGCGAGGAATCTACTCGGTGGCCGGTTTCCACAGCGCACCGCCCCTGGAGCCGGAAGGCAAAGCTGAATATTGGGTAACACCAATTCCCGCCTCTATGAGCGAAGCGGATGCCGAATCGAAACTACGCGAGTATAACAATTTCACTCTCAAGTGGCTGACCATCCACGAAGCTCTGCCGGGGCACTATATTCAGTTCGAACACCTCAATAATATAAAGCCCGAAAGCAGAAGACTTCTGCGCTCGCTCTATGCCAATGGTCCTTATGTGGAAGGCTGGGCAGAGTATATTGCCCAGGTAATGCTGGACGAAGGATATATGACCGGCTCGAGAAAGTTCAAATTGACCATGCACAAGATTCGTCTCCGGCTCCTTGCCAATGCTATTCTCGATATCAAAATGCATATGGATAAAATGACCGACCAGGAGGCGCTCACTTTGATGACCAGAGAAGCGTTTCAGACGAAAGCCGAAGCCGAAGGTAAATTGCGCAGGGCAAAATTGAGTTCCTGTCAGCTTCCGACCTATTATGTCGGATTACAAGACTGGCTTGGCTTGAGAGAACGCTATCAGAAACGGGTCGGAACGGAATTCAACTTGAAAAAATTTCACGATCTTGTTCTAGACCAGGGACCTGTGCCTATTCGCTATCTAGAGAATCTTCTTTGACTCCGGACCTGGCGAAGATCTTGAAGAGAGCAGGCATGACCAGCAAAGTCAAGGCGGTGCTGCTCACAAGACCTCCGACAATTACCAGGGCGAGGGGTTGCTCTAGCTCTCTTCCGGCACCACCCATGATAGCAAGCGGCAACATACCGAACGCAGCCGTCAACGCCGTCATCAACACCGGGGAGACTCTGTCCAATGCACCTTCCACCACGGCTCGATTGATGCTCATATCAAGAACACGCAAATCGTTGATGTGAGAGACCATCAAAATCGAGTTTCGAGTGGAGATACCGAAAAGACTGATGAATCCGATCAAAGAGCCAAGATTCAGTACATTGCCTGTAAGCGCCACGGCAATCAGACCACCGATAAAAGCCATCGGTATATTGCTTGCCACAAGAAGTGTAAGCTTCCAGGAGCCAAGACCCTGCTTCAACACTATCAGTATCGCGAGCAAGGTGATGAACGAGACGATCAGTAAATTACGAGTCGACTCTTGTTGAGCGGCATACTGACCGGCATAGACCAGATAATACCCCCCGGGCATCTTCACTTTCTCACCCATTACTTTCTTGATGTCGTTGACCACACTGACCACATCACGCCCTTCCGTATTAGCCTGAACAACGATTCTTCGGGTGACATTCTCTCTGACTATTACACTTGGACCGTCCACGAACTCTACCCTGGCGATTTCAGATATAGGAATGCGTGCACCGGATGGAGTGTCGATGAGGGTGGCGCGAATCAAATCGAGATTGTGACGAAATGGGGCATCCAGCCATACTTTCAATCCGAAGAGACGTTGACTCTCAAGAACTCTGGAGACGATCTTGCCCTGGTAGGCGATTTCGACATTCTCCATAAAATCACTGGACGTCACTCCGAATCTGGACGCTTTGACTCGATCGAGAGTAATTGCCACTCGCTTCATCACCACCTGCGGTTCGGATCGCACATCGACCGCACCGTCCACTTTCTCTATTTGAGTAACGGTCTCCCGGGCAAGCTCCCTCAAAACGCCAAGATCTGGTCCGAATATTTTGATCACCACATTGGCTTTGGTACCGCCGGAAAGGACCTCATCCATGCGGTGGGCGATGAAAGATCCCACATCGAAAACCACCCCCGGTATCTCGTTGAGATGGTAGCGAATATCACGCAGAATCACATCCAGAGATGCATTCGACGGCTTCAACTGAATATCGAACTCGGCAAAGTTAGGCCCACCGGCCATGTCATCGAGTTCGGCCCGACCGGCCCACTGCGCCACCGAAACGACATCGTCTCTCTCCAGCATGGTCTTCTCGAAGTTAGCCCCCATCCGCACGGTAGATTCCAGATTCTGGCCGGCTCTACCGATGGCGGTGACGATCAGGCTGTCCTCTCTAAACTGGGGCAACAGGTCCTGACCCATAAATGGCAGGAGACAGAGACTGGCTAGAAAAAGCAATGCGGAGGCCGCCACCACCATCTCGGGCTTCCAGACGACAAACCGTAAAATGCTGCGATAGACCCTTCTGACTTTCTTGACAGTCCAGGGCTCCCAGGTTGGTAGTTGCCCCTTGCGGGTGAGGAAATACATGCACATGGCCGGAGTTACCGTCAGCGCCACTAATAGGCTGGAGAGAATGGCGACCACGTAAGAGAAGCCCAGAGGGCTGAATATGTGTCCGGTCACTCCAGGCATGGTGAAAACAGGAATAAATACCAGGACAACGATGAAGGTGGCGTACACTACAGCCGATCTCACCTCCACACAGGCCTCATAGACCACTTGATGAACCGGTCTCGGCTCAGCCAGAGACTGATTCTCCATGAGCCGCCGATAGACGTTCTCCACATCGATTATGGCGTCATCGACTACTTCGCCCACGGCAATAGCCAACCCGCCCAAACTCATCGTGTTGATGGTGCCGCCGGTGAACTTTATTGCAATCAAGGCAGTGATTATCGATAATGGAATGGCGGTTAGACTAATAACCGAAGTACGCCAGTTCAGAAGAAAGATGATCAAAATAACCACGACCAGAAAGCCGCCCAGAGATATGGACTCGATCACGTTGCGAATCGAGCGCTCTATGAATTTGGACTGATTGAAGATCTGTAAAACTCTGACATCCTCAGGAAGGATGGTCTTAAGTTCGGTCAGAGCCTTCTGCAACCCTCTATCCAGCTTGACCGAATTGACACCCGGCTGCTTGGTGACATAAATGTAGACACCGGGATGACCGTTGATGGCGGTATCGCCCAGCTTGAAATCGGACCCGACCTGAACCCTGGCGATATGCTTGAGCAGTACCGGGGTGTTTTCCCTGATTGTGACAACCGCATTCTCGAGGTCTTTCAAGGACCGGATTCTTGCCACGCCCTGGATTGAAAGTTGCCTGTCTTCGGTTACCAGATAGCCCCCGGGAGCGATAACATTGGACTTCTGCACGGCATCGGAGACTTCTCTCAAACTGATGCGAAATGACTTCAACTTTCTTGGGTCTAATAAAACCTGGTATTGCTTCACCTCTCCACCGATGATCAATACCCTTGCCACGCCGGGCACCGCCAGAAGGCGATTCTTGATGTCCCAATCGGCAAGAGTACGCAACTCCATCAAAGAGGTTTTATCCGAGAGCAAGCCTATTTTAAGAACGTCCCCTATGGCCGGCATCAACGGCGCCATCTGGGGCTGCTTCACGCTGGGAGGCAGACCGGAGGAAGATACTACTAAACGCTCCGCTACGAGCTGGCGTGCCCTGTAAATATCGGTGCCGTAATGAAAGATCACGGTTATCACCGAGACCCCGTTCAAAGAAATGGAGCGAACATTTTCCACGCCCGGCATACCATTGAGGGTGGACTCGAGCGGGATACTGACCAGAGCTTCAATTTGCTCCGGCACCATTCCCGGTGCCTCTGTCTCTACCACCACCTGGGGCGGTGCGAACTCGGGCAAAACATCTATATTGGCATCCAGAGACAGATAGACACCGCTTGCGAAGAGAACGAAAGCCAACACCAGTACTACGAATCTGTTTCTTATGGACCAGGATATCAAGCCGTTGAACATAACCGGTCCCTCAATCTTCCTGGTCACTGGAGGACTTGCCCCTGCCGGAGGAGCGCAAGAACACTGCCGAGAGAACTCCACCGCCGATGAATGCGAACACCACTATCACTACCCAGAGCGGATCCATGCCGATTACTTTCTTCGCCGCAGGCGCCTCTCCATGGTCATGATCCTCGCCGGACTCGCTGGGATGGGAAAAAGAATCGGTGTCCCCTCTCTGTTTCAAAATATGAGCATCGAGCTGGAAGGCGCCGCGGGTAACCACATGCGAGCCCGGCTCGATACCACCGAGAATCTCCACATCGTCACCGATATTCCTGCCTACTTCCACCTCTGTTCTCTGATAAACGCCTGGTTTTACCTGCCGAAAAACCGCAAAATGACCGGTCTTCTCCATGACCGCTTCGCGAGGCAACAGAATAGCCCTCGTCGGCTCATTGGTCTCGATGTACATATTGACGAACATCTCCGGCTTCAGCTCTAGATCGGCATTGGTGATCTTCACTTTGACCGGCAGCGTTCGCTTCTTAGTATCGATCTCGGCGCCTACCAGAAACAGGGTGCCGTTATATGTGCGTCCGGGCAGCGCTGCCGTCTTTATCGTCACTCTCTGACCGACTCTTACTCTCTCCATGTCGTTCTCGTAGACATCGGCGGTGGCAAAAACAGTATTGAGATCAAGAATCTCGAAAAGCGGGTCTTGATCGTCGGCGGTCTCACCGGGGTTGGCCATTATTCTGGTAAGCACACCTTCTTTGGTGCTGCGAACCGGCACCTGCACAATAGCATTTTCCGTGGCCAGCATTTTCTTGATAGCCGCCTCCGAGACACCCACCTGCTTGAGCCTGTCTATGAGGGACTTGACCGAAACTTTCATCTTTATTTCCAGAGCTTCGAGTTCGACCGTCATCTTGGTGGAGAGGTTCTTTTTAGTGGCCTGGGCAAGCAGCAGTTCAGCCCGAGCCGATTGTTTGGAACGCTCCGAGGCGATTTTCTCTGCCGCCAGAGTCGACATTCGATCGTATTCAGCCTGGGCAAGCTCAATACGGGTATCGGCCTGATTCTTTTCGGTGGCATACTGAGATTTCACTTTCTTGATCTCGGCTTCCATCGAAGCTTTAGTATTTAGCAACTCAGCCGCAAGACGATTAACTTCCGGACTATCCAGAACAGCCAGAACCTGACCGGGCTTTACTCTTTCTCCCAGCTCCACATCGACTCTCTGGACACGACCAGCCATCATGGCATGCTGAACATAGCTCTTGGTCGGCATCGCCTCAATCTCACCAAGAACACTTACTTCGAGCGGCAAAGGCCGAAGTTCCACCTTCTCTACCTTGAGACCGATGGCGTCCCTGGCACGATCGGATAATTGAATCACCTCCCGACCATTGATCTGGTCGGTGGGCTGGCTAAGCGCGCCTGTGCCGATGCCTGCAAACAGGACAATCCAAAGCGCCAGCATCACTGCCGCCAATGAATTCGAACAGGATCCAGCACCTGGTGCCATCTAATTCTCCATCTCTCTGCTAAAAGCCAGTGCTTCTTATTAGTTATGCACCTCGTGCATATGGATCTAAAAGCAAATTTCATCGAAGCTTTAGAACCTGACTCATACAAAAGAATATGACCGGCTTTAAGAAGAGAGGCACTTTTTCAAAGCGACTTATAAGAGAGAAGAAGGTGATTATGAGACTCGGAATTGATAACGGTTCCCATTGCAAGCAACTGCATTTAGTGCACTGCAAAACAGCACGGATATCGACAATATCGAAACTCCCAACTGAGTAAACGACTCGTGCCCCATTAGATTCCGATCGAGTGGGGACGCTTAATCGAACTGTAACAATGTACCGATTCAGGCACCGGAGGAGATACCATCGCCGCCAACGCCCATCCCGCAAACGTTTACAGCTTCACATTCCAGATCTGCACCATCTTGACGTTACCGCCTACCGGCATTACCGTCTAGGGAAAGCGCCTTTTCTCCAGCTTCCCTATGAGGAACAACGACGATGAAACAACTAAAAGTCCCGGTTCTACGACCGGATTCCTTCTCTTTCTATATTCTATCCGCCAACAAAGAAAGACTTCATCACTCTCGAATCTCTTCGACGAAGACCTTCCTGACCGAAAGAGCGAGGCAGGAGCTGATGGCAAAAATCGCCGAAGAGGAGTTGTCTTCGGCGGAGAAAGAGCTGCTTATGAGAGCGGAAACCATTTTAAAAATAGAAAAACCGATTCATGGAGAATTGTTCTCCACTCTGAAGCAGACGCTGGAAGAAGCGGTTTTTCTTGCCGACAGGAGCCTGGTCCTGGACATGGAGCAGGGAGCGCGCTTGCTGGTAGATCTTTTGGATACGGACCAGCCTCTTTCGGCAGGCACGATTTTGAGAATCCGGGCATACAAGAAAGACTGTTTCGAGCTGTTCACCAGTGGGATGAAGCGTTTCGGTCTGCCGGAGCTAGCTTTGAGCGACATCCCCATAAACCTCGGCGCCGACGCTGCCTATCTGATGCGCACCATAGCGAGCTATCTGGTGGTAGAAATGGATGTCTCACCCTTTGGAGACTATCTGTATCTTCTGCCGGGATCAGACGAGGACCTGCAAATACCGGTCTCTTGCTGCGAACTCGACAATCCACTATTTAAAACCAGGACCGACTACCTGCCAGGCATCAGGCTAAGGCTCATGGATGACCGGGAGAAACTTCCCTATATGGAAATCAGCGAACCTTCAGGCTATGAAGATAAAATCGACTGGTTCATCGATATAGTAGCCAGACTGAGAGAAATTCGCAGCGATATTCGCTGGCAAGGGGCAACCGGTATGCCTTGCAGGGCAGCCAGGTCTGCTTGAAAACGAATCAGGCAGAGAGCGTGGCATTGCGATATACTCTTCTACTCTGACCAGTATTTGAGCAGGAGGTGGACATGCTCCCAAAATCGAAAATCGCACCGGCTCTCGCCGCCTGTGCCCTCACCCTAAGCCTCGGTATCGCACCCGCGCGGGCAAAAGATGACGCCGTCACTGTCCGAAGAGTGATAACCACCAGTCAGACAAAAGTCGAAAAAACGCCGGAAACGAAATCAGGCGCTGAAACAGGTTCTGGTTCAAGTTCAAGTTCCGCCACCACTGTAACCAGAGGCGTCGGATTCAAGAACGCCAATAAAGTAGAGTTCAAGTACAAAGAGAGAATCAAAAATTTCGAAGAGCAGCTTGTGATGGGCAAGAAAAAAGGCTGGCTCACCGACCAGGAAATCCTGGAATTTCGCGAGAAGCTGGACGTGCTCATTGACCTGGAGAAAACCGTGAGCGGCAAAGGCTATCCGAAAGAAGAGCTGGACAAGATGGAGAAGATGTTTACTCTTTATAACGAACAATTCCACAAAGCTGCCACCACTCCCATGGCAAAGAAAACAGCCGAGACAAAGCCGGCTAAAAGCGTTAAGAAAACCAAATAGACAACGCCGGAAGACAGGAAGAAGGGTTTCACCCCGTCACAATGAAAGAAATGAAGCTAAGCAAATCGATGGTGCTCCTCCTTTTCGTAATTGTTGTCGGGGTAACCGGTTTTATACATAGCAGCCTGCCGGTCTTCGCCGCCAAGAACCCGGAAAATCTGGAGAAAGCCGAAAAGCTTTTTGGCGAACGCAAATATGCCGAAGCAAAAGCAGCCTACAGCGAATACATCAAAGACAATCCCAAAGACTACCGGGGCTTTTTCGGCAGAGGCAAAACCTGGATAAAACTCTTCAACCGAGCTCCCGCTTTCTATGACCTGAACCAGGCAGTAAGCCTGGAAACTAAAGATGCAGAACTCTACAGAACTCGCGGTAAACTGCAACTAGAGCGGGGAGAATTTGCTGCGGCACTCAAAGATTTGAATATGGCTCTCTCGAAAGGAGCCCAGGACAAACTCGATATTTTTGAAGATCGAGCCGAAGCCTACCGCTTGTTGGGCAATCAAAAACAGCAGATTGAACAACTCGATGAGATCCTCGCCAAGAAACAAACCCCAGCTTTATATAGAAAAAGAGCGGACTCTTACTACGCCCTCAGGAACTATGAAAAGGCAATCGATGACTATTCGAAGTGTCTCGATGACGATCCGGAATCTTATAAGCTCAGGCTGAGACGCGGATACTGCTATGAAAAAATCAAAGACTGGCAGCATGCCATCGATGACTACACTAAACTAATTGACAAAGACCAGAAAGACTATGTCGTCTTAGAGCGCAGAGCCGTAGTCTATTACGAATCCGGCGACATGAAGAAAGCCCTTGAGGATATATCCAAAGCTATTTATCACTTCAGGGGCTATAGTGCCAAGAGCCTGTATTTGCTCAGAGCCAAAATCTATCAAAAAACCGGCCAGGGGGCGAACGCAGCCAAGGATTTCGCCAAGGTGAATACAGGCAGACGTAAGAAAAAGTAGTCTTATTTTTGTCAAGGCGCACCATCCACAATGCCATACACAGAGCAGTGCATATACGACTCACCCCTCGCAGGCATGGAATGCATAAGCAGCACCCCCTCTATTCCATAACTTGTCAGGGCTAAAAATACGCTTTATCTTTAGATACGTCAGACTGCCTTTCGTCCAGGGTTCAGGATCAAGATATTCTATGAAATACAAGATCATCTCTTGCTTGCTTCTTTTTGCCGTCATCGCCACACCGGCCTGTGCCGACACAACAAATTCCACAGTCGGCAGCACCGCCAGTAGTATCTCCGCCGATGGGCAGTTTTATACATACAGCGTCGCCTCCGACCCGGTAGACTGGGATTGGAGCAACTGGCAAGAAGTGGTATCGGATTGCCGCATCCATGCAAATAGCAAAGTCGGCAAACGTAAAAAAGCTCCCATTCAAGTTGCCGGCGGACTTCCCTGATTGTTATTTCTGGGCAATCTCTCCCAAAAATCGACTATCCAGTAGATATAATAAGAATTCAATTTGTTATATCAGGGAGCCAGCTCGATGAAATATCCGCTACTTTCTTTGTTCCTCTCGATTCTGACCGGCCTGGGTCTTTCGGTTTCAGCCGCAGAAGTCTCCCCAGAAGAGCAGATGGAGAGCCTGGAGAAAAGATTCTTTCAGCACACTTTCAAGAAAGATTCGAATCAAATTCGCCTCACTCGCCTGGAGAAATTCACCTTCGGGGATGTGAACCAGGGCACGGTCGAAGGACGCTTGAGTAAGATCAATCAGGTTGTAGAAAAGAGTTCGCTTCCCGATCCGGCGCAGGCACGGCCAGCAACAGCGACAGCCTCCCGGGCAAGCAAAAGCAGTAGCGCCGGCAGCATCGGAGATTATCCCCATATAACGTTTCTCGAGGATGAACTGCTGACCCAGGAGTTCAAGGACGAGCCGATTGAGCAAAGATTGACCAGGCTTGAAAAACACACCTTCGGCAAGGTTTCCGCCAGTGAAGACCTCCAGCAGAGAACCGACGCCCTCGAACACTATGCCGTGGCCACCCTGCATAAAAGACCTTTCATAAAAGACAAAATCAACCAGCACCGGACCGTACGCGAAAGACCCCCGCTCGCCTCGAGCTTCCCTATGGGGTTCTCCACCCCGAACCCGGAAGATCTGGCCGCCGCCCAGGATAGCCCGCCGCCACCCCACTCTCGCCTGCTCTCCCGAGTGGCCTGGTGCGAAAAACATACGCTGGGAAGGACTTACCCCGAGCTACATCTGCTCGAAAGACTGCACCAGCTCAACTCTCACCTGTTCCCGGAAGACCACGAAAAAGACATTCGTTTAATGGACCGGGTGGACGACATGGTGAAAAAAATCGTTCTCGTCCAACATCCGCCCAAAACAGCCTACAACGCCCCGGTTAGATAATTCGCCAAAATTCTCCGCAACTTTACTGTCCGAGCACTGTAATTGGATAGTATGTTGAATTCGAAAACCTCCACCATCCTGATTCTCGTCCTCGGCTTCCTATTCTATCCGCCCGGGCTAGATGCGCAGGCCCAGGCTGAGCCCTCTCTACAATCTCAAAAAGCCAGCTTCGACTACTCGTTGCTTACCGGCTCCGTAGAGACCAGAGTCGAATCGGTAGAAATAGATGGTCGTGGTCCCTACACCGTAGAGGTCGCCTCCGGGCTCAACTTGCAAGATAAAAAGCGAGGCAAGACGATAGAGCTGGAGGCGAGCTACCCGAAAGAAGCCGGTCTCTATCCGGTCATAGTCTTTTCTCACGCGCCGGTGGCATCGGCAAGAGACTACCGACCCTTTGCCGCCTTCTGGGCAAGCCATGGCTATATCTGCATCAGCCCAACCCATGCTGACGCTCTGGTTCGAAACAGCAAGAAAGGCGAGAAAGTAAGCCTCTTGAAGCTGGTCAATCTGGCCAGGGTAGATGACAAAGAGCTTAATGAAAGAAGTAGAGACCTGGAGTTAGCGATTTTATCCCTGCCGGGACTGCCCGGCAAGATAGACGGTCTTGCAGACAAAATGGACCTTGCAAAAATTGCCCTGGCAGGACACCATGCCGGCGCATACAGCGCCCAGAGAATATGCGCAGTCAGTAAAAACATAAAAGCACAGCTGCTTTTCATGGGAACGAATAAAGGTCTTCCGAGCATAAGCACACAGGATTGGTCGACAGTCACCACCCCATCGCTTATCGTGAGCTTCTTCGACGGTTTGCGCTCTGTAGAGGGGCAAAGAGATCGCATGAGAAAGTTGCTGACCAAAGCCCATCGCTCCGACTTCTATCTGGTCACCATAGATGGTGAGAAAAGAAAAAGACCCGGTCCCAGAAAAGTGCGCCGCATTCTCAAAGACTCCAATATAGACCTTATAGGAATCCATCCCCTGGCTCTTTTCGGAAGAAGAAAAGAACGACGAAGCCAGTCGCAAACAGAGGATAGAAGCATCTCGACTTCGGACTTCGACCACAACGAAATGCCCGGCACGGAGCTTATTGACAGGCTCGGCATCAACCCTCTCAATAAACGCGATGGTGGAGAAAGAGAACGATTCGAATTCGCCATGGCTTCAACCCTGCCTTTTTTAGATGCTTATCTAAAAGAGGAAAGAAGCGCTCTAGCCGCCATGCTTCAAGATAAAAGCAAAGCCATTGAAAAAGGAATCAAAATCGAGATAGAGCGACTTGATTAAAACAACTCGCTCTAAACCGATCTATCTATCTACCTCTCTTCTGAGCTGCTCAAGCAGATTCCAGGAATTCATCTTGTATCTGCCGACAATACGCTCCAGCTTAACTTTCAACTCGGCTCTCTTTTCTTCCGAACAGAGCGCCGCATAAGCAAGGGCATCCGCCTGGGCAGGATGATCCTCCGGGAAATGCGAAGCGAATTCTAGAAGAGCTCTACCGGCGAACTCAAAACAGCCTTTCCTGTCACCTCGACAGTAAGCCAGACGAGCCCTGCCCACATAAAGATAAGCCAGATCTATGAACGTGCTGTCAACAGTTGCTCGACCGTAGGCCTTTTCTACAAGGGCAAGACTGGTTTCGGCTTGATCGAAATTTCCGGTTTCGGCATCCAGAGCGGCTGCAGCTAGATAAGTGGCGGCAAGATCCAACGACCCTGGTTTCAGATAGTGCTTTTGAACAATCAGGATTTCGGAAATCAACTCCCTTGCCTTCTCGAACTCACCACGGCCTAAATAGACCTCGACCAGCAGCTGCTTATATCCGATAGTCTCCAGGCTACGCAATCCATAGCGTTTCTCCGCCCGGCCACGGGCTCTAGAAGCGTCACTTTCAACTCGATCGAACCACTTCAGATAAAGCGCTCCGAAGGCTTGGGTAAACAGCCTGTAGTTCTCCGACCCAAAGTTGAAATCACTTTCCGGCACCTCCGCAAGAGCTTTTTCTATGCGGCTTAGTTGGGCGAAACTGCCATCAAAGCGACCTTTTACAAAATCGGTGAACACTACTCTGGTCATGCTCCTCAAGCGAAGCGCCTCATCACTGGCTATTCCGGGCAGGTCCTGGATGATACTCTCGATTTTATAACGCGCGGGCAGGTCTCCCCTGATAAGGGCAGAAACACTCAAGTCGGAGAGAATTAACAGTGTCTTCGTGTCCGGCACGAAAGTGGGGTCGCCGATAAAAGCCAGATAACTATTCTGAAATCTTCCCAGGCAACCATGCTCGCTGTTTTTCGCAAAACGCGACACGATAGCCGAGGTCAACCAGGAAAAGCGGCCGCCCATCGAAAGAGAAGCGTTCAAAAGAGCCATGTAGATTAAGTTAGTGAACATCTCTTTTCTCCTTCCTAATTACCGGATGCTGTCTTCCAGGCTCGGGCGTAACCTATCCGCTTTTCGAGACCGGGATGAGTAGCATAGACTTTGAGTAGGGCATGTCTTGCCTTGATACCAGGAACAACTTCATACAATCGCTCGAAGGCGGTGACGAAGTTTTCTACGTCTCCGGTGAGCTCCAAAGCGAAGAGATCTGCCTGCTTTTCGCAATAGCGCGAATACACCCCTTCTAAAGCGGGGAAGATGACTCCTGTCACCGCATCCACTGCATAAAGCAGCGTGAGGAGAATGAATGCACCACCAGCACCACCACATACGGCAGAGACTACCTTAGCGGCAATGGCCCATTTAACGAGCACAAGCAGGTACTTCAAAATCAGTTTGCAGTAAACATGATTCATCTTGGCGTGACCCAGTTCATGGGCGAATGCCACCATGATCTGCTCGTCGGTGAGATTATCGAGGATTATCGAAGTGAAATAAACCCTCGGTCTGTCCTGGATAGTTGCCACGAAAAGCGGCTTGTCATTCATGTTTATGCCCGCATCCAGATGGAGCAGCTCCACCAGAGGAAAGCCTGCTTGATCGGCTATCTCATAAAGACGGCGGCTCATGGACTGATCTGCCAGGGGAGAGGCGGGAAAGATCTGTTTCAGAACTTTGCTCTGAATCCCTATCGTTGCCGCGCCAAAGCCGATGGAGGTCAGGGCGGGCACCAGCCACCAGAAGTTGCCGAACCAGCGATAAGAGACAAGATAAAGCACCTGAAAGCTTCCTACCAGCAAAAAACATGCCAGGAAAAGGACGGCTCCCTTTAAGAATGACGGACGAACCGAATCATCAGTCTCTTCATCAGTCTCTTCATCCGACCCATCCGACTCGACCTCTACGCTTTGGCTCTTTGAAGCGTCCTTGCCGGAAAGCGCGGTATAGACACAGGCCATAACCGAGCTGAGGAATGTGACGACCAGCACGGCGCAAAGATCGGCTGTCATTGTGGTTTGACCGGTCAAAAGAGCGTCTCCGGCTTTTCCTACAGCAAGAAATGCAGCCAGAATGAAAGGTAAAAAGAGCAGCCAGATAAAAAATCCCCGCCAGCGTCTTTCTAGCTGGGCATCAGCCAGAGCAGCGCAGCATCTGTCAGGACCGCATAAAAAATTGAATTTCATCACGAACCTCACTTTGGATTAATCCGGCACCGAATATGCCATCAATAGAGAAACACTGAGAAAACGCCCCCTGGAACCCGCAGGGATCCAGGAAGCGCATTTGACTAATTATTGCTAGAAGTAATCAAATGACTGACTGTTACCAGTATAGAGGCATTCCCTTGACTTCACTGTTCTGCTTAATGGCAGATTAAAGATCTGCTGCTCCACTTTGCCAGCTTTTAACTTTCATCAGAAACGGCGGTATCTATTACAGGGCAATAGATACCGCCCCTGCCCCCCTTGCAACCGAGAGGACAGATTCGAATCATTCGGGTATAAGTGACAGGTACAGATAGAAGCTATCCGCAGGAATTTAGCTATGAAGAACAGATTGCTCCTCTCCTTAACTATCGCCTCAGTATTCGCTGTATCATTAACCCCAGCCAGCGCTCTCGACTATAAAGAGCTTTTTCGCAATTATCTCGACGCTACTTTGAAGGGCAATAGCCTGAGCCCTGACCAGGCCCAGTCCGTCACCAAGACAAACCTCAACAATCGTCAGGCCGAGTTGGAACAGAACATCGAAGCCGGAGTAAAAACAGGTCAGCTCACCCCCTCAGAAGAGAGCGAACTGCGCACCGACCTCGTTCAAATCGCCCATCATGAATCGGAATATCTCGCCGACGGCACCCTGCAAGATCCCGAAGTCGTAAAACTGCTGGATGAACTCAACTTTCTCTCTTCTAAAATCAAAGCCTACATGGAAAACTCTGCCACCACCGGCACAGGCAACCTCTCCCATGACGAATGGTTCAGAAAATACGGCGGTCGTCAAAACAGCGGTGGCGTCCTTAAAAATGCCGAGCTAAGAAAAGCCCACATAGACAGCATGCAAGCCGAGATAGATTCCGCCATTTCCCAGGCACTCAGCGAGGGTAGAATCTCCTGGAACGAATCGAGAGACTACCAGAATACTCTCAACAAAATCAGAAACGATGAACTGATTTACCTCAAAGACGGCCGCATAGACTATGATGAAGAGCATAATCTACTAACCGCCTTACGAGAGTTGCGAAGCAAAATCAACTCCACCAGCGGCTACGGTTACGGCTACAATTCAAGACACCGGGGTCATGGTTATGGCAGAAATCATGGTCGACAAAGACAGGCCCCGATAATCAACCAGAGAATCGCCGACGGCATCACCCGGGGTAAACTGAGCCGAGCCGAAGCCAGTGAACTATATAGAAAAGAGAACCGCATTCATTCCATAGAGACTGAGCTCAGAAACAGCCCGAACCTCTCTTTCAGCAAGCAAAGAGAGCTTTTTCGCGAAATGGAGGATCTGACTCGCAGCATCGACCAGAAACTACTCGGCATATAAGACAAGGAAGAGAATAATCAACCATGATCGATCATAAAAAAGCATCCTGCGCACTCGGTAGCCTGGCAGCCGTTCTCTTTTTGGCGGCCTGCGGCGGCGCTGATCAGCAACAGCAACAGCAGCAACAAATGAATCAGGGGCAGATGCCGATGCAGGGACAACAGACTCAACAAGAGCAGGCTCCGGGCGGCGCACCACATACGATGACCGATGCGCCCGGCGGCTGGAAGAAAATCTCTATAATTGGAACCAGCACCACCTTCGAAATGCCTGCGCCTGTCGATGCTCAACAGCTTCCCGATGGAACACTTCGCTATGTATACAAACCCCAGGGAAGTAAACTCTCCTATACAGTAGGTGTCAGTTCGAGAAATCTGGAAAGCGACCGCAAAAAAGGAGTCACCAACGAACAGGCTCTGGAGATATGGACAGACCAGATCATCCAGGCCAATCTGATGACTTTCAATCAGATGAAGCTCAATCCAAAGATAGATTTCGTCGGCAAATTCAATGTCGGTGGAGCACAGTCCATGCAGTATTCAGGCAAGGTCGGCAAAGCCGACGTGACCTATATCTGCTATGTAACCGATCTGGCTCTTTATTATCTTGAGGTAATCACCCAGGATCCCCAGAGCCCGGACGTACAGCGCTTTATCGCCTCTTTCAAACCCTGAAACGGGAATTCATAATGGCAAGGTAGATCGAAATCAGCGGATCAAAAGCCAGAAACTCAAGCCCATTGCCACCATATTTAGAGTCAATGCGGTTATAGACTTCGCTGTCCAATTCTTCTCCGACATCAAAAGCGCCATAGAAGCGATGCTCATTCCAAGGCAGATATGGGCGGCATGAAAGATCCCGCAGACAGAAACAGATAAAAACCATACAAGCAAGATGCTGATTACTTTTAAGGATATGCCTTTAGATTCTTGTCGCATCTTCTAATTCTTCCTCAAATGCAGGACTACCATAGTCTTGTTATCCTATCCTAGACCGGTATCAAAGATAGTCGCTGTTAGGTTTGACTATATAGTCGTATCCACATGCAATTATTTCTGACTGTCTCTACCACTATTGAGTGAGAGCGCAAATCCCCTGATATAGTCAGTTTTGGCAGTTTATCACACTGCGCTTTCGTGCTCTTCGTCTTCCAATCGCGGCATATCCGGATGATTTTCATCGGTGAGCCAGCGATGATAGACAAGGGCGCTAGCCATAGAAAACGCCATGGCCAGTGCCACCGGGCCGAACACCGTAGCAGCTATCAAAGAGAACACCCCGGCAAAGAGCAGGTCCATAAGACCGAGCGTCATAAAGAGCCTGTCGGTATCATGCCAGCTCTGCGTCATCGCCCTGATAGGTCCGTACTTGCGATCGACTATATAAAAGGGAACAAGCTGCCACTTCAAATAGAGAAGTACGCCGGGTACCACCAGAATCATACCGAGACCGATAAGCACCGAGGTTATAGAAAGCGCCACAATACCCGATACAGCCTCGGGCAGGGGGCGAAACAGATCGGTCCACTTGACGGGAATATCCCTTGCGAGCTTAAGACAGAAATACATCCAGCCCGGCCACATCCAGCCGATCATAATTCCCGGCACCAGAAGACCTATTAAGGTGAAAACACCTCCCTGTTTGAAGCCCTGCATGGTATCGATACCAAGACCGGCGATGGTACCCACCACCATCAGAAGCACCGGCAAAAGCAGGGTCACTGCCCAGGCGCCCAATAAAGGAAAGAACTTACGCGCTCCAATAACCCAGGCATCGACAAAGGTATCGATGGCGTAGCCAGAACGCTTTTTAACCAGCTCCAGTTTCACTCCGACCCCATCAATTCACTAAAGACCAGGTCATTCTATCTGTTTGGCGCCTGCGAAGCAAAGATTAAACCGTTTGCAAGATCATGGGATTTTCCCCACCTTTTGCGTTGACGAAGTCCCGCAGAATCAATATCCTCAGTATATCGCTCACAATAATATCGTAAGAACCGGTTCGATTTGCTTCTGCAAATCGAGAACAGCCCCCCACCTGCTCAGGTCCTTATACAAGTCAGAGGAAACCCTCCATGTCAATTTCGACTCGTGGATTTGAAAGCGCGGATCTGCCGACCAGTTCTGCCAAAGCGGCCACCGCAGGAGACTTCGCCAGCTTCGATCTCAAATCCCTCAGCGTAGACGACATGGCGAGCCCCTCTAAAACAGCTTTGCCCAACGTCAGTATCTCGGAATCGCCGGCGATAGAGCCCCAGACCATAGAGCCGTACTTTCTCAATATCGGCGAGGTCAATGTCACCACAGCCTCCCAGAACGAGGCGGCAGGAGTCGAACCGGACTTTATCATCGGTGAAGACGGACAGATAAGAAAAAATCCCAATAAAGCAGTTATCGCCCAGGACGGCAATCTCAATATCCAGATAGAAGGCGGCGGCAGCGCCGAGGCAATTAAATCAGCGAACGAAGCCCAGAAAGCCACGGTCAGAGAGCTGATTCGCTATTACCAGAAATACAATCCGGGTAAGCCTGTTCCCCAGGAATGGACGGACAAGCTCCACGCGGAGCCCAATCTGCCGGCAGCCGACTCCAGCCGCGCCAATACAAGTTCTCCACGCGCCTCGGTGGCACCTGATTATGACCCCGGCAACTCCAGCCCCGGAAACTCATCTCCATCCTATCGCTCCAGTGCGTCGGCTCCTCGCAATTATTCGGCGACCCCATTCAGCCCTGGAGGAAGGAGCAGCTCGCCAGGATACCGCAGCGCTTCACCAGGATATGACAGCGGCAACTACCCGGCAGAGCCCATCGGTCCCCGGGGCAATATCGAAAACTTTGCACCGGTGGCCGGAGACCTCGCCATGAAAGGTCCGCCTACGATAACCGCGGAAAAAATCGACGAAGTGCTCAAATCCTATGGTTCACCGGCTGCCGGCCTGGGTCAACTGATCTACGACGAAGGGGTACGCACCGGCATAAACCCAGCCATCGCTCTGGGCTTCTTCATTCAGGAATCCAGCGCAGGAACAGCCGGAGTGGCAAGACATACGAAGAGTTTCGGAAACATAAAAGGAGAAGGTCCGGCAGGCTCTTATAAAGGCTTCCGCGCCTACCCGACCTGGGAAGACGGCATCAAAGACTGGTATCGCCTGATAGACGATAAATATCTGGCTCCGCAATCCGAAGGTGGTCGCGGCCACACCCATCTGTCCCAGGTGCTGAATACCTACGCACCCAAGTCTGAAAACGACACCACCGCCTATATCGCCAACGTCAAAGGCATGGTCAACGGCTGGGACAACGGCTCCAGTACCGCTGTCGCCTGATCTTCCTCCGGACTTACATCGTGTTCTTCGCTACCGAGGTAACTCCGAAAAAGAACAACATCAAAGCCAGCACTTTGCCCCACAAAGATAGATAGCGCGAGACGCTATCCCCGGGCACCCGAGCAGGTTTGGGCTTACGCAACAGAGACTGGGCACTGCTCCAGGAGGGCTCAAGCACGCATTGCCTGGGCACCAGAGGTCTGTAGTAGACCACGAAATGTCCGCCTCTCTGCGCATTAGAGACATAGCCGTTCTCGACCGGGCGGGGCACATAGCCAGATATGGGCACCTCGCCATTCTCTGTATAAATTTTGAAAGAGATGGTCTCGCCGGGCTTCCAGGACGGATTGCGATCGAGCTGTCCGTTAGTTCTGCGAAGATCCGACTTGAGCAGCTCTTGAGCTGCTCTGACCTTGCCCTTATAGATGAAATCCCAGTACCAGTCGGCAACTGCTTCAGAATTGAAAGATGCGGTGAGACAGACCAGCGCTAGAAGAATAAGAAGCATATTGAAAACCTGACTTTCGAGACATTCTACTATAGAGAAATCCTGGATTAAATTCAAAAATAGTCTTATATCTTGGCGATATGTTTACTCTAGTTCGCTCAGCCAATAAGCTCATTAATGTTCTCGGTGGGTCTACCAAGAACTGCTTTACTACCCTTCTCCACAATCGGACGCTGAATCAGATCGGGATGCTCAACCATCAAGTCGATTATCTCTTTATCGCTCAATTCAGCCTTGGCCAGCTTCAGGTCACGATAGACCTGCTCGCTTGTCCGGAGCAGGTCCCTGGCAGATATGCCCATCTTCTTGACCAACTCTTTCAGTTTATTTGCCGAAAGCGGCTTCTCGTAGTAGTTGATCTTTTCATAGTCGACACCGCACTCTTTCAAAAGCTTGTTGGCCTGACGGCATTTGGTGCATGTTGGTTTCTCATAAACGACTATTTTCGTGCTCATATCTCATTCCTTAGATAAGAATCGACAGCCGAAAATACTATCATTAATGATTGATATCCACATCTTTGCCATACTGTTTTCATGAACTTCACAAAGAGATTTCAATCAAACCAGAGTTTGCTCATCGTATTCTTCTCGATGCTGCTTACCATATCTGGTGGCACATCCTTGAGCCCGGTCTTCGCCCTCGGCGATGAAGTCCGCTCTATGTGCCAGCAAGCGGAGCAGATGATAAACAATCGCCAGTTCGACCAGGCTGTCTCTCTTCTGAAAAAAGCAGAGAAGCTCGAACCGAATGCTGCCGAGGTGCACGGCTATCTTGGCATGGCCTATCAAAACAGTCTCAAAACTCAAAAGGCAATTCCCGAATACGAACGCGCCCTCAGCATCGATTCGACCATGTCTTTCATCAAGATAAACCTGGCAACTTGCTATATGAACCTGGGCAGTTTAGAGAAGGCTGTGCCCTTGCTGCAACAGTTTATTCAAGAAAATCCGAGCTCACCTATGCGGGCCCAGGCCGAAGCCTATCTCAATCAAGCAGGAGCGCGAAGCAACCAGGGCAATCTCCGCAGCATGGTAGAACAAGGTCAGGCCCAGTTGAACTCGGGTAATGCCCGGGCAGCCATAGCCACCTTCCAACAGGTGACTGCTTCCAATCCTGATTTTGCTCCGGGATTTTTCTATCTCGGCTACGCCCTGGCGAAAGAAGGCCGGCATCAACAAGCCGTCGACGCTTTTCAAAAGGCGCTCTCACTGGATCCATCACAGAAAGAGAGCGTTATTAATATCGCCTCCAACTATCAAAGTCTCGGCGATATTCCCCAAGCAATAAACTGGTATCAGAGATATCTCAAAGAGAATCCGAACTCTCCGAAAGCAAAAGATATAGCCGGTCGCATCAAAGCTCTGTCGAATCAGATGAGACAAGCTGGCGGAGCTATCGGCGGCAGCGGTCAAAACCAGTTTCAAAATGCCGGCGCGGACAATTATCTAGCCGGTACCGCATCCGGTGGCAAATATTTTCGCTGGCCGCCTGCCGCGATGCCTCTCAGGGTCTACATAGCAGATGGCACCGGATTGAACGGATTCAATCCGTTCTTCAAAGAAGCGCTTATGAATGCCTTCACCAGCTGGGCAGAGGCGACCGGCAACAAACTCAAAATGAGCCTGGTATCGAATCCACAGTCTGCCAATATCATATGCAACTGGACTGATAATCCGAACCAGATCATGGACCGGGGCCGCCTGGTAGAAGGAGGTCTCACCAGACTCTCCGGTCAGCCGCTGCCCGATGGACAGAACGTCAACCTGAATGGAGCGACGCTCACAATCCTGACCCGATCGCGTTCTACAGGGCAGATGATGAACCAGGATGAAATCATCAAAGTCTGTCTTCATGAGGTCGGTCATGCCATAGGCATAAACGGACATTCCAACAATAATGCCGACATCATGTTCTTCTCCGAATCGCCAAGCATAAGACCAGCTCTCACCAGACGAGATCAAGCCACCGCAGCGCTTCTCTATATCAATCATCCGGTTCAACCCTAGAAAATAGTCAAATCAAAATAAAGAGAACGGCTCCAGGAAGAATTAAGGGTATGATCAAAAAATCGTCCCGTTTTGAAGGAGAAAATCTCCGACTATGTTCGACCCATTTGAACAACTTGATCTAAACTCCGATGCCTGCGCCCCGCCACATCTGAATCAGCGCATCGACGGCAAGTATCTGATTCAGAAGTTAATCGGCTCGGGTAGCTCCAGCCGCGTCTACTCGGCAAAAGTCTATCCAGGTGATGCCCTGGTTGCCGTCAAGGTTCTGAGAGAGAATTGCAGCACCAGAATCGGTGAACGAAAGCTGGCCCTTGAAGGCAGCGTTCTAATAGAAGTGAGCAAACACAAAAACTTCGTCTCGGTCTATGACTTCGGCAAAACCGAAGCAGGAGAGCCCTATCTAGTCACCGAGCTTATCAAAGCTATTAGTTTAAAAGAGTTGCTCAAAGACTATAAACATCTACCGGTGGACAAAGCTCTCGAAATCGGCTTCGAGATCCTTGATGCCCTGGAGCAACTTCATGCCCACGGCATTTTCCACACCAGCTTCAAGCCATCCGACATTCTTCTGATCGACTATTTCAACAAGCGACTGCCCGAAGTAAAGCTGGTTGACCTGGACTCTATCTTTCATCCGGAAGAGCCTGAGCTATATAATTCGGAATTACCGTCCGAAGGAGCCAGTTATGCTTATCTGAGCCCGGAGCAGGGCATGGAAAGGGGGGTCGATATACGCTCGGATATCTACGTTTTCGCCATAGTGCTGTATGAAATGATCTGCGGACGCCTACCTTTCAAGGGCAGTACCGCCGTGGAGATGCTCAATAACAAAATGGCATCGAATATAGTGCCTTTCTCCGAATCCGAATTCGAATCCGGCTTATCGGGCCAGGCCAATCTGGAAGCCTTGCTTCGCAAGTGCTTGCAGGCTGATATGAACCGGCGCGTTCAATCTTTAGCCGAACTGAAAGAGGAGCTTATAGCGGCGCGCCAGCGCACGGCAACCACCATCGAGCATGAAGTGGACATAAAAAACTGGGAGAAATTGCCGCGCTCAGCTTATGCAGATAAAGAGAAAGAAACGGACAACTGGGTAAGCAAAGTTAAGAAGTTCATGGGCGGTTAAATACATAAATAAATCGTGTCCGAGTACTACGATCAAAACAAGACTCTCATCAATAGCCTGGTCGCCCTTGCCCTGGTCTGTATTATCTGCTTCATGGGCGGATGCTTTTTAATCTGGGAGCTTTTCATAAGTTCGAAATATATCAAAGCCTCTCCACCACCCAAAGGAGCCCCGGCCGGCACCGTGGTGATCGCCAGAAACAAGATTGAAGCCTTCGACGGCATCATCAAAGCCGATGTCCAAACAAGACTGGCTGCCCCGGACGACATACCGCCCATGGCGGTCGACAAGCTCGATGACGCGGTCGATCACATTCCGGCCAAGACTTTCGACAAAGGAGAGGTCCTGCGTTCTCACCTGCTCAAGAAGCCTCAATCGGCGCGGGAATTCACAAAACTGGGCAGCCGCTATCTGAAAGAGGAGGATAAGACCAGGGCAGTATCATTATTTCAAGCGGCGCTCAAAGAGGATCCCCATTCATCGACAACCTATGAATGGCTAGGTCACGCTTATTGGAAACTTGATAAACATGATGAAGCAGTGAAGAGCTTCGAAAAAGCCGTGGCCCTCAACAGCAAATCCGAATATTCCTACAACTATCTCGCCTATATTACCCTCAAGGACAACGATCTCGATAAAGCGGTCGAGTACAGTAAGAAAGCGATAAAAACGGCCCCGGACAACCAGAAACCCTATGCCTATGTAGGAGTCGCCTACTTCCGCCAGAATAAACCCAAAGAAGCTATAAAATCGCTGACCGAAGCAATACGCCTCGATTCCGATGACGGATACTCTACTTATTACCGAGGACGCAGCTATTGCCGCTTGAAAGACTATGACAAAGCGCTTGCCGACGCGAACAAAGCGATTGAATCAGACTACTGGGACCTGGCCGGTCTGTATGAATTGAAAGGTCGGATTCTTCTGGGTCAAAAAAAGTACGACCGGGCCATGATCTTCTTCGACCGGAGCCTGGCGGTGGACGAACTGTTCGGAGCACATCTGGGCAAAGCCGTTTGCTACCTGGAGAAGAAAGATCCGGCCCTGGCTCGAAGAGAAGCAGCTCTGGCAATTGCCGTCTATCCGGATGAGGACGCGAACAAAAACGCAGCCAAGAACAAGAACAAGACAAGAGCGAAGAAAAACTGGCGCAGCTTTGAAGTGGATCCGGAACCGGAAAGAATTGCGGCATTGGTATCGAATATGATGTTCAAACAAGGGAAGTTGCAAGAGGCACAGGCGACTCTCGATAAAGCACTGGCGTATGAGGCTGGCTCGGGCTTGCTTCACTACGAAAGAGCCCGTCTGAAAGAGAGGATGAATGATAAGGACGCCGCCGCTTCCGAGTATGCAAGGGCAAAGGAGCTGGGCTATGAACCCGCTCAGGACGCCTGGTTGCGCTGAAATCGCAAAATTATCCGCCTCTTTCGGCAGAAGCCCTTATAGATAAATCTCCTGCCGATTCGGGTAAGTTGAATGATATATGATGTGTAGTCCTATGCCTTTTTGTATTGCTTAACAGATGCCCAACGACCAAGATCGGATAATAGCCGAAGACCCCTTCAATCGACGCCTGAGCGGCGTCAGAAAAGGAAGACCGACCACGACGGATCAGTCTCACAGCCTGATGGGCAGAAAACCGAACAAGCCTGATGTCGAAGCGATGCTGGGCGGCTTTCAAAAAGCGGATATACCTATTTTGAAAGAAGGCGAAGCAGAGGCGGCGCCGCTCGCCCCGGACATTCAGGAACAGCTCAAAGCCCTTGCTCAGATGCCGGTAAAGCCTGCACCAGTGCAAAGAGCCCAGCCTCACCTGCCTCCGAACGCTCCTCCTAATCCGCTAAAACCTGCAATCGACGGGAAGCCTGAGCTTCTGGGCCAAAATGGCGCAGAAGAGCCGCAATTGCGGGGTCAGACTTTGGGACAGGATCAGGGTCAAGACCAGATCCTCTCAGCCTCTAAAGCGGCCCAGCAAGACAAGATAGAGCGCACCTATTTCTATGACCAGCAGATTCCCACTATCTACAATTTCAGGCATTCCATGAAAATGCTGGAGAGAGAAGTGAAAAGAGCGGTCAGACATCAGCGTCCGCTATCGGTCTGTATCATCACATTTCACGAGCTGGAGCTTATTCGTGGGCATTTCGGAGAACTGGCGGTGGATGCGGCATTGCAGAATCTGGGAAAGATCCTGGCCCATTACATAGACCTCGACATGGAGATTGCCGGTAGATTCGAGAACAAGGTCATAGTTGTTCTGCCCGAGTTCATGGCCCCCAACGCCGCCCAGTTGATGGACGAGATCCGAAGGAGCCTGGAGACTTCGATTTTGCAATTCCGGCAGTACAAATTCTCCCTGATAGCAAGCATCGGCGTCGCTTCTTTTCCGACCCACGGCACAAGCTGGAAAGAGCTTCTGGTCAAAGCGGAGCAAGCCTCGGAACAGGCAATAGAAAGGGGAGGCAACACCATCGCGTTTCCTCCCCGGGTTTAACCGTTCAGTGCCTTCAAGAAGCCCTAAAAGTCGTCACTGTACTTCCACTGCCCGTTCTCGACCCACATATTGACACCGCGGATTCTGCCCTGCAGTTTGATCGTAGCCAGAGCCCCCTTGTTGTCGACGGAAAGCATCCGGGCACTGCCGGTCCAGTTCTTGATACGCCGCAACTCTTTCATCTTGTTGTCGGTGCTGAGGCGCTGCCAGTACTCGGTTTTCCCCTTCAAGGCATAAGGATAGAGATACTCTATTCTATTGGCGCGATTGGCCACCGATATAAAAGACTGCAGCGCCTGACTCGGACCGGTGGAGGGACGTCCGGCGGCGCTGGCTGCAGTACTTCGGCTACTGCTGCTACTGTTAGAGGAATAACTGCTCACGGCCGCTGCAGAACCGGCGGCGCCATAGGTGGCGCTGGCAGAGCTTCTAGCCTCCCGAGCCTTCCTCATTCTCTCCTTTCCTTCCTGGATTTTCCAGTTCACTCTGGACTGGTGATACTTCACCTTCTGATCGAAATTAGGATCATAAGCCGAAGCTGCCGGAACCACACCCGAGAGTAGGACAATAAAAGACAAAGCAACTGCTCGCATCAAATCGGAATCCTCCATTTACCTACCACCTTGTTCCCGATCAAACTGCAAAATTATCCCGCGCCATTCTTGATAAACCCGATGGTCGGGTATGAATTGCTAGAGGGCATGGGAGCCTGTGGTGAAAGAAAATAAGTCCGAGTACTTTCATAGCAAAAGATATAAATCCCTGGCGAAACTAGGCGAGGGCGCCATGGGTGTGGTTTTAAAATGCGAAGACAGTTCGGTCAAAAGAATTGTCGCCATGAAGCTTCTTAATAAAAAACCCGACGACATCAAAGCAGCCCGGCTGCAGACCGAAGCCCGAGCAATAGCCAAATTAGAACATCCGAATATCATAAAAATCCTGGATTTCGGATTGCTGGAAGACGGTCAGCTCTTTTTGACTATGGAGTATATCGAAGGAGAGAGTCTCGAAAGTCGACTTCACAAGCTTAAAGCGCTCAAACTGAGCGATGCGGTCCCTTTGTTGAAACAGATCTGCCTGGGTATGAAACATTCGCACGATCATGGAGTATTGCACCGAGATCTAAAACCTTCGAACATCCTGATAGAAAAAGGTCACTACGATGGAACCGTTAAACTGGTGGACTTCGGTATCGCCAAGATAGAAGAAGGCACCGCTCTGGAGTTGACCCGCACTGGAGCCGCAGTGGGCAGTCCACCTTATATGAGCCCTGAAGCCGTGCGCGGAGAACCGGTCTCGAAGGCTTCGGATATTTACGGCTTCGGCTGTGTCCTCTTCGAAATCCTCACAGGCGACCCGCCTTTTCTTGGCGAGTCGGCCAGCGCCACGATGATGCTGCACGCAAACGCCCCACCGCCAACCTTGCTAGAACGCTCTGATATCGAGTTTCCTGATGCCATAGAAAAACTTGCCGCACGCTGCCTGGCGAAAAAAGAAACGGACCGATACAATAGTTTCGATGAGGTGCTCAAAGACCTGGAGCGCTATGAAAACGCCGCCTTTGAAGATGATGAGCAAGACGATGGAGAGATAGGTCCGGGCTCCATAAAAAACCGTCGCAAAACTAGAAAGCCTGTGATCACCGCTGCGGTCATTCTGGCTTCTATTGCATTCACTATGCTCGCCTTGAAAGTGTTTATTCCAGGTCTCGGTAAAGAGAATGAAAAAAGCCAGGACGGCAAAGCGAAGAAAGGAAAGGAAGTCTTCCTGGACAATAGCGTATCCATAGATTCAATAACGGGCGGCAAACCCCACTTAAAAGCAGAGAAGAGTAATGCCCCCGGATACTACTCCGTCATGGGTGATGTGGACGGCAGGAAATCGGATCTAGCCTTTCTGAAAGACCATAATGATATCCATACTCTGCTTTTTAGAATGGACAATCTAAAAGGCGACACACTGGAAGCCGCTGCCCATCTGCCCCTTCGCAAGCTAAAACTGATGGAAAGCGAAATCGACTCCAGAGCACTCAAAATAATAGCCGAGAGAGAAGGTATCGAAACTCTCGACCTCATCCAGTGTTACGGCTTCAAGAACGAAGACTTGAAAGTCCTGACCAGGCTCGACAAGCTGAAATCCTTTTGTATAGAAAGGTCCATATTGACCGAAAAAGGTCTGGAGCCCATACTACGGATGAAAAGCCTCAATACCCTGGTATTGACAGACAATAAATCCCTTAAATTCTCCTTCCTTAGTAAGATGAATGAGCTTCCGAATATAACCAGACTTCATATCTCCCAGAATGATATCGCCGCCGGAGACTTTGCCGCTCTAAAGAACAACAAGACCCTGAAAGAGATGGAACTGGGCAAGCTCCCCGGAAACTACCAGGAGGTGCTCCATTCTATGAAGCTGGAAAACCTGACTATCAAAGACAGCCCGGAGTTCACCCGGGAAGAAGCACTGAGCCTGGCTACAATACCGTCTCTTAAAAGCCTTCGCTTCATCCGCTGCAAGCACATTGGCGACAGCATTAGACCGGAGATCAGCAAAATCCGCCCCGGACTGGACCTGGATGTCTCGCAAAAATCCCGCTCCGGATTAGAAATGATATTGTGACAACCGGACTCGTGCCGAATTGAGAGTTTTAATCAAATATACGACTACCTACGTAATTTCCCGTATTGATATTGAGGGTGGGTCGACATACTATCATAGGCACGCTCGCAAATTGCATACAAATCGAATAAACGGTGTTGGCCTGATTGTTCTTAACCCCCTACACTGCTCACTTTCCCCGGAGGTCCAGGCTATGTCGATTGATGGCGCCCATGCGCAAAATAGCGTTGAGAATGCTGCCAACCATGCATTCGATACGATCAAAGAAGGTATCAGAAATAACAACCTGGCCGATGTGGTCAACGGACTGGACCGAGATATTTCCGGCTCTAATTTGAGCGGACAGGAGAAGCTCGAGGTAAGCAAATCCCTCGGCAGCAAACTACAAGAATCCGGACTTTTACCAAGAGTATTAGTAGATTATTCCTCAAAAAGTTTCGGTACCATGTCCAATGGTGACAACTACATTCACTCGAATGATCTAGACGGCGCCCTGCAGGCAGGCATCGAATCGAATCTACCTGTTCGTGGACTGATAACCCGCGGTCTCAGAAGCAATATGAGTTCTATAGCGCTCTCCCATGAAGACGCCAGCAGCTTCCGTGACGAAAGACCGAGCGATTCTGAAGAAATTGGCAAAGGCATCAGTAAGAAAGACCTTTCTGAATGGGGTCAAGACAAGAACAAGGGCAGCTTCCACACCGAGATGTCGGCAAAAATGATGCGCTTCTTCGGAAACTCTTCCACATGGAGCAGCCTCGCCGGCAGTGACAACCTGCTCTCCGGCGATGAGCTTGATAAAGCAAGGGTCGATACGGTTCGCTATAATTCTGAACAGCGAAACGCTCTCAATTATATGGATAAAAATTTCGGTGGCATTCGTGCCTCCGCATCCGGTGACAGCAACTTCAAGATGAGTCTCTCTGATGTGGTGAACTGGTCCGGCAAGCACGGCGTCAGCGCCGATATCGCCGAGTCCCCGGTGCGTCATGAAGTAGAGGCGAGAATCTCTCCTGCCGATAAAGTCGGCGGCAATGTCGACCTCGGCCTGCGCTCTATAAGAGCCGGTCTTCAAGATGGAGACCTCACCGGCAATCTCAGACAATTCGATGATCATCTGGTCAAAAGCGGCTTGAGTCCCCAGGAGATAAACGAGATAAGAACCGGTGTCAGCCGCGGGCTCAGCTCCGACTCTCTGCTCCGTCGCACCATGGGCCAATACGCATTAGAGAACTTCGACACTCTCAAAGGAGACAACCGTTATATCAATCAATCAGATCTGGATTCCTTCCTTCAGTCTGACAGAGCCAAAGATCATCCGGTCGAATCCATGCTCATGGCTAATCTTAGACACAACTCGGACACCATCGCCATGGCTCATCAGGACAATCACTTCAATAACGATTACGACGCCGACGATCGTGAAAAGCGCCTGGGCATCTCTAAAGATGACGCGCTTGCGATGCTTAACGAAGATGTCTCCGACAAACAGAAAATCGATATGTCGAGAAACATGATGAAATTCTTCAGCTCTACTGAAGGCTTCAACAAGCTCTCCCAGGGCGACGGTCAGATAAGCAAAGATGATCTCGATCAGGCCAAAACCGATACCTTCCGCTTCTCTCCCGAAGAGCGCAGTACAGCGTCATTCATGAGAGAGAACTACGGATCTATAAAAGCTTCGGCAGAAGGTGACGGCGGTAAAATCACCTTGTCCGACATCATCAACTACTCCGGCAAACATGGTATCACTAGAGAAACCATGGAGATGGAAGCGTCTAGAGATCATCAAAGACGTCAGCCTATGAATGGTCACGTAGAACAGCGTGAACAATATATTCCGCCCAGACGCGATGATGTCGTCGTCAGAAATGATCAGCCGGTTATCCATCGCGATGCCGAAGCCGCTCCCCAGAGAAGAGAGCAAAGCATACAGCACGCACAACAGGTACAACACGAACGCCCATTGGAAAGACACTCTAATCTTGGAGATGCCGGTGACGCCACAAAAGTGACCCTGCAAAATGGTGATCGTCTCTGGAATATGGCAATCCAGAAATACGGCACCCCGGCAATCGAAGCCATCTTCGAAGCCAACGGCATGCAGCCCAGCGTCGTCAATGAAAACGGCAAGCCGACTATCCTCGATCCGTCATATGGTGCCGGCAAGGAGATAATTCTCCCCAGCGCCCAGGACATCCCGAGATTGACCGAACAGTACAGAGCCAGAGCCGAGCAGCTGAGAGAACAAAATGCCTCTCGTGCCGGTGAAGCCAACGAAGCCACCGAAGTCAGATTGATGTACGGTGACACTCTCTCCAGCTTAGCCATGAAAAAATATGGTCATGCAGTGCCTATAGAGGCGCTCTACGCAGCCAACAATCTGCCGCCCAGATTCGAGCAGGATGCCAACGGATGCGTAATAGCAAGAGAGCCTATCTATTACGCTGGCAGGAAGTATGTACTTCCTCCGGCGGATCAAATCCAAGCCTTAGCCCGTGCCTACGAGCAGAAATATTTCCGCAGATGAGGGGTTGGAAATGTGACCTAAAAGTCGCATTCCAAGAGAGGGAGGTCCGAGCAGTCGGACCTTCTTTTCTATTGTGGACAATTTCTATCAACTTGTGAACCGAAAGCGGTATTATTGCAAGAATGAAAAGCAAGAACATCCAAAATCAATTTCTGGCCATGGCAGAGGAAGGAAGATCCCAGGGCTGGCTCTACGCTCTGGGCATAACAGGTGGCGGGATATTCTATTTCGTTGTCGGCATCATCTTCTATCTTGTCTCTGTGATACTGCTGATCAAAGGGTGGCCGGAATTCGACGACCTCGGACACCTCAAAAACGTCGACCCTATTATTGAGTATATTTCTCTAAATCTATCGATAATGCCTCTTCTCATCGCAGTACTGTTCGGTGTGAAGGTTCTTCACAATAGACCTGTTCTCTCCCTCGTATCGCCACAAAAAAAGATTCGCTGGTCTCGCATAGCATTTGGCTTTCTTCTATGGCTGGGGCTGGGTCTGACCGCATTCGGGATAGATTATCTGATTCGCCCCAAGACCTATGAATGGACCTTCGAGGCAAGCAGCTACTTTCTCTACCTTCCTCTGGTGCTGATTATGACACCACTGCAAACCACGGCAGAAGAACTGTATTTTCGAGGTTGGATTTTGCAGGCAACGGCGAAAATCTCAGAGAATATCTGGTTTCTATCCATCTTGAACGGAGTCCTCTTTTTCTTCCCTCATATGTGGAATCCCGAGATGGCGTCAAATCCCTATCTGGTCGGACTGCTCTATTTCGGGATCGGTGCTTTCCTTTCTGTAATCACGATTAAAACAAAAGGGCTGGAATACGCCCTCGGCATCCATGCGGCAAACAACCTGACCGCCCTAATCGTCAGTCTGGATGGAGGGGTGCTTACCGTGCCATCTCTGTTCAAATACAAAGAGATGATTCCGGTGGCCGATCTAGTTGCCTTTACTGCAAGCGCCTTGATTGCAGGTTTCCTGATTCTGCGCAGAGAGAAGCGGACCGCCAATCAATAAAAAATCATCATCGTATCCAGATTTCCTCTTCCGGCTCATCATAACGAGCCAAAGTGCATTTGCCACCAACAAACCCTCTAACGGCTTGCGGTAACGACCTTCGCCCACTGCAGCCGGCAAGCAGAAGAAAAAGATCAGCGTTACAGTTACCAATGTTGGAAGCAGCTCCATTTTTCGACGCTTGCCAAGCCCCCACAAGTTTCCAGCCAAAACAATCACCGCCAATGGTGCCCAGAGGAAACGCATCCAGTCGTGCGGGACGAACAAGAATTTGCGCGAGGTCTCATCCGGCCAGGATCGGCCAAAGAGGATCATAATTGCATTCTCTGATAGCATCCGCAAATGCAGACTCAAATCGCCTTTGTTCTTTTGAGATTCCCTCAACCAATCTTCTAATCCTTTATCAAGATCGACGCTAATTTCAACATCGTCGGTCTTGCTGCGGGTGCTGGTCCAGTTACTAAAAGGATAAAACGGCTCGCTTTCGACAGACGGTGATTGAAAATTATAATTCCACTTCTTAGCTCCACTATCCTTTGTATAGTGTGCCTTGACAGCCTTCTTGCCTGATTCGAAATAGATCCTGTTCATTTCGGGGAATCCAAAGGGGCTTGGAATGTTTAACACCCTGTAAGTCAGATAGGCGGCAGGACAAAGTAGTATCGAACCGACACTAATCATTATCAAAGCCTTCTTCCATTTGATACCGGAACTACCTGATACCATCCAGAAACCGGCTACAATTGCAGCAGGTAGCACCACAACTTTACCGAGGACAGCCAATGTCCAGCACAAAGAAGCGACTGCCAATCTGGAGTTAGAGGGATTTGAGCGCGCTCTATAGGTTGCCCACAAGCTCAATCCCAAAAGTGGCAACAAGATAGTCTCTGGCATAAAATAACTGAAGATACCCATCCAGGATGGCAGCCAGGCAAGAATAGCGAAGCCTATAAGTGCCAATCTCCTATCTTGTGGAAGCGCTTCTTTCAAGAAGAGATACCAGATCCAGGGTGTAACCAAAGATAGTACCGCACTGTGAATAGAAAGAAGAAACGCATCACTGACAGTCAGCTTGTTGATTAGTGTCAGCCAAATTTGATAGAGGGGCGCATCCATCACGGCCATAGGACTGAGGAAGAGCGGCTCGGTTGCGTATCTAAAGTGACGAATCGGATCGGTAACATCAAAATAAACCGGATTCACCACAAAAGGAATTGAGGCTCTCAGAAGCAAGGCCTGCAGAATGAGCAGACTAAGAATCGACTCCCAGAATCCGGATCCATGTTTCAGTAGCTCAGCAGGCTTCTTCATGGTCCTCTCAATACTCTATAATCTGCTTACAACGGACGTTCCAGCCAGCCTGTCGCCTAATCTGCGACCGGTGCCTCCAGCGATGAGAACAAATTCTATTACTGCGATGATGGTCAGGTAGGCAAAGGCTATGCCATTCACACATTCAGTCAATAACCCGAAACCTGTAAGGTACTGACAAGAATGCAAATCAATAAAAATCAGGTAGAGCAGGACAGGACCAGCCAAAACAGAGTTTCTCACTACCGATTGGATAAAACCTGGAGCCTTGCCGCTCTTTGTATCGACGACTCGCAAGCCGAGCAAGTGCTTACCAAAAGCAATTCCTCTCCACAAATAATCCCGCGCAAGAAATATCAGCGCAGTGCCCACCATCATAGCTGTTTGCCTGAAAGCAAGCTCACCAAAGACAAGACCAAAAATAAAGAGAAGACAATTGGCCAACCAGAAAGAGACCATCACGTCGTAAACGCAGCCAGGCAATATTCTCCGACCCCAGAAAGGTCTAATCAAACCTGCTTGATTCGCTCTGCTCATTGTCGAGATCGCCATCTCTCTTTCGATTTCATTTCGACTTCATATTGAAAAAGCCCTGCTCCCGAGGGCTGCAGTTATGTTATCAAGCAAGCTTTACCAAGTTGTCATATATAACAATATATACTTCTAAGCTCTCTCACCGCCTGCCAATCTACTTGCGTCGTCAAAGGTAGCGGCTTCGACATTTAAGCCCTTAGAAGCGCCATCTGATGGAGCATTAACTATGCTTTATCGGAGATTCCTTGACGAAGAGACCGGTAGGATCTGTTATCTTGATAAGCCCTATAAATGCCCCGGCAACTACCAGCAGGCGGCTAGAACATCAACCATGCCTGTATCCCTGCACAAACCAACGAAAACTCGCAACCAAGAAGCGTCAAATGATGCTACTTCCTCTGAGGGCAGCCTCAAACTGCGTTTTAGCCTGGGTAGCATATTAGTCTGGTCGGTAATTGCAAGCGTCGTCCTAGCCGGAATCCAGGGCTCTCTCACACCTGCCGCCGTACGGCTAATAGTCTTGCTTTTCGCCGGACAATGGCTATTCGCTGCTATTCAAGCCCTTCAGGGCAAATCCAGCCTCTTTATCGACCGCTCTTACTATGCAATATGCGCACTCGGCAAGATTGCTCGAGTCATACACCAGACTACCCGTCAGAGGAAAATCGTCGAGCCCGGCCTAGATGCGACAGAGAAAGTAAGCCTCCTCTTCTGGATTGTGAAACTGATCTTCATTCCATTTTTGCTGAGTGTTGCAACGAACCAGGCAGATCACCTGGTACCGATTTTTACATCCGGAAAGCTGCCGGAGCTTTTAACTTCCTTCCCGATGATTTACATAATCTGGCTTGCGGTTATTAACCTGCTCGATACAGTTGTCGCCACCCTCGGCTATGCAATAGAAAGCAAATCGCTGGGTAACGAAGTGCGCTCCGTCGATACCTCGATTGTTGGCTGGCTGGCGGTCTTATGTTGTTATCCTCCCTGCTGGGTTATAACCAGTACGTTGATTCCGATAAACGCATCACCATTTTTTTCCGCTTCTGTAGACAACATCGTCGATGTATCGGTAAGGGTTCTGATACTTGTATTCTTGACGTTGTTCACGGTGGCTACGTTCAATTTGAATGTACACTTTTCAAACCTCTGTCATCGGGGTCTGGTTTCATCCGGGCTCTATTCTATAGTCAGACATCCGGCCTACTCCTGCAAACTTATTGCATGGGGTCTTGTGATTGCTTATTTGAGCTGGTCGAATCTGACTATGTGGTGTCACTATTTAGTCTGGATAGCCCTCTATGTTACAAGAGCAATCACCGAAGAGAGACATCTAAGTAGAGTTGACAAAGACTATGTCGAATACTGTAGGCATGTCAAATACCGATTCATTCCCGGTTTGATCTGAACCTGACGGAGAAGAGAAATTGACCTTGAGTTCAGCAATTGAAACCATAGAGCAAAGACCAGGACAAAAGACCTTATCCGGAAATCCTTCACCCGCCAATAAATGGGCTACTGCAATTCAGTCCGAAGCATTCTGTCGATTCCTGGCTCTTGTGATGGGAGCGATACTGGGACTATCTGCTCCTGGTATCGAACAATGGTATCTTGCCTGGTGCGCATTCGCCCCGGTCATTGTCCTTGCAGTTACCGCAAGGGAGCCCTGGTATGCAGGAGTGAGGGGATGGTTTTTCTTTACCGGCTACAATCTAGTCGCCCTCAACTTTTGCTTATCTGTAAGACAAGAACTATTCGAAGGCATCTTTTCTCTGATAACCGGACTATCGGTTCTGGTGATCTTATTCATAATAGCTGCATTAAAAGGCATGCTGGGGTCGATCTTTTGCCTCTGGGTAAAAGCTATTCCTATGACCGGTGGCTTTCTGCCTCTCAAGTATCAGGGTCGGTGGCTGATGCCGGGATTTCTCGTTATTCCATTATTGTGGGTGGTAATTGAGTATCTATGCTATCCACCCGAGTTTCTCGGTGTACGCTGGACATCTCTTGAATATAGCCAGTACAGACAACTTCCTCTCATTCAACTCGCATCGATCACTGGTGGCGCCGGTATAACCATCTGCCTGATTCTTGCAAATCTCACTTTGCTGGGAATTCTTGGCTTTTGCACCAATAAAATCAAGTGCCTCACGTATCCGAATTTAAAGACGCTCTTGCTCAACACGACTCTATCAGTTCTGCTTCTAACCGCGGTGATTAACTTCGGCAACCAGAGAATCGCTGCCGAAGAGAACAACCTCGCAAAGAAAAAGAAGATTACAGTAAGCGCAATTCAGCCGAACTTGTGCCGAAATATACATAAAGTCGAATCCGGTATCATCCACAAGAAGTATTTGGAACTGACAAAAAACTGTCCGGAAAACAGCATAGTAGTATGGCCAGAATGGTCTTTTCCTGTGAATTTCTCTAAAGCCTACAGCCATCTAGAACCATTTTCCGATCCGGCAAAGAAGCAAAATCAAAGTTGGGTTCTTGGATGTACCGACATAGACGATCAAGGGCGACATTTCAATTCTGCGATTGTGATGGATAAAGCTGAGGGAACCCTACCTATCGTTTATCACAAACGCTATCTTGTTCCGTTTGGAGAATACACGCCAAAGTGGGTAAAAGAGACACCGTTCGGCTGGATTTTATATGGACCGAACAAAACCTATGAAGAGACGGACTCTGGTAATACACCTGTCTGCTTCCCGCTTAAAGAAGTTATCCTCGGTCCCATGCTTTGCTTTGAGTGCGAAGATCCATCAATCTCTAGAGACAATGTCCGTGCCGGTGCACAGCTTCTTGTAGACAGTAGCTATACAGGATGGTTCTACAATTCGATTTTGAGCGATCAAATGATCGCATTTTGCGTTATGAGATCAGTTGAAAACCACCGACCATTCGTCTTTGCCACAACCCTTGGACCATCCGCCATAATCGACTCAACCGGCAGAATACTTCGACAGGCACCCAGAGAAAAGGCTGCAGCCATTACCGCTGAAGTGCCTATTGAAAGTGATATCACTCTATTTACACGATTCAGTTTCTGAAGCTTTTGATGAAGTTACTAGACCGTTACGTCTTCACAGAATCTATTCAGCTCCTTGTGATAGGGTCAATGACCATTCTGGGCATTTTTTTCGGCACCGCAGAATTCCAGACCTATATGAACATGATGAATGATTTCGGCTTCCCGTTCAGCGTGGTGCTTTCTGTGATGTTTCTGCAGATACCAACCGGTATCAGTTTCTGCCTACCGGCTGGAGTATTGTTCTCTACGATGTTTCTGTTGATTCGGCAACAAGATGATTCAGAGATACTAGCTCTCCTGGTATCGGGAGTCAGCATGAAGAGAATCATGGCACCGTATATAATGTTTGGCTTAGTAGCTGCTTTGATAACCTTTTCACTTAACGAATACGTGTCGCCCCAGACCAGGCTTCTCTCCGAGAAACTATCGCTCATTGCTCTATATAAAACAGCAAAACCATTTGCAGGCCGGTTTAAACTGGAACAGAAGGACGACAAAGGCAACATCACAAAGATTTTCTGTTTTGGAGAAGAATCAGGAAGATCAGTCAATGGACTACTGCTGATAGATCTGACAGAAAAAAGTTCAGTCAAAGTAGTCTGGGCGCAGAAAGGGACCTGGAACAAAGGTTCTTGGTGCTTGACCGAAGGACAAAACTTCGACTTTTTCAATACCACTCATCAAAATAGAGTAGCCCGATTTGGAGTTCTACAATATGAAAATCCCGGGTTATTCAAAGCCATTAAAGCTGGTCCTCTATCCACGCTTTCGAAGACGACGGAGCAAATCAGGGATGAAATTGCTAGCTACAAAAGCAAGCAACAATCACCACCTGCCGATCTGATCATTCAACTATATCGTCGTTATTCCCACCCGGTAAGCTGTGTCTTACTGGTGCTGGCGGCAACACCAGTAGCTTTGATGCGCGCCAGGCGCAGTCGCAGCACCGCATTTGTTTATGCTGGAATAGTGATAGCCACCTATTTCGTCCTGCAACAGATATGTACATCGCTGGCAGAAAATTCACAATTGACTCCCTTTCTAGGATCCTGGTTGCCTTCGATTGTCCTTTGTCTGTTTGGACTTATGGTCAGTCTGCTGCTAAGCCGACGCTGAAGATGATAATGTTGTAAATCTAAGTATTGTGGTTCAATTGACAGCCAGGGATGTCATTAACCTATAATCTTTTTCTTAGTTAGTAAAGGGCAGAGCTTTTCAAATGATCAACAACAAAGTAGACAGCGAAAATGCCGGCCGCCAAGCGCTTGTAGCACTAATGATTCTGGTCATGCTTGCAATTGTTGGCGTTAACAGCGCATATGCCGGCAATAAAGGCGGCAATCCTAACGACAGGAACAACAACGGCATCGACGATAGTCTGGAGGGCGGTTCTACTTCAAGCTCCAGTTCAAGCTCGAGTTCCAGTTCCAGTTCCAGTTCTAGCTCCAGCTCCAGCTCCAGTTCCGGTGGCGCCACATAAGAACTAGTCCTGTGAAGTATCAGGCTAGCCCTTCCGAAATACGGGATTTTATAGCCTTTTAGATGCCCTTAAAACTCGAAGTCTATAAATCGATAACAGTCCTGACCGGAGCCGGCATTTCAGTCGCCTCCGGTCTTCGCTCCTTTAGAGGACCGAACGGTCTCTGGAGTGATCCGGATACGGAAAGACTTTCGAGGAGTCAAAGCTTCAAAGAAGATCCGGCAAGCTGCTGGCGCTTCTGGGGAGGATTCCGCGAGCAGGCGAATGCAGCAAAGGCGAATCAAGCCCATCTTGCCCTGGCAAAGCTCGAAGAAAAAATTGGACCGGCTCAGAAGTTCACGCTTATCACTCAAAACATAGACGAGCTACACCAGAAAGCAGGCAGTAAAAGCGTCGTCGAATTGCACGGCTCTCTTTTCAAAACCAGATGCTCCGCCTCTCCTCCTGATGGCAAGTGCGATCTGCCGCTATACCGAGATATCGAATCCCATGCAGATAGTGTCCCTCACTGTCCGCGGTGCGAGGCGACGCTTCGACCCGATATAGTTTTATTTGACGAGATGCTCCCGGCAGAAGCAGAATGGCTCTCGAAAAAAGCGCTTAGAGACTGTGACTTATTTATTGCTGTGGGCACATCCGGCACGGTCAGCCCTGCCGCTCACTTTGTCGAGTGGGCAAAATATGCCGGTGCCCATACGGTGCTGGTCAATCTGGAAGCCATGAATCCGCCGAATCGGGCCTTCGATAGAGAGGTCCTGGGACCGGCCGAAGAGACACTACCTTCCTTATTCGTTTGAAATCAGCTCTACGTTCAATCGCCTTATCGCTCTTTTGGATAGCCAAGCTTGAGGGCCATTCCAAAGTCTTGGTCGGCTCTCTTGTGCTCTTTTAGAGCACGATAACAGATACCCCGATTGTAGTAAGGGTAAGAATATTTCGGGTCCAGACGGATTGCTTTGCTCAAATCTAGAACGCCGCGTTTGTATTCGCCCATATCGGCCCAGGTTCTGCCACGGTTGTTCCAGCCATGCACATCATCCGGTGCAGCTTTTATAGCGCGAGTGAAATCTACCTGGGCTTCGCCAAAACGCTTTAGATGTCGAAGCGCACGTCCACGATTATTCAAGGCCACCGCCCAGTCCGGACGAATTGAAAGAGCCCGGTCATAATCTGATATAGCCTTTTGATACTGTCCCAGCCTATGCAAAGCAAAACCACGATTATTGAGAGCAATAACATCATCAGGGCTCGATTTCAAAACTCTGTCATAGCTAGAGACAGCCTCTGCCCACTTACCATCATCCAACAAGTCACGCTGGTCAGAGTCCTCGGCAAAAGCGGCATAGACAGGCAGCACCGCCGCTAATATCAAAGCAACTACAAAACTCAATACTGCTTTGTTGCGCACCAAAGAATTAGTCCTCAATCGATATTGTTCTATTCTAATCTAATAAGCACAGCTTCGGGGAATAACTGATAAAGACCCTGCCGGAGCGAGCCCAAGCCTTGTCTAAAATCAGGATACTCGTATTGAGCACATTCTGCCTTTTCTGGGCGGTCTGG
>CAZCBH010000012.1:0-37535 GCA_964496875.1 uncultured Candidatus Obscuribacterales bacterium | reverse complement strand
CGGCAGGAGTTCATCCATCACCAGAGAATGAACCTGTTAGGAAAACTCGATGAATGTCTCTTTCCTCTTATCGCCATCTATATCTCGCTCTTGCTCGGTCGCGCGCTCTTATTGAGACGACTGGAGAAAGAATGGATAAAAGAAGATAGCCTCGATTCTCTGAACAAACTAACTGTTCTTGCCTTATATCGCGGCAGACTGGATGTCGCCGACGCCTACAGCGAACGGATGCTGGCAAGAGCAAGAAAGCTTATCTAACTATTTTTGTGTATTGAAAAAAATCAGATCATGGCGAGAGATAAAGCCGCAACTCTCAAGCACTTTCTTCGAAGCGACATTATTTGCGGCACATCCGCACACAGGCACCAGATCATTCTCAAGACAGTAGCGCTTTTGAAAGTTCACTATCGCCCGAGCGTGGCCACGTCCCCTCTTCTCTGGATGGACCCACATGCCGATATCGTAGAAGTTCTTGCTCTCCACAATATGAAAGATATAGCCACAGCCGATTAGCTCTTCATCTAGATAAAAGAGATTAAGGTTGTTTCCCCGGATCATCCGCTCCAGCTCTTCTCTGTCTTCTGCAAGATCTTCATAAGGCAGCAAAGCCTCGAAGTCGTCCATAGTAGCCTGCCGGACATGCAAATCTCCGGCACCGCCCATAGTTGCAAAGTTTGGTGAATAGTCGCGAAACAGAATTCCGCCTGGTTCATAAGATAGCTTCGCCCTGAGACAGCATTTGAGCAAGAGGCTATCGAAAGACTTGCAATAGACCTGCTTTACCCCGGTGTGCTCGAGAACAAAAAGAAAGATCTCTTCTGCGGCGGTTCTGAAATGGCTGCTCAGAAAGAACTCCAGCAATACTCCTTCTTCGCTTACTATGAAATAACCCGCCCGAGATTTATCTATATAGATAAAACTGGGCTCGCCCCGGGCGACTTTCTCTTCTAGAAAGTACTCCTGGGAATAGGGCAACTCGTCTAAATATTGATGTCTCAGGTGAGCGATGCTCTCCAGATCGGTCTTCTCGAAAGTCGGTTTCATCGGTATTGCTCCTACCTATATATGCAGGCACAGGGCATTCTTACAGAGGCGTTACCTATTATGACATGGTCGCAATAAAGAACTCTTTCCGTTACAAAAGGCTTGCGCCCGTCAAAAGAGAGCCCGACTACGCTTTAGGGCACTGGAATAAACTGAGAGAAAGCAGCCTTTGTAACAAGGACCGCCCCGGGTATCGACATTGCCCCGGATATGTCGATAATGGTGAGCATGCTTATTCAAATCCAACCCACCACCACCATGGCTATGTCGATGCCCTCCAAAAGAGGGGAGACATTGCGTGTGAGTTGCTGATTTAAGAACTGAATCAATTAGCAGAAATATCGCAGATGTCGCCCTTCTCCCGGAGGGCGATTTTTTTTTACCCCAATACCCCGGACACCGTAACTAACAGCATTCCAGAGGACCTTTCAAATGACAGCTAATTCCAACCAACTCGACAATAACACCTGTACCGACAACTTCTCTTACGCCTTCGCCACCAGCGCCATCCATGCCGGTCAGGATGCCGATCCCACCACAGGCGCCCTGATCACCCCTATATTTCAAACAGCTACCTTCGTATTAGAAGAGCTGGGAGTAAACAAAGGCTATCAATATGCCCGCACTCACAACCCGACAAGAAGCGCCCTGGAGACCGCCCTGGCAGAGCTGGAAGGAGCCAAGCACGCTCTCGCCACCGCCTCTGGTCTGGCGGCAGCCTCTACCGTGCTCAATACTCTCTCTTCCGGCGACCATGTCGTCTGCGGCGAAGATGTCTACGGCGGGGTCTACCGCCTGTTCGAAAAGGTCTACAGACGCTTCGGCATCGAGTTCACCTATGTAGATGCCCGGGATCTGAAAGTGCTCGAAGACTCTATAAAAGAGAATACCAAACTGATCTGGGTGGAGAGCCCCACCAATCCACTGTTGAGACTGGCCGATATCAAAGCGATTGGCGCCATATCAAAAGCCCACGACTTGACCTTTGTGGTGGACAATACCTTCGCCACCCCATATCTTCAAAAGCCGCTAACGCTTGGAGCCGACATCGTCATCCACAGCACCACCAAATACATCAGCGGACATAGTGATGTTATCGGTGGTGCGGTGATAACCGACCGGGATGACCTCTATGAAGATCTGCAATTCAACCATAATGCCGTCGGTGCAGTCCCGGGTCCCTTCGATTGCTTTCTTGTATTGCGCGGCCTCAAGACCCTGGCGGCTAGAATAAAAGAGCACCAGCGCAGCGCCCAGGCCATCGCCGAATTTCTAGAGAATCATCCGGCAGTAGAATCGGTCTATTATCCGGGTCTTGCCTCCCATCCCCAGCATGATCTTGCTAAGACACAGATGAGAGGATTCGGCGGAGTGCTCGCCTGTGTTCTGAAAGGTGGTCATGATGCGGCAGCCCATGTGGTGAACAATACAAAATTGTTCCAGCTTGCCGAGAGCCTGGGCGGAGTCAAATCGCTTATCTGTCAGCCCGCTTCCATGACTCACAAACCGATTCCCAAAGAGATAAGAGAGAAAAGCGGTATCGTCGACGGTCTTATAAGGCTATCCGTCGGTCTGGAAGAGACCGAAGATCTTATAAGAGATCTGGAGGCGGTTCTGCCTAAATCTCAAGAATCTGGAGTGAAGAAAGAGCTGGTTGCGGCAGGAGGCTGTAAATGAGCATTAGTGTTCTCAAATTCGGTGGCACCTCGGTTAAGAGCGTAGCCCGAATCGGCCATGTCGCCGGCATAATCGAAGCAGACTCAGCCGACAAAAAGGTGGTGGTGCTCTCCGCCATGGGTGACACCACCGACTATCTGCTTCGCCTGGCCAAACAATGTTCTGCCGTTCCCGACAAGCGAGAGCTCGATCTCTTGCTTGCCTCGGGTGAGCAGGTGAGCATCTCTTTGCTCGCCATAAAACTGAGAGAGCGTGGTATCAATGCCCGAGCTTACACCGGGCAGCAGCTCCGCATCTGTACTGACAGCAGCCATACCGAAGCACGCATTCTAGACATAGACAAAGAGGCGCTTCTGGCTAAATTAAATGACTGCGATGTTTTGATAGCGGCAGGCTTCCAAGGTATAGACGAAAAAGGCGAGGTCACCACCCTTGGTCGGGGCGGCTCGGACACCAGCGCGGTGGCTATAGCAGCCTGTGTCGGGGCTCCAGTCTGCGAGATCTTCACCGATGTGGACGGTATCTACACAGCAGATCCTAATAAAGTGAAATCGGCTTCTCTCAAAGAAGTGACCAGCTACGAAGAGGCGACTCAGTTAGCCTATGCCGGAGCCCAGGTGATTCATCCAAGAGCAGTCGAGCTTGCCGAGCAGTACGAGATTCAAATAAACGTAAGAAACACATTCAAACCGGAATGTCCGGGGACAAAAATAGTAAAGGAAGAAAAAATGGAACGCGTTTCAAATTCTTATAGTGTGGCGATAAGCCAGAAAGAGGCTTGTCTAAAGATAAAAGGAGCAGATCAAAGCTTCGACTTAATAGGTCGTCTCTCTTCCCTGGCAGATAACCATGACCTGACTATCTATTCGGTCAGCGAATACGTAGAAGATGGCGATGGCAGCAATTGCAATAGCTTATGCCTGGAAGCTTACATCGGCTACAAAGATATCGACCGACTTAAAAACGCCGTCGCCGAACTAAAAGAGGAAAGCGGCGCTGCATCCAGTACCATCGATGTCGATCTGGCCAAGCTCTCTATTATAGGAAGAGCGCTTTCCAGAGAGACCCTGAACAAACTGGTGCGCACCTTGAAAGAGGCAGAGATCTCGCCGAGAAAAATCGAGTTCTCCGATACCAAAATCTCCTGTTTGATAGATAGCCTGAAAGGAGCTTTCGCCTCGAATCTGGTGCACGACAACCTCAATGCAGAATTAATCAAAGGCAAAGCCTCGGTAGCTTGAAGCGCTATTGAACTAGAGAGAGGAGAGGAACTTTCCGATTCTAGAGAGAGCCTCTTCGATATTTCTGGTGCTGGTGGCATAAGAGCATCTGACATGACCTTCGCCGCATTCACCGAATACGCTTCCGGGCACCAGCGCCACTCCCTCTCTCAATAACAGCTCCCGGGCGAAATCTTCTGAAGACAAGCCTGTGGAGCGAATGGAGGGAAAAGCGTAGAACGCCCCGGCGGGCAGCCTGCATGTCAGACCCAGTTTATTCAGCCCATCTACGATGAGATTGCGTCTTTGTTTGTATTGCATGACCATATCGTTGACGGACTGATCGCCGCTCTTCAAAATAGCCACCGCCGCTCTTTGACTCGGGGTCGGAGCGCACATCATGGTATGGGAGTGAATTCTTGTCATCACTTCGATTATTGCTCGGGGCGCAAGCGCATAGCCAAGACGCCAGCCGGTCATGGCATAGGTTTTAGAAAAACCGTTTACCACCACGGTTCTATCCCTGGCACCATCAAGACCGGCCACACAGGTATGGTCACCATCGTAGCTCAGTCGATCATAGATTTCGTCACTGATGATATAGAGCCCTCGCTCCTCAGCAAAGCGAACCAGATCTTCGAGCAGCTCTCGAGATAACGAAGCACCAGTTGGATTGGACGGATGACCGATTAGAATCGCCTTGGTCTTATTAGAGGAAGCCTTTTTTAAATCTTCGATAGAGAAAGCGAAATCACTGGCGGAATCAGTGCGGATGGTGACAGGCTTGCCGCCTGCAAGCAGAACAATAGGTTTATAGGCGACGAAACAGGGCTCGGGCAGAAGCACTTCATCGCCCGGGTTCAAAATGGCCCGACAGGCCAGATCTAGCGCCTGGGAAGCACCCACGGTGACCAGGATCTCGGTCTTGGGATCGAAAGAGAGATTATAAAGGCGCTGGTAGCGCCGGTCTATCTCCTGACGCAACTCGATAAGACCCTGGTTGGCAGAATAAGTGGTCTGACCGCGCTCGATAGAATAGATAGCGGTCTCGCGCCCGACCCAGGGAGTTTGAAAATCCGGCTCTCCGACCCCCAGAGAGATAACATCCTCCATGGACGAAGCCAGATCGAAAAACTTGCGGATGCCTGATAAAGGGAGAGATACAGCCGTCTCTGACAATGGCTTCAAAGCGACGCTATCTCTTTGAGCGGTTTTATCTTTCATGGGCTAATTCAGAATCACGGTGCAATGACCAGACGGCTGTCTTTGTCCGGCTCCTCGAATAGTGCATAGTCCTCTTTGTACTTACGCAGTAGAAAGTGGGTGTCGGTTCCGGTAACACCGTCGATAGTTGCTATGTTCTCAGCCACAAAGCTGGCGAGCTGATTGAGTGAATTGGCTTCCACTATTAATCTCAGGTCGCTGCCACCGGAGATAAGCCAGGAGCTTTTCACCTCGGGATAGCGGGCGATTCTCATGGCCACCGCCTCGAAGCCCACCTCTCTAGCCGGCACGACTTTGACGTCGATGAACGCGACAATGCGTTCTATACCAGCCTTTTCCCAGTCGACAGTCAGGTTGTAACGCTTAATCACGCCGCGCTCCTCTAAAGAGGCGATTGCGTTCTCTACCTCTTCGACGGTCGCATCGACCATGGGGGCGACTTTCTCGGCGCCGAGCCGGGAATCTCTAGAAAGGATCTCTAGAATCTCAATCTCTTTTTCTCTGTTCATAATCGTCTGAGTATATCACCAGCTATTGGCAAAAGCGGCAAATAAACACCACAGTTCTTCAACTTTGGCTAAAATGGAATTACCAGGGGGGATAGTACTATGGCCTACCGGAAACCCTTCTTGACGATTATGGTCCTCCTCACAGGACTCTGCCCCACAGGTGTCCTGGCAGAAGAGCACGGCTGGATGCTCAAACAGAATACCCATAACCTGGGGCCGACCACCACCTATATAAGTAACAACGGCATCAAAATCGTATTCGAAGCTAACAACTTCTCCTTCTCCTGCTATGGTCCGAAATGGGACCAGATTCTCTATAACGAGAAACAGAAGCTGATAGAGATAAAACCTTTCAGCTATTGGAGCACCAGAGGCATAAAGACTCCATTGAGCCTCAATGATAATAGCTCGCTCAGGCGCCTGCCCCAGACCAGATTGAGCGATGCTCTCTATGCCAAACACCCATCCATCGTATATCTAATAACTCAGACCGATGCCCGGGGCAATCCTAAATACCTGAGCAATCATGATTTCGCCAGATACATAGTCTCAAAAGAGATTCAGACCCATCCCTACGTTACAGCCTTTGCCCAGGCAGTCTTCGACGCCCCCCGCTCGAAGAACTTTCCACTGAAATTGAGCAAATTTTGCCGTGACAATAGCTATGGCTTCGGCATGAAATACAACCAGGAGAAGAACATGATCAATCTGCTCTCCACTTCTAAAATAGAAAAAATCAAAAATCCTGATGTAAAACCGACTCTTCCCCTGGCTAAATACCACGACACGGATCAAAGCAAGATCATCGTCAATCAAAAGAAGTTCGACGAATTCTTCCGCTATATGTACGATAAAGACAATCAAAGAGAAAGCAAAACCAACCACTGAAGCATTCACCACCAGTAGTATCACTACGAACAGATTCGCTCATTGTCGGCTGCTTCCACGTAAAACTTTATTTAGGACCTCGTATGGATCCCAGAGTCGATCCCGACCGACATTTGTCTATAATGTTTTTTTCGTCCAACCAGGAACGACCAGACCAGAAGTGCACTTTTATGACCAAAAGCGGCACAAAAGATATCGCTGAGATATCCGGCAGATCGTCCTGTCTGTCACCAAGGGAGTATATGGAGATGCCGCGCCTTACTTTTAAGAACACCATAGAAAAAGAAGAGAAGGAAAAAGAGAAGTTCGAGAAACAAAAATATATCCGGATGCGCAAGCTGCTGTCTGAGTTGCGCAATGCCCTCAAGCCTAACGAAGAAGACGATCAAGAAATAGACAAAGCCCTGACCAAGCTCTTCAACATCCATTTACCAAGTGGTTTTCTCTACGAGACCAGAATCATCAGCAATGAGCCTCTGGAGATCAAAAGAAATAAAAAACGAATCGCCGAGATTCAATAGTTTTATAATTAGTTCATGTCTGATACGGCGATATGCCCCATTTGCAAAAACCCTAAGAAGAGCGGAAGCTCCGGGAGCCTCACTCAGTGGATTGCGGCCTGTACTTGCGATGTGGCACCCCCACCTGTCGATGAAGCCGCCCAGGCAATCCCGGTAAAACTCTGCAAAAGTTGTGGCAAGCGCATCAACGAAGGTCGCTCCGGCTCGCTCACCCAGTTTATTTTTCGCTCAGACGTATGCCAGTGTGCTCGACCGGAGATTCCCGAAGAGCTTGCCATGGACCCAGAGGCTGTCCAGGAGCTTACCCAGCCTCTGGAAGAGGAGACAGAAGTAGAGCTCGAAGAGGCCATCGACGGCTTCCCCTATGAAAGGTACAAACCCCTGGAGCACCTCGGCATGGGCACTGGGGGTTCGGTGTATCTTGCCCGGGACAGAATGCTAAATAAAAAGGTGGCGGTGAAGATGCTGCGCAACCTTGTCCCGAGCCAGCTCATCGCTTTTCACGAAGAGGCGCGGGCGACCAGCAAACTGGAGCATCCTTGCATAGTCAAACTTCTGGATTTCGGAGCCTCGGACTCTGGCATACCATATATGGTGCTGGAATACATCAAGGGAGAGTCCCTCGAAACGAAGCTGGAAAAGACAGGCAGAATGGATATCCGCTCTGTTCAGGCGATCTTCAAGGACATTCTCGAAGGAATCTCCTATGCCCACGCCAACGGTATCTTTCACCGAGACATCAAACCCGGCAATATCCTGCTCACCGAAGGATCGGAAGATATCAACGAAGTAAAGATTATCGATTTTGGCATCGCAAAAGCGTTCAACGTCGAAGCAGACTCAGAAAACCAGAAAGCGATAGATTCTAGCTCGCCTGTCGGCGCGCCTTTCTACATGAGCCCGGATCAAGGTCTGGGCAAGCCCTATGACAGCAGATCAGAAATCTATTCTCTGGGCTGTGTGCTCTTCGAATGCCTGGCAGGCCGCCCCCCCTTCGAAGGCGAGACGCCTCTCACCACGCTCGCCATGCACGCCATCGAGTCACCACCTTCTCTTAAGAGTTTTATGGGCGACTCTTTTGTACCCGACATAGACCAGGTCGTGCATAAGGCACTTGCCAAAGAGCAAGAGGACAGATACCAGAACGCCCTTGAATTTCGCACTGCCCTGCTCGAGATAGAGGACCTTGCTATGGCAGAGACTTTGAGCCGGACAGACTTTCATCAGGCGAAAAGGAAATCGAAAAAATCTCTTATCACACTGTTATCTCTTGTTTGTGTGCTCATAGTCGTGCCTACCGGTCTATATTTTTATCTAAACCATGCCGCTCGAAAGAACGCTGTTTCAGCCCCCTCGGATTTCGAAGAGAAAACCACCTACAAAAGCCTACCGGCCGGCAAAGACGTCGATCATGTACTGGGTGATGAACTGGGGCTTGATGAGAAAAGCTGGGAAATGGGACGGGGTGGAAGATCAACTGTAGGCACAAACATGTCCGATGAGGATTTCAAAGAACTGGAGAAATACCCCCAGCTCAGATATCTCAAAACGACTCCAGGAAAGATCCAGGGCTGGGGTTTGAAATATTTGCCTGAGAATATCATCTCTATCTGCATAGCTTCCGAGATATTCGATGAAGCCGGCGCCAGGGAGATGACCCGATTCAGACAGCTCGATCAAGCCAAAATTCATAGCTCTAAGAAGCTTACCGATAAAGCTATAGAATACATACTTAGCTCTCCTGTATTAACAGCGGTGGAGCTCAGATATATTCATCCGTTGCCACCACATGCAGTGAAGATGGTAGCGCATAAGAAAGGACTGACCACGGTGGATCTCGGACATTCCGAGCCAATCACAATAGATGATATGGCAGAATTGTCTGAATCGAAGACAATCTCCTTTCTGCGGCTTTCCAATTCTGAAGTTGATGATTCCTATGTTCCCTATCTTCTCAAGATGCCCCTGAAGAGACTGGATATAAACGATTCGAAGATCTCAGACAAAGGCTTGATGGAGCTAACAAAACTAAAGAGTCTTAAGCTGTTGATAGTCGCCCTGGTTGCCAATCAACTTACCTATCCAGGCACTCAGAATTTCACAAGATATCGCCCCGATGTAAAGTTGACCATCAAAAGCTTCACAGGAATCGAAGACGACGGACTCGATAGTGACAACCAATTAAACAGCCTTATCGAAGACGTATCCAAAAGGATGAAAAAATTGAAGCGCTGATTATTTCAACGAAGTCTTAAAAGGATAAGACGGAGCCGAAACCGGCCGATCGAATAGGGTGAGATCTCTATGACTGTCCTCTTTTTTGACCCTGCAAAATGTATCGGCACCGGTCCAGATTCCTGTCCAGACACGGTCCTTCTCATCGCCCCCCTTCTCCGGCAATTCCCTGGTCAGGTGCCAGAGGGTCTCGAGCACGGGCTCTTTTCCGTCATCGCGATATTGCCCGGTCCAGGCCGTCAGGCAGCCATGTCTAGAAAAATTGACCGAAAAGGTAATCAGCTTTTTCGACAGAAATCCCCAGACCGGAAATTCCTCTTCGGGATCATGCGCCCCCACACCGGTTTTGAAAGTACCTCGCAATTCATAACCGGAAGGGTCGACCTCGATATCGACAATATTGAGTTCGGAACCGTGCTGGTTCCTCCATCTGCCGAGATAGGCGGATTTATCTACGGTTTTCATTTTTCGCTTCAAAGTCTCTGTTCTGGCTGTCATTACAAATCACCTTCCCATCGCTTATTCCTACAGAAATTCTGATAGAGATTGAACTTGTTGATATCGGCCATCGGGATGAAACATTCTGGTGAAAGCGGTTTCAATCGACAGATGGATGCTATGTGCTTAGCTCTTCTACTTAAATAGAAAAAGACTTCGCCTTCACCTGGAACCAAAACAAAGCCTATATTTGCTAAGATGACAGTGTCATGAAAAGATTCATACTTAGACTGGTACTGCTTGCCGCCGCCATCGACTACATTCTGCCGATGCTTGACGGTATAAGTTTTCATGGCAATTTCATCCAGGCGATCGGTGCCGGATTATTCTTCACTTTATTAGTATGGCTGGTAGAATGGCTGGCGATAACGCTTTCGGCCCTTCTCGCCATCAGCACCTTCGGTCTGGCTATTCTATTTCTCATTCCTGTATGGTTATTAGGTTTCTGGCTTTTGCCGGCGGTCTGTCTCAAGCTCCTCGCCGGTCTCATCCCCCACTTTCTGACCATAAACGGCTGGCTTCCTGCTATCTGGGGAGGCCTGGTGATGCTGGTAATAGGCATTATCACCGGTGAGCGACCGGCAAAATATAAAAGACTGGACGAATAACGAGCAAATAAGCGCTTCAGGAAACCGCTTTGAGCAAACGGCGGTTATAAAGATGGGCAGAGATAATCAGAAGATTGCCCATGGTTATAAGAGGTATCTCGACGCTTTCTGCCAGCCCGACCTGGGAATGGAAGGTGGCTGCCAACACCGCCGATAGACCGATGACCATCAAAAGCAAAATACGGCGATAGCCATGTTTGACGAAACCAGGCACAATCGCCGTCAGGCAAAATAAGAGCACCCATCCGGCTAGGATGACATGGGTGGAGTCGTCATGGGAATGGTGGTGGATCAATGTCGGCAGAAAGGTCATCACCACCGGAAGAGCCAGACAATGAATCAGGCACACAAAAGCGGCGAGGATGCCGAGAAGATCCAGCACCCTGGTCGGTCCAGGTTGTTTCTCTGCGTGAGCGCTCAAATTAGAGCCCGAATTCAACCCGGAATCTTGCCCGGCGGAGCCGCACTTGCTTCCACAACAATCGATCGCTTTTATGTTCATGAAGCCAGTATAACGATAATCATTTTCATTTTTCAATTTAGTTCCACTAATTTGAAGGACAGAGTAGCTAAGAGCTCTTACATATTCCTAAAACTCTTTATTGATGAGGGTTAGCAGCCACACCCTCTTTGCAAGTCCGGCGACAGGATACAAACAGCTCTTAATAGACAAGGTTGTCAAGCGCCTTTCGACTCGAGTCCGGAGCCGGCGCCCAGATATTCCAGCAAGGGTCGAGTAAGATTCGAGCAAGATTCGAGCCACCAGATGCGATGTCCCGGGGGACTCTCAATGGTCGAGGCTCACTGACAGATTTAATCTGTTCGGTACCATATTTAACTTCACATGCAATACCAGTCGTGATAAATCATAAATTAGTGGGTATTGGAAGAGTTAGCATATAAGCGTCGACTCTCCTTTCTATCAAGCTCCAGGAGGGAAAAGGACTATGAAACTCCTCAAAACGAATGGAGATCTTTTGAGAGCAAGGAAGAGCATGGACGATATGGAGCTCCGCCAGCTATCCAGGAGCAAGAACAGGGAGGTCCGCAAACGCGTAGCGGAGAACGAAAACAGCCCCCTGGATGTGCTGGAAAGACTATCCGCCGACAGAAACCCAGAGGTAAGAATCGCCGTAGCAGAGAATGATAATACCCCCGTCGACGTCCTGGTCAGGTTGGCCGACGACCCCTCCCCGGAAGTGAGATATACCCTGGCGAGCTCACCGCCCTGGATTGCTACCGACATCCTGGGAAAACTGGAGAAAGACACAAATCCTTTGGTGGCAGCCAGAGCCCAGGCATCAAGTCAATATCTGAGATCCCTGAATTTCAGAATCGCCTGAACTGAAGAAACGACCAATTTATCAAAACAAACCAAAAATTAGAACAGAGGAACACCAAGATGCAAGTTTCTAAATTCGACCTGCTCGAAGCAGCCAGGGAGTACTTTTGCAACATATGCGAGATCTTCAACATCGTCCCCCGGGCCCATATGGTAGCATGCAGTGCATGCGGCACCGAAGACCGCTCTATCCTTACCACCAGCTACCAGGAAGATGATCCGGAGATGGACAGCTATATGACCAAGAAAGATCTGGGCGAAGGCGACTGAGACCGAGCTTAAGCCCCGGCTTCCACAACAGCGACTTCCTTTTCGGGAAGCAGATACTTTTTGACGAACATCACAATGGTGAAAAACTGAGCATCTATCAAGGGCTTCTTGCGAAAGCTATGGCCGGCGTCTTTGACGACCAGGTACCACAACGGTACACCATGGTTCTTGATACGCTTGACCATCTGGCTCGATTCACTTTCCGGAACCCTGGGATCGTTGGCTCCCTGAATAATAAGCAGCGGTTTCTTGATCTGACTGGCTCTATTATACGGAGCAATGCGCTCCAGATACTTGCGCACTTTGGGCTCCCGCTCGTCACCATATTCGGCGCGCCGGAGATTGCGACGGTAGCCTTTGGTGTTCTGCAAAAAGGTGGCTAAATTGGAGGGTCCGACCACGTCTACTGCACAGCGAATCGAGTCGCTGTATAGAGCAGCTCCGGCAAGCGACATATAGCCACCATAACTTCTGCCCATTAACATAACCCTCTCCGGATCCAGATCCTCCTGGGTCTTGACCCAATCGAGCACGGTCTTTATGTCTTTGTAGGCATTGGCGCGTAACAGTCCGTCATCCAGCTTCAAGAAAGTCTTGCCATATCCGGTCGAACCCCGCACATTAGGAAAGACCATGGCCACCCCGAGTTCGTTGATCAAATAGTTGTTGCGACCGATGAAACCGGGACGATGCTGTCCTTCAGGACCACCATGAAAATAGATGATCACCGGTCGTTTGCCCGGATGCGTTCCTTCCTTGGGCTTGTACATATAGCCGGAGAACTCGACTTGATCAGGACTTCTCCAGCGCACTAACTCTGGAACATCGAAGGTCTCCGGGTTGATACCACCGGTTTCACTCGAAGTCCAGCGCCTCAAGACATTGGTCTCCACATCGAGAGAATAGACATCATGGGGAGAGGTGCGGGAGCTGAAAGAGAAACCTACTTCGTTACCGTTTCCGTGCCAGAGTAGGGATGAAACTATGCCATCGCCCAGATTGCCGATGTGGCGACTGACCTTGCTCTCGATATCATAGATATAAAGTCGGCTATAGCCGTTCACGTTCATGGTAAAGGCCAACTTGCTGCGATCTTTAGACATCGAGAACTTGTCCACATCCCAATTAATTGCCGGCGAGAGATACTGATGCACACCGGATTCGATATCGACATAGGCAAGGCGCAAAAACTCCGAATCTTTATCTGTAAGAACAATGAGCCCTTTACCGTCTTTAGAGAATTGTGCGTTCTTGTAGGCAATACGCTCCAAGCCTGTCTTGGGGAAAAGCAGAGTTGCATTACCGGTGGTTGCATCAAAAGACCAGAGATAACTCTCCAGAATCGAAGTGTGTTTGCGCACCAGTATGTGCCTGTCACCAGGCGACCAGTCCAGAATGGTCCAACCGCCGCCGCCGACCACGGTCAACATCCGGTCGGTGGACTTATCCCTGGGGTCGACAAGATACAAATCCATATCGCGGCCGGTGCGCCTGTTCGACTCATAGGCTAGAAGTCTTCCGGAATTAGACCAGACTCCCGGTGTGTTGCGAGACTTACCGTCGGTAAGCAAGCTGATTTTTCCGCTTTTGAAATCGTAAAGATAATTCTGATTGTTCTCATCTCCGCCGCGGCTCTTACTGAAAATAAAAAAGTCCCCTTTTATGGGGTCATAAGAGGCGGTCTTGGCGGTGGCACCGAGCCAGAGGACGTTGTCTTTCTCGAAGGTCAGCTGAAAGCGGGCACCGCCAGGCATCAAGACCTGGTGTACTTGAGTATTCTGACAGAGGTTTGTGATGATTAGCATCGTCTCGCTGAGAGGATGCCAATCGGCTATGGTGGCAGAGCGAAAGTTGGTGAAACGACTGAGCTTGTTGGCTAGAGACTCCGGAATAGGAGGCAATCCGGACATATTGAGATCGGCACTGTCCTTGACGACTTCGCTACCGTCCTCTTCCTTGCCTTCGACTTTCATAGAAAGAAAGGCACTCTCTTTTTTCTCGATTTGAGCGGCTGCCGGTTGGCAAAAATCATGGACAAGGAAGAAAAGAGCTGACACTACCGGTAGTGCGACGATCGCTTTACGCAGTATGGAAGCTGTACCGACTCTGTGTTTCTCTCGCGCCACCATTGAAATATTTGCAATCTTCGCAAACCGATCCCTTGGATACTTGATTTAAACATAAGCAGGGAGAAATTAATATAGATAGTCCAAAGGGTCGAGGTTAATTCTATTCACCCGATGCCACCGGTTCTAACGGATAAATATTTCTCAAGCTGGTCTAGTAGCCTCTACAATCCGAGAAAAAAATATCCAATCCCTATATAATTCAACTCAAAATTCGGGTCACCAGGAAACCAATATAAGGACAGAAAATGAGACTGGCATTATTCGTAAACGACGTAATGACCGAGGAAGTCGGATATACAACAAACCGCCTTGCCATGGCCGCCATCAACCGCGGTCATGAAGCCTGGGTGATAGGCGCCGACGACTTCAAGTACAACAAAGACAACAAGATTATGGCGGTGGCAAGACACGCACCCAAAAACCAGTACAAATCGTCCGAGATCTACCTGAAAGAGATCCAGAGCAATAAAGCCAAGCTGGAAGAGATAGTGGTGGACGATTTCGATGTCCTCTTTCTCCGCAGCGACCCGGCCAAGGAGCCTGCCTCCAGGCAATGGGCCCAGAACGTCGGCATCAACTTCGGCAGAGTTTCCATGAGACATGGCGTCATCGTCTTGAACGATCCCAACGGTCTTGCCAAAGCGATGAACAAAATGTACTTCCAGCTATTTCCAGAGGAAGTTCGACCCAGAACCATAATTACAAGAAGCAAAAAAGCGATCAAAGAGTTTGCCAAAGAAGAAGGCGACAGAATAGTACTGAAACCGCTCCAGGGCTCCGGAGGCCAGGGAGTCTTTCTGGTGGACAAGAACAACATGGCCAACCTCAACCAGATTGTCGACTCTATCGCCAAAGACGGCTATGTCATCGCCCAGGAATATCTAGCGGCAGCTGCCAAAGGCGATACAAGACTATTCTTGATGAACGGACTGCCCCTGCGGCACAAAGGTAAATATGCAGCCTTCAGAAGAATCGGAGCCGAAGACGATATCCGCTCCAACGTCCATGCCGGAGGCAGTATCGCTCCTGCCGAAATTACCGACGAGATGTTGCACCTGGCCGAGATAGTCAGGCCCAAGTTGGTTCAGGACGGTATGTTCCTGGTCGGTCTCGATATAGTCGGTAACAAGCTCATGGAGATAAATGTGTTTAGTCCCGGTGGTCTGGGTAGTGCCCAGAAATTCACCGGAGTGAACTTCTCCCACGCCGTAATCGAGGCCCTCGAAAGAAAGGTAGACTACATGAAGTTCTATCAGCGAAACTTCGACAATGTGGAGATGTGTACGCTATAAAAAGCCTGAAAGCTAGCTGGCGATTACATGGCCGCAGCTGTTGATCTGAATAAGCGCGAGATGCTCCGGATCCATATAAGATTCGGAGCTCTCATTTTCCTGATTGAATTCGACTTCGACTTCCGGAGCGAAGTTGATCATATCGCCTTCGCCGGGCGATACTTCGACAGATTTCTGACCAGCTTGAGTCAGGTTTTTCAGAATCTGCAACCACAGTGAATACATGGCACCCGACCTCTGGCTAAAGAGCATTATTTATGGCAAGGAACAGCGAGTTGAAAGTCCTTCCATTTGACCCTGATTTTTAGCACAAATAGTAGTGCCTGTGAACTGATAAATAGGGTCAAATCAGATTAAATTTCAAGCTCGCAAGGTACTCGAAAGGTACAATGCTTTTATATTCGGGGAGTTGAGGCAGGACTCGGGAGAATTGGCAGAAACTACAGGCAACGGTCAGTGGGTATCCAGATTGAAGAATAAAGCCGGAGTGCAGATGCAGGTGCTTGTCCCCCAGGGATTGACGTCCTGGACCCTGGTCACCTTTCGCTCTCTGAAGAACGCCAACTACCGAAACTATGCCATCGCCCAGTTAGTATCGAGTTGCGGAAGCTGGATTCAATTGACGGCGATTAGCTGGCTTGTCTTCGACATCACCAACTCTCCTATGGACCTTGGTCTGGTCAGCTTCCTGAGACAATCGCCGATTATATTTTTCGGGTTTCTAGGGGGCTGGGTGGCAGATCACTTCGACCGACGCCGTATTCTAATTACCACAAAAGTAATCATGCTCCTCCAGGCCGGTCTTCTGGGGATGCTCACCCTGACAGGACAACTCAATATCTGGCTGGTGATGATCCTCGCCACCATCTTGGGTCTGGCCAATGCCATAGATATGCCGGTCAAACAGGCATTTACTTTCAACCTGGTCGATAAGAAAGACCTGGTCAACGCAGTCAGCCTGAACTCTTCCAGTTTCCATACCGCCCGCACTCTCGGTCCGGTACTTGCGGCGATAATAGTCAGTCAAATGGGTAACCGCGACGGTGAAGCCACCTGCTTCTTTTTGAATGCCGCCAGCTTCCTGGTGGTGATCTGGACCCTTACAAAGCTGAACGAAGTCAATCAGGAAAATGACGGCAAGCCTAAGAACGGCAAAAAATCTTTCAACCTGAAAGAGTCTCTCTCTTTTGCCGCAAAAAATGAAGACATCAGAACAGTCTGCCTATTGGGCTCGGTGACCGCGCTTCTGTGCATGCAATATATAGTGCTCATGCCGGTTTTCGCCAAGTCCGTCTATGGCATGGGCATGAGCGGTTTCGGTACTCTGATGGCGGCGGCAGCCTCGGGCTCTTTTTTCGCCTCTCTCGCCCTGGCAAACAAAGGCAAGGATCAAGCCCAGCTCAAAAGATACATCAAACTGGCCGCACTCACCCTGGCTTGCGCCCTGGTTGCATTCTCCAATCTGACCAATTTCTACCTTGCCTGCATTGTGGCACTGGCCATGGGCTTCAGCGGCACGATTCAACTGAGCGGCAGCAACTCTTTGATTCAACTGGCAGTAGATGACTCTATCCGGGGCCGGGTCCTTTCTCTCTGGATGATTATCATCTCCGGTCTGGGACCGGTGGGCGGCTTAATAGTTGGCTGGGGGGCGCAACAGTTCGGCGCCCCCATTTCTCTGACCGTCTGCGGTATGCTGGCAGGTGTTACCGCTCTCTATTTCCTCGTAAAGAACAAATAATCGAGTTGGCAATTGCTGAAACGCACTCCGAAACTTAGAAGAGAGATCGACGAAACCCTCACCCGGGAGTTATTGGAGAGGATTAGGGTTAACAAGAAAATTCGTCGGTCTCTAAAGCCGGCGGGACGCATCCACATAGACAGGAAGCTACCATTTCTCTGTGTCTATCGAAAACCCTCCACCCAAACCGGAATAGCAGACGGTGACGAGAAACTGGTCATGGGCGAAGCTTCTTATCTTATAGCCCCTTCCGAAGAGGAGTTTCACGACAAAACTTCCTTCCTGGTCATGGAGATAGCCCGTACCCTCGCCGACCAATTCGGCGCTTTTCTTCTCATAGAGGTCTGGACCAAACCCTTTACCACCACCGCCGACATGCCCGCCAGTCCGTCGCGCTTCAAAATCCATCCGCCGCCGCTTGATTATCCCCAGATCAATAACGAAGTCTTGTTAGAGTCCTTGAAGAGAATAAGAATCCAGAAGCAACCAGCGGTGGTGACCTATTCTCGGGTGATGAGACACCACCCCAGGGATCTCCAACCGCTTATCTCCGCTAAGGATGCCGAAGACAACAATATCCACTGTGTGGGGATAGAAGTCGGCGATATCTATCGGGATTCCAACACCATGGCCGACTTCCCCAGGCTGCGAGCCCAGATCTGGCGTGGGCTGTCGAGATCGATCAAACGCCTTGTCTTCGACTTCGTCCAGCAAAAGAGCACGTTCCGCCCACCGCACTACCATGCCCTCGGCAAAAAGAGCCTGGTCAAAACAGTCTGGTCCATTGACGAACAACTGGCGGCCATCTCTCAGCAGCTCGATCTGGTATTGATGGCGACACCGACAAATACGAAAGAGGCCTATGAAGAGTTCAAAAAAAGACACTTCGAAAAACAGCCCAAGTTTCTCTATCGCCCGCTCTCTATAAACCCGAGCGATCTCAAAAGGCAGCTTTATTCTATCAACATAGACAAGATCGAGGATCCTGCCATGGCTCAGCTTTTTCAGCTGCAGCAGCGGGGGCTGGATAACAAGATTTCGCTCATGGCGGACCGCAACACTTCCCGCTTCATCTACGGCAGCCTCCAGCTCTACGGACCGATTGAAGAGTATCATGTGGAGCTCTCTCGCTTCATTCTCAATAACGTCAAAAGAAATAAAGCAGAGAAAGGCGAGAAACCGGATCTGATGGCAGCACCCGAGTTTGCCGAGTATGCCGAACGAGAGCTCGAATACTACCGAAATCTTGTCCCTGCCTTCAATGGCAAAGTAGAAATCCGAGACGATATTCCCGGTGTATTAGTGTCGGGAGATACGCTTATGATAAGCGACTATGTGAAGATCAACCGAAAAAGAGTTGGGGCGGTGCTCCAGCATGAAGTCGGCACCCACATGCTTACCTATTTCAACGGTCAGGCTCAGCCTTTTAAACAACTGCAGACAGGGCTAATAGGCTATGATGAACTCCAGGAAGGTCTTGCCGTTCTAGCCGAGGTCCTGCACCAGGGTCTCTCCAGTACTCGTCTCAGAACCCTGGCAGCCCGGGTAATTATCACAAAAATGCTGATCGACGGGGTATCCTTTATAGAAGCCTTTCGAGAATTGACCAGCCGTTACAACTTTCCACGCCAGACGGCGTTCAAAATTGTGACCCGGGTTTATCGCGGTGGCGGTCTCACTAAAGATTCGGTCTATCTGCGCGGCCTGATCTGGCTGCTCGACTACTTTCGCAAAGGCGGCGAGCCGGATATTCTCTATATCGGCAAGTATCCGATACCTTTTATGCCATTCATCAAAGAGATGATGTGGCGCAACGTAATAAAACCACCGATGGTGCTGCCTAGATATCTTACCGAAGATGACGCCGATAACGGCCTTACAGTTCTTAAAGAAGGCATATCAATAGAGGATCTCTGCTCTAAAGTAAGTGATTAGGACAAGGTGGAAAATCATTGAAAATCGGCTTCTTCGTAACTGATCTAAAATTGGAGCGCGCCCAGTACAGCACCTACTGGGTGGCGATGAGCGCGGTGGCCCGCGGTCATTTTGTCTATCACATAAGCGCCGCCGATATCGAATACACCGCCTCAGGCGCCCTCAATCTCAAAGCCAAAAAGGTCCCGGGAAAAAAATACCGCAACTCCAAACACTATTTCGAAACCCTCACCGAAGCAGGAAATCACCCCGAGATTATCGATATTACCGACCTGGACGTCCTGCTATTGCGCAGCGATCCGGCAATAGAAGCCGAGGGCTTTAAGTGGGTGCAACCCATGGCTCTGCAACTGGGCAGAATTGCAAGAGCTCGCGGTGTCGTCGTCCTCAATGACCCCGACGGTCTTAGCAAAGCGATGGACAAGCTGTATCTGCAACTCTTTCCCGATATGATCAGACCGCTGTCAATTATCACCCGCCGCCACCAAGACATCAAACACTTTGCCGCCGAGCAGCCATCGCATATAATCATAAAGCCGGTGCAGGGCTCGGGGGGCAAAGGGGTCTTCATCATTCAAAAGGGCTCTTTCAACAATTTCCGACAGATGGTCGACTCGCTGTTGCAAGATGGCTATGTCATCGCCCAGGAGTATATTCCGGAAGCGGTGCTGGGAGACACCAGACTTTTCATGATGAACGGAGAGCCCCTGCAAAAGCATGGAAAGTTCGCCGCCTTTCGCCGCCTGCGCCAGGGCGACGACGTGCGCTCCAACGTCCATGTCGGAGCCAAAATCGCCCGGGCCGAGATAACCGACAAAATGCTGGAGCTGGCATCGGCGGTGCGTCCGCGTCTGGTCGAAGACGGTATGTTCCTGGTCGGACTCGACATAGTCGGTGGAAAGATTCTAGAGATAAATGTATTTTGTCCGGGAGGATTGAGAAATGCCCAGCGCCTCGAAGGGGTAGATTTCGCCAGCGAAATCGTAGCGGCTCTGGAACGCAAAGACCGCTATCTATCTTATTACAGCGACAAGTGGTACAACCTCAATCCGTCCGTTCTCTGAACGCCGTCTATTTATCGCTTATACTTCGAACTTTGAGAGCTTTGAGTTCTTCGAGCTTTCCTAGGCGATATTCCAGATCCTTGACCTCGAATGGAACCTGTCCACCGATGGTGAATTTGAGAGACCCAGGAGTACTGCCCGAGGTGACAGTGTCTAGCAGCCAGGCGCTGTGGCTGACGGTATATACGGTGGCAGCCTCGGCAACCCTTTCATTGAAGCGTACCGGCCTGTTCTCGAAACCGTCGCCTGCCGTGATCAGCATCACCCCCCAGGCCAATTTGGGACCGGAGATTATCGCATTTGCCACCATTCTTTTCTTGAACTGGCTGTCGCTCTTAGTCTCCACTTGCTTCTCTCGCTCCAGCTGCTTGCGCAAAACATCGCATTCTGCAGCATAAATCGCCATCCTCTGAGAGTAGCCCGGAAGAACACTCTGTTTACTCTTAACAGCCAGATCATTGAGACTTCCATCCAGAGCAAGAAGAGAACTCTCAGAGATCTCGCCCAACCGAGCACGAATCTCGAGTGCTCCTTTTCTATGGGCCCGACGCCCGACAAAACGGTTGACCACAGGACTGGCCATAACCAGGGCGCTGGAGGTAATAAAACCGATACCCGCAGGCACCGTCAATGATGGCTGCCCTCTACTTGTGGCGAGCAATCCCATTAGAGAGCCACCGTATCCACCTGCCGATGTAGCCAGCAATCCGTTTAAATAACTGTTATCCCTGGATGATTTCCGCTTTCTTTGATCGGCATAGAATCTCGCGAATTCCGCCAGAGAAAGATTGCGCAGTTCAAAGAGAACCAGAGTTTCGGCACTGACGGCTTTCATGGTGGCACTGGAATAAGCGGCCGGGTCGAGAGAGGCAATTTGTTCGTCACGCTGACGCAACAAAGCGTCTATTTTCGTTTTGAATTCTTCGGTGGTGGCGGTCGCTTCCTTCAAAGAATAACCCCGGCGACCGGCTCGACGTTCTTGAATCATATCCAGAACCTTCTCGGTGACGATACCACCTTGAATGATAGCCTGACCGGTAACCAATCCGGCAGCGGAGACCTCGAGCAGTTTCTGATCTGGTCTGGTATTAGCCCAACGGTGGGCGGTAATTGTGGTGGCAGAAGCAAGAGATACACCTGAAGCGGTGAGGTTATACAGGAACTGCCGCATGCTCCTTCCTTTCGATTGATCATTGGTCTCAATCCGAAAGTTGGTGTTATGAGAAAGCAATGCCAGCTCTTCATCGATGATTCTGTCGGTCAAAGACAGAACTTTTGCCAATTTATCCGCAGCGACATCGTTAGCAGCTTCGCCACCGGCAGCCTGGGCAACGCCCTGGAAAAAAAGCGGAAAAAGTAAGGTGACCGTTAGCACGCCCAGAAGAAAAAACCGGCCTCGCTTCGAATTGGTCAAACTCCAATATTCTCCAAGCGCTCTTTCATGCAAAGATTATTGCATAAAGCTAATTGCTCGGTTGTCATGACAACTTGACTAGCAAGACGGCAAAGCTTAATAAGCCCTCAAAGAGGTGATCATCGGCATAACCGGCTAGTCACTTTTTCAATACCTCTCCAGTAAGAGACTGCTCGATTCGATCCAGCGTTTCAAGATTGTCCTCATAAATCTGCCCGGGCAGGCGCCGCTCCCGCTTGAACTTGTGTCTCTCGAACTCATTACGCAACTGAATCCGAGTGCTCTCGGCAAGTCCGACAGCGTTTCCTATGCCATAGACTAGCGATCCATCTTGCAAAAGCTGATTAGAGTGCCTGGGACTGTCATAATGATGGTAGCCGGCCACCAGAGCGCAGATACCGAGGGTGATTTTCGTGGATCCCACAACCAGTCCGGCAAGGACATTTTCTGTGGCGGATCTGGTCCCCTTCCTCAATTCTCGTTCGGCCTGACGGCTCTTCAGTCTGATCATATTGCACTGCTCGCGGTGCACGGCAAGAATATCGGCCAGTTCCTGAGCAAGCTCGGTCTCACCCTGGGCTTGTTTCAACTGCCTGGAGAAAACCTCAAGGTCGTGATCTAAAGAGGCTTTCACCTGTTCACAATCATCAAGTAACAGATCACGGCATTGCCTTCTCGACAGAGCACCGGCCAACTTGCCTACTCCGCGAGACAACACCGGGTTGGCAGCAATCAAAGCGCCGGAGGTAAGAACCAGCACCCCGGCATGACCGACGAAAGTGGGCTCGCCCCGCTTCAATCCCTCTATGGCCACTATATTTCCGGTGGCTCCGACCAGATTCTTGGCTATATCCATAACATAGAGAGAATCTTGAAACCAGCGAAATCGCCTCGTGCCTGCATAAAACTGGACAAACTCATGCAGGCTCAATCGGGTCAAGGAAAATAGCACCTTCTCTTCCGCCGCAAGCAGGGTAAGATCTTGCTGCGAGATCCGTCCGGCGCCATCGGCTATAAGACGCGCTCGCTCCTCTAGTAGAGCATCTATATCTGCTTTGAATCGCCGCGCTTTCTTGAGAGCCGCTTTAGAGTCCAGACCCAGCTTCTTGGCCTGGCGGTCATGAAACTTATTCACGGCAAGTTCGGTAGCAGAACCACTGGCAGCCACCAGTTGGCCTACCATCTGGGGAACAAAAGAAGTCTCCAGGGCGATTCTCGAAGGTCTGTCATCCTCCCGAATTACCACCGCATCGAACAAACCGGCCATGGTGGAGGCATTGTTCCCTGCCTGGGAAAGGTAGTATCTCGGTCCACGCCAGCGTCCCTGCACGTTCGCATGCTTTCGATAGTCGATATTGAAGCGCTCCAGTTCGATTTCCTTAAGCAATATTTTGAAAGTAATCTGCTTAATATCCTGAAAATCTGTCGATTGATGCTCCAGCCTGTGCATTTTCGACATTTCTGTAAAGGAGAGTCCGGGCTCTGAAGCCAAAAGCGGAAGAGCCGAGCACATGGCTATAATCGAAGTCATGACGGTTAGACGCCTGAACATTCTCGCTACCCCGGAAAGTGTTGCAATTATAGAAGAAGAATTTGATCCGGTTCTAACACTATAATCACAAATCTGCTTCATAATTATGATCGGAGTCGGAGTGAGTCGAGCGATGCCTAACATAGATCCAGTATTAAAGAGAAGTCCCGAACTGAAAGAGTACATCGCCAGAGCCAGAAAACTTGCCATTCACCGCGATTTCGAAGGGGCGCAGAGAGAATATCGCAACGCCGTAAGGCAAGCGAAGATGGAGTTCTCGGAAGACACCGCCGACTATGGTCTTGTTCTATTGGAGCTTGCCGACTTCTACGAATCTTGCGGCCGCGACGTAGAGCTCTATGGCATCCGTTGCAAGATAAGAGAGATCCTGAAGCGCTACGCCGCCTCGTACATGTTCGAAGACAGTGAAGGCTAACTAAATCAGAGCCCTATCTCTTTGACCATCTTTTCCAGTCTATCCAGATCATCCAGCCGTTTCTGCGCTAGCTGATCTGGATAAAGCCCTTGCTTCTTCAGCTTCTGACGAGTGATCTCACCCTGGATGTTTATTCTCAGAGTGTCGATTATGGCAAAGGTGGAGGCCGGCAGAGAGATCAAAGACGAGGTGAAAAGATTGCTATTGGTGGCCCGGTCGGCACGGTGACCACTGGTGTTGAACCTGGCGTTGTAACCGGGGATCATGAACAGAATTCCCGATGCCACTTTGGTGCCGCCTACAAAGGCACCGGCGGCGATATTCTGGGTAGCAACCAGTTTGGACTTGTCCAGCGCACTCTTACCCCTTGCGATTTCATCCTCGAAGTTCTTTTCGCCAAGCGCGTAAATTGAAGCGGAACGATCGAGAAAGTCTTCTATCTTCTCTTTCGGGCAACCGGCAACGTTGCAGGCTCCTTCAAGCAGACTGCGGTCCTCTTTGAGCTGGGCAAGAGTGGCGCTCTCTGCAACATGGGTGGAGGGCTTCAGCAGATTCCTCTCTCGCTTGACCAGCATCTTTGCGAAGAGCCTGCTCAAAACCGGACCGGCCATATATAGACCGCCGGAGACAGCGAACATAACCCCAGCTCGACCGTTTTGAATACGTCTCTTGCGTGCCAGAGAGAGATAGGCATATTCATAACCGATTGCACTGGTGACATTTTTCGATATATCGAACAGATATTGCATCTGTTGAAACGCGAGCAGATTGGTCTTGCCCAGATAAAAGCGCTCGAATTGCTGCAGAGTCTGGGTAAGAAGGTCTTTGAGAACACGCTGTTCAGCCGCATCGAGCTTGGCCCTGGCTTCAAGCTCCGGTCTGCCGCCTTCCTCTTCTATTAGTTTGGCGCGCTGTTCGAGAAGTTTCTCTATCTCTTCCCGTTTTTCCATCACATGCTTTCGAGCTTTTCTCGGGGAGTAGCCTTTGCGGCTGGCTTTGTAGCAGTTCAATCCGTTGATTCCGAATTCCATACCGGCGGCACCGGCACCGATGATATTGCCTATCATAGGAATATAGTTCGCTGATTCCTGGGTATGGACATTGACATGGGATGCGTCACGCAATTTACGGCCCCGGTTGTCTACCGATATGATACCGCCGGCGAGACCAAGGCCCAGATTGGCTTCGCCCCAGAAACCATAGCGCCATCCCTTCCAGCGTCCCTGTTTACCATATTCCATGTTATAGCGAATACCGTAGCGCTCGAGATCGAACTCCTTGAGCAAGATCTCCCTGGTAAGCTCATCTATTCTTCGCTCCATCACCGTATCGCTTACACTTATCTCCTGGCGAAGAAGCGGAGTCGAATCCTGGTCTGTGGAGTTTTTATCCTGACTTATCAAAGGACCAGGACCAAAAGAGGTACTCAACAGTTCATCCACCGACAACCTGTCACTCTTCAATTGGTCGCCGAAGGCAGCAGCATAACTGCTGAGTCCTGACTGGCTCGATATAAGAAGCGCAAGGAAAAGGGAAAGAGCTGTTTTTCGCATTGTGATACCTGATCGAGACTATGCTTTTAACAATCAAAGTGAACTCTTCGGTATTAAACCATAGTTCGCCACAATTGCAGAAAAATTTCAATGATTTTGAGATAAATGAATCATCGTCACAAGTTCATCACAAGCGCCTTTCAGAATATCACAGGGGCAATATGATCGAAGCGATTGCAGCCAAAAGGGAACGAGATAATGACACCTTATATGGTGCCAAAAAATTTCATCCTATTTTATTTACCTTTTCTTCAATCTGGATATCACCTCCGATCCCTGGCTGTCCTGTATAATTCATTGCGGAAGAAAACAGCGAGGTCGGGTTTTGCTCAAATTGCGACGAAAACGAAAGATAAAGCAGTCAGACTACAAGCGCTTGACCCCTCCGGGCGCGGCCCCTGGAACTCTTATAACAGCGCCAGACGCCACCATGACCACCGTGCGCAAGCTCGCCTGGGGCGGGACGTCCCCGCTTGCCGAAGGTGAACTCGAGCAACTGGACGAGATCCCTCAGATTGTCGAGAAACACCCGGTCAGCTGGATAGATGTACGCGGTCTGGGAGACTTGAAAAAGCTGAGACAACTAGGAGATATCTGCAAACTCCATAAACTATCCCTGGAGGATGTGGTCTCTGCCGACCAGAGGCCCAAGGTAGAAGAATACGAAAATTATCTCTTTCTGGTCATAAGAATGCTGGAGGCCACCGACACAACCCTTGCCATAGACCAGCTAAGCATGTTCATCTTCCAGGATCATATCGTCACTTTCCAGTCCACCGAAAACGACTGCCTGGAGCCGGTCAGGACAAGAATTAGAAAAGGCAAGAATCGCATTCGCAATGCCGGAGCCGACTATCTTGCCTATGCGGTGATCGACGCCGTCATCGACGCCTATTTTCCTGTACTCGAAGAATATGGTCAGAAGATAGAGAATCTCGAAGGACGGGTGCTGGATAATCCGGAGAGCTCCTTAATCGCAGAGATTCACGAACTGAAAAGAGATTTGATTATTCTCAGGCGCAATATCTGGCCGATTCGAGAGACCCTCAACAATCTTATTCGAGACCGCCACCCTTTCATTACCGATGAGACCCAGATTCATTTGAGAGACTGCTATGACCACGCTCTTCGCATAATCGATATGATCGAGAGCTATCGACAAACCTGCAAAGACTTGATGGATCTCTATCTGTCACTGGTAAGCAATAAGATGAACGAAGTCATGAAAGTGCTCACTGTAATCAGCACCATCTTCATTCCACCGACCTTTATCGCAGGCGTCTACGGTATGAACTTCAACACCGAGGTTTCTAAATGGAACATGCCCGAGTTGAACTCGGCTCTGGGCTATCCTCTTTGTATCGGCGCCATGGCAACCATCGCCCTTTCGGTTATCGCCTTCCTCTACTCGAAAGGCTGGTTGCGCTCGAGCTGATGGTCGGATTCAGCATTTAAACCGGTCGCGGTCTGTAATGCAGGGACGATAGATCGGCGGCACAACAGGAGAGCCTCTCCAGACCAGAGACTTCGACCCTGGCTAATCCGCTTTGCTCGGCTTCATCGGCGAGCATTTGAAGATAAGTGGTGCTGCTATGATCGACGACACCGACCGAAGGACAGAGATTGAGCCGGATCACTTTACTGGATCTCAAATGCCTGTCGATGGTATCGCGGACGACCAGATGATTGAAACAGGTAAGAGAGCCCTTGAAAGTAATATCAACCTGATCTCCTCTCACCAGAACCTCTTTAATAGGATTGCGGAAAAGCTTTAGAGAATTTATCCATAGAGAGCGGAGCAGACCGTGGGGACACTTGCAGGAGCACTTCATCGAGTAGAAAACCAGAATCAATACTTTGGCGAAAATACCGCAGGCGATACCAATTAGAAGATCAGAAGAGACTGTCACCAGGACCGTGGTGGTGAAGATCAGGAGCTGGTCCCAGCCCAGCCTGGAAACATGGCTCCACTTATGGGGACCGGCCAGCTTGTAGCCTATATGAATAAGCACCGCGGCCAGAGTAGCGACCGGGATCATCTTGATCAGTTCATTGAAAACCAGCAGGAACAGAATCAAAAATACTGCATTATAAAAATTGACCCAGGCGGTTCGGCCACCGGCGATGATATTAGTGGTGCTTTTGATGATACCGGGAATAATCGTCAAACCTCCGACCATGGCAGAGCATATATTGGAGATGCCCATGGCGAAGAGAGTACGGTGGGGATTCGATTTGCGTTTATAAGGATCGATCTGGTCGACAGCATGGATTGTAGCCAGAGACTCGGTGCCGTCCACGATGGTGAGCGCGAAGACAGCGATGATAATGGTCGGCAAAAGGGTAGGCTCGCTGAAAAGAGCGATAAAATCAGGCATGATCAGACCATGCTTCAGAGGATCGCTGGGGATATCCACCAGAAACCGAGGGGCAAGATGCAGCACCTGACCAAGACCGATGCCGGTGAGCACCACTGCCAGGTGCGCAGGCATCCATTTGATCCACTTCAATCTGGATTTGGGCAGCAAAAAGAGCAGTGCCAGGCAGATTGAAGCAGTCAGTGCCACCGAAATATCCAGGGAAGCGAGCTTGGTTGGAATCTCGGCAAGGTAGCCGAGAAACTCGTGGGCTTCGGATTTATAACCGAAGAAGTTGGGAATTTGCTTACCGACTATCAATAGACCGATAGCGACAAGCATACCGTGAACCACCGAGCGCGGGATGATATAGCTGAAGCGGGCAGCTTTGAAATAGGTAAGGGCGATTTGAACCACGCCCGCAAGAAGGATGACACCCAGCACAAGGTGATAACCCTCTTCCATATTGCCTCTGCCGAGGGCGGCGATAGAAGAATAGAGCACCGGCGCCAGACCGGCTGCCGGTCCGCTGATGGTCATATAGGCTCCGCCGAGAAATGGAAAGACCAATCCGGCGATAATTTCGGAAAAGAGACCGGCGATGGGAGGCGCCCCGGATGCCATCGCTATTCCAAGAGAGAGAGGCACCGAGACAAGGGCGACGATGAAGCCGGCAAACATATCCTGCCGCCAGTGCTTAAGTCCCTTTAAGCCGTTCTCCGGCTGTTCCTGCTCGGATTTAAGCTCGGTCTCAGATTCTTCTCTAGCTATTGTTTCCGTTGAAGCCATGATCCTATTTACCTGTTACCTGATTTTCCTGAATTACCTGATCTATCTAAATGCATAAAACCGGAAAAATCCGTCCCTTTCTTGCCTTTCGTCCGGATTCGATTAAGACGAAGGTTTATTGAAAGGAACGTTTACTCTTCTTTATCAGCGAAAAAAACTGGTTCTTTGCTTTTACTAGATTCCTTCGAACGAACACGAACTTACGAAAGGTCTCTATTTGCACAATTCAACAGTATCAGGGAATTGTTATGAACCTGTGATCGCCCTGTACAATTCGAAACATTGCACTCTATCTGCGATCTCAGCCCGAAGGAAGAGTAACGGTAAAACTGGACCCCTTGCCTGGCTCGCTCTCTACGCTAATTTGCCCTCTATGGCGCCGCACCGCCGCTTTCACAATCGAAAGACCAAGCCCCGAACCGCCGATACTTCTCGACCTGGATTTATCGACCCGATAAAACCGATCGAAGATGTGCTCCTGTTCATCTATGGAGATTCCTTCCCCGCAGTCGGTTATTGTGAAAGAGACCGATTGCTCGTTCGCTTTGCCGGATATATCAATCACTCCACCGTTCTCGGAATACTTGATGGCGTTGTCTATAAGGTTGTTCAGGATTTCGTGAATCGACTCTTCATGGGCGACAAGAGATACGTCAGGGAACTCCTTCATATTTAGAGAAATGGAACGCCTGGATGCAGCCGAACTCAACTCAGCCACCACCGACTCGGCCAGATCCCTCAAATTGATCTGGGTACGACTCAACTCCGACTCCAGGTCTTCAACCCGGGCAAGAACAATCAAGTCCTTGGCCAGATGGCGAAGCCTGTCGCTTGCCCTCTCGAGCATCTCGAAGATCTCATCGGACATGTCACCTAGCTTGGAAGGCTCTTTCAAGGTCTCCAGGCAGCCCTCTATGGTCGCCACCGGCGTGTTCAATTCATGCCCGGCATCAGCCACAAACCGTCTTAAGAGCTGGTTGGATTTCTCGATAGGAGCCACCACCGTACCGGAGAAGACATAGGCGGCACCGCCCACACCCAGGGCCAGAAGCGGAGCGATTACCAGCTCGGCCATGGCGAACTGTCGAATGGCATCGTCTTGAACTTCGGTGGATACTTGAATCTGCAGAAAGCCTATCGACTTTTCCTGAAAGCGCACAGGAACGTTCATGGAACGAAAGTTTATTTGTCTATCAGCACGGATACCAGTCAAAGTACCGTTTGCCAGCTGGTTGACGCCATCGGGTCCGTACTTTTCCAAAAGAGTCCCGCTCGAACTATAGAGCTGAACCGTTGTGAGCAGGGGACTGTCCCGCAAGCTGGTGGTCTCGGCCCAGGACTTGAGAGTGGGGCGATTGTCGTCCACCCTTACACTGGGTCTGATTTCGGAGATCAGATCTTTTAGGCTGATATCCACCGAACCGGTGAGGCCGGACTGGAATACCAAAAGAGAAGCGAAAGCGCCGGTGGCATAGATGATGATCACTACGGCGACGAACCATAGCGCCAGGCGGATTCTTATTCTATTTACTATCTTCAAAGTGCAGTTTGTATCCTACGCCGTAAACCGTAGAGATAATAGAAGGTTTGCCCGGAGAATCCAACTTTTTTCGCAAACGGGTAATGTGACCGCGGACAGTGTCATTGTGGTAAGAAGAGTCTGATTCCCAGACATTTTCCAGCAACTCCTCCGAGCTGAATACCCGGTTGGGATGCCGAGCCAGGAACTCCAGCAGCCGGAACTCTTTGGGAAGCAAATGTACTTCTTCGCCATTCTTCATGACCTGGTGCTCGTCGGCGTCAACCATAATCTCGTCGCCGATATTGAAGATATTGGAACGGGTCACATTGCTGCGCCGGAGTAATGCCTTCACGCGGAAATCCAGCTCTTTGAGGTGGAATGGCTTGGTCAGATAGTCGTCGGCACCGGCGGTGAATCCTTGTTCTTTATCCTCCAGAGAGGACCTCGCCGTGATGATCAAAATCGGTGTGTTTCCCCTGGCCTGTCGAAACTCTTTACAGACATCGACACCGGACATGCCCGGCAACATAATGTCGAGAAGAACAAGGTCATAGTTATAAGTCTTCAATTGATTGATAGCCAGACTGCCGTCATTGACTATTTCTACCAGGTGGTGCTCCCTGGACAACCAGTTTTGAATAAGCCGGGCGAGGTCGACCTCGTCTTCCACTAATAGAATTTTGGCCATTTTAGATACAGGGGCTCCTAAAATATTTCTGCCATCTAAACACTAGCAAATTGCCGGGCGGGCATCCAAGCCCGATCACACTTTCATCACATTATAAGTAAAGCACTAACTAGAGCTTCGAGACAAGCTCTTCCAGCCTGGCAAGGGCTTTCGGGAAGTCATGGGTGGTCGGATTGCGAGCGCCGCAATAGTTGCTCACCACCCTCAAGTCTACATACTCAATTCGAAATTTATCACAGACTTCGGCGATGGCGGCAGACTCCATCACCTCCAGCATGACCTCAAAACGTTTTTTATAAATCTCCATCTTGCGATCAGTACCGGATATGGTAGAAACAGTTCCGATGTTTCCCTGGTGCTCAACATACTTCGAGAGTTTTTTGAAGAGCTTGCCCTGATTCGCTCGAATCACTGTCCGAGCCCAACCGGCACGTTCCAGGGTGACCCAACCGCCATCGGATATAGTGCCTTCATCCAGAAGAACATGATCGAGTCCGAGCACCAGCTCGCCAAGCTTCAAATTGAGATCATAGCTACCAGCCAGCCCCAGACTGAGCACCGCTGAATACTGACTTTTATCACCCTCAGCCAGAGTCAGCTCCCTGGAGACAGCCCCAGCCGCGTTGGTCTTGCCTACGCCTGTATGCAAAATAGTGACATTGCCGAACTCTACCGATTTCCATGACGGAGGTATCAGTTCGCGATCAAGTGAAAGTCCGCGAAAAACCGCCTCCAGTTCGTTTTCGGAAGCCACCGCCAATAACAACTTGCCAACTTTCAATGATTCGAGCATCCCTAGAGTATACCCGAAATGCCTTGCCGAGCAGTCATTTCCGTAGTCAAGCGAAAGAGAACCAGACAGTTTTCAGACATCCAGAAAAGCAAGCAGATACCAGCCGATCAAAAGGAAAGTACCAAGCACGAAAACCGAAGCTACTTTGAAAGAGCCGATGCCTTTCTTGGCCCGGTAGCGCCAGAGCATGGCCGAGCCTATGACAAGAAAAGCCAGCAAAGTCGGGACCAGCGCATCGAGGGTGGGTAGAAACTTGCCGAAATCCGACTGCCCCCTCAAAAGGATAAAACGAACATTCTCTCGGGAAGTTTTGTGTTCGGACTTCCTCTCCATCGCTTTCAGCCTCTCTTCGGTGAGGTTATCCCCATAAGAGAGCTCTATGAAAAAACAACCGTTATCCGAGCTGGTCAATAGCTTTCCATCCCTGTCATAACCCCGGATGAAAAAGCGTGATCCCTCGAAATTATTGCAGACTATAAGCCCGGGACGCGGCTCGGGTTGTCCCTTATAAGAAACACCCTGCCCGATTCTGTGAGGCAAGCCAATATCATTAGAGCCGAGAGCATAGACAATCACCGCCTCATCCCGCTTCTTATTGAAGGGGTTTATATAAGTGGTCTGGCTGTTTTTCTCAGCCAACTGGCGCACATCATCAGGATACTTGCGCGTCTCATTCCTGAATAGTTGAGAGAGCTTGGCATAGCGCCACATGTATCCGGTAATCTCCTTCTCTGGAGAGTCTTCCGGATAGAGGAGAGTATCGCCGAATCCCAATATATCTGTCTTCTTGAAGTCGATAAAACGATTCTGGCGACGCAGGTGTCCTACCAGAAGAGCAAGCATGTCCTGGGGAGCATTGCCCAAAATTTTGTAACTGCCCACGGTGCTATTGCCATCGAGGATATAGGTCAATAAGCCATCTTGGGTCAGAATGACCTTCTTCCGTCCATCAAGACTGGAATAGACACTGCGCTCTTTACTGGTGGCATCGACGGTACCATTGATGCTGGGGAAGTGAAACACAGTGATGAATGCCAGAATTGCTATCGGTACAATCGAGAGCAGCCACCACTTCAAATTGGATGTACTGGGCGGTTTGGGTATCTTGACCAGCTCTTCCTGGGTGATCCAGATATCTTTGGAAGGCGCTCTCGCTTCTTCATTCTTAGATATCTTGGGCTTGCGATGCATGATCGCTTTATCTCTCTCCTCGGCCTGCTTAAGCCTATCCAGCTCTCCTGGACTAAAACGAGAAACCAGACTGGTTTTCTCCCTGGTCACTCTCATGCAGGCTTCGTTAGCTCGCTTCAAAAGCGGATCGTGTACCTCCAGATAATTGCCGGCAACCTCCACCGCTTTGCGATAATATGGCTCCGCATCAAAAACAAAACCCCGCTCCTCATAATCACCACCGGCTTTTAGAAGAGCAGAGACATACTTTGGTATTGGAATTTTTGCGGTCACACGCAGGACCTCGGTCTGCTCATAGAGTTGCACGGCCAGGTCGGCTCGGTCGAGAAGCAGATAGAGTTCACCGAGATTTTCAAGCAACTTCGCCTCTTCCTCCGGTCTAGGCTCATCGAGCTGAACCACTTTCTCGAGGGCGATGCGATAATCGCGCTCAGCCTCCTCGTAGCGCTCGCTCTCAAAAAGCTCATTGGCGTTGTTGAAATACCATTCGAAGGCGTCCTCCAGCACCTTCATGCTGGTGCTGTCCCGACCGGCATGTTTACGCCCCAGCTGAATGATCTTGTCGAAATTGTTTAGTCTCGCCAGCTCAGTATTTCCTGACGGTCGGACATCCTGAAGCGATTTCACATCCGGAGCAAAATCCAGGTTTGGATCCACCTCTTCTCCGCTATCCTCCACATCGTCCTCTTCGTCATCATCATCGTCAGAGAAGAGCGAACGAAGACGAGCGCGGGGATTCTCATGGGCGTCTTTGCTAACCGGCTCCGGCTCTGGTTCTGGTTCTGGATCCAGCTCTGGATCCAGCTCCGGCTCCGGCTCCGGCTCCGGCTCTGGTTCTGGCTCTGGTTCTGGTTCTGGATCCGTTTCTAGCTCCGGCTCCTCTAGAAAGCTCTCTTCTCGTCTTTTCTCGACCAGCGCTTCAATCTCGGCAAGGGTAAGGTGCACCAAAGCTCCGTCCTTATAATCTTTTGAAGCACCGAAAACAGCCTGTCGCAATAAGTCGATCCGGCAATAGGGCTGCTCTTCGCCTTGATCCGGATCATGAGAAGGCAGAGGATAGCCTAGATCGAATCTACAGTGGTCTACAAAACGCTCAAACTCATCCCCTTCGAGGTCGGCAGCTCCGGCAACACTGTCCCATACCGACTGCCAGTCTCCCTCAGCCAGGGAGTCTCGATAACGTCGCCATTCGTTGGTCAGGAAGTTGGCCAGATGAAACTGTGGTCCGGGGCAGCCGCGAATCTTATCCGTGGCAGCGTGGTCATTGCTGACCAGGTGAATATAAACGGGCTTATCAAACTCTCCGCACAATTTCTGAAAGGCTGCTGCTAGATGGGCAAGAAGGTTGGCCCGGTTTCGACTGCCGCCTTTGAAATCTGAGTATTTGAGAATACCTGGCCATTCTTTCCAGGCGATTAAATAAGCATCGACCCGACCACTGCCTCCGATTACCAGATGCTCCGCATTTTCTGCCGGAGGAAATCGAAAAGCGACCCAATCCAGATCTTGACGATAAAGCCTATCTAAAACGATAGCGGCAGAGACCCTGGTGAGGGTCTCGTGGTCTTCTCGAGCCAATATCGACTGATCGCCACCATTACCGGATTCACCGCCGGAGGCTCTTACAGATTTCGACTTCTTCTTTTTCATAGTCGATGAAAGAAAAGAGCTAATTCATCTAATGTTTATACCCATATATGCGTTTTCATAAGACGAAAAATATCAGCCTCTCCGCCCGCTCCGGTGACCAAAACAGGCTCGTAAAGACGCGCCGAGCAGCACTATATGTAGTATCGTTTTACTAAGATTGATTGAGACCGGATCAGTCAGCCGGGGAATACTCGGAGACAAAAAAGATCCAGAGAAAGATGAGCAAGATCACGCCCCAGACAATAATATCCGTGTCGAAAACATGTCCTCTATACAATACATATACCTCTTGAGCGCTCTGCGGGAAACGATCGAATCTAAGTTATCGAAAAGAGGTTAACGAGAGGTTATGGATAGAAGTAAAGCTTTGGATATTTGTGAACAAACCAAAAGCGGCGCCTTAGCGCCGCTTTTGACTGCGATCACCAATCCTGCTATCAAGACCGGTGGGGATAAGAGTTGCTAGGAGCTGCTCTCCTCTTCCGACAGCTTGAAGTCAGAAGGCTTGACCGACTGGACAAACTTGCTGAATTGGTCTTTATCGGCTTGATCCTTTTCCTCGTCGATGGCGATAGAGCCACTTAAAATAAGGCTCTCGTGAACATAGATAGGGATGTCATCACGAACAGCCATGGCGATAGCGTCGGAGGGTCTGGCATCGATAACCACGGTTTTCGGCTTTCTCTTCCCTTGCTTCAATGGCTCCAGAACTATGCTGGCAATATAGGCGCCATTCTTCTCGTCGTTGAGATCGACCCGGCTGGCTTTGTAGCCGAGTTGCTTTATCGTGTTGAGCATCAAGTCGTGGGTGAGCGGTCTTTCAACCTGGGTTTTAGCCAACCCGTAGGAGATAGAACTAGCTTCGGCGGCACCGATTAGAATAGGCAGCGCTCGAACTTTATTCTTATCCGTCAAAACAAGTATCGGCTGTCCGGAACTCGTATCCAAACCAATACCTTTTACAATCATCTGGAGCACCAGGAATTCACCTCCTCACAGGGTGTGCCTCTTATTTCTCATATTACAAAAATCCAGAATCGATGATGAACTTTCAAACAAGATTAAGCTTTTACTTATAAATTCGCTTACCTGGCTAGTTTCCGGAGAGCCGGCAGATAACCTGGCTGAGGATAAGAAAGAGACAGCTGAAAGGTCCTAAGAAAAGAAACAGAGTGCCAGAAAGAGGACAAGACGAGCCCTGACCTGAAAGAATCAACTCTATTCGGTTGCGCTCACTAGTCCGACTCTATCTTCTACCCGTCGAGAAAGTTTCATTACTAAATTGATTAAATCCTCAGTGAAATCAGGCGCAATTTTGATTTATGTATTAGGCTAGAAGATTGAGGTATATATTTCGCGCAACTTCCGTCCGACGGGAGCGCGTTTTTTCATGCAACTTTTTTGGAGACTAATACTATGAATAGTAGCAAAACGAAACGAAACGAAAACGATAAGGAACTCTGGATGGACCTTCTGGAGGAAGAAGAGAATCTCGACAACGAGGCTCTTTTCTACACGTGAAAGAAAAGCATCCCCAGAGCTGCAGTTCCTCGATACGACTACATCCCTTCCGAAATGGACTCAACTAGTGTCTATTTGAAAGAGATTGGCAGACACAAACTGCTCAATGGAACCGAAGAGATTACCCTGTCGAGAATGGCTAGAGATGGGGACCAAGATGCGCGAAGAAAGCTGGTGCAGGCCAACCTGCGTCTGGTAGTCAGCGTAGCTAAACAATATCGTGGTCGTGGTCTTCCCTTCCAGGATCTCATTCAAGAAGGAAGCATCGGTCTCATGAAGGCATCGGAAAAGTTCGATCCCGAAAGGGGTTACAAATTCTCGACCTACGCAACCTGGTGGATCCGTCAAGCTATCACCAGAGCGCTCCAGGACAAATCGAGAACGATTAGAATGCCTGTACATGTTCAGGAGAATGCTTCTCGTCTGCGTAAATCGGTGGCAAAGCTGCACAAGCAGCTTGAGCGTATGCCGACCGTAGATGAGCTTGCCCTCGAAAGCGGTCTCAAAAAGTCCCAGGTAGAGAAAACGCTGAAAGCAGAAAAACAACTGCTCAGTCTCGACCAGGAGATCGGCAAGGACAAGGAAGCCGATCTGAAAGACTTCATCGAGGATACCGATACGGTTTCTCCCGAAGTGACCACCGAGGAGCAACTCCTGAAAAGGAGACTGTTCGCAATTCTTGGTGACCTCAAACCACAGGAGCAATTCGTCCTTACGATGCGATACGGACTCGAAGACGGAATGCCGAGAACCCTCGATTATATCGGCAAGAAACTCAATTTGAGCCGTGAACGAATCAGACAGATCGAAAGCTCCGCAAAGAAAAAGTTGAAGAAGAACAAAGACTTCCTCAGGATGCAGGACTTCTTGAACTGAGATGGGAACCGGCAGCTAATCTTCCTATATAAAGGAAGAAGGCCGGTTCCCTTTTCCATGGCAAAATCGCGATCATGCTATATTAGGTCGTTGTCGGCTTCGGAGGAGATTAGGACAATGCATAAAGATCAACTCGAGACAGACCTTCGTAGTTTGAAAGATTCTGTTGCCAAAATAATTCAAAAACTTGAGCATGACAAATCTCAAAATCACAACCCCGAAATCTCTTCAATAATAGAATCACTGGTCAATCTACAACGCGAAGTAGTACGTATCGGTGCGCACCAGGAACTGAGTATTTAAAACCACTCTTTCAGCCATCTGAACAAAAAAGCTGATGAGCAAAAGCTTTCGTTGCTGTATATCCAGCCGATATATCCGATTCGACAACCTCCACTCCCGGGTGAATCGGATTTGCCACGCTTCAAACATATCGATCGCGACTAACACCACTAGTACTACCACATATACAACTAATCTTCCTAGTAAACGCCACTAGAATCGGTGCATGCCCGAATTCAACATTTAATAAAAAAGTTGATTGAAAGTCCTTTCTTTCACTGGAAATATCTGCAAAAATAAGAATTACATAATCATAAATGTAGATCGTTTGTCGAAACGTCTGCCGGTTGCACGCGGAAACTTTTAGTTTACGGTGCCGTTTTTTGCACGCTGGCAATGTTTCGTCTAGGGGATCTTTGTGACAATTTTTCAGAAAGGAAAAGGGTGAGAATATGTCCAAGAAGAAAAAGAAGAGTGCCGCTAGACGTTCAACGGCGGAGGAAGTCGGCACCATAAAAGAGACCGAGGAAGCGACAGAAGAAGCAGTCTCGGAAGGAGAAGAAGTTGAACAGTTGACGATCGTCGAGGCTCCTTGCGAAGAAGAAGCAGCCTGCGAAGAGAAAGCAGAAGAAGCCGCTGAAGAAGAAGCCGCCGCTGAAGAAGCAGCCGCTGAAGAAGAAGAAGCCGCTGAAGAAGAAGTAGCCGCTGAAGAAGAAGCAGCCGCTGAAGAAGAAG
>CAZCBH010000011.1:11754-102470 GCA_964496875.1 uncultured Candidatus Obscuribacterales bacterium | reverse complement strand
CCAACAAGTGGTTCTTCTAAGAAGCGCTTGGCAACAAGCGCCTGCGCCTGAATAATATGCGGTCATAATTATAGACCATAGCTGAATATCAGTTAACATGCCATTTAAGCCGTCAACAGGCTAAATAAGGCAATAGAAGGTGATATCATTTGATATTCACATATTCTAAGCAAGAGGTCAGTCACGATGGCTCAGACAGTAGCGGTATCCAAAATCGACTTCGATCGTAAATGGCAGTTATGGATAGACGGCAACTTTCGTGATGGCAGCTCAGAAAGAGAGCTGATCAATCCGGCCGATGGTACGGTCCTGGCAAAAGTCCAGGAGGCCGACGCCAAACTGGCTGAAGAAGCTATACACAGTGCAAGACGCGCCTTCGACGAAGGTCCCTGGACCAAGACCAGCGCCGTAGACAGAGCCAAAATCCTTTTCAGAACCGCAGAGCTAATCGAAGAGAGAGCCGAGCAACTAGCCGAAGTAGAGACTCTCAACGGAGGCAAACCGATTAGAGAGTCGGTCTATGATATGGCTGATGCAGCGGCTTGCTTCAGATATTATGCCGGTCTCGCCACCAAACCCCATGGCGAAACCGTAGAAGTACCGGCACCGTCGGTGACATCAATTGTAAGAGAACCGATTGGGGTTTGCGGTCAGATCATCCCCTGGAACTATCCTCTTTTGATGGCAGCCTGGAAGCTTGCTCCGGCACTTTGCGCCGGCAACACCTGCGTGTTGAAACCCTCTGAATTCACTCCCCTGACAGCTATCATGCTGGCCGAGATCCTGCAAGAAGCAGGTCTGCCCAACGGTGTGGTCAACATCGTTCCCGGCGGCGGTCCCGATGTCGGTCATGTAATAGCCGAAAGTCATCTGGTCGACAAGCTTGCCTTCACCGGCAGTGTCAAAACCGGCAAAGCCGTCGCCCAGGCAGCTCTCTCCAATCTCAAGAAAGTGACTCTGGAGCTAGGCGGCAAGTCGCCTATGGTGGTCTTCGGAGATTTCGATATCGACATTGCCGTGGACTATGCCCTTTTCGCCATCTACTGCAACGCAGGTCAGGTCTGCTCCGCCGGCTCCAGGATGATCATAGAGGATTCCGTCTATCACGAATTTCTACACCGTCTCTGTGAAAGAGCGAAGAAGATCAAAATTGGTCCCGGTATAGATCCTGCAACAGAGATGGGTCCCCTGGTCAACGATAAACAACTCGCCCGGGTGATGGACTATATCGAGATCGGTCAAAGAGAAGGGGCACGCCTTGAAACCGGCGGTCAGAGCCTGCAGGGCAAATCTTTCGGAAACGGCTATTATGTGAGCCCTACCGTATTCAGTGAGACCAGACCGGACATGAGAATAGTCCAGGAAGAGATCTTCGGACCGGTGGTCGTTCTCCAGCGTTTCTCCACCGAAGCAGAAGCGCTGAAACTGTCCAATGACACCACTTTCGGCCTTGCCGGTGCGGTCTTCACCAACGATATCACCCGCGCCCATCGTTTCATAAAAGGGCTTAAAGCCGGTATCACCTGGATCAACGGCTATCACAACACATATAACGAATGTCCGTGGGGCGGCTACAAACAGAGCGGCTGGGGACGTGAACTGGGTACCTATGGTCTGGAGAACTACACCGAGGTCAAACAGATAAACGTCAATATGGAGCCCTATCCGATAAAGTGGTTCGACAACTAAACTGTTGAACAGACTGAAAAGAAGTAGCCATGCGTGTTCAAATAAATGGACCATCTTCGATGCGGGACAAATATTGTTTATAAATCCGACGACGATGAGTTTTTATTTAACTGGCACAAAACGGCTATGGTGCCTAAATAGAGTGGACTCGCTCCGCTTGACATCACAACATCAACAGCTTGCCTTCGGGAACACCTTGGCATGCTGGAGCATCATGATAAAATGGCGCCAGATCTCAACTCAGTGATTTAGAAGTGACCTCCAAGCACCGCAATAAATCCGACCTATCTAGAAAGCTGCTCAACAGTTTCCTGTCCTTCTCATTGCTGGCAGGCGGAATCTTGCCGGTTTTGTTTCCGACAAAGGCACTGGCTGAGTCAGGAGTTTCGAATGCCAGAGTTATAGAAGCGGAGATCTCGGAAGACGAATCTCAGAGCGATACCGAAGATCAAGAGCTATCGCCGCGCCTTATTGAAGAGACCCCCACAGCCGACACATCGGCAGCGACAGGCGGCTCCGAGAGCCGAAATCTGAGCGTGGACGAAATTCAAATCCAGGGAAATCGTCTGGTTCCCACCGAAGCGATAACCCAGGTTCTGAAAACGAAACCCGGTGAGAAATTCGATCGAAGCCAGGTCCTGGACGATTTGCAAGCCATCAATGATATGGGCTACTTCGATGAGAAGTCTCTACAGGTGGTGCCTGAGAGAACAACATCGGGAGTGCTGCTCAAAATCCGAGTAGTGGAAAACGCACCGGTCACCCAGTTTTCTTTCCAGGGTAATAATGTAATCGACTCTAAAGAGATCTCCCAGATCTTCTCCGGTCAACTGGGCAAACCCCAGAACCTTACCCAGCTTTCCCAATCCATTGAAAAACTTGAGGAACTCTATCACGAGAAAGGCTTTCTCCTGGCCAGGGTCACCGACGTCAAAGACTTTCCTGACGGCAGTGTCAGCCTCACCATCAATGAAGGAGCGGTGGACAAAATCGAGATCTCCGGTAATCGAAAGACCAAAGATTTCATCATAAAAAATGCCATCGGTCTAAAAGAAGGAGCGGTCTACAACGAGCATCAACTCACCCAGGACCTGCGAAAGCTATACGGCAATGGCTATTTCCAGGATATTAGAAGAAGCCTCCAACCTTCTCCTGATGACCCGAACAAATTCATCCTCAAAGTAGAAGTAGACGAAAAACGAACCGGCTCCATCGGACTCGGTGGCGGTGTCGATTCGGTGGCCGGACCTTTCGGTTCGCTCAGCTTCTCGGACAACAACTTCAAAGGTAGAGGCCAGCAGCTCTCTTTCAACTCTCAGCTCGGCTCGGGCATGCTCAGCAACCTGAACAACTCTATCAACAACGGGGGCAATTCCTTCCTGCCTACAGGACGCACTTACCAGGTAGAAGCATCCTGGACCGAACCACATTTGAGGGGCACCGACACTTCACTATCTGTGTCCGGATTCGGAAGGAATTATGCCAGCCTGTTGATAGACCAGGCCCAGCAGCGCTCTCTGGGAGCCAGCGTCACCCTCTCTAAACCTCTCAAACGCAACTTCCATCTCAATCTAGGTCTCATGGGAGAAAACACCAGCCTCAGGGATCTGGGAACTTACTTGAGCACCGGCTCGGCGGTGGAGTCCATGGCCCAGCGAGCGCTCGCCATGGGCAAAGCGACAGATTTAGCCGGCGCCAATGCACTTGCCGGCAGCGTCAGAAACGACCAGCTCCAGGGCGGCACTTTCTTTTCGCTCAATCCATCTCTGGTCTACGATACAAGAGATGCTTTCATAGATCCGACCCGGGGCACCCACGCCAAGATCTCGGTGGGTCCATCTATTGGACTCAACGGTGCAAGCTTCGCCAAAGCCGGCGCCAGCTTCTCTAAATTCAAACCCCTTGGCAAATCTACCACCCTGGCTTTCAATATCCAGGGAGGCAGCTCGGTAGGTGGCATGCCTCAATTCGCCCAGTACAGATTGGGCGGCTGGAATGGCATCCGGGGCTACAGACAGTTCTCGGACCTGGGCACCGGCACTTCGATGCTCATGGCCACAGCCGAATTGAGAACCAGGGTGCCGCTACCGAAGAATTCGAAAGTGGCCCAGATCATTGACAAGCATGTCAAAATAGCCGCCTTCGCCGATGTCGGTGGAGTCTCAGGAAACAGCCTGTCCAACGGACTCTTCGCGAGATCCAATATGGGTGCGTCGGTCGGTCTCGGCCTGCGTGTCAATCTTCCCATGCTCGGTCTCGTACGCATCGACTATGGTCTACCTCTGCTCAATGCGGCGCTGGGTGGATGGACACCGCGTCTGACTGTCGGTTTTGGTGACAAGTTTTAGTTATCTTAGAAACATGACCGGGTCCAGTACCTTCCAATAGTGTAAAATCGCCCTTTATCAGGCGTTGTTCGTTGTTAGATATCAGATAGGAACAAGACGGAGAATAGAATGCTTACAAAAGGCAAAATAACTACTCTATTGAGTGCCCTGGCCATCTGTGGTGCGGTCTCTGGCAATCTGGCCGTAGATGCTCAGAATGCCCAGAAGATAGGAGTGGTCGAACTCAAAACGGTTCTCGACAAGTATCCGAAGGTCAAGGAACTGGAAGAGAACTTGAAAGCTGAAGAAGACCGGCTTCACAAAATGATTGAAAGAAGCAACAAAGATTTCCAGGTCGCTAAAAAGAACAAGAAGTCCGATGCCGAGCTGAAAGCGCTTCAAAAGGAGCTTCAAGGCAAAATCGACCAGGAAGTCAACAACTATCAGAAGAAATTGCTCGCCAAGGACAAGATGTTGAAAGACGAACTCTTTGCTGCCATCAAGGCTGAAGCCAAAGCGAAGAATCTCGACACCGTTCTCGAAAAGAGCGTCATTCTTGTAGGCGGCACCGACATCACCGATGCCGTTGTCCAGAGAATCGCTCAGTCCTACGAAAAGAGCGACTCCAAAGCTACCAAATAAGCTAGCTGAAAACCCTCAACTAAAAATTCTTGGCGGTGTTTTCAATTGGAAGCACCGCCTTAGATTTTCGCCCTGCTGAATCAGACAACCAAAAAGGTAATTTTGACATGAAACTTCCAATGCCTATGTCCGCCTCTCAAATAGCCGGCTTTATCGGCGGCTCGGTAGAGGGCGACGGCAACGCCCTTGTATCCGGCATCGCTGTAGATCCGTTCGGTGCCACCAGAGAAGATATCGCTCTGGTTACCGATGCTGCTCTGCTCAAAAAACTCGACCAGTGCAGAGCGAAGGTTGTTATCGTTCCCCAGGGCACTAAAACCGACGACAAAGAGCAGGTCCTGATTTGTGTCGAAAGACCGAAACTGGCCATCCAACGCATCTGCACCGCTCTCAAACCGCAGCGCTTTCTGCCGGCTAAAGGTGTTCACGAAACCGCCGTCATCGACGCAACAGCGGAGATCTCGGAAGAAGCCTCCATCGGACCCTATGTAGTTGTCGGTCCCAACAGCAAGATCGGTGCCGGCACCTTCGTCATGGCCCATACTGTTATCGGGGGCAAAGTCACCGTAGGCGACAACTGCCTGATTCACCCCGGCTGCCTGATAGCCGACTACGTCCGCATCGGCAATCGCGTTATTCTTCAACAGGGAGCCAATATCGGAGCCGACGGATTCGGCTATACCACCGAAAAACCAGCGAATGCAGAGTTGCTCACCCAGGGTAAAGCCGATCAGATGAGCGATGATCGCAATCCCTTGTTGAAGATTCCCCAGATAGGCACGGTGATAATAGAAGACGATGTCGAAATCGGCGCCTGTAGCACCATAGACCGCGCCACCATCGGTGCCACCGTTATCGGCCAGGGCACGAAAGTGGACAATCTTGTTTTAATAGCCCATAACTGCCAGTTCGGCAATGACGCCATTGTGGTAGGTCACACGGCTGTCGGCGGCTCCTGCAAGATTGGCGATCGGGCTATCATGGCAGGTGGTGTCCGCCTGCGAGACCATATAACCGTCGGCAAAGACGCCATTATCGAAGGCTGTGCTGCAGTGGTCAAGGACGTTCCGGAAAGAGATATCCAGGTCGGTATGCCCGCCATCAATGCCAGAGAATATCTGAAAGTCCAGATGTATTCGCGTAAACTTCCCAAAATGAATACGGAGTTGCGGGAATTGAAAGAGAGACTTAAACAGCTCGAATCGAGATTACTGGATAAGCAGTTGCAAGAGCAATCCTGATTGGTCGACTGCAAGGGAGAAACGAAGCATGGCCGGCAAACTCAGTCCCGATCTCAAAGAACTGGGCGATTTAGGTAAGTCCGTCGCCTGCCTCGAGGGAATGGGTCTGACCTCGCGTCAGGCGGTCAAAGTCAAATTGTACAGACGCAACCCTGGAGAAGGACTGGCCTTCATTCTGATCCCCAACGGCATGGAAACTGAAGGCGACACATCCGAGCGCCTGGTCGTCAGAGCGCATGCGGACTCGGTTATTAGCACCACCCGCAATACTGCCCTGGGCGAAGGCAAAATCCGGGTCTGTTTCGTCGAACATATTCTCTGCGCCCTGGCTCTTTGCAATGTCGATGACCTCTACATCGAAGTGCTCGGACCGGAATTGCCCATGGGTAACGGAAGTTGCGACCTCTGGTTCGATTTGCTAACCAGAAGCGGACTGAGCAATCCATTGCCGGAGCCGGATCTGGAGCTGGATGCTCCGATAATCCTCAGACACAAAGACCGGATTTTAATGGCACTGCCCTCCGATACATTCTCGGTGACCTATCTGCTTGAAATGGATCATCCCAAAATAGGTCGGATCTGGCGTTCCTGGAAACGTGGTGACGACCTTGAAGCGGTGACCGCGGCTCGCACCTTCGGATCTTTGATGGAGCATCAGCTTCTGGGCTTCGACAAAGACGTGGTCAGCTTCACCAAAGACGACTTCACCATGCCGCTTCAATCTCCCGATGAACCGGTACGTCACAAGCTCCTCGATCTGATAGGCGATCTGATGCTCTGTGGGGTCAATCCATTACGAATAAAAGCGGACTTCATCAGCATCAAGGGCGGTCATGCCATCGATGTCGAGATGGCCGGCAAATTGAGCGAAATTTTTGGTAATTCAGGCAAATAGAAAAAGCTACAGGAAGAAGAGAACTTGACCATGAAAAAGTTGATTTTTAGCGCTATGTTGGTAATGGCTGTGCTTCCCTGCGGAAGCGACCCGGCAGGCGCCCAGGAGAAACAGGTATCGGGCAAGAATTCGAAAAACATCGCCCTTACTATTTATAATCAGAATTTCGGTCTGGTCAAAGATGTTCGTGAAATCGAGCTGGATAAAGGAATAAACTTCGTCCGATTCTCCGATGTGGCGGCCGCGATAGATCCGACCACAGTAAACTTCATGTCATTGACGGCACCAAATACAGTGGTGGTGAGAGAGCAGAACTATCAATATGACGTCATGGACCGAGACACGATCCTGAACAAGTTAGTAGGGGAGACCATTACGCTAAAACGTTATGCCGATAACGGCAGCAGCACCGAAACAACTGGCGAACTGCTCAATCCGCCGATTGTCACCATCGTCGACACCAATGGCAACCCCAGAACCAAGCACTCCGGGATAGTTCTCAAAACCGATGACGGCATCGTAGTCTCTCCGGCAGGCGAGTTGAAGCTATCGGCACTACCGAAAGACCTGGTGCCTAAACCGGCGCTGCTCTGGAAGCTCGAAGCCGTCAAAGGCGGTCTGCACGATACGGAGATAAGCTACCAGACCAGAGGTCTGAGCTGGCGCTGTGATTATGTCGCTGTCGCCAACGATGACGACAGTCAGGTGGATCTGACCAGTTGGGTAACTCTGGATAATAAGTCAGGCTCCTCTTACAAAAACGCCTCGCTCAAACTGCTGGCTGGCGACGTACATAGGGTCCAACCCCAGGTCCATCACCGTATGGCGATGATGAAATCGACTATGGCCGAAGCAGCCATGGACAATCAATTTTCCGAAAAGAGCTTTGCCGAATACCATCTCTATTCTCTTGCCGGCAGAACCAACGTCAACAACAATGAAACGAAGCAGATGAGCCTCTTCAACGCCAACGGTGTTCCCACCAGGAAGCTCTATCTCTTCGAACCCCAGGGAGCCCATCCGATAATATACGGCGGTGGCGGTGGAGACGCCGGCAAGAAAATAAACGTAAAACTCGAAATCGAAAACGTCAAGAAGAACAACCTGGGCATGGCTCTGCCCAAAGGCAAGGTAAGGGTCTACAAGAGAGATTCAGACGGTGCCCTACAGTTCGTCGGCGAAGATCTTATAGACCACACCCCCAGAGACGAGAAGATTCGCCTTTACATAGGCGACGCTTTCGACCTGGTCGGCGAGCACAAACAGATGAGCTACACTCGCCCCAATCAAAGAACCACCAGGGCGACCTATCAGATAAGCCTGCGCAACCACAAGGACGAGGATGTCGAGATTACGGCGGTGGAACACGCCAGTGGAGACTGGAAGATCAAATCATCCAGCCACAAATATAAAAAGACCAGTGCAAGTAAGTTCGAGTTCACGGTCAATGTCCCAAAACGAGGAGAGACCGTAATCGACTATGAAATAGAAATCCGCTATTAAATTGGCGGTTCTATATAGGCCGCCCCTTGGAGATCATATTCGAGATCACCACCAGGGATACGATTAAACCGCAGCCTGCTCCTACCTTTTGAGCCTGCCATTCGGGGGTGGCGATCTCTTTTTTCTTAGGTGGTTTCACAACCTCTATCTTGGGGACGATTTTGGTTCCGGAGAGGGTGTTGACTATCTCCCGGACACCGTCGATGGGCGCCTGGACAAAGCCGTGACCAAAGGAGTAGACGAACTCCCCGACTATATCGCCAGAATCCTCTGTCCGGCAGGTATCCTCGTAGTCTGCGCCGCTTTCGGAACTTTCGGCGTTCTTTTCTCTTTCGTCTCTCTCGTCCCGGTCTTCATTCTTCTCGTCGACAGATTCTGCTTCTACCACCGGTATATCCTCTCTGGTTGACATTATCGTGCTACCTCGGATCTAAGCTCAATAATTTTATTCCCTGTCTTCTGTTATAACATTCCACCCCGGAAGCTGCTCCGGGAAAATACCTGATTTTTCCCGACCGAGCCAGTCTCTGTGACTCAAAAAGGTGGAATGACAAACGTACAGCGACTTTCACCCATCAGAAAGAAAAACCGCTGAAAATCTTTCCAACTATAGAAATGCTAACGTCGAGCCGGGACCCCGGCACCTACCTCATCAATTACCGACTGAGCAGCACCTATTAATCCGGCATTGGTATCGAGCCTGGAAGCTCTTATCTCTACCGTTTCACCGATGTTATGGAGCGCCTTTTCAACGGTGAGCTGTTTCAACAACTCGAGATCGCAAGCCTGACTCAGTCCCCCGGTAATCACGAAACAGTCGGGATTGAGAATATGGGTAAGATTCACGATTCCGGTGGTTATGTGTTCGTGCCAGCGCCGCACAATCGCACAGGCGAGCCTATCACCGCCTTTCGCCTCTTGAAAGACCTTATACGTGGTCAATTCTTCCTCTTTTGACAAACTGGATTGCGGGCCATTGTCCTTCTGTCCGGCTATCAACTCCCGGGCTGTGGCCAGAAGCCCCCGTCCCGAGCCGTACGCTTCCCAACAATTATGCAAACCGCAGGTGCATAGCCTGCTGTCATCAAGAGAGATAGACATATGACCAATCTCTCCAGCAGCCCAGCCACGGCCGTGCAGAAGCTTGCCATCGATAACAATACCACCGCCGATACCAGTGCCGAGGGTGACCACTACTATGCAATGCAAGTCTTTGAGCTCATCGACCCGGGCTTCTCCGTAGGCGGCAGCGTTGGCGTCATTCTCGACATGCACGAACAGAGCGGTTCGAGCCTTTATCACTTCACGAATTTTTGTACCGGCCCAGCCCGGTAGATTGCCAGTGGAGCCGATTACCTCGCCGGTGTCGCAATTGACCACTCCGGCGGTGGCGATACCCACACCGCAAATCGAATTCCTCTCCAGACCGGCCGTTTGAGCCCCGGCAAGCAAGTCTTCAATCAGCTTCACCAGGGCATCGACTATCTTATCCGGTCGGTCCGGGGTCTCGACATAGACCGGCTCTCCCAAAAGCCTGCCGCTCTCGATCACCGCCCCGCGCAGATTCGTCCCGCCCAGATCGATACCTATCGCTGCGCATGCTCTTTTGCTGGGCACGATCATGTCCTCCGGATCTTGTCCCTGTTCCTAGCCTTATCCTTGTTACTGTTCCGCCCTGCCTCAGATTCCGCCGAGCTGACCGTGGTCAGGATTGCCTTTGAGAGACAGAGTCTTGAATGGCACAGGAGCACCATAGAGGATATCGAAACCGACCCGGTTGATGCCGGTGACCATATCCCTGGTCAGCAAGACTTTGAAGTCCTCCGGACCGACAGCAGCTGTAATCGTCCTGGAATAATAGAGTTTATTGGTCAGGTTGTAACCCATACCGGCTCCCAGGGTGAGGTATTTATTCACTTTCACGTCACCCATCAAGTTGAGCGAACGCTGTCCCTGGATAAACTGGTCGAATACGAAAGGAGAACTGCCTCTAGCCACCGACTGGTTGTAGTTGGTCTGCAGATGGAAGCGATTCAGATTCAAACTGAGCACCGGACCAAGCTGACCGATCATGCTGGCATCACCGGAAGAATAGGCCCTCAGTGCGCCACCACCATAGATGTAAGATTTGAGACCGTACTTGTCGTTACCGATAGCGAAGAGCGGATGAGTAGTGAAAGTGATCTGCTCCTGTAATTTAAATCCACTATTCATAACCTTTCTATACTGATTTCCACCAAAAAGCTGAGCGTAGTCAGGACTCAAATTGACAAGCTGCGGGTTGTCCTGCATCCAACCGGCAGAAGAACGCGCCGCCACAAAACTGAGAAAAGGTACTTTCGTCGTCAAGCGAGTGTCGACCAGTTCCGCAGCAAGACGTGCCCGCCGGAAGCCGAACATACCATCATCCATAAAGCGGTTGATACCTGACTGCAATCTCAGGTGTGGCGATATTCGATAATGCAATTCCGCCACCATGATGTTGTTGACCGAACCGGTGGCGATACCAGCTTTCAATTTCTTGGTGGTGATCGATGCTTGCCCGGCAAGCCCGATTCCTGAACCACTATTCTGACCATCCAGGGTACGACCGCCTATTTGCAACATCGGAGACCAGGAGACCACACCTTTTCCGTTGGGCAAAAGAGTGTTGAACTGGGGACCCAGGTTGATACCGCCGACCTGCATGTTGCTGCCCAGGGCAGGCGCAATCGGCATGATCATGTCGTTGCCGTCTTTGGTTATGGTCGCGTTCAGCTTCGGAATCGGCACACCGAACTTACCGAACATCATCTTGCCGCCGAATATCGTCAGGTTGCCCTGGTCTTTGTACTTTTCATAGACCATGCGCCGGGCGGTAAATTTGTAGCTGGGTTTGGCCGGCATATAGGCATCGGGGTGAGCCTTCTTCTTGGCCAGCTCCATCAAATGCCCGACCGGAGCGTAAAACTGACTCTTCTGAAATACAAAAGGGGTGGGAAATTCGAGGGTACCATCTTTGAAGGCCAGACCGCCATTGGCACCTTTACCAGCCCGGGCGACTATATTGGCGCCGTTTACCTCGGTATCCGGTTTGGTAATTAGATACTCATCGGAGTTCACCTTGAACTTGAAGGATTTACCGGTGGTAACCTGACCTTCTCTCAAGATGGTGACATGACCGCGCGCGTCGATGGTCTCTTCGTTCTGGTCATAGAGAATCATGTCCGCTTCGAGCCGAGAGTTCTGACCACCGATAACACAGACCGCGTTTCCGGTTCCGAGAAAGGTGTTCTTTTCACTGTCGTACTCAGTATCGTCGGCGACAATCTGAATTGTGCCCTTTAGAGTCGTATCTTCACTAATTTGAGATGCCAGTCCGCCTTCGTCTTCGTCCTCTTCATCCACTTCAAGACTGAAGGATTTTCTGGGGTCGACTATGCCTTCATCGTTGTAAGGTTCCTGGGCTTTATTTTTAGAAAGATCCACCGGGCCCGTCGGCTCAGACTCGGTTTCAGCGTCCGGGGGTTGGATGGGTACGACACCGTTGTCGCCATCGTCGTCCTCTCCGGTTTCGTCGGTCTCGTCTTCTTGAGCCAGACCGGCAGCATCTATCTTGGGAGTGAGCGGCAAAAGAAGCGTTCCACTGCCTCCACCAGCAACGCTATCGCTCTTGCTGTCCACCGAAGAAGCGGCAGCCAGGGCTGGTGCGGTGCCGGAAAGTACCAGCTGGAATGTGAGTGCAGTCAGAACTGCGCGGGAGATAAAGCTGTTATTTCTGAATATGTTCAACATGCGGATATCAAGAAATTGGGAAGCCATTATATGGTTAGATGAGTCGACAACATTTTACTTCAGTTCCTTTGCAACCTACCTGTTTCCATTACTTATTTATCGAATCGAAAAGACAGAATAAATTCATGAGCGGTTCCTGAATATCGATTAAGACCGGCTCATAATGGCATAAAAGCCCGTGCCACCGAAGCCGGCAGCTTGATGAGATAAATGTAATCCGGTGATACCACAGTTTTCTTAATAGCAGCATTGCTAGAATTCGTAAGGGTGATCATTAATAAATGCCATGAAATTGAACTCGTTCATATTCAATTGTCCAACCAGGGTTATGTTCGCGGAGCACGAGAGCGCTTCGATAGCTTCTTACGCAGAGGATCTGGGCATCATCAAGCCACTTCTCGTTAGCGACCGGGGTCTGGTTGAAAACGATGTGCTGAAACCGGTTATTGACAGCCTCACCGATTCGGGCATCCCCTATGAAACTTTCTACGATGTTCCGCCGGATTCCGACATCGACTGTGTCAATAAAGCAGCTGAATTTGCCAGAGAGAAAGAGTGCAACTCAATCATCGCCGTGGGCGGCGGCTCGGTCCTGGATACAGCTAAAGTCGTAAATCTCTGCCTGAACCAGGGTTCCGACCTGCTGGCCAACCAGGGTCTCAATATCCTCCATGAAAAGCTCTCCCCTTTCATAGCCCTGCCGACCACCGCCGGTACAGGCTCAGAGGTCTCCTTCGTGGCAGCGATAAAAGACCGCTGCGAGAAAAGAAAACTCGTATTCGGCAGCCGCTTCCTGGCTCCGGATCTGGCTATTTTAGATCCCACCCTGCTTCTCTCTTTGCCCGGCAAGCTGACGGCAGCCACCGGCATGGATGCTCTCACCCATGCCATGGAATCCCTGGCTTGTGCCGTCACCCAGTCGCCTCTGACCGAAATCATTTCGATAGAAGCGATGAGATTGATTTTCGAACATCTCCCCAGGGCAACCAAAAACGGTGACGACCTCGATGCCCGAGCCGGTACCCTGGTGGCCAGCACAATGGCAGGCATCGCCTTTACCAATTCCGGAGTGGGTATCATTCACGCCCTGGCTCATGCCACCGGCGCACTTTTCAAAACCCATCATGGTCTGACCAACGCCATATTCCTTCCCCATGGCATGCGATTCAACAAAGAAGAGTCCTGCCATGTCTTTGCCAGAGCCGCTCGCAGCCTGGGTTATGCGGACAGACAGAACGATGATACCGCCTGTGATATTCTTATCGGGAAGGTAGAAGAGCTGATGGAGTCGATTTCGATTCCTCCCCAACTGAGAACCATCGGTGTTCCTGCTATGGAAGGCGAGCTACTCGAACACTGGAGCGAACTGGTGTTGGAAGATCCCTCGATCATGTTCAACCCCAGATATGCCACCACCGAAGATGTTATCGACTTATACAAGAGGGCTTACTGATGCCATTTTTTAACGACTCGGATGAATTGGGAACGGTAATGAAAGAGCTCTGGGTTACCATAGCGGATGACTCGAATATAAGCAGTCCCTTATTAAGCTCCAAATTGATTGTCCGTTTTCACTACAAAGAACCGGATGGGCAAATAACCATCGACTGTTCAGATGGAGAGAACATGGTAATAGAATGGGGTGATTGCGAAAAGCAGCCCGTGGTGGAGATGTTCATGCAAGCCGATGTCGCCCACAAATTCTGGATGGGCCAGGTTAATGTGCCGATGTATCTCCTCAATGGCAAGATGGTGGCAAAAGGTCCGGTGAACAAGGCTCTGGCGCTTTTGCCCGCCATCAAACCGGCATTCAAGAAATACCCGTCGGTGGTCAGAACGACTCTCAATCGAGATCTCTAAAGCAAGAGTCCCGGAAATTAATCAGTGAGCAAATCGAGTAATACTCCCAAATCGGCAATGGCTATAGGAGAGCTGGTAGTGGACTGGATCTCCACCACCCGGGGTGCAGGCTTTATCGAAGCCGAAAGCTTCATAAAATCCCTGGGAGGCAATGCGGCCAACGTCGCCATCGGACTGAGCCGCCTTGGCTCAAGAAGCAGCCTTCTGGCCAAAGTCGGCAATGATGTCCAGGGAAGGTATCTGCTCAAAGTTCTCAGCGACGAAGGGGTAGACGTGGAGAATATAATTACGGATTCAAACTATCCAACCGCCCAGTGTTATGTGTTCACCACCGTCGATGATGACAACACTTTCTTGAACTGGCCTTCAGGTAATGCTGCCCAGAGGCTGACCGAAGAAGAGATCTCGGACCAGCTGTTGCAGGATAAGGACCTTATTCATGCCACCGGTATATCGCTTACCTCAGACCCGCGCAGAAGTGCCGTGATCAAAGCGCTGACAAAGGCGGCACAGCAAGATATCGTTATCTCCTTCGATGCCGGCTTTCCCACCGGAGAGGGTAAAGAGGCGAAAGAATCGGTAAAGAGTGCCATGAGCCTTGCCGATATAATCAAAGTCAATTTGCTGGAGCTGATCTACTGGAATCGCCAGATCAATCCTGAAAAAAGCTTCGAGACTGTTCCTGAAGAGATTACCAACCTCTATGACAATCCTCCCTCGAGCGGGCACGAAGCCTGCGCGGCAAGGTCCCTCGATCAGCTGCCTATATCAGTTATCGATGAGCTTGCCGCCTCCTTGTTTCAGCGTTTTGAACCTTCGGTATTGATAGTCACCCTGGCGGAAAGAGGAAGTCTTTTGAGAACCAGCACGGAGTCTCGCTCTATCGATGTCTTTCCAGTCGATACCGTAGCCGGTGTGGGAGCCGGAGATGCCTATATGGCAGGATTTTTGCATAACATTCTGGAAAGTAGCCGGGAGGCTTCCTTGAAAGAGCATGTCTCTAATCTCAAGGGGACGGCACTGGCCGAGGCAGGGAAATTCGGGTCTGCGGTAGGCGCGCTAACCACCCGCAGTATCAGCGCCCACGCCTCGCTGCCGACGAGCATGGAAGTGCAGAAGCTATTCGAGGCTGCCGGCAGCCTTTAGCTGGTGACTAGAGAAAAATTCCCAGATCACTTCGTTGGCATTGATATCGCGATTGGTTTTTCCGATTATCCAGTCCGGTAGATATTGCCAGCCCTGGGGCCAGGTGTGACCGCCTCCGATAATCTTGTAGAAACTCACATCTCGGCTTTCATCCCCGCCGGAATATTCACGAATTTCTATACTCATATCGCTGTCGCCGCAATTCAGATGTCGCTTAGTAGGCTCGACCTGCGCAATCCCGTTATTGCTGAGCCAGTACTGAAGCGCATCTTCGGCGGGCAGAACAACTCCACGCTTCTTCTTCAAGACCTTTCCGCCGATTTGTCCACCGTTATAAGGGACAAGAGGATCTTCTGTACCAAGTATATACAGAACCGGTACCGGTGCAGTCTTATCCATTTTCAAGTAAGATTCCGGCAAAGTGGCGGCAACGGAGGCTACTGCAGCCAGCTTATCCGGAATCTTCTTGGCCAGATACTGGGAGAAAAACCCTCCATTAGAGATACCGGTTGAATAAACCCGACTTCTGTCGACCAGACCTTCTGCGATGAGCGCATCGATCATGGTGGCAATAAAATCGACGTCACTGGTATTGTTGAGGTTAACGGCTCTTCCATCATTCCAGTGCCTGTCTATGCCCTCGGGAAATGCGACGATAAAACCCTTTTTTTCGGCAAGCGCTGTCAGACCACCACACAAGCGATCCATGGAGCGAGCCGTGCCACCGCCTCCATGACAGGCAATCACCAGGGAGCGAGGCGCGTTTGCTATGGTGGCACTGGCGGGCAGATAGAGCAGGTAGTCTCGCTCGATACCTCCGGACATCAACTTTCTGTGTTCGGTCACTCCGATTCCTTTTTTAAAACGAAAGCCGGAGCGTGACTCACTAATGCGAGAGTACAAACCACCTTTAGAAGAACGAGCTTCAACATCAAGAGAGCATACCAACGAGACAACCGCACCCAGAAGCAGAAGCAGAAAGAATAGAAGACCAGAGTGAAGGAGCAGAATCATCAGCCGCTCGAATTTCAGCGATTTCATAAGTTCGGAACCTCGATTTTTCCTGGTCTCGATAACATTACAACTGCAAGATTGATAAGTTTCGGTCATTTAGACACTTTTCTCGTCACCTTCAAATTCAATCAAATCAATTCAATTCAAATCTTGCTAAATTGACCGTTCTAATAAAAATCCAGTTCTTTTTACGATAGAAAGAAAAACCGCTGAAAATCTTTCCATCATAAAAATCGTGACCAGAGGCGACTTTCGACTGAGACGGTCAAGGACCCCGCAGCCAGCAGCCGCCACTTGGCATCCGCCTCTTTTCATTTGCATATCTTTATCTTTCTGTTATTATTGAAAAATCCTTTTCCGGTTCCGGTGGCACATATGGAAATTCTCGCTCAGTTCGCGAACTTGATGCATGACGCGACCATGCTGATCATTGTATCGATCATCATTATGACCATGATCATGTCGATGTTCTTCTATAAAATCCTCAATCAGGACGGTTTTTTGAGCGACTACAATCGCAACCTCTAAGGACTTATCACCTTATCTGCCGTCATCATGTATTCAACTATAGAGAACATGTTCGTTATCTTCTCGGTAGGAACATCCTCTTTAAGCCCATAGAATTCCACACAAAGACCGCAAGCGAACACGTCGCATCCAGCCTCTTCGAATTTCTGCAATACCGGTCTGACATTAGAGTCTCTCGCCATCAGTTTGACGCCACTGTTCGCCATCAGTATCGCCCGGGGACGATGACCGGAGTCATATATCGTTTGTAGAAAAACGTTGAGCAGGCTCAAGGAGAAATCAGCATCTCCGTCACCGAAAGTATTCTTGCCCAGAAAGATAACCGTACCCACAGATTCATCGACACTACCTGATCTCTCCATGGCCGCAGCGGCGACACTTGCTTCAGCGGCGCCACTATCTTGCACCAGGCTTTCGGGGCGCCGCAAAATGACCTTGAAGTGCTCACCCTCCTTCGAACTGGTCAAATGAATATTCTTCGAGTGCGCCAACCTCTCCAGGTTTTTGACATTGATCTCGGTCTCGACCAGCACAGTTATCTGCTTGAGACTTTCATCATCAATTAACTTTTTGGTTCTCAGAACCGGCTCAGGACAGACCAGACCACGCAGGTCGATTGCATCGCTCAAAATATTGCTCCTTTTAAAAACTCATACGACAAAGAGACGACAGTCTTCTGACTCAGGTTCAAGCATCCGTCCTATTGAAGCCGCGACAACTCCTGCCGCGCCGAGTTCCTTGAGAAGATGCTCAGCGTCCCGATCTGATAAAGCTATCAATAACCCCCCGGAAGTCTGGGGATCGAAAATCAGATCCTGAAACTCCAGATTCACATCCTTTATATAGGTAATAGAATCCGAGAACGACTGTCGGTTTCCATAGGCTCCTGCCGGGACAAAGCCCTGACCGGCAAGTTCCACCGCCTGGGAAAAAAACGGCACCCGGTCTATATCCAGCTCCACCGCCAGTTTGCTCGAACGCGCCATCTCCAGTAGATGACCGGCCAAGCCGAAACCGGTTATGTCCGTCATGCCGTTAACAGGATAGCCAAGCGCAATACTACAGGCCTTATCGTTCAAAGCAGTCAAGCTCTCGAAGAGCTCCTTCTGCGAACTCGGCTTCAGCTCATCTCCTTTCAAGCCTAAGAGCGAAACCCCGCTACCTATCTTCTTGGTGAGCACAAGGACGTCACCGGCCCGGGCACCACCATTGGTGAGCACTTTATCAGGATGGACCAGGCCGGTCACCGCCAGGCCATAAACCGGATCGGTGGTCTGGATCGAATGTCCCCCTGCCAGACTGGCGCCGCTTTCCTCCACTTTGGAAGCCCCGCCTTGCAAAATCTCCTCCAGCACCGACATGGGGTAATCGCAGGTCGGGAAGCAGAGAACATTCAAAGCAAGTATCGGCTTCGCTCCCATGGCATATACATCAGACAGCGCATTAGCAGCCGCTATCTGACCAAAGAGAAATGGATCATCCACCAGCGGTGGAAAAAAATCTATAGTCTCGACGATTGCAAGATCTTCTGAAATTTTGTAAACAGCAGCGTCTTCGAAGCCCTCTATACCTGCAATCAGTTGTGGTGATTGAATCACCGGCACTTTAGCCAATATAGATTGCAACTCGGCCGAACCGAGCTTAGCCGCACAGCCACCGGCTTTCACCCTGGCAGTCAACTTGGGAACGTCACTATCAAAACTTTCATTCATACTTCTATAACACTTTGTATACGCAGAAGACTCGCATAATTACATGTTTTCAGAAGATCAAAAAGGTCAAGTCTTTTTATCAAATTACTACGATTCCATAAACCCTCTAGAATTGGTCCTTCTGAAAACCACTTATAGAGCAGGTCTCGACAGGACAGGGTTTAGGACATTCCAAAAATCCTTTTATATAAGAATCTACAGTCTCTGCTATTTATGGGCGTTTCAGCCCTTTAAAAAATTGCCTGATAGTTGTAAATTCATACCCTGGAACCTTTCGGTTACGCCTAGAATAGACGGAGAACTTGCGAACGTCTACGGGCTTGCGTGGTTTCGTAAAAATTTCCTTTTGTTGTACCCATAATCGTTCAAAAGCAAGGTTGTCGCATGCCTAAGAAAGTACTCGTTGCATTACCCCCAGGTTTACTTGAACAGATAGACTTTGTCGCCCAGGTCGAGCATAGAACCAGATCCGACCTCATTAGAGAAGCCCTTCGAAGATACATCGAGAACTTCAAACGCACCCAGAGCCCCCAAATGTCAGTGAGCACCGTCGGCAACCAGAAAGTGGCTTTGCTAACGGATAATGAGTAATTCTCCCACTGAAGCCGTTGACTTCTTAATTTCAGGTCCTCATAATTGAATCCATAGGTCAGCCAGGGAGGCTCTATCGGTCATAAACCGAGCTATGGAAGCAATATTATGAACTGGGACAACATCGTTCTAACCGAACTTATTTTCTGCGCTCTGGTCCTGATCGGGCTCGGCGTGGTCAAGTTGCCCAGATTCTTGAGAAGGAAACAACTCTCCAGGATGTTCCCCTGGGGCTACTACCCGGACCAGGTCCCCCGGAGCGACCCCGGTTATTATCCGGATCATGATGACGATTTCCTCCACGACCGGACCACAGAATTTGGTGGTATGGACAATCTGGGTGATTTCGGAGAATTCAGCGGCTTTGGAGAACTGGGTGAATTCGGCTCCAGCTTCTGGGGCGGCGGCGACGGCGGCTAAAGATTTCAGCCTGATATAAGACAACAATGTTCCGTCGGCTAACTTTATCCGTCGGGGAAGCTATATACTAGAATTCTTTAGCTCCCCGTAAACAAGGACCGATTTTGGAAGACCTCATTTACTATGCCTGGCTAATTGGATTCCTGGTCCTGGCCGCCCTTACGGTGTATCTAAAAGACGATAAAAAGAAAGTGGTGATTCAGGTCCTCCTGGTCTACGCCACCGCCTTTGTTCTCTTGCAAGCCTACCGCGGCATCATAAGCCGGGCGAACGCCAACCTGGCTTATACCAGAGCTGATAGAGCCGAGCTTTATCTAAAGATGAGTTCCGGCTATATTGCCCTGGAAAGCTACATGCCATCTATGCCTTCCTTGAAGGAGAAAATGGAGAGCCCCAAAGAGCAGTTTTATCAAGAAGCCGAAGAGCTTCTTGGCGAAGCGGTGGAATCCGCGCCCAAATCCACCACCCTTCTGACAAAGCAAATAATTCTCTTTGGAGACCAGGGTAAAAGCGTCAAACAACCTCTCAAACAGCTTCGCGCCGTGGATGGAGAAAGAAAAGAGAAAGCACAAGAACTGGCTCGACTTCTGGAAGCTGTCTATGTGACTAAGAAAGTAAAGAGTTCGGACTATGACGCCCTCCGAAAAATTGCCGAAAAAGACGTCTCTGCCGGATGGTATCGCGAAATCGTCACCATGCAGTTCGTCAAAAATGCAGGCAAAACGAAGCAGTTCAAAGAGATGCATGCCGACTTCCATGAACGCTACATGTATTACATGGTACGCCTGGGAGTCTTCGGTATTGCCGCTGTGCTCTGCGCGCTCGTTGGTGCGATCATTATCTTCATTCAGCTTTTCTTCCTTCCTAGAAAACCCACCGACGATAACGGTCTCAAGCTGATAAGAGCCCCTTCGAATTGGTCCGGTAAAACCGTATACGGAGTCTTCATCGGCTGGCTATCAATAGAGTTTCTCCTGTCAGTGCCTTTGAAGAGCATCTCTTCCCAGATGGCCATCATCGCTTCGGAGCACGGTGTCATAGCCATAGCGCTTCTCACGGCCGGGCTCTATCTCTTTCAGAACCTGCCCTCTATCCTGCTTATTTGGATACTTGCCATACGCCCCAATCAGCTTCCATTCTTCGAAAGTCTGAAACTGAGACTGAAAGTAGAGAACCGTGGCATTTTCAAGCTGGTCACCGCCGGTATTCTGACCTGGTACGCCTGCATACCCCTGGTCGTCTTAGCTGTCTACATATCGACGAAACTGGGTTCCCAGGGCTCGGACAACCCCATCGTCGCCGTGGTCATGGCCGCAGCAAAAGAGGCCAATCCCCTGGGCATAGTGCTGTTCATCTTCGCCCTTGGTGTTTTGCCTGGAATTATTGAAGAGCTTTTATTCCGCGGCTTTCTCTACACTTCGTTGCGTCGCAAATTCAGCATATTCCCATCCCTTGTTATCAGCGCCGCTGTTTTCTCGGTCATTCATCTTGATCTGGGAGGGGCGCTCCAGCTTTTCTGCCTGGGCTTTCTATTCGCCTTTATCCTTGAAAAAACCAGGAGCCTGGTGCCTTCCATGGTGGCCCATTGCCTCTGGAATAGCTGCACTTTTATCATGGCCCTGGTTGCCTATGGCTAAATATTGGGCATGAGAGTATTGGCAGCTCGAAATCACTCCGTCACGTCCATCCAGAGGGATTGTGATATTGCCTCAGTAAAAGCAGATGTTTGATAACGAACAGGAATGGAAAGAGAAGTTCGATGAAGCCGTAAAGGCTCAGCAAGAAAACAAATACGACTACGCTGAGCACACCTGGATGGTGGCGGTGGAAGAAGCCGAAGCGCTTGGCCCCAACGATCAGAGACTGGCCCTGACCCTGGATAGACTGTGCGAGTTCCTCCTTCTTAGAGGAAAACTACAAGAAGCTGCCAGCTATGGTTACAGAGCACTGGCCATATACGAAGAAGCCCTCGGTGAAAACGCCGACGAATTGGCCAGCATCCTGGCAAATCTGGCCATGCTGGCCAAGACAAACAATAACAAGATCGAAGCAGAACGCCTTTATCGACGCGCCCTGGCTGTCAATTCAAGGGTACTTGGCTCCAGCGAACCCAGGGTTAAAACCCTGCTCAACGAGTTCGCCATGGTGCTCGAATCTCTAGGCAGAAAAGACGAAGCGGATCAGCTCAGGGGCGTTCGCAAGAAAGACGGCGGCGCCAGCATCGGAGGCATCCCTGCTTTCCGAACCGGGTTCACCTCCGGTCCCCAGAAAAAAATTCAGAGCCCTGCTCAAAAGGTAGATCCCATTCAACAATCGGGAGCATTTAAAACCCTCAACCACTTGATGGGTTCATCCACAAATCATCCCACCTTCAAGCCGACATCCCAAGCCAGTCCGACACCACCCGGGGCAACAACTCCACAACAAAGACGGATAGGCGAAATCGACTTCAAAACCCTGAAGATAGAGGCTGATACGGCTCTGACTTCCGGAAACAACGAACAAGCCCGGGCTCTATTTCAGGAATTCATAGATCGAACCGCGAAAGAGGACCGGATGACACCGGACTATTGCTATGCCCTGGAGAGCCTGGCCAAGATTCACACCCGGGAGTACAACTATCAGGAAGCTACGGTCTATCTAGAAGAGTCACTGGATATCAAATCCAGGGTTCTGGGGGCTGAGCACGCCCTTGTCGGCGCCTTAAAAAGCGATCTGGCCCGCTGCTACTATACAATCAAAGACTATACCAAAGCCGAGACCCTGGCCAGGTCCTGTGTCGATGTCTACATGCAAGCCTACGGAGAGGGCTCTCTGGAGCTAGCCAACGCCTGGCACAACCTGGGCACCCTCTATCATGTCCAGGAGAAATACGACAGCGCCGGAGAGTGCTATCAAAAATCCCTGCCGGTCAAAAAAAGATTGCTGGGCGAGACCCATCAAGAGACTATCAAGCTCAAGAACGCCATCGCCAATCTCGAAAGCTCTCTGGCTAAGATTCGCAACCAGGCGAACCCCCAGGAAGAATCGAGCGAGATAAGTGGTGCCTGGCGCGCTATTCCGATAACCGAGACAAAACCCGGATGGTGGAAAGAAGACCTGTTCGGTGAAGAGTAAGTCCTGATCCGATGCCACGACATCTGGTGCGGAAGCAGAATTAACCCGGAATAGCGCTATCAGAGCGGTCGGAACGGGCAAAATGTAATTATCGTCCCTGTATCCACAGAAGGTAGCTTGGAAATTGTCGCAGTATCCCACCGGTGGAGTCAAAATCACCCTGGTTTCCGACCCTGGCATCAAAAGAGTCGGTACCGGTCCGCTCTGGGCTGCCATAGGAGTCGGTCTTGCATTTTCTATGCTGTGGCTGATAGTGGCGGCCGGCGTTCTCCCTCATAACTTCTACTGGTCGATTATTATGGCATCGGCAGCCTGCGCTTTCAGCACGCTTCTGATCTATACAGGCTACTCTATAATCAGAGACCAGAAACGGCGCTTCACCCTGGAGTTGACCGACTGTGAAGCGGTGCTCACTGTGGTCGACGGCATGCACAATCGCAAAGCCACCCAGATGGTTTTGGTCGACGACATAGTCTACGCCGAATACTATCCCTACCGCGATTCGGCCACGATAATATTGCATACTCATTACGCCCGGATGGAAGTGCCTCTCTGGCCCATGGGAGAAAAGAGCCAGGACGCCCTCGATTTTCTTGCCGGTCGAGGAGTCAACATTGTCAATGTCCAGTCCGATGATCCCGTACCGGACATGGTGATCAAATAATTAGCTTTCCGAAGTCTTGAATCTTTGAGTGCCTTTGCCCTCAGAGCGCTTCTCATCAAAGCTATTTCATATTCTATTCAGATTTGATCAAATACAATATATAAGATTGCCCCTGGTTACAAATATGCTCAAAGCAATCCCTTATATTTGAGCGACCACAGAGCCGATGTCCGTTTCCCGTTGTGAGTATTCGTTCTTCGCGACTGAGGTGTTTTGTCCGGGGGCTTTCGCTACTCTATACCCGCCACCATTTCTTGCCAAGGCAGTGTTAACAACTGCATGGTGAATTCGCTCTCTTTTTCAGAAAGCTAAAGCCGAATCAATATATCCACTGGAAATCGACCAAATACATGTCCGGTATGGGATGCCACCAGGCAAATCACCACTTGCATAGATTAAAGCCTCCGATATTCAGGGCATTATTCTTTGCTAAGTCGTGGTCGCGGTCGTTATCTCAATCCGATTCCATGATTGCTTTGGTGAAACTGAATATGTAGAAGCAAGGAAACGTAAACATCAAAGAGAAAGCAGCATACCATTCCATATATCGAGGCGCTTTATGTTTATGACCGAGGGATGTGTACTCCAGATCGTCGATAAAAGCGTCGGCGGCAAAGAAGATGGCACTCTGAGCAAGGATGAAATAAGTCGGTCCCAGATTGTGGGGCAAAACCATAGGCACATGGAAGAGATAGCCCACCATCGGTACATACATATACCAGAAGATGGTAGAGACCACCATCGTTGCCACAAAGAGCACTGTGCGGCTCTGCCCTACTCTACGAGCTCTCTGATTAAGCAGCAGTGTCGAAAGTAATACACAGAAAGAGACACCGAACAGATTAAAGAACAGCTCCATCTGCCCGAACAACCAGAAGTGTGGCAGAGAAGCAAGAAATGCCGCTTCTAGACAGACAAAGATCGGCGCCAGATATGGTGCGGCATGGGGATGATGAAAAGTCAATCCGGCTACCCAGTAGCTCAAGAATAAAAGCACAAGCGGCAGACCGACTTGATAGCCCGCAGGCAAGCCGCTTATATAAAACCAGCTTAGATAAAACACTGTACAAAAAAGCACCAGCAACAGAGCCAGATCCAATCTGACGGCGTCAAATCTGACAGAAGTGTCAGGCGAAGCGGACAACTGGTTGGCCGCCTTCAACTGTGCCACTCTAGAACGCGCCACCGGATTTGAGGCATAGCCGCTACCGGAGCTGGCGCTAACCGACACTACTCGAGCCAGTAAGCTCTCATTAAAAACAGGACTGTCATATAGTTGCGACATGAAGAGGTCCTCCGCAAAAGGTGGGCCTGAACGCGAAAGATCTATTGATTCATAGAAAATGGACGATATTACAATTATATTGAAACCGGATGCGGTAGCAGCTTCTGTTAATACGAGCTTAAGAAATTTCAGAAGTAGCTTTTCTTGACCTGCTCAGCCTTTTTTCAAAAGGCGCTCCTGCTCGGTTTCAGCCCAGGCAGGAGCGTCCGTCGCCCAGACAAGCAGAAAAAAGAAAAGCGCACAAGATCGGATCATACTCAGAAGTTATCACAGATATCGCAACCGGAGCAAAGACCGGCAAAACGCTGATCGAAGTACTCTATTAAACGCGAACGTCGACAGGCCATTCCCTGAGCATAGTCATTTACCGACTCGAGCCTCTCTTCATCCATGCGTCTTCTCAGAAAAAGATCGTCCGTATCGAAGCCGACCGCCTCCACATCTTCGAATTCGAGGGCGACAAAATTGCCCCGGACCTGGTCTATATAACCAAGTCCGCGTAGATGCTCGACACAACGATTAGCCAGGGTGACATTGATATCGCCCAGGTCACTGAGTTCGCTCCAGTGAAGACCGCCGTCAGGGGCATCTTTTATCTCGTTATAAACCGCCAGGATCTGATCGTAAGTTGGATAGCGCTTGTCCAACATCCACTTTTGAATAGCCAGATCCCGCTTCTGAAAAATGAGGGTACATACAGAATAGTCGCCATCCCGACCGGCTCGTCCTGACTCCTGATAATAACTCTCCAGAGATGGTGGCATGCTGAAATGAATCACTTGACGAACATCGGCTTTGTCTATACCCATTCCAAAAGCTGTGGTGGAGACGATAGTGTCAAGCCGACTCTCTTCGAAGGCAACCTGAGTTCGAGTACGCAAATCCGCCGTCATACCCGCATGGTAGAAACCAGCGTTTATTTTATTACGCCGCAAGAAGTAAGACAGATTCTCGCAATCCTTGCGACTATTGGCGTAAACTATCGCCGCCCCGGCATGTTTCTTCAGTTGGGATAGAAGAATCTCTTCTTTGTCCTTGACTTTTTTCGACGCCACCACTTTGTAAGTCAGATTCTTGCGATCCAAATCGCCCTCGACCAGAGCGCAACGATCCTGATCTATTCCCAGAACCTCTACGATCTCGCGTTTGACGTTGTCCGTAGCTGTGGCAGTCAGGGCAAGAAAGGTGGTGGAGTCGGAGAACTGTTTCAGATAGCGGGACATTCGCCGGTACTGCGGGCGAAAGTCGTGACCCCAGTGGCTGACACAGTGCGCCTCGTCGATAACCAGCAAAGAGACCTCACGAGAGGCGATAAGAGAGCGAAAATGCTCGGATTCGAAACGCTCGGGCGCTACATATAACAGCTTGATCGAGCCGTTTTTTATGGACTGCCCCCGCTCATAGATCTCACGTTCGGATAGAGAGCTGTTTATAAAGGTAGCATTGGTGATACCACGACGATGCAACGAATTGATCTGATCCTGCATCAACGAAATTAGCGGTGATATCACCAGGGTGATCCCTGGCAGGAGTTGGGAAGGAAGTTGGTAGCACAAAGACTTGCCGTAACCGGTAGGCAAAACCGCAAGTGTGTGCCTACCCGACAGAAGATTGCCGATCACCTCTTTTTGCTGAGGGCGCAACTCACTGAGCTCGAATTTTTCTTTTAGGATCGAGTCGACTGTACTACCAAGAAGCAAATCAAAAAAACCGTCAAATTGTTATAGAGTTCGAAAAGCTATGACCAGTTTACCTCCTAGCCCTGGTTATTTCTATTAATCTCTATAAAGATCGCGGTAGTAGCGGTACCACTGACTCTGAAAGGTCTCTTCGGGATCAAGTTCCTGCTTTTTCTTCAAGAAGCCGGCAAAACGCGGATAGCAGGCATCCATGTCTTCCCGGTCGGCATAGCGATGATAGGTCAAATAGAAACTACCCTGATGCCGCCTTGCAATTTTTATGAGCCGACGAAAAATCGAAGCGTTTTTGAACTGCCCCGCAGCGCTATGCTCCGTATGCAGATTGAATATGACACAGGCATAGTCTTCTTTAGCCCAAGCTAAATAAGAAGTGTGGTCAGCACGAATCATTCTTATCGTTCCATAAATCAGATCGGCCTCCTCCCTTATGAAAAGCTCCCGACAGTCCTCCATGAATCGCAACAGTAGCTCCGGAGGCACATAGAGTTCGGTAATCACCTCGGTGCCCCGCGGTTTTCCAAGCTCTTTATCAAGCTCGCGATGGTAGCCATCGAGATAAGTACTGTATTGCATGGTGTCGCAGGCATAGACCTGTCCCTCGGTGGTCAGATAGTGGGCGAGATAGCGCCGAAAAGCTTCTGCTTTGTCGGTATGCGCTAAAGAGAGCAGCTCTTTCCACTGGGTTTCGGAGAGAACCTTTTGACTCGATTCTCGAAGGGAAGCATCAGGACCAGCCGGTGCATAAGAAGCAAGGATGCCCTCGGTCAAGAACTGCCGGCTATGGTTATCGATATTGAACTGAAAGTCTCCATACTCGTGACCGTCTTTTAAAAGAGACCGCATGCTCTCGACAAGCTCGGCAAGGGACGCGGCTCTCACCCGGCGCCTCAGATAATGTTTTCTCTGCAGCCGCAGAGTAACGGTAACTACAATGCCGAAAAGTCCATAACCTCCTACGACATAAGAGAAAAGCTCATCGCCTCTATTAACGCTTCTGAGACAGCCCCGGGCATCGACCACTTCGAGGCTCTCGATATCCTCCACAAAGGGTCCACGCCCGAGCACCCGTCCGTGAATGTTAGCCGAGACAGAGCCACCCACAGAAATCCGATCGGCTCCGGTCGGCTTTTGAATGATCGACCAGCTGCTAGGGGTCATGGCGGCAATGAGATCGTCCCACATAATTCCCGCTTCGACTTTGAGCAGACCTCTATCTTCATCTATAAAAAGCACTCGATTGAGACCGGTCATATCTAATAGAAGCCCATCGTGAACCAGTTGCTGTCCACCCATGGCATGCCGCCCTCCGGCTATGGCCACGGCGAGAGCTTTGACCCTTGCGTATTCCACCGCGTTGATCACATCCTCAACAGAACTTACCTGAATAACCTGGCGATGAAAGACACTATGGAGCCCGGAATGAACATCTCCGACAACCCTACCTTCTGTACCCGCCCTTAAACTCGAAATAGTCATATAAAATGATCGCTCCTGCCAAAATTCGCTTGACAAACCCAGGATAGCGATTCTATTAGGACAGGACTTGCTCAAATCTACAGTTTGGCAACTGATAGAAATTCGGCTGTTCATGCAGGAGCGATTAAAATCTAGTAGTCTTTTCCAGAGTAATATTCAGCCGGTTTAGCCAGCGTAATGGGACGAACGACGAACATGGTCGAGAGCATAACTATAGAAAACCCCTTATTGGAAGGATTACAAGTGGAGAAGAAGCCGGAATCCTTCTCCATGGTCATATTCGGCGCCCACGGAGATCTGACCAAGCGAAAGTTGATACCGGCTCTCTATGCGCTTTATCTTCGCAACCACCTTCCTGAAAATTTCTCCGTAGTCGGCTCCTCTAGAACCGAGATGACCGATGAGCAGTTCAGAGAAGCGATGAAGGATTCGGTAATTCGCTATGGCGAAGATATAGACTTCAAAGAAGAGTGCTGGGAGCGCTTTGCGAAGTCTCTTTATTATCGCCCCGGCAACGCCCGGGAGGCCTCTTATTACGCATCTCTCGATGAGGACCTCAAAGAGATAGGAAAACGGCATGGCTCGGACAGCCGCAATATCTTCTATCTCTCCACCCCACCTTCTCTGTATCTTCCAATAATCGAGAATCTCAATTCTTCGGGGTTAGCGGTCAAAAGACGCTCCGACGAGCCGGCCTGGCCCCGGGTGGTAGTGGAGAAACCATTCGGTCATGACCTCAAATCGGCGCTGGTTCTGGACGAAAAAATACATGCCGTGCTTAACGAGCATCAGGTTTACCGGATCGATCATTATCTGGGCAAAGAGACCGTCCAGAACATAATGTGCTTTCGCTTCGCCAACAGCATCTTCGAGCCACTATGGAACAACAACTATATCGATCATGTTCAAATCACTAATGCCGAGACCCTCGGAGTGGAAGAGCGCGGTGCCTACTACGAGGAAGCAGGCGCCCTCAAAGACATGATCCAGAATCATTTGATGCAGCTTGTCGCCCTGGTGGCCATGGAGCCGCCGAATTCTCTAAGCGCAGAAGCGACCCGGGATGAACGCACCAAAGTCTTGAAAGCGGTGCGTCGCTTCGACCCGAATAAAGTCGATAGCTATGCTGTGCGCGGTCAATACGATGCCGGCTATGTTCTGGGTAACGAAGCGATACGCTACCGGGACGAAGAGAAAGTGGCTTCCGATTCCAATACCGAGACCTTTGCCGCTCTCAAACTGGAAATCGATAACTGGCGCTGGGCCGGTGTACCTTTTTATATAAGGTCAGGCAAACGCCTCGAAAAAAGAATCACCGAAATCGCGGTGCATTTCAAAGCGCCGCCCCACAAGCTCTTTTCTAATATGGCCAACACCGGTCTGCGCTCGATAATGGCCGATAGCTCTCCTAATGTACTGGTGATGAAGATCCAACCGGATCAGGGCATCTCTTTGAAATTCGCCACCAAGCAACCGGGACCGACAACTCAATTAAGAGCCCTGACCATGGACTTCAAGTATGGCACTGCATTCGGTGACCATACACCCAGCGCTTACGAACGACTGATTCTCGACAGCCTAATCGGAGACCCCTCGCTTTTCGCCCGGTCAGACTTTGTGGAGACCTCCTGGAGCCTGCTCACCCCGGTCATAGAACACTGGGCGGCAGTAAGTCCGGAGACCAAGAGCGCAAGCGACGACAGCATCGTTCAAGGTCCCTTCCCTAATTACGAAGCCGGCTCCTGGGGTCCGGAAGCGAGCAATACTCTCATCGGCAGCACCGGTCACTCCTGGAGAATACTGTAATGCAGTCGACCAAGACCAGAGACTTCCTCTCGGGCCGACTGCATCAGGTCGACATCCAGAGCATAGAAAAAGAGCTCTATAAACTCTGGGACGAAGCGGAGCGTGACCAGGAGGCGAGCCAGGTAACCAGAGCCTGTGCCCTCAATTTCATCGCCTTTTCCCATACGGGAAACGGCCATATCAACATCGAGGATATCGTCTCGGAGATTTCCGTAAAGCATCCTTCACGGGCGATAATCGCAAGAGCGGAGGATCTGCAATCCGGAGAAGAGGCACTGGATGCTTGGGTTACAGCAAGATGCCACCAGGTCTCCGGCAAGCCCAGACAGCAAATCTGTTGCGAACAGATAATTGTCGAATGGAAAGGCAAAGGCACACGACAGCTGGTCAGTGTGGTGGCACCGCTCACCCTACCCGATCTGCCCACCTGCCTATGGTGGCATGATCCGGTTCTCAATCTCGATGTGATTCGACCCTTCCTCTGCCATGTCGACCGCTTCATCGTCGATTCTCGCAGGCTTTCTGAAATCTCCGGAGCAAACGCCCTCTTGCAACTGCAAAACCTCAAAAACGCGACTGAAAAAGGCTCGGCGGTCTATGACCTTAACTGGGTCCGGCTATTGCCCTGGCGACAGGCTCTGGCAGAGTCTTTCGATATCAAGCGCGGTCACCTGGAGATAGAGGATCTGGACTCTATCTCTTCGGTGGAAATAATAGAAGAGAATGGCACCGATAATGGTGACGGCAAGGTTACCGCCCAGAGCTGGTTGTTTTTAGGCTGGCTCGCATCCAGGCTCTGCTGGCAGTTCGACCGGATCGAATCAACCGATTCTAATCACCCGGAGTCGCCGACCACGGTCTACTACCGCCTCAATCGCACCGCTATCAAAGTAAAGCTCAGAAGATGTCGAGATCCTCAAAACCACGACAACAAAGGAAGGCTTCGAGAGATTCGCATAAAACTGCGAAATGAAGAGCACTCGGTGCTTAGAGTTTGGCCAGACAGAGTCAGCCCGGGCCTGCGGACAGCCCTGCTTAACGCCCATGGCAACATAGACGATGAAGATATAAGTCACAATCCCAAATCTCAGATAGACTTAATTGACTCTATCCTCAATGATCCTGTAAAACCAAGGACTTTCGAAGAGGCGGTAGATGCCGCCTGCACGGTACTGAGAAGAAAGAGAGCAAAGTAGAAGAACCGAAGATGAATCCGAATCAATCGCAGAAAGCCCTGATAAATGTATACGACGACGAACTCGCCCTGGTGCGAGGTCTGAGCAAAGTTATAGTGGACCTCGCTTATGTATGCCAGCAGCACCACGGCAAATTCGTGGCGGCCCTTTCCGGAGGCTCCACCCCGATACCGCTTTACAATATGCTCGCCACCAGTGAATTCGCCTCGCTAGTAGATTGGAAGAAGTGTTATTTCTTTCTCTCCGACGAACGCTGTGTGCCCATAGACAGCGATGAAAGCAATTTCAAAATGATCCACGATCATCTCTACTCAAAAGTACCGGTGCCTGAAGAGAATCTCTTCAAACTGGAGCATCCGGAAAAAGATCCTCAGAAAGCGGCAGAGCTGTATGAAGAAAAAATCCGCAAATACTGCGAAGAAGAGAACGGTCTACCCCAGTTCGATATGGTGCTTCTGGGACTGGGAGGCGATGGTCACACCGCCTCTCTCTTTCCCGATAGCCCGGCTCTGAAAGAGAGAAAGCGACTCTGTGTATCTAATAAAGTCGAGAAGCTCGATGCCGAGCGAATCACCTTCACCTACCCACTTTTGAACAATGCCCGCAATGTTTATTTTCTGGTTGCAGGAGCCGACAAGAGTGATATCGTTCGCGCGGTGCTTACCGAAAGCGAATCAGAATCAGGTTCCGAATATCCGGCTTCTCGGGTAGGGGCGTTGCCACCGCGTACCAAAGAGGAACAAGAAGAGAAAGACTGCGCCCAGACCTGTACCGTCAGATTATGCGAATCCAATTCCACAGAGTGGTTCCTGGATGAAGCCGCCGCCGAAGGACTCATATCCCAGTCGGACACGGTAGCTTCCGGCAGCCAGTAAATCCCAAAACAGAGGAGATCGAGAGAATATGTCCGAGAAAGCGAAGATAGGCTTGATTGGCCTGGGAGTAATGGGAGAGAATCTCGCCCTCAATATCGAGAGCAAAGGATTCCCGATTGCCGTCTATAACAGAAGCCCCGACAAAGTAGACGATTTCATGCAGGACAGAGCTCAGGGCAAGAAGATTACCGGCTACAAGGACATCCCCACATTCATCGACGCCATAGAGCGTCCGCGCAAGATAGTACTCTTGGTAAAAGCAGGCGCTCCGGTGGACGACACCATCGACAAACTCAGACCATTTCTCGACGATGACGACATCATCATCGATGGTGGCAATTCGCATTTCGAAGACACCATCCGAAGAGAGAAAAGCCTCGCCTTAGATGACGTCTATCTTATCGGCTCCGGTGTCTCCGGCGGTGAAGAAGGCGCTCTCCATGGACCTTCTCTGATGCCGGGCGGCGATAAAAAAGCCTATGACCAGATCAAACCGATATGGGAAGCGATAGCGGCCCAGGTCGACGATGGTCCCTGCGTCACTTACTTAGGCCCGGACGGCGCCGGACACTTTGTGAAGATGGTGCACAACGGCATCGAATACGGTGACATGCAACTAATCGCCGAAGTATATGACATCATGAAACGCGGACTCAAGATGGAAGCCGGTGAAATAGCCGACCAATTCGCTTCCTGGAACGAAGGTTATCTAGACTCATATCTGATTGAGATAACCTCCGAGATACTCACTGTAGAAGACAAAGAGACCGGCAAGCCATTAGTGGACCTGATTCTCGATAAAGCCGGTCAGAAAGGCACCGGTCGATGGACCGCCCAGATAGCTCTTGAACTGGGCGTTGCCATTCCCACTATCGACGCCGCCCTTACCGCTCGCTTACTCTCCTCAATGAAAGAAGAGAGGATGGAAGCCTCCGCTCTCTTCAAAAAAGAGGTGGCAGTGCCGGCTAATGTAGACGGACAGGCCATGCTCAAGGCACTGCCACGAGCGCTCTACGCCTCTAAAGTCTGCAGCTATGCCCAGGGCATGGCCCTTATAGATAAAGGTTCGAAGAACTTCAACTGGAATATCGACCTGAAAGAGACCGCCAGAATATGGAAAGGCGGCTGTATCATTCGCGCCCAGCTTCTGGAGCAAATAAGAGCCGCCTATGAAAGAAAACCCGATCTTCCTAATCTTCTTCAAGACAGCGAATTCGGCGCATTCATAGAAGAATCGCAAGAGAGCTGGAGAGAGGTCACCGCTTTCGCCCAGGCCGCGGGCATAGCCATACCGGCTCTATCCGCCAGCCTCGCCTATTTCGACAGTTACCGCACCGCTTCCCTGCCCCAGAATCTAACCCAGGCTCAAAGAGACTTCTTCGGCGCCCATACCTATGAACGGGTCGACAGACCGGAAGCCGGCGCCGTTCATACAGACTGGCCCTCTATGATTAAGGTTAAGACGAAGACGCGGACTAAATAGGTAGGGAATGCCGACCTATCCCCTAACAGCCATCAATGTGGGAAGCTTCGCCCTTGGAGAAGCCGACAAAGTGATCACCCTTTTCTCTAAAGAGAGAGGAATAGTAAAAGCGGTGGCTAAAGGGGCGAGAAAGCCCGGGGCAAAAATCTCGGGCAAGTCCGAGCTGCTCTGCGTCAACAAGCTTTTGCTGGCTAAGGGCAAGAGCCTTGATATCATCACCCAGGCCGAATCGCTAGAGACATATTCGGCCCTGAGGGTCGATCTGGAGCGCCTCACCTTCGGCCTCTATTTTGCCGAGCTGACCAGAGCTTTCTCCACCGGGCTGGAAGAAGACTGTGCCTTTTTCTATGAGCTGCTCTGCGCCTTTCTGACCAGATTGACCCAGCCGGATTCGGTGCCGGGGCTGCTTGCCATGGAATTCGAGCTCACCCTTCTACAACTGCTCGGATTGAGACCGCAACTGGAAGTCTGCGTCCTCTGCCGCCAACCTCTAACCGAATACAGTATCAGCGTCTTCGTCAAGGATATGGGAGGGATATGCTGTCAGAACTGTGCCGGTAAGCACGGCAGACGCGGTCCTAACTATGGTCGGGTAAGAGAATATGGTCCGAGAGACGAGCGCAGTCTCACCCTGGAGCAGGAAGGCGAGGACTATCCTCTGGCGGGGACCTATATCACACCCCTGGTCTGGAAATTGCTGGTGCTCGCTTCCGTCCAGGCAGATAGAATACTGGCGGAAGGCGGATTTCCCGAAGCAGACAGGGCCAAAAAGCCCCCGGAGATTCAGAAAAGCGCTTTGAAAGCGGCAAGGAAAGTCCTGGAGAGATATCTGGAAGACAAAGCCGGCAAGCGCATGAAATCTCTTGACTTGCTCGAGAGCCTCTAAGGTCAGGAACATGGTCCTTAATATTAGAGATCTTTTCGATATGTTTGTACTCAAAGACAGCTACCGGATGGGTAATCTCCCCCCAATGCCGATAGAATATAAAGAAAGCTTTGGTTAAATTGAAATGCTGAGTTGGGAGGCATAGGTCCTGGTGAAACTAAGAGATAGCGACCCTGAACTTTTCGGATTCATTAACAGTGAGCTGGAGAGACAACAAAACTCTATCGAGCTCATTGCCAGTGAAAACTTCGTCTCGGAAGCGGTTCTGGAAGCCCAGGGCTCGGTTCTGACCAACAAATACGCCGAAGGTCTGCCTGGCAAACGTTACTACGGCGGTTGTGAGTTTGTCGACGAAGTGGAGCGCCTGGCGATAAAACGGCTCAAAGAGCTCTTCAAGGCTGATGCAGCCAATGTCCAGCCCCATTCCGGAGCCCAGGCCAATATGGCGGTGCTCTTCGCCATGCTCGAACCCGGTGATACCATCATGGGAATGGCTCTCGATCAAGGCGGTCACCTCACCCATGGCTCTCCGGTGAATATGTCCGGCAAATGGTTCCAGAACGAATTCTACGGAATCGATCCAGAAACCGGCAAAATAGACTATGACCGGGTAGAAAAAGAGGTTCTTTCGGTCAAACCCAAATTAATCATATGTGGTGCCAGCAACTATTCAAGAATCATCGACTTCGAACGCTTCCGCGCCATCGCCGACAAAGCCGGTGCCTATCTGTTGGCCGATGTCGCCCATATAGCAGGACTGATAGTAGCCGGTCTCCATCCCAATCCGTTTCCACATGCCCACTTCGTCACCTCCACCACCCACAAGACCCTGCGTGGTCCCCGGGGCGGTGTGGTCATGTGCCAGAAAGAGTTTTCGAAAGCGATCAACAAAGCGGTATTCCCGGGCATTCAAGGCGGTCCTCTCATGCATGTGATCGCCGCCAAAGCAGCCGCTTTCGGAGAAGCTCTCAAACCGGAGTTCAAGCAGTATCAAGAGCGTATTGTCGCCAACGCCAATGTGCTGGCCAATACCCTGGTGGACAATGGAGTCGAAATCGTCTCCGGCGGCACCGACAACCATCTGATGACGGTCGATCTCCGCCCCATCAAGATGACCGGTAGAGACGCTTCGGATATTCTCGAATCGGTAGGTATCACCACAAACAAAAATGCGGTGCCGAACGACCCTGAAAAACCGATGGTCACCAGTGGTATCAGAATAGGTACACCCGCGGTCACTACCCGTGGTATGGGAGTGGAAGAGATGGAGCTTATCGGAAAGTTAATCGCCGATACTCTAAAAGCACCCTCAGACGAAAAGGTCAAAGCCGAGACCATTAGCCGGGTCAAAGAGCTGACCAAAAGCTTCCCGCTCTATAAGGAAAGATTACTCGGAGTCGGTTAATTGGAGCGAGAAGAGAGAAGGCTTATGGTCGCCGAGCGCCCAAAAGAAGAGATTACGGAAAAACCGACCACCCGCCAACGGGTATCTTCTATTGCTATCCGAGTATGCCAGATACTCCTTTTCGCGACAGGTTTTATCTGGGCACTATTTCTGGTGCCCCATGGTCACCTGGACAAAATGCACCTGCCCGGCTTTCTAATAGCCATGTCCATCGCCTGGTGGCTGACGCCGGAAATTCGCTCCCGAGCGCTCAAGCTGGGTCTGGTAGACAAGCCCGGAGAAGAGCGCAGAATCCACAAGGTTCCTATTCCACGCCTTGGCGGTGTGGCGATTTTTATAAGCATTCTCTTCACCCTGACCACTCTTGTGGCCATTGCCGGAAAGCTGCCCAAAGACGCCCGGGGAGTGGAAGGAATCATCGGTATCGCCGTTGGCGGCACCCTGGTATTTGTGCTTGGTTTGTTAGACGACCTGGAGAGCTTGAGAGCCAGGGATAAATTCATAGTGCAGATTCTAGCTGCCTGCGCAGCCTATTCTCTGGGTGTGAGAATCAAATCGATCCCGATACCTCTGAACATGAATCTCGATCTCGGTTTCATCGCCATAAACGGCGGAGTTCCGATTGAATTAGGCTGGCTCAGCCTGCCTATCACCGTGGTGTGGTTAGTAGGAGTAGCCAATGCCGTCAATTTAATTGACGGTATGGACGGACTTGCCGCCGGTGTCTCGGCCATATCGGCTCTGACTATCTGGAGCGTCGCTCTTTCCGAAAGCATCAATCGCCCCTATGCAGCCTTGATGGCGGCGGTGGTGGCAGGTGCGCTCTTCGGCTTCCTGCGCTGGAATTTCAATCCGGCAAGGATTTTTCTGGGAGATTCAGGCGCTTATCTGGCCGGCTTCATCCTCGGCGCCATCTCTATTACCGGCGTTATAAAAGGAGTGGCCGCGGCTACAGTAATTGTGCCGACGGTACTCCTGGTCGGTCTCATCCTTTTCTTTCCTTTATTAGATACCTCCTGGGCGGTAATTCGCCGCATGGCAGCCGGACGTTCCATATTCTCGCCGGATGCCGGTCACATACACCACAGGCTTCTGAGAGCAGGACTGTCACAGAAAAAGGTGGCTTACATAATCTATGCCGTCTCCGGTCTGCTCGGCTTAATTGCGACATTCTTCGTCAACCAGCACTGGTACTTTCTTTCGGTAAGTGGAGCGCTTATTCTGATGGCTCTATTCTTCTCGGAGGTCTTGAACCGCCACAGACAAAGAGGAGCGGTCACCAACGTTCTCGCCGGAGAAGTTCCCCTCACCGAGCAGGAAAAAGCCGAAGCAGCTGCAAGCTCTGATTCCCAAATAGATATCGATGAGAACCAGGAAGTAGCAGAAAACAGTAAAAGAGAAATTGACAGCTAGACTTGCAATCATTCTTCTTTTCACCACCGCGCTGGGCGTGGTTCTGCGTCTTTTACTGATAAACACAGGCATCAATCAAGATGATGCCATCACTTTATATGTGGCCCGGGCAGAGAATCTGCAACAGTTATTCGAGCGAGTCACCGATACGGAGTTCGGTCCGCCACTCTATTTCATCTTGATGCACTATATTGTTGGCATATTCGGAGCAAGCGCCATCACCCTTGCTGCACCATCGGTTCTTTTCGGAAGCTTGCTCATACCTGCCACCTATCTACTGGCGAAAGAGATCTCCGGTGGCGACGGCAAAACGACAGCGGCAGCGACAGCGGCCTATTTTGCCGCTATCTCCCCTCTTGCGATTTTCTACTCCCATGAAGCCAGATGTTATGCCCTTCTCACACTTTTGACCGCGATCACTTATTATTTGATTTTGCTTCTTTCCAGGCGCAATCATCTGCCTCTTAAAGTAGCGCTTTTCTTCACTGCCACAGCCCTCTTCTATACACATTACCTGGGCATTCTCTTCTTCTCGCTGCTTTCTGTCGGTTATCTAATCAAAGAGATCATCTGCAAAGAGAAGGCTGGTTCAAGCCTGAAGCCGGCACTGCCTCCTCTGATATGCAGCCTTATCGCCTTTGCACCCTGGGTACCCAGTATGTTGACCCATTTATCCCACGGTACCTACTGGGTAGATCCGACTCCGCTTACTGGCTGGCCCAGGGTCTTTATCTCTAATCTGGCAGCCACACTGCCTCTACCCTGGTTGCAAGGCTTTCTGCTTTTGCCGCTTTTCTTTCTTGCTTTATTTATCCTGGCGGCTCTACCAGGCAAAAGAAAAAGCCTCAGAATATTCTCTCTAAAAGCCTGGCAAAAGAATCCTCACTTGCTTGCCATCCTGATCACTTTGCTAACGGCCACATCCACATTGGGCTATATCACACCATTTATACTGGGTTACAGCCGCTATATGACCCCGTTCGCCCTGATCACCTGGCTACTCTGCGGAATTGCAGTAGCTTCTTTTCTTAAAGAACCGGCTAAAAAAAACACATTGCTGGTGGTGGCACTGACACTACTCTTTGCAGGAATCGACTGTACCTGGCAGGCGGTCACTCTAGGCACCGGCAACATCAACGGATTGAGACAACTAGCCGAGGATATAAAGCATGACAAGTACGAGAGAACCGCATTTCTTCTAACACCGGATTTCGACTCTTACACATTCATCTATTACCTCGAAGATGAAAATGCCGGAACTTTGCCCGAGGCATATTTTACTTATCCAAGAAAGAAAGAGAAAAGCCCATCCAGCCATCAAGGCTATGCAGAAGAATGGCAAAACGAAAAAAGACTGAATGAGATACTAGAAGATCTGAAAAAACTGGACAAAGAAAAATACGAGTATCTGATTGTGATCGTGGATGGTGACCTGCTTGAAAGCGCAAAGATGCCGGTGCGCAGCAGAGTCGAAGAGTTGCTCTTAAAATTAAAAGAACGCTACGGAAAACCATCTGAGCTGAAAGAGTATAAGGGTCGAGGAAAGTCATTTAAGATTCACAGGTTCAAGCTATCAGCCGGCCTCCCTGCGCTTTAAATCAACTACCCTTTTACATAGTCGTCCCTCCGGATCTTCGACACGTTCTACGCCGGTAAGCAGGTCGACTGCTTCATGAAGCTCATGCAGCTTTGTTTCTAGCTTTGCCACCCTTGTCGTGTCTCCAGATCTTTCACACTTCATTCGAACCAAAAGGAAGTTGGTGATCATTCTATTGAGGGCTCTGATATTTGGATCGAAGATGCCATACGATAGAGCAAGCACTATGTGGGCGGAGCTGGTGGCGGCAAGATTTATGCGCTTGAGACGCTGCCGACTTAGATCTGGAAAGCCTGCCAACCAGGCGTAAAAGCTGTTTTTAACTACTGCGTCCATGACCGGATACATCTCCCCTCTTTCTAGTAAGCCACCACATATAGAGCCCACTCAGGGCAAGCGAGCCAGGAATCAGAGCAAGAAGCGCCCATATCGATTTGCTCCAGACCCCGGCAAAATTTCCGAAATGCAGTTTCTTTAGCCAACCGAGGACAAAGTCCGCAGTTGTGGCGCTATCATCGGAAGAAACTTCCATGAGAATGCCACTGCTCCCGTCCAAGACAAGTGTTCTCTTGACCTTGACGGGCAGATTGCCCTCTCTTTCTAAAACCAGTTTGTATTTACCACTATTAAACGCAGGCAGCTTCATCCACAGAAGATGCTCTCCGGGGAAATTCTCGCCAATGTAAATAGCCAGATCATCGGGACGAAGAGACTCTGCGGGCACCCTGGCCATAACCACCGGCGATACTGAGCTGCCGGTGGCTTTCGCCAGAGCCCCTTTGAACTGATCTGGAAACGCAAAAGAGATGGCACTTACAGACCAGTTCAAGATAAAAGGGGCGATTAACAACCCGGCTAAAGCGTGCCAGGTCTTTATCTGGTTCGCAAAAATATTGCCTCTCAGTAGAATTTTGCCATATGGAATCCCGAGAATAAAGCCGGAGAGCCCGATACAGAAAAGAACCAGGGCGCCCATTCCCTGCCATTGCCTGCCGGGACCGGCATTTAGAAGGTCGAAGTGAAAGTTTTTCAGGGTCTCTAATACAGGATTCGAACGACCATGGACCCTGGCGCTGCCGCCATCGACCAGGACAATTATGCGCTCCCCGCCCTTTTGGGCGTAAATCGCTTTGTAATCCCGGGAGTCTCTTTTGTTATGAATCCAGGCAGCTCTGTATCCCGGAAACTGTTCTTCCACTGCGGAGATCAGTTTCGAAAATGGCGCGGCTACTTTTTTGGGGTTATCGATTTTCGGAGCGGCGAAGGCCGCTTCGATCTCTTCATGGAATACAAGAGCGGCCCCGGAGAGACTCATCAATAATATATAGATCGCAGCCAGGGATCCTAATAAGCTGTGCAGACCGAGCACCAGCCCTCGCGCGCCTTTGCCCAGTTTGATCCCGGACCCCGTCATTGAAAGTTCCTTCTTGTGCCGCAAATAGTTCTCATATACGACAAGTTTATCCTTATTCTTCAATTGCGCAATTGATTATATTCCATTTCTTATTCTCTTTGAGAACTATTTGCATTTTATTGACAAGAAAGCTTGAAACAGAGCTACCACCTGAACCATTCGATTCAGACACAACAAAGCAAGGTGGCTATAAAGTGCATATATTCGCACTTATATTGAATCACTATTAAGAATAATTGCGCTTTTAATTGAAGCCGCCCGCCGACTATAGGCTGCCTACACGCATTCTACGAGAAACCAACATTGCAGCCCGGGATCTTTTTGAGAACTATTTGCACTACAATGCAATCTGTTCTGATTCAAATACACCGTTTCGATAGGAGAGAAGACTACTAATGGGTAAACTGATTTACGGCACTCAGACCGGCACCACCGACGAGATCGCCGAACGCCTGAAAAAGGCTCTTCCCGAACTTGTTCAAGAGATAAAGCCGATTTTTCGAGCCAGCGAAGCCGATTTCGACGAAAATTTCTTGATTCTAGGCGGTTCGACCTGGGGCGACGGGGAGTTGACCGATGACTGGGCCGACTTCTTTCCCCAATTAGATTCCATTGATTTCAAGGGAAAAACCGTCGCTCTTTTCGGTCTGGGCGATCAGTACGGCTACGGCTATAACTTCGTCAGCGCCATGAAGCTGCTCTATGACAAAGTTCTGGAAAGAGGCGGTTCGATAGTCGGCAATACCGTCCCTCTTGAAGGCTTCGAATTCGATCATTCCGAATCGATTGTCGAAGATCATTTCATCGGTCTGGTCCTGGACGAGGTCAATCAACCGGAGTTATCCGATGATCGAATAGAGATCTGGGCAGAGATGGTCCGCAACCAGCTTCTTTCACAAGTTTCCTGAGCATCGAACTCGAATTAAAGAAGGAGGAGAAGAAACTATGGCTATTTCAATGTACGGAGGTCCCTTCGACGGCGCCAATACTTGCGGTCCGGAGAAGTTGCCGGTCTATTTGATTGCGAGGAACCACTGTGATCATCCCATCTATAAACGTGCCTGCTCCTGCAGTACCAATAGTCTGGGCAAAATCGTGCCCTACATATTTGTCGGGTATGAAGCCGACTCTCACCGCTGGCTCGAATCGGATCTGGAGACGGTAAGCCTGGAGAGCGCCTGATCTGAAAAGTCCACATAGAATAGGGTAAAATTTCCACCGGTATCAAGGAAATCAAGAGCAGAATAAACCGGTGGACTTCAAAGCTCGATATGAAGAACTGGAGTTGCTCGGGCGTGGCGGAGCGGGCGAAGTGCACCTCTGTCACGACCGCAACCTGGACATCAAAGTGGCGGTCAAATTTTTGCACGCCAGCGCCGGTCCCAGAGAGTTGGCTCGTTTTCAAGCCGAAGCTAAAGCTGTCGCCCGACTCAACCATCCCAATATTGTAAGGGTGCTTGACTTTGGTCAGACCGAAGCCGGTGACGCTTATCTTGTAATGCAGTACAACCAGGGTAAGAATCTGGCTGAACTCATAAAAGAAGAAGGTGCGCTCAAAGAGGAAAAAGCTCTCGATATACTCTTTGGAATTGCATCGGGGCTTGCCCATGCCCACGAAAAGAAAGTCCTGCACAGAGATGTAAAACCGGCAAACGTTATTTTCTGCCAGGAAGACAACGGCATGCTGGTACCGAAGCTGGTGGATTTCGGTCTTGCCAAATGGGTCGAGCCGGATCTCGATCAAGAGCTGACCTCCACCGGCAGCATACTCGGAACTCCCGCTTATATAAGTCCCGAAGCTATACAAGGAGAGCAGATGACGTCAGCCTCCGATGTCTATAGCTTCGGCTCGATGGCATACGAAATGTTGACCGGGAAAAAACCATTCAAGGGTGATACCGCGCTTGCCACCATGCATATGAAACTCGAGAGCGAACCACCGACCTTAGCCTTTTCCGAGGCTTCGGAGTTCGAGAAATCTCTGGAGGATTTCATTGCCAAATGTCTTGCCAGGCAGCCTCGCTCGCGCTTCAAAAACGGCAAAGAGCTGGTCGACTCCATAAAGCGACTCATCCTGGAAAGAAGCAACAAATTCGAAGAAGAGGAGGAAGGAGAACAAACCGATGAACAAAAGCTGCCGCTCAAGCAGTTGGCCTCTTCGGCGGCAGGATTGATTCTGATTATCCTTACCGTGTATGCCGGTTATCGCTACATCTTGCCGGATACTGTAGAAGCAGAAGATGGAAAAATAATTGCTGCAACCGATAGCAGACAGATAAGCAGATCAATGGATTTCATGGATGTGGCCGGCAAAGAGATAAACGAGCACCGACTGATCGAGAGCCGCCTTGAGGGAGAGCGCTGGCATGAATTCAAAGGATTGAATCACACAGAAGACCTCAAAGAATTGATCGGAGTTCCTGATATAGAGCGGCTCTGGATGCTCAATGACGAATTGACAGGAAAAGAGTTCGGCATCCTGCAAGATCTGCACCTGAAAGGGTTGAGGATAGAAGGTTGCACCATCAGCGATGCGAATTTGATGATGCTCTCCAGATTCGATTGCCTGGAAGATCTCTCCATCCATTCATTGAAAGGCTACTCGCCGGAATACTTTGCCGAAATATTTAAGCTTAAGGGACTAAAGAAGCTCAACCTGGGTAATTCCGCAATGTCGGACAAGCTTCTTCCGAAAGTATGCAAGCTCACTTCATTGCAGATCCTAAGTCTTGAAAAATGCAAGAAAATTACCGGAGATAACATAGACATTCTAAACAGCTTGCCTGAACTGAGGCTGCTTGATATTGCCGATTCGGGATTCAAAAAGAAAAATTTAGAAAAGCTCCCATCCTTGAAAAATCTGAATGGACTGGATCTGGCGGCATTGCATCTCAAGCAGGAAGATCTGAGCCCCATTGCCTCTATGGATCTAAAATCGATTTACCTGGACAAGAACGATCTGGATGACAGGGTTTTTAAACTCCTTTCGGGCTTCAAAAGGCTGGAAAGCTTCAGCGTGGCGGAGAACAAACATATCACCAGTATCGGTTTGAAACAGTTTCTGCTCAAACATCCCGGTTGCAAGCTGGCCGCTCGGAACATGACAAGATTTGAAAAGAGTCGATAGCGTCTCGATTGAATTCTACTTTGATTGCGAATCGTTTTTCGATTCCGAAGCCGGCAAATGCCCCGGTCTTCCGAACATGAGATGGAGAGCCGGGAAGCGCTTATCCAAAATTTGATTGAGCTGCCTGGAGACTTTGCCGAGATCTTCTATGGTCCTGTTGGTCTCTTCAAGAGTCTTCTTCACATCCTTCGAGAAATTGCCGTCGTTGAGGATAGTGTCGGCTTTTGTAAGAACACTTTTGGCCTCCTTCAAGACATCTTTTATGTCCGTGCGAAGCTCTTTGTCTCCCGCGATTCTCTCCAGAGAAGAGACAGAGCGCTCCACGCTTTTTGAAGCCTCCGACAGACGGCGGATACTGTCGGTCAGATCCTTTCTCACGTCTTTATCTTTGATGGTGCTATTGATATCGGTGACTATCTCCTGAATCGTCTTGACTGTCTCCCTGGCCTCTCTGCCGGCTTCCTTCAAATCTTTCGCCATCTTAGGATCATCGGTGAGTTTGTTGATTTTATCGAGGGCGCTGCGCACATCCCTTGTAAGACCCAGAAGTTCATCCTCCAGCGGTAGAGCCTTATCCACCACAGGCATGGTTTTCTTAGCCAGATCCGACAACTGGTCGGCAGCTCGCACCAGACGATGACGATCGTTGACGAAGTTCTCGTGAAGTTGCTCCATATCGATTTTACTGAGACCGACAGCCAGTTTGTTCACCGCCAGCTCAGGTCTTACCGGGGTCTCACCCTTCACTTCCACCCTTTCGTCTATAGGCGGCATACTCGGACTGTAATTCTCGGGCAGACTGATCTGGACATATTTAGCACCGACAATACCATTGGTGAGAATCTGAAATTTTGACCCTGTCGGGACCACCACCTTCTCGGAGTTTATCCTTATGTTAACCAGAACACGACTCTTGGTCTGCCACTCGAGCTTATCTACGATACCGACTCTGACACCATCGACAAATACACTGGCGTTCAGATTGAGGCCGGCTACCTCTTTGAAGACCACATTTATCCTTTGAGGAGTATGGAAGCCGCCATAGTTTTTCAACCAGCAATATGACCAGACAAGGATGATTAAGGAAGCGGTGGTAAAAATACCGAGGACACCGTCCTGACTCAGACCGGCACCATAGTCGCCACTACCGGCAGTTTTATCGGTGCTGTTATTCATAGGTGCGGAGTCCCCTCGATAAACGCAGCCATGGTTATTAGAAGATTAAGTCCATAGCAGGCAAGGAAGGTAAATGTCACCGCCTTGGCGGCAACCGGCATATCAGAGTCCCTGGCCGCAAGCCCCGAAGCGCATCCGGCAAAAACGCCCACCAGTGGATTGATCGCTATCAACTTAAAAAAATAGACGAAGATATCCTTGTCTGTGATTGCAATTCGAGCCGCTTCTGCAAAGTCGATAGAAGAGTTGACTCCGATCATCGGTGCATAGAGGGCGGCTGTGATAAAGCCGACCGCCAGTCCATAAGCCCCCAGAGGAATAGACATGAAAAGCGCTGCCGTGGCCCGCACCGGAAGAAAGTGCCTGGCAAAATCACGATCGTTGTCGAATCGACTTCTCTGATTACGTGCCTCTTCACTTATTCTGGCGCCAACCCTGGCGCACCAGGCCACAGAGATTGTGAGGGGTCCCAGCTCACGCAACAGTCCTATCGAAATTGCCGCACCGGAGATATCGGCCGCCTGATACTTCTGTAGCTCCACCACACATTGAATGGTGAGCGCTACCGAAATCAATAGAGAAGAGACGGCGATGAAATGGAAGGAATCCAATCCCATCCATTTGCAATGGTAGCGAAGTTCGCCCCAGTTGATTCCTTTGATCGACTCGAGAGACAGAGAATCAAAAAGAAGTTTGGCGGCTCTACCGACCGGAGCCATCCAGTCGATGAAGTCATGAAACGGCAGCTTTCTTGTTCTGGGTCCTGGTACTGACTGCAATTCGGAATTCTCTAAATATTGTTCTTCATTAGCATTGTTCCAACCAGGGCTTGCCGGCCACCATTATTGGACGGACGAACTCCTGCCAGACTGCTGCCGACCTGGCAACATCCGCCAATAATGGGCGCTTCGCCGAATCTTGCAAGAGTCGCATAATTCTATTCTGGTTTCGGGGAAAATATTAAAAAGTGATAGAAGGGGTTAGATAGAGAAAGGTAGTTAGTAACCAGCCTTTTTCCAAGTTCGAGGGGCAAATGGCCAACCAGGTTCTAATTTTCAATCTGGGTCCGCATAGAGCCTGCATGGAGCTCGAAGACGTGGTGCAGGTATACGACTCGGTCAGTTTCGAAGAGATAGGCGATGTCGACCCTGCCGTGCTCGGCATCATCAATATTCGCGGTCAGTCGGTTCCTCTGATTGACATCAAACCCAGGTGGAACCAGTCACCCAGATCCGTTGAACTCAGCGATCAGATAGTCGTGTTCAAAAGTCGCGGCATTACTGTCAGTATCATCGTGGATAAAGTGCTGGGCACCAAGACCGTACCCGAAAAAAGAATCGTCGCCCTGGCCGACATTGTCGATGATAGCTTGCCTCACAAAGTAATCGCCACCCCGGACGGAATGATGATTTTGCTGGATTGCCAGCGACTTTTCAGCGAGGAGTTTCTTGCTCCTTTCAGGCAGCTCGGAACCGGAAAAGGCAAAGGGACGGATCAAGAACAATGACCTGGCAACTCCTGATGGTAAAAGCCGCCGAAAGCTCCTTTGCCGTACCGGTGGAGATCGTAATCGAGGTACTCTCGGCGGTACTACCGGAAACTATCATAGATCAGCCGCAATCTATCGAAGGTCTGGTCAACCTAAGAGGTGAGATAATCGCGGTGCACAGCCTGCGATCCCTGGCCGGTCTGCCGAGGCGAGCACTTTCACCGTCCGATCGCATTCTCGTTCTTAAGAATGGCTCAGTAAAATTGGGGTTGATAGCCGATCAAGTTGAGACCGTGCAGGACTTCCGCGAAGAGCAACTCTTCGCTCAGTCTCTGTCGCCCACCGCTTTCATGGTCATCGAACTCGAAGATCGCAAACTCTGCCTGACCAGCTTGACCGACTTCATCGAAGAGAGCGAAGAGTGACGGATAAAGTCGCAAACACAGGCGCAAGAAAAATGACCAGGCTGAATGCAGTGAGATCGACATAAGAACGTGGAAGTTATTAGATAGAGAAGACCGAGGAGGAATTTTGATGGCAAGGAGACAGGCCACGAAGACAGCAGGCACCTCGAAGCCGGACAGGAAAGAAGCGGTAGTCAGATTGCTCGAAGGAGAGTCCGCCGCAGCCGTCGCCAGGGAATACGGGGTGAGCAGTGCGGAGCTCTCAAAATGGAGGGACGACTTCGTCAAACTAGGCTTAGATTCAGGCAACGTAAACGGCAAAACCTCCGAGATCCTGGCGGAAAAAATCGAACTGGTGGACGAGATGGTCGAAGAGCTTTCTCATTTAGCCCATGTGATTTTAGAAGCCTCCACCAATCTGTCGGTGAACGCCACCCAGACCGCTGCAGCCGTCACCCAGACCACCACAATCGTGGAAGAGGTGAGACAGACCGTCGAGATTTCCAGCAACAAAGCCAAGACAGTGTCCACCGACGCCAGAAACGTCCTGCACACCTCCGAACTGGGTCAGAAAGCCGCCAACGATGTCAGGGTAGGTATGCAAGCTATTAAGGAGCATATGGAGTCTCTCACTCAGACGGTTCTAACCCTGAGAAACCAGACCAAACAGGTGGGCGAGATCATCGCGACCGTGGACGATATCGCCCAGCAGTCCAATCTTCTTGCCGTCAACGCCGCCATCGAAGCGGCACGTGCCGGCGAACAGGGCAAAGGCTTCGCCGTGGTCGCCCAGGCAATCAAAAGTCTTGCCGACCAGTCTAAAAAAGCCACCAGTAACGTCAGAAGCATTCTCAACGAGATTGTCGAAGCTACCGCTTCAGCCACCATGAAAACCGAGCACGGTAGCAAGGTCGTCAAAGACGGAGAAGGTTTCGCCACCCAGGCGAGTTCTGCAATGGTGGCACTGGCCGAGAGCATCGATCGTTCCTCCCAGGCAGCCATCCAGATTGAAGCATCCAGTCAGCAGCAACTCCAGGGTGTGCACCAGGTACTGGAGGCGATGAAGAGCGTCGAGGAAGCCTCCAACGACAACCAGAAAGGTGCCGAAGAGCTGGAGCAAGCAGTGGTTCGCCTGAACGAACTCGGTCAGGAACTGAAAAACCTCACCGAAGAGCTGGGAGTAGGCAAAGACTCGAACCGCAAGTAGATAATGAGTAAGAGTATCTCCGAAAGCCTGTTAAATACGATGAGAGAATGGGTTGAGCTGCATCTCGGTCATCGGATTTCGCAATCGAGGCTGGAGGACTTCGAAAAGCGAGTGCTGCTTGCCTCCGCCGAAGCCGGTTTCGAGGAACCCAGCGAATTCATAGCATCCTTGATTCGAGGCGGCGAGAACAACGAAGCGGTAAGCTATATGGCTCTCTATCTCACCATCGGAGAGACCTATTTCTTCCGAGACGCTATGAGCTACTCTGTACTGAAAGCAAGTATTTTGCCGGAGGTCCTGAAAAGAAAAAAGCCTGGAGAGAGACTCTCTATCTGGAGCGCCGGCTGCTCGTCCGGCGAAGAGCCTTACTCTATCGCCATGACCGCCATGACCGTCCTCTCCGATTTCCGAGGCGAAGTAGGTCCTATCGAAGCTCGAATTCTTGCCACGGATGTAAACAAGCAGAGCCTGAAAGTCGCCCGCTCCGGCATCTACCGACGCTGGTCCTTCCGAGACATCCCGGCTTTCATCAAGGAGAAGTATTTCACCATACGAGAAGACGAAACCTATGCCTTGAAAGAAGAGGTAAAATCCAGGGTCGACTTCGCCATGCTGAATCTGGCCGAGGACGGCTATCCTTCTATTATCAACGGCACCGATAACCTGGACATAATCTTCTGCCGCAATGTCCTCATCTATTTCAGTCCGGAACAAGTGACCAATACCCTGCTAAAGTTTCATAAATGCTTGCGTCCGGGAGGTTGGCTCTTTCTAGCCCCCAGCGAGATACCACATCCGGCACCAAAGTTTTTTCATGTGCAGAACCTCAACGGCGCTATCGTCATGCAGAAAGTCGAAGAGATAGACATCAAAGAGAAAGCACCGATAAAAATCGTCCATTCGAACTACTCTTACTTTGGCTCCACCCGGGAAGATATGAGCCTTTCAATCGACAATCTTATTGAAGCGCCGTCCTCTATGCCGGAAAGCACCGAGCCCCCTATAGAGATGGACTTCGAGGATCTGCAATCAAAACTGAGCGAATTCTATGACCAGGGCAAGTACAGCACCATTATCGAAGCCCTGCCTCAAATATCGACCTCCATGGAGCACTCCGACTCCTCAGAGACTCTGGGCTTGATCGCCCGCTCTTTTGCTAATCTGGGTAATCTGGAAGCGGCCATAGATTGGTGCGATCGCTTGATCGCCCAGGATACTATAAACGCCCGCTGGTACTATCTCAAAGCAACCATCCATCACGAAATGGGCGATGATGAAGCGGCGCTTCGCTCTTTGACCCAATCGATTTTTCTGGACGAGTCCTATGTGATCGCTTATTTCGTTCTGGGTAACCTTCACCGGCAAAGAGGGGAGAAAGAAAAATCAAGCAAATGCTTCAGCAAGGTAGCCAGACTGCTGCAAGAGAAAACCGGTGCGGATATTGTCCAGGATTCCGATGGACTGACAGTGGGCCAATTGAAGAGTATCGTCTCGAGCCTCGGAGGTGACAATCAAATATGACCGACGAGCATAGTAAAGAGAACGTCCAGCAGGAAATCCTCAAGCGTAAGCTCGATGAGTACTTGCGACGCGGCATTCTTAGGAGAAGAGCAGTACAGCTGGCAAGACCGCTGGACAAACCAGCTATCCCACCGGGCAAACAGTATGTTCTTTTCGAGATAGCCAAACAGCGATTCGCTTTCGACATCGGATATACCGACGAGGTCTTTCAACTGAAGTCGATCTTACCTGTTCCGGAGACACCGCCTTACATCGTAGGCATCATCAGTTTGCGCGGGGCACTGACCACGGTGATTGACCTGCGTCATCTCTTCAATCTCCAGGAGAATTCTGTCCTCGGTTCTGACAAAGCGATAATCGCAAAAAGAGAAGACTTTCAAATCGCGCTGATCACCGACGATGTACTCGGATTAGAATTCATCGCCGATGACGACATTCAACCGGCCAGTATCATACTTTCGAATATTCCCAGACAGTATGTAGCCGGTATTACTGGTGATGCAACCATCATTATCAACGGCGAAAGCCTTCTTTCGATAGATGCCCTGGAGGTCAATCAGTAGATGACCATGGATCCGGAGTTTATCGCCGTTTTGCAAACCGCTTTCAAAGAAGAAGCCAATGAGCATCTTCAAAATATCAGTGTCAATCTTCTTTCAATCGACAAAAATCCGGAGAGCACCACCGAATCTGTCGAAAAACTACTGCGCATCTTCCATAGCCTAAAAGGCTCTTCCCGGGCAGTAAATCTTGGCAAAGTCGAAAAATGCTGTCAGCTTATCGAATCGATTCTCGTCAAGCACAAGCAGTCGCGAATTTCTGATACCACCATGGCGATTCTGAACACAGCCCGAGTAATGTTTCAGAGAACAGTGGACGAACTCGGCAAAGAAGGCTTCCGAGAAGATCTCGATGATCTGCTCAGCGCCCTCAAAGAGTTGGAAGGAGACAGGACAGTCACCACTCCCCTGACCACTGTAAGCCCGAAAGACGAAGCACCGGAGGAAGACAGCGCCGAAATGCGCGCTCCCAGGACTAGAGCGAGCGGTGCCGGTTCGATAAGACTTCCGGTCGAACAGCTCGAGAATTATGTCAAACTCTCCGAAGAGCTGGTCTATGCAAAACTGGCTTCCGAACAGCGACTGTCTGAACTGTCCGAGATTCAGTCGGTTTTGAACCAGTGGTCCAGGCGCTGGCAGAGGTTGAGACCGGAGGTAGAGAACCTCACCCAGACGGAAGCAGGCAGCGACAGCAGCAATGGAGGTAACAGCAGAAGACTGACGGATCTCAGAGAGTTCGTGGACATGCACGACAGCTTCGTCGCCAAGATGCTGGAGACTCTCAACTCTATCGAAAAATCCGTGGTGGCGGACGAACGCACCATTCATAATCTGGTCGACTCGCTGCTCGACCGTGGTCGTGAGCTCACCATGGTTCCATTCGAGATCATGAACAATCTTCTCTCCCGCATTGTCTGGGATATCGGCAAACAACAGAACAAACAAGTAGAGCTGGATATCCAGGGCGCGGACGTTCAAATAGATAGAAATATTCTAGACGAACTCAAAGACCCCATTATCCACCTGATCCGCAATTGTATCGACCACGGCATCGAGACTGGAGAAGAGAGAGCCGCCTGCGGCAAAAGCCCGACGGCTACTGTCTTTATATCGCTGGAGCCTGTCGGAAGCGGCAAAGTAAAAATAGAAGTCCGGGACGACGGTCGCGGTATCGATGTGGAGAAAATAAAGAATTCGGCGCTCGAAAAAAGACTGGTTCGCAAAGAGATGCTGGACAACTTCAATGAAGAACAGATTCTCGGATTGCTTTTCCGCTCGTCATTTTCGACCAGAGATGAGGTCAGCGCGATATCTGGTCGGGGACTCGGTCTTACCATCGTCAAAGAGACTGTGGAGAGATTGAACGGCACCGTCACAATCTCTTCGATTCCCGGTCAAGAGACGAAGTTCACTATTATGGTCCCGGTCCGGCGTGCCACCATGGTCGGCATCACCGCCAGAATCGGCAATCAGACCATGGTGGTGCCTACCATTGCTATAAACTCTGCAGTACGTTTACAGGATCAAGATGTGCGAATGCTGCAGGGCAAATGGACCTTGAACTATAACGACCGACTGCTTCCTATTATCAGGCTGGCGGATATTCTTCAGATCGAATCGAAGCTCAGTCTCGAAGAATCGATTGCGCTTATCGTAGGCACCTCGGATTATCCCATAGCCCTCACCGTTGAAGAGGTTTCCGGAGAGCAAGAGGTGGCGGTCAAGAACCTGCCCGCCCCCCTGACCAGAGTCAGAAATATCGCCGGCGCCACCCAGCTAAAAACCGGCGACCTGGCCGTGGTTATAAACATGAAAGATGTCTTGACCTCGCCTTATCTAGTCGGCGCCCTGACAGGCGAATCTCCGCTTGATTCCAGGCCGCTTTCCAAAACGACCTCGGATAGAGAAGAGCGTTCGAAAAAACGAATTCTGGTAGTGGAAGACTCGATAACCGCAAGGGTGCTGCTAAAAAATATTCTCGAATCGGCAGGTTATGAAGTAATGGTGGCAGCAGACGGTTCGGACGGCTTCGACAAATACAGACAGACAGAGTTCGATCTGGTCGTCACCGACGTCGAGATGCCACGCATGAACGGCTTCGAGCTCACGGCAAAAATTCGCCACGAGTCGGAGCGTCCCAATATTCCGATTATTGTGGTTACTTCCCTGGCGTCCCTCGAAGACCGAAAACGTGGCGTCGAGGTTGGTGCCAGCGCCTATTTCGTCAAAAGCAATTTCGAGAAGTCCAATCTACTCGACATGGTCGAGCGCTTGATCTGAGGTCTATCTGAATTTTGATAAAAGTTATGATAGTCGAGGATTCGCCGGTGATACAGGTTCTCTTGAAAGAGATTCTGGAGAGCGATGCGGATATTTCAGTGACAAGAGTTCTCGCATCGGCAGAAGAGGCCATGGAAGTTTTGAAAGAAGAGAAACCCGACCTGATCACCATCGACATTCAGCTTCCCAAGATGGATGGTCTGGGGTTGACTCGTTTTGTCATGAAAGAGAGTCCGGTACCGATTGTTGTAGTCAGCGGTGTCGACGAGAGATCATCGGTGGTGAAGTCCTTCGACCTGCTGGAAGCAGGAGCGCTTGCCGCCATAGAGAAACCGGTGGGCTCAGGTCACGAAGATTACCAGCGCCTCAGGAACCAGCTCATCTCCACGGTAAAGCTTATGTCCGAGATCAAACTGGTGACCAGAAGAGACCTGACAGAGCTTAAAAGTGCTGTAAAACAAATCGGTGGGGAGATAAGCTCTGGCTCACTGAGAGCTTTCAAAAGGAACAAAATCATCGCCATTGGTGCCTCCACCGGCGGTCCCACGGTAATACAAACGATTCTAAAAGCGCTCCCAGACCAGTTCCCGGTTCCTATCGTAATAGCCCAGCACATCGCCGAAGGTTTTGTAGAAGGCTTTGCAAGCTGGCTCAAGTCCACCACGGGATACAACGTAAAAATCGCGGAGAACAGCAAAAGCCTGGAGCCCTCCACCGCTTATGTCTGCCCGGATAACTATCAGACAGGCATCACCGCCTCCGGTCGTTTTGCAATAACCAATCAGGAATACATAAACGGTGTCCGCCCTTCGGTCTCATATCTATTCGAGAGTGTCTCGAAAGTCTACGGAGACAGGGCGATAGCGATCCTCTTGAGCGGCATGGGCAGGGACGGTGCTCGGGAGCTGAAGCTCATTCAGGAACGTGGTGGAAAGACCGTCGCGCAAGATAAAGAGAGTTCGATTGTACATGGCATGCCCGGTGAAGCGATAAAACTGGGGGCGGCCGATCACGTAGCCAGCGCCGAGTCCATCGCCGACCTGCTGCGACAGTTGGCCGAAGAGACTCGCAAAACTCAGGGATAGAAAGGGAAGCAGGAGAATACAGCATCCATGACCGAAGCCTCAGATAGCGACTATATCCTCCTGGTGGAAGACACCGTAACCCAGGCCATGCTCTATCAGCATTCTTTCCAGAAGAAGGGGTTGAAGACGAAACTGGCTAAGAGCGCCGAAAAGGCACTGGCAATGATCGAAGAGGAGAGACCGGTACTGGTGCTGTCTGATGTCAACATGCCTTCTATGAACGGCTATGAACTCTGTCGCAAGCTCAAGTCCTCTCTCACCACCGGTAATATCAAAGTGATTTTGATGAGCACGGTGCTCGATCCAGAAGAGGTCGTCGAGATAATAAACGCCGGAGCCGATGATTTTCTGCTCAAGTCCATGCCCGCAGACTACCTTGCCGATAGACTTCTTGGCGCCTTGAAAAATCCCCTGGAAGCAAACGTCACAGACACCAGAATGATCACTCTCCTCACTGAAAACGGTCCAAAAGAAGTCGAAATCGATTCTCAGAAAGCGGCAAATTTAATCTATTCCCTCTACCACAGCCTTTGCAGAATACAAAAAGAGGGTTGAATCAGAGGCCTCTAGATATATGTTTCTTTCCATTTTAAGCGGGTACAAGGTATTTGTGAGCCTTTGATCGGGCGCTAGCACAGCAAAGTTTTCAAGCATAAGGAAAGCCAGAATGACAAATGACTGGAGTCGGCACGTTGAGTCGCTAAAAGCCAGACTTAACGAGTTAAATGAAACGGTCGAAACGATTAGATCATCGGTGGAAGCCAGGCCGGGTCTGGCAGAAGCCACCCATGCCATATCATCATTGATGAACTCGGCAGACTCTCTCGACCAGGGTCTATCCAGGTTTCCCGGCGTAGTCAGCGAAATTCTAGAGAACTCCGTTCTGGGAGCCGTTTTAATCGGTCCCCACGGCAAGTTCCTGCTTCACAACCAGACCGCTGGCGAAATCCTGGGCTATAACTTCATCCTCAACCGAAGCGACGCGTCCCTGCGATTCGAAGACGAGAGCGGTAACTTCGTCAACTCCGATTCACTGCCCTGGAGCATAGCCTTATCGGGAGAGGCAGTCACAGATCAGCGCCTGCACCTCAAGCATGCCGGTGAAGCCAACGGAAGCTGGATTACCTTCTCCGCCACCCCGTTTCTAAATAGCGATCACTCGGTCGGCGGCGCCATGCTCTTCATGCTGGACACCACCGAAGAAGTCGTCCTGGAAGAGTCCATCGAGAATCTCTGCCAGACCATAAGCAGTCAGATTGCCCAGGTGGGAAGCACCCAGGATCAGTTGCAGGACCTCGCCAGCAAGTTATCCAAAACCGGAGTCCAGAGGCTTTTATCAGACAGATCCCCCCAATCTGAAGATGAAGAGGAGCAAAGTCATTTAAAAAAGTCCATAGCTCGTCACACTGAAGAGGAATACGCAGATTCCGAATCGCTGTCGACGAGCGAAGAGAAGAGCGCGATTCCGGAAATCGAATCAGAGCCTGAAGAACTCGAAGTTTCATTTGAAGTGCCGTCTTATCCGGAATCGCTGCCAGAAGAAGAAGAAGAAGAAGAAGAAGAAGAATACATCGAAGAGACTACGCGTTCATCCGAATCCGAACAAGAATCTCTGTTCGGAAAAATGGCCGACCTCACCGAAGCAAGAACCGATGCCAGTGCGGGCGAAGAAGAAGAGAACCTTCCCTGGCCGGAAGTGGTGGACAGCGAAGACTATGGTCAGAACCTCTGGGAAGAGTACACCCAGAACGATGAGACTACCAGCTCCGCCTGGGAAGAGGACGAAGTGGTTCGTCCGGAATCTATAGAAGCTCACGACGAGACCGACCCCGAATCTGTAAAAGAAACCGAACAGATTTTTGCTGAGATCAACGAAATAGAGCAACAGTTCGAGGAGCAGGAAGCTGAAGAGGCCCCTGCACAAGTAGCCGAAGAACGGGAGCCCAGTATCGAAACCGAATATAGCTACGTTGAAGATGAAGCTCCTCAAGCAGAAAAAGAGCTGGAGCCGGAAGAAGAAGAAGAAGAAGAAGAAGAAGAAGAAGAAGAGCATACTATCGAAGCCGAATACGAGCATCTCGAAGAGAGCATCGAAGAGGAAGGACCTGAGCCCGAGCCCGAACCCGAACCCGAATCTAAACAGAGAGAAGAGGTCAAAGGCGGCAAATCCTTACTGAAGACCCTCTTCGGCAAGAAAAACAAGAAGAGAAGACCCCGCACCTCGGGCACCTATGCCGCCATCGGCGGTCCCAACGAACTGGATGCCAGCTACATGGGAGACGAAGAAGGGGATGGCTCCGAGTCTATGGTGGTCAATTACAGCACCACCGAAACCGTTTCGGAAGAGCCCCTACATAACAAAGTTCTCGTAGTAGATGATATCCCCGTCAACCAGAAACTCCTGCTACTCCACTTGAAGCGCCTGGGATACGATGCGGACGTGGCAAACAACGGTAAAGAGGCCCTGGAAGCCATGGAGAAAATGCAGTATCAGGTTATCTTGATGGACTGCGACATGCCTGTTATGAACGGCTTCGAGGCAGCCAGCAAAATCAGAACAGCAGAAGCCTACTCCCATCGCCGGGTGCCTATCATCGCCCTCACATCCTATGACCGGGAAGGCGACCGCGAAAGGTGCATCGCCGCCGGTATGGATGACTACATCACTAAAGGCTCCAGCCGCAAAGAGCTCAAAGAGGCAATCGAGCGCTCCATCGTATCTGCCCAGGAGAAAAGCCGGGGCAACGTCGAATTGCCGGAGGACGAAGATCTGCATTCCGACGTAGAGCCGCTCGACATAAACTCTATGCTCAAACTCTACGGACAAGAAGAGGTGGAGGAGATAAGCCGACTCTTCCTCTCCAACATGGCCGCTTACATAGAATGTATGCAGCTGGCCATCGATGAAAAAGATTCCGATTCGGTCATTCACTTCGCCAACGCGGTCAAGGGTCCCTGTGCTGCTTTAGGCATGAAACTGATGACTCGATTGACCTCCGACATCATCGAACTGGCGGAGAAAGAGGACTGGACGCAAGTGAGGGTCAAATACATGCGCCTCAAAGCGATCTTCGTCCAGACCCAGGAAGAGCTAAAGAAAGTCTGTCCCGATGATTCTTTGATTTCCAAATGATCTCCGAGCCTAACTCGACCATGGACGAAAGAGAGCTGGCGAATCTCAGCGAACTGATTGAGGATTTTGACGAAGAAACAGCCCGGGAGCTTGCTCTGGCTTTTCTGGAAGACACCGCCAATGCCTTCGAAGGGCTAGAAGCTGCCCTTGCCGCTGGTGATGCCGAAGCGGTCCGTTCCTGCGCCCATATGGTCAAAGGATGCAGCCGTGTCATCAATGCGCATCCGCTAGAAGAAAGGGCATCAGCCCTGGAAGATTGTGCCCGGTCCGACAACTGGGAGGGAATCCAGTCCGAGGTGGCAGGTTTCAAATCTGTCTATGACAGAACCAGAAGCCTGATTGTCGACTACACCAGCGAGTGATATGGAGCTAATCAGCCTCACAATCAGCATCTTATCTTTGGGGATGACAATCTTTCTGGTTGTCATCGTCCGGCAGCGGTTCGAGTACGAACGCCTGCAAAGAGAGACTCTGGTCAAAGAGCTAAAAGAGCTGGCCGGCTCCAGAGACAGCGTTGATTTTGCCAAAACCATAGGCACCATCGAAAGAATAGTCGAGGGTCAGAAACAACAGGTCGAGTCACAGCTCAATCGCCTCAGCGAAGAAGGCATAAGAGCGATTTCGGACAATGGTCCGAGTCAGAATACCGATGACCTGTTGAAAAAGCTGGAACCTCTTCTGAAAGAAAGATCGCCGGTGATTAAAACGGAGTCGAGTGAAGAGATACTAGAGATAAAAGAAACCCTATTAGAACTAAAGTCTAAATTCGAAGAGATGGCTGCCGTAGATAAGTTCGTAGCATTGTTAGATGACGAAGAAGAGAAGAAAAGCGCGCTTATTTCTGCCATTCGCAGGCTGGGCAACGATGAAATCGCGATACGACTGGCGGTGGCATATCCCAGCAGCGGGGCTACATCTATTCTGCAAGATATAGCAATCTCGGGCAAGGGAAACGAGCTTGTCGGCTGGGCCTTAGAGGGCATCGCCGATAGCCACAAAGCCAATGGCGATTTAGATAGAGCCGAAATCTATTACAAACAGTCTCTGGTCGCCCTGGAGAACTCTCTTGGTGACGAACACGAGGATGTGGCAGAGATTATCGACGCGCTCGCCCAGATTGCCCTTAAACAGGGCAGACCGGTAGAAGCAGAAGAGTTTCTAGAAAGATCCAATTCGATTCGAGAAAAACTGCACGGTACAGAAACCGCAGAAGTCGCGGACTCCAGCATCAAACTGGCAGATTTATACAGCGAGCAGGGCAAGCTCCAGGAAGCTAAGACCCTATATGAAAGAGCTCTGGACATTACAACCAAGACCCTGGGTGAAAAAGACGAACATTGCTTCCAGATTCTCTCCAAGCTCTCCACCATCTGCCAGGCTATGGACAAGCCAGCCGATACGGCTCGCTTTCTCGAGCGCATTGCCTCGCACCAATCGGGAAAAGAGTTGCACAAGACCCTCTTGCTTCTCATACCGGTCTATGAAGCCACCCTCAACTGGAAGGGTCTCGAATCTCTCTATCGTCGCCTGATAGAGCTTTGTGAGCACGAAGAGACCCGGGACGAACTGAATAAATCGGAACATATGAGATCACTGGCGCGGGTGCTTCTGCGCCAGGGCGATAAGATGGAAGCCACCGCCATCTACAGAGAGGTACTGGAGGACTACGAAAGTTACCTCGGTCCCGAGCATGACGATGTCCTCGGGGTGGTGGACGAACTCTCCGACCTGTTGATAGAGCAAGGTTATCTTACTGTTGCCGCACCATATGTGATGCGGACTTTCAAAAAGACTTTGAACGATACCGAATCGGACAAATTTCGCCGTCTGCTCGGCAAGGTCAAACTGCTGGCTGAGAGGCTGGTGGAAAATGGCGAATATGACGTGGCCGAAGACCTGTATCAACAGTGCCTGACCTCTATGGAAAAGTTGAAAAGCCCTCCGAAAAAAGCGATTATCGGCCTGCTCCGCAAAATAGGCGCATTGCTTGCCCGCACGGAGGATTATGAAAAATCCGAGGCGGCCATGCGGCGCGCCATCAGAATTACCGAGCTTCTCTTCGACGAAGACCATCCCGAAACACTTATTCTACTTATGCAGCTCAGCCACCTTCTTCTAAAAGGCGGCAAGTATCAAGAAGCCGAAAATATCTGTAAACGGGTTCTCGAGATGCGTTACAAAATCCTGGGCAACGAACACGCCGACATTATAGAGACCCTGGTCGAACTCTATAAAATCTGTAAACTGCAAGAAAACGAGACCGAAGCCGAGATTTATCAAGAGAGCGCCCTGGATATGGCAGACTCTCTGTATGGAAAAGACTCGAGCGAGTGTAAAGAGATCCGCCAGGCGATGAGCAATTTCGATGGAGGACTGACGATTAGTGGCAAATATGAAAGAGTAAACGAAAAAACCGGCAAGTTGAAGTAGAAAGAGAGTATGGCAGAACTACATCTGACCGTCACCTATAAGAAGAAGCAGATGCGCCCGCTTCTCTGGCTCGCCTATGTCATCTTCCCACTCTGGTCCCTGGTAGCGCCCTTTACCATCGGCTTGATCGTCACCATGGTACTGAGCAGAAGCCTGACTCTGCCGCCTCTGTTTACGTTCGGCCTGATCTTCTTCTTGAGTTTCGCCTTTGTTCTGGGTCTGGTGTACTCGGCCTTCGCCGAAGACAAAGGTATTCATATAACCAAGGAAGGCATCTCATTTCCACTGTTCCTGCTTCCGGCGCTCAAGCTGAAGCGCCACCGCAACTGGGACGAACTGGCTTCGGCAGAGCTTATCGAAACCAGTCAGGAGACTTATCTGCGCCTGGGATTCAAGTCAGACGACAGCACGGTGTCACTATCGCTCAGCTCCTTCGACCGCAAACAGCTAGAAGAGATGCTGCTCGCCGTCGAGCTCTGGGGCAAGCAGTGTGAACGCGGAGAAAGACTGATAGGCTATCAAAAAGAGCTCCAGGGCGAAAACACGACAAAAGACCTGCCTGGCTATACTCAGATGTGGGAAGAGGAGCTGGCTAGAAGATTCCATGCCACCACCTTCATTCCCCTGGAGCCCGGCAAAGTGCTGCAAGACGGCAAACTGGTGGTGGAGAAACAGCTGGCATTCGGTGGTCTTTCGGCCATATATTTAGTCCAGAAAGAGAAAAAAGATCTCTATGTCCTGAAAGAAGCGGTGGTGCCCGATGACGTAGACGAAGACAATAGAAGAATCGCCGAAGAGTATTTGATGAGAGAATCGAAGATGCTCTTCTCTCTATCCCATCCCCATATAGCAAGCGTCGTAGACTATTTTGTCGAAGAGGGCAGGACCTATCTGCTTCTTAATTATGTGCACGGTCAGGACCTCAGGCAGCTCATCGCCCAGAACGGCGTCCAGAAAGAGAGCATAGTAATAGACTGGGTAAGGCAGCTGGCCGAAGCGATTGCTTACTTGCATTCTCAAGATCCACCGGTTATCCACCGGGATATAACCCCGGACAACATGGTGTTGCGCGAAAACGGTGATGTAATCATCATCGATTTCGGTGCCGCCAACGAATTTGTCGGCACCGCCACCGGTACTTTAATAGGCAAGCAGGCTTATATCGCTCCGGAGCAACTGCGAGGCAAAGCCTGTCCCCAGAGCGATCTCTATGCCCTGGGCGGCACCGCCTTTTATCTGCTCACCGGCCGGGACCCGGTTCCTCTTAGTCAACCGGATCTTCTCAAGGTTCTTCCCGATTCGAATCCGCGACTGGCACAGTTGCTCAAAGACCTGACCGCCTTCGAAAAGGACGACCGTATAGAAAGCGCCGAGGCGGTCATAGAAAGACTGAATGAACTGGTTGCCGTGAAGTCGGTCGAGAAGTAGATGAAAGAGAAAGAGAAACTCAAAGAGAAGATCGAGCTGAAGGAGATTGAGCCGCAGTCGAGTTCTGAGCTAACAACGGTCGAGGCTGACAGTAATCTTGCAAATATAAGAATCGACAAAATCGACAAAAAAGACTTCAAAAACGACGATTCCCTTGCCTCTATTTTGAAAGACCCTTCCGAAAGCGAAGAGTATCGAGGCGCCAGCAGCTTTACATTAATCGGTCTGGCGGTGGTGGCGGCGATCATCTGTTTCTGGAGCTTCGCCATGCGGGGAAGCAACCTGGTTTATATAACCAGTTTCATCTCCTTCGTGGCATCCCTTCTGCTCTGGGAAAAGACGGTCTTAGATTTCTATGAAACCATACACCGCACTTTTAAAGAAGAATCTCGAAAGTTTCTGGGCAGCCTTGTCTATATCAAAATCCAGAAACTCTTTCAAGTATCGTTCTTTTCTATATTCGCCACCTACATGCTCTATGCCCACCTGACTTCCGGAGGCATTCCAGGGTTGTTGGTAATAGGCTTCGTGATCATCTTCATACCCTGGCTTATTCAAGAGATGCTCTGGTATCACTCGCTCCAGAGCTTTGTCTCTAAAATCAACAGAATGGCGGACGAAGCCAGTCCGTCACTATTAGATAATGCCAAAGCGCAAGGCTATAGCATCTACTACCTTTTTGCCACCAGTTTGTTTCTGGCGATCTTTCCTATGGGCGCCGTTCCTTTGATAGCACAGCTATCCGCTGCCACTAGAAAAATGCAGAATATCGCCTTCGAGCACAGGCTCGGCTTGAGAAACAGAAAAGTGGTCCGCTACAGACCCTTCGTCAACTTCGAAAAATGGATAGCCCAGCGCTTCAAGAGCCGGGACGAAAAGACAAAACGTCTCAAGTTCCTTATAGGAATCGCTCTGATGCCGCTGCTTCTCTATGCCGGCTACTACGGCAGCATCTTCTTCATCGAGCAGCTCACAGCGCTGATAACCATGCTTGCCGGAGGCGGGCCGGACGGCCCGCCCAAAAGTGATTTTGAAGCCAACACCAGCATAGTGAGATGGTTTTTGATCATGTCCGGTATTGTCACCGCCTCCATGGCCAGTATCTATGCAGGCAGCAGTACCCATCTCGAGATCTCGGAAGACGGACTATCCTTTCTATGCAAACGCTCCGGCGGAACAACTCGCAAACGCTTCCTGCCCTGGCACGAGATAGAGTCGGTAAACATCGAAGAAGAGAAAAAACTGAGCGGAGGCACCGAGAGTATTCTCAGCTTCAAACGAAAAGCCGGTGAGAAGCCGCTCAAAGTGAATTTAAACAGCATCCCCAGCATAGAAGAGAGACAGGAGATTCTAGAAGCGATAGAAAAATTCGCCCCGGATCTACCCCGCAGCTCCGATGTTATTCTCGCCCTGCAACTGCCTGCCGAGCACAGTTATACAGAGCTGTGGCTACAGGCGCTAGCCGCTCCACCCAAAAGAGAGAAGCTCCAGCCGCTGCTTCCCGACGCTGTTCTAAGCGAAGGCAGATATAGAATAATTCGCAAGTTAGGAGCCGGCGGTCAGGGCTTCGCCTATCTCGCCTTCGATAACAACCTTGACGCAGAAGTGGTGCTCAAAGAATTTATTCTACCTGTTTTCGTCGACATGAGTGTGCGTAAGGCGGCGCTCAAAGAGTTCGAGAAAGAAGCCAAGATTCTCAGTCAACTGGACCATCCCCAGATAGTGAAACTGCTCGACTTCATGGTCGAGGATCATAGAGCCTATCTGGTGCTCGAACATATCGACGGGGACTCTCTGAGAGACCGAGTCAAAAAGAACGGTCCCTTAGACGAAAAACAGGTCGAGGCGCTGGCGGGTCAAATGTGCACGGTGCTAGAGAATCTCCATGCCCAGGAACCACCTGTGGTGCATCGAGATTTTACTCCCGACAACCTCATTCTACATAAAGACGGCACCCTCAAACTGATAGATTTCAATGTAGCCCATGCAAGCGACACCACAACAATCGCAAAAGTAGTAGGCAAACAGGCTTATCTACCCCCGGAACAGTTTCGTGGAGAGCCCTGCCCCCAGAGCGATGTCTATGCCCTGGGCTGCACCCTGCACTATCTTCTTACAGGCTCTGATCCGGTTCCAATCTCCCAGTCCGACCCCGGTGACGGTGTATCCGAAAAGATCCGAGACCTGATTAAAAAAGCCACCGCTATAGACCTCGATGACCGATATAAATCTGCCGCGGAGATTAGAGAGGATCTGGCGGCTGATGCAGCCGCGGAGCTAGAGAGTGATCAATAATAGAGCGATGAAACTGCTCGATAGATATAAAGAGATGTCGCCCCTGCCCGACGTGGGCGATTTCATCTATCTTTTCGTCATCTATCTGGCTCTTTTCGTCCTGCCCAATATGCTCTTTGCAGATGGCTCCACCGGCTGGCATCTGGTGGCAGGCGATTATATTCTCACCATGGGCGCGGTTCCCTACACCGACCTTATCTCCTACACCCAGGCGGATAAAGCCTGGGTCGCCTACGAATGGTTCTTCGATGCCTTCATCGCAATCCTCAATAATCTGGGTGGCACCAATCTGATTGCGGTGGTACTGGTTTCAATAATTGGCTTTATCTTCCTCTACATCTATGACCGTGCCAGGCAAGCAAACTGCAATATCGCGGTGGCTAGCTTCCTGGTGGTGGTGGCGATTCTGGTATCGGCGATGCACTGGCTGGCGAGACCACATCTATTCGAGTATGTAGGACTGCTTGTCTTCGTCCACTTCCTCTCCCGGTTCTATCGCAAAGAGATCAATTCCAAAACACTCTTTGCCATTCTAATTCCGACCATGATCTTCTGGACCAACAGCCATCCTTCTTTTGCCCTGGGCATAATCGTGACCGGAATCTATCTCTCTGTTGTAACCGGTCAATTATTTTTTAGCATCGATGAAAATGTAAGAAGAGAATCCAGTCAGAGAAGCCTTATTCTAATCGCTCTCATAGGAGCACTATCACTATCGACCCTGATCAACCCCTATGGAATCAAACTGCATCTCTATATTCTCAGCTATTTAGAAGGACAGGAGATTCTCAAAGCCACCAACGAATATATGTCCCCGGTGTTTCACGGCGGACTGCACGCGACTTGTCTGGAGATCCTCTTTATCGCCTTCATCGCAGGACTTTCGATGAAAAGGCGAATCGACACACCTACCCTATTGCTCTGTCTCGCATTCGGCCATGCGTCCCTCGCCAGTGTACGGAACATGCCGGTCTTCGCCATGGTCGCCACCCCGGTTATAGCCTATCTGCTGGGCAAAGATGCAGAGCCGACTTCAAAAGCGACCGAGGCGCCTGAGAATAAAGAAAATCTCTTCCCGGCTAAAATTAAAAGAACCGCAAAAGAGTTCGATGAGCAGGAAAAGCTCTGCAAGATGCATCTGATGCCGATGGTGGTATCTCTGGTGCTGGTAGCAGCAAGCCTCAACGGTGGTTCTTTGATGGGTGTGAAAATCCTGAACTCCGGCTTCGACGAAAAAAACATGCCGGTTACCACCCTTGATTATTTAAGAGACAACTCCCTTTTAACAAAGCGCGGCTTCAATTATGACAACTGGGGCGGCTATATTTCGTACAAGTTAAAAACCCGGGTCTTCATTGATGACCGGGCAGATTTTTATGGGCACAAACTCTATTACGACTACTCGAGAGTGATGGCCACCGGTGAGGGCTGGGAGGATACTCTCTCTTCGTTTGCTGTGGATTGGATCCTGTTTCCAAAAGAGAGCGACCTGGCAAGAGCCCTGGCTAAACATAAAGATTGGCGCCTGGTGAAATCGGATCAGGCCTCTTCCCTGTTTATTAATAAGAAGCTGGAATAATTGCATCGATCGTGGGAAACTCGCATTGAAGATCTGACATCAGGAGCATCTACTCGGAATGAAAAAACCGAATCAGAACATGATCATAGGAGCCTCGGGATTGGTCGGCAGCGCCATGGACTGGTGCTCTAAAGAGCGCGGGCATAAGACCCTGGGCACCAGACTGCAAGAAAGAGCTTCTGAAATCGAGCCCCTCGATGTCACCGAGCGCACCAGGGTCATGAAAAGAGTTAGAGAGCTGGAGCCGGACAACATCTTTTTCTGCGCCGGCAGCAACGATATAGAGTGGATGGAGTGCCATCCCGATCAAAGCTATGCGGTCAATGTGCTCGGTTTGAAAAACGTCATCGACGCGGCAGCCAGGGTAAATGCCAGGCTGGTGTTCATCTCTTCTGCCTATATATTCGACGGCAGCGCGGGCCCCTATGCCGAAAGCGACACTCCGAACCCTGGCTGTGTATTCGGCTGGCACAAACTTTTGGGAGAGCATCTGATCGCCACCTCGGATCTCGAGCATCTCATTATTCGCACCTCGAACGTATTCGGCTGGGATCGTCTCAATAAAAATCCGGTGCTCGAAGTGATTCAACTGCTAAAAAATGAAAGGACCGTGAGCCTGCCTGAAGATATCGTCGAGACTCCGATATACAGCCGCGCGCTTGCTGACGCAGTCTTCGACTTAGTCGAATCCGGCGAAAGAGGCGTCTTCAATATAGCCGGCAACGAGGCGGTCTCACTCTATCGTTTCGGTAAGAACATCGCCACGGTCTTCGGGCTGGAGACCTCTCATATCAAGCCTATTAAGGCGCGCAATATGAAAACCAAGGCGCACAGACCCAGAAACGCCTGCCTGACCAACAAAAAAGCGCGTAAATTAATCGCCACCACCCTCTCATCCACCCAGGTGGGGCTCAAACAGATGTTGAAAGATGAACTCTAATAGCCCGGAGAAATCGGCTTAAGAGAAACCTTTCTTGCGTCTCTCTTCTTTGCGTCGATCAAGCTCTTCTACCATCTGCCTGGTCTTTTCGGCATCGGCCATCTCTTGCTCGGACTTTTTCTCGCGTTGCTTCTTCACCGCCATCTGCTGCATGCGATAGCGTTCATGGTCTTCGTTGCGTCTTCTGCGCTCCAGCTCTTCTTTCTTGCGACGCTCGGCGCGCTCCTGCTCCATTCGTTCAACGGCGCGCATCTCTCTTTCTTTTCTCGTCTTTTCAGATTCAACCATGAAACTTCCTCCGGTCGAATTCTATCCTTATCAATGGCCAGCTTAGAGAGTGTTGCTAAAACCGTCAAGTGGGTAAACAGAGATGATAGTTCTTAGCTCTTTGTTCAATCTAAGTTCCACCATAGCTCAACCTCATAACGACCTTGCCTAGCCGTTAGAAATATCTGGACGGTTGACCGGCCAGCAAACCAAACTTCCCCCAAGACATCCAGGAGTGGCCCTGTACATATTACTTACGCTTCATAGATTCTAGAGATTCTAGAGATTCTCGTCGGCGATAATTTTGCGAGCCACTCCGCCTTTGATGGCAGCCCGGGCGACTTCTCTTGCGACATTCTCGGCCACCTGGGTGTTGAAGACCCCGGGGATGACATAGTCCTCGTGCAACTCTTCCTCCGCAATACAGTTGGCGATGGCATGGGCCGCAGCGATCTTCATCTCTTCGGTGATGTCCGTAGCCCGTACATCTAAAGCGCCCCGGAACATACCAGGGAAGCAGAGGACGTTGTTAATCTGGTTAGGATAGTCCGAGCGGCCGGTGGCCATGATGCGCACATAGGGGTCAGCCTCTTCCGGCATGATTTCTGGTGTGGGGTTGGCCATGGCAAAAACTATGGCGTCATCACCCATGACCTTGACGTCCTCCACCGTGATTGTCCCTGGTCCGGAAAGACCGAGGAAGACATCAGCGCCTTTCATGGCGTCATGGAGACTGCCGTTGAATTTCTCCGGATTGGTATGCTCTGCGAACCAGTCTTTCATGAAGTTCATGCGGTCGGTGCGTCCTTCGTAGATAGGACCTGTGGTATCGAATCCGATGATGTTCTGAACGCCGGCAGATAGCAGAATTTTTGAACACGAGACACCTGCAGCGCCTACTCCGGTCACGATTACTTTGAGATCCTTCATCTCTTTTTTGACAATCTTCAAAGAGTTGATCAAGGCGGCTAGCACCACCACGGCGGTACCGTGCTGGTCATCATGGAAAACAGGAATATCAATCTCGCGCTTGAGACGATCTTCAATTTCAAAACAACGAGGAGCGGCGATGTCCTCCAGGTTGATGCCACCAAATACAGGGGCGATGTTCTTGACCGCGGTGATAATCTCTTCGGTATCCTGGGTGTTGAGACAGATAGGAAAAGCCTCGACTTTGCCGAACTCTTTGAAGAGCATCGCTTTACCTTCCATCACAGGCATAGCCGCTTCCGGTCCGATATTGCCCAGACCGAGTACCGCAGAGCCATCGGTGACCACTGCCACCATGTTGCCTTTGATGGTCAGGGTGTAGGCTTTTTCTTTATCCTCGTGAATGGCCATGCAAACCCTGGCTACACCGGGGGTATATGCCATCGAAAGGTCGTCACGAGTTTTGAGCGGCGCTTTATTAGTCACGCTTATCTTGCCGCCAAGATGCATCAGGAAAGTACGATCGGATACCTGAATCACTTCCACCCCAGGTTTCTTCTTGAGAGCGGCGACCAGTTCGTCACCATGGTGAGAATCGCGCATGTTTACCGTTAGGTCGCGGATCATATGGGGACCTTCGATGCTATGAATATCGATGGCGCCGATATCGCCGCCCATCTCTCCAATTAGAGAAGTGACAGCTCCGAGGCTGCCCGGCTCGTTCATGATCTTCAACCGGAGGGTAAGACTATAGCTTGCACTGGGTCTGATCTTAGAAGAACTATCTTTGGTGGCACTCATACTTGTCTGTTTCGTAGTTTCCATGGCAATTCTATTTATCTGCTTCCTGTTTACAACTTGAGCCAACATTTTGCGATGTGGCTATAATGATCCACAATGAGGGCAAAAACATCAGCTACAGGGTCTGTGAAGTGTTCAATTAAACCACTGATTGAGCATTTTCGGTATTCCTTGACAAGCAATGTGATTGTTCGTGTACAGATGAAAAGATAAATGTCAGGAGACAAGTATGTCATCTAAAGAAAAAGAAGTTATTGGTAACTACGAAGTAGGTAAAGAAGGGGTCCTCACCAGAAGAGAAGTTCTTCTGATGGGCGCCATGACCGCAGGCGGCATGGTTGCAGGCTCGGCAGTGCCGGTGGCAGCCGCCGGTGAGAGCGCCAAGAAAGCCGCTTCCCCCGATGGTCCTTATAAAGCAAAAGATTTCGACAAACTGGCTAAAACCCTCAATGGATTCTCCGCTTCCCAGATTCAGCAGCACCTTAAGCTTTACAACGGCTATGTGGCAAAATCCAACCAGATGTACAAAATGCTCAAGGATGTGGATGTAAGCACAGCCAATGCCACTTTTGCCGATCTGAGAGAGTTGTTGGTAGAACAGAGCTATGCTGTCAATGGCGTGGTCTATCACGAGTTCTATTTCGGCAACCTGGGCGGCAAAGGCGGCGAGCCCGGCGGCGATCTGAAAGCAGCCATCGAAGAGCGCTGGGGCAGCAATGCCAAATTCATGGACTTCCTCAAAGGCGCCGGCAAATCAGCCCGGGGCTGGGTAGTGGTCGGCTATAACACCCGGGGCGGTCATCTCGATGCTTTCGCCCTCGATACCCACAATGTCTACTCTCCGGCAGGCATCATTCCGGTAATGGTGCTCGATGTCTACGAACACGCCTATATGGTCGATTTCGGCATAGACAGAGGCAAATATCTGGAGACCTTTATGGACAACCTGGACTGGAACGTCGTGGCCAAGCGCCTCAGCGTCGCCAGCAAGCATCCCAGCGGAGAAGACTCCACGGTCTAGTTTTTTCGAATTCGAAATATTTAGATCTAAAGGCCGTGCTCGTCGGGCACGGTCTTTCTTTAAAATTCGGATCTACTCCAGGACACTCAAAAACTATTTTCCGTCAACAGTCAAAGACAACTCCAGCTTATTTGGAGGAGCGGAGGATTTGACCTCTTCATAGGTGGCTTCGACGACCTGCTTCTTGGGCACCACTTTTACACCACGGCTGAAAAATGTCTGGGAGCCGTTCACCAGTTTGCGATAGTCTTCTAAGCTCATCTCGGTCGATCTAAAAGGCGATGACCCGGCTTTGTTCATGGCGATAGATATTGGCTTGGCTTTCTCTTTAGCAGGATAGGCATAGACAAAGATCTTCTCGCTGGAAGAATCATTGGATTCGTTCGATGCACAAAAATCGAACTTGCTCTCTTCTCCGCCAATTTCGACTCTAGCACCAGCTTTTATAAAAGAGTCCGTCTGGTATTCGTTAGGGAAAAGCTGGGTCAAAACTTTGCCGTCATAGTTGAAGATCATCAGATTGCAGTCTTCGTAAGCCCTTACCGTAACTTTCAATTTCTCACCGTCTTGATAGCGCGGTGTCCGGCCGGCTTTGTTTAAAGAGGCAGCCACAATATTGCCGCTGCTCACAAAAAGCGCCGGTTTTGTGGATGTGACCACAGTCTTTTTCGGCGAGGATTTTTTACTGGCGGTGACGGCTTTATTCGCTGGCTTTGTAAGCTGTGGACTCTTAACCACTTTCTTGGCAGTCGCTTCAGGCTTTTTCGCAGATTTGGTAACTTTGCTATCAGTCTTTGTTTTAGGTTCGCTTTCGGTCTTGGACTTGACCGTGGTCTTCGGCTTGAGCGGCTGAATATGCAGTCCCCGGTTAGTAGAATTTTTCAATTCGTCTTTGGTCGGGGCGCTGACATCGTCGGCAGATTCTGTTTCATCCGCCACCGCCGGCGATAACAGGGTAATCCCAAAAGAGAGTGATACCAGACCGATTGTCAGTGCTTTTCTTAGTCCATTATCCATGATGCTATCAGCGCCTCTATATTTCTTCGGAAGAGCCTGTGCTCTCAGATTCCATCTTCTCTTGATGTGGCTGACCGCCGTTTTCAGGTCCGGTCAACTTGTCGATGACCTTCTCTCTTCGGCCGGTTGCCTCTTCTATGGTCTCCGTGTCGGTGGAAGAATCAGTACCCGGAACAACCCTGGTCTCCGAATCAGATTCTGTTTCCCCGGCAGGGCCACTCTCGGTCAAACTCGGACCAGGCTCCCCTTCTTGACCTGTCTCCAATTCTACTTTATCGGATTCGGCAGCCTCTTGCGCATCTTTGTCATCTTTCTTAGATCCTCCAGGCATTCTTGCCTGGGGCGCATCGAAAACGGCGTGGATACATTCGTTGTTTCTATCGAGAAACATCGTATCCAGCCTTTCTTTAAGAGCGCTGACACTAATAGGCAATCGACAATCCTCGGGGTTGACCTTCTCCATCTCGTCTTTAGTTACGACGGGCTGGTTGTTTTTTAGGACGAATATATGAATATTTCCGACCTCTCTTTCGTCGACCTTCAGTTTATACTTGCCGAAACCCTCTACCGGTCGGACCGAACCGGCTTTCAATGCTGCCTCTTTTTCCAGCCCGGGAGCAGGATAGAGAATAAGAGCAGTCTCGTCCTCGGTGTAAAAAACATAGAGAAAACAGTCGTTCTCAGGCTTTACGGTAATAGCGAAATTGTCATCGACCACATATTTATCCAGCGGTTTGTCAAAGCTGACATCGACGTTGCCGAGTTCGCTATTGCGTATAGGCCACTGGCTGGTCACCGGACTGAGAACCAGATAGCCGACCAGTACGAAGGAGATGACGAAGGTAATCACGAACATACACAGCCCCGGACCAAGAGCATAAAACTTATTCGGCTCTGCCATAGGTTTTGTCTCGGAGATATCGAGGGCGCGCAGGGCATCGATAGATACGGCCAGCCGTATAGAGGTGGTAGGCAGATTGAGACCGGGCAAGGTGGCAGTGTCGCCGCAATGGATGGCGATAACCGAATCGCCGTCGAATATGGGACTACCAGAATCTCCCGGCGCCAGTGCCAGATCGTGAAGCAGGTGGAAGCGATCGGATTTTTTCAAAAGACCGAGATAACGACCCACCTGGGCAAGGGGAAACTGGGACGTGGTCAACTGACCAAGATGGGAAGGGTACCTTATAGCCGAAAGGCTCTGCTGAGCCGGGATGTACTCATACTTATCAAAGGTTATCGGCAGAAGTGGAGCATTTACATCTGGTGGCATCAGATCGACATAGATGACGGCGAGATCAAAACGAATCAGTTGCTCTTTGCCTTTCTGTCCATAATTAGGATGGAGCCTTATATCTCGACAAACATAACGATTACCCGAAAGGGGAAACTTTATAGTCATCCCCACAGGACTGCGCTTGAACTCCTCCACCACATGACCACAGGTAACGAGCATGCCCGGACCAGCCAGCCAGGCCTGCCCCAGAATGACGTCCTCCCCTTCTCGCGAAGCCACCACATGGGCGAGCGAAGAGGAGAGCGATTCTGGATCGCCCGGCATGCCGATTAATTTACGGGTTGAAATTGGGCCGGACACTAGTAACTTTCTACCAAGTTCTTGATAACTGTTTACAGTTATCATTTACCATCTTATACGACCGGATTTCGGTAAGAAGTAATTATGTAGTAGAAATATAGGAGAAGGTGCCGACGCGTCGGAGAATCATGGAAGAGAATTCTGGAAAGAAAGAGAAAAAGAGCCTGCCCTTTCTTGCAATCGCAATAGCCTGGCTGGTTCTGGGCTTTCTCATTCCCTTCGGTCTGACCTATCGCCTGGCCAGCAATCCCTACTCTCCCGGAGAGCCCACCCGCTCTGAGCCTGCGGAGCGAACCGTATCGGATGCCACCGAAGAAGCAAAGCGCTCCGGGCTGGTAGGGGCGCTTGTGGCGGCTTTTATCCTGCTTATCTGGAAGATGGACCGGCTGATGTTTTCCCGGGACAAAGACCTTGAAAACAATGCCCGGATCAAAATCGTTATCTGCCTCCTGGCTTTCGCCCTCTGGGTAGTCTGGACCTCATCAGGCTATATAATGCTCAGGGTCAATGATGAGATAAATGACCAACCGCCCCAGATGCCCGGTGTGCCCTGAAGAAAAGCTATCGCGAAAGCCAAACGGTGTTAAATATTGGCCTTTCAATAAGAATAGGCGCCTGTTTTGCCCGAGAAATCCTATATGATATTCAATCTGGCAGATTTCCCCGGGTATCTGGAAAGTTCAAGTGTTAACCAGTAAAACCAAGTTCGAAGAGATTCTCAATCTGGCTCCGGAATGGCGTCCTGTACTAGAGAGGCTGGACGGAGCGGATAACAAAGCTTCAGCGCCCAATCTAATAACGCTCTTTCAAGAGCTGGGCGCGCCTGCGATATATTCTAAAGCCAGCTCCCTTGACAAAGAAAAAGAGAATTTCGTCTCTTTAGTCCGGGATTATTACTATCAGCCGCTATTTCAAAAGATGCTGCGCTGCAACCAGAACCTCAAGCGCTTCTGGGCCCAGCGTCGAGTGGACAGAGACAGCCAGGAGCACAACTGTATATCTCTGTCTGTGGAGCTGGCGCAGAAGATGGCAACGGCGTTGGGAAAACAACTAGCCGAAGGCAATGAGGACGGCTTCAAGGTGATATTGCCGGCCTACGCCCAGCGCTCGGTCTACAACGCCGTCGTAGATTATGTCCGCAAAGAGTGGCAGTGGGAGAAAGACACCCTCCAGGACCTCAATCTGGATCCAAACCAGATCGATCCAAGAGTAGCCGTTGCCGACGAAATCGAATATTCACCAGAGCAAAAGGCGCTCTCAGGAGAACAGGTCGGGCAGCTCAATCAGGTACGCGGTCATTTATCTAGGATGCTGGGCAATCCGGAATACTCCCAGGAAGCGCTTACGGTGGTGGATTGCATGTTCGGTCTGGGACTGACACCGACCTCTAAAACGGGGGTCGAGATGACCATGCGAGAGTGCTGCGATGTGCTCAATCTGCCCGGAGAGACCCAGGCTCGCAAGATAGCTCGTTGCCAGGTTTTATTGGATAAAGGTCTTGATCTGATTAGAGAGATGATCCGGTCTGACATGCCAGGCATTGCCCAGGCATGGCAAGCCGACATCAACATCAACTCCGCCTCCCGCCGGGAGCTCAACCACCAGCTCGGACTGACCGAAGGCGAAGTAGATCGGCTGATTAAAAATCGTCAATACTATTCGATGGATGAGCTCATCGACAAAAATGTGGTGAAGGCTGAGAGAATCGCCGATATTCAGGAACGCGGAGGGGTTGCCGCCTTCATACCAGTGGATCTCAATCAAGCCACCCGCCGGGATATCACCGACATTGTCGGTCTTACCAAAGAACAAGCCAAGAAAGTGGTGGATGAAAGACCATTTGCTTCCATTGAAGAGCTTTTAACCAGGGGCATAGCCGATAAGTACATGCTGGCACGTTTTGTAGAGAACGGTGCCGTGGTCGGCGGAGGGCAGAAAAGCCTGAATAAAGTCGATTTGAACAAAGCGGAGCAAGAGTCTCTTCTCAGTCTCGGTCTGAGCACCGAGGACTGCCAGCGCCTGGTGCGGGCGCGCCCTTTCGAGACATGGGTCGAGGTCGAGCGCTTTCTGGGATTGGAGACCGATGCTAAATCAGGCATTGGCGCCACCCTGAGAGAAAGAGCCTGTCTTTTTTCCGGGTCCTCCTAAATTGAAAGGTGCCGCTGTAGAGGTCTTGTGAAACGGGGCTCCCAGAGAAGCAAGGGAAACATCCAATGAAAGTAGAGCTAACACCAGAAATCGTACGAATCGCTCAGAAGAGAGCCGATAGGCTCGGCTTGAATCTGTCCGATGAGTTGGCAAGAATCGCCTTCGAAGAGGCTGTAATGAGCCTCGATCCGGAGCTGGATTTCCTTGTCAATCCGGATGAAGACACCGTCCCTTCTCTGAATGCCATCGATGTCATGGCCGTGGCCACCGGTGTCAATGATGTGGTGGTAAATGATCACCGGGTAGACGTGCGCGCCATGAACGATCTTGGCCAGGTAATTGTGCCCCGGGCTATTCTCAACTCACCCGTCCTCAATAATGGTACTTTTGTGGTTAAACTGACCGGTTGTGAAAGCGCAGAGATCTGCGGATATCTTTCGGTCGGCAAACTGATATCCTCCACAAACTACACCGAAGACTATGCCCATGCCATAGTTGAAGCGGAATGCCCCGAGCCGGGCAAGTTCGATCTTGTGGCCCAGCTAACTGAAATCAGAAGAAGAATTCAGATTCCGCTGGATAAAGCGGTTAATGTGCTGCCTAATGTAGATGAGCTCAAGCTCTTTCTCTGGAGTCCGAACGAGGTCACCAAGCCCAGACAGAAACAGATTCTAACTGCTATATGCGCCCATGTGGAGATTCGTCGTTTCCTCGAAACCTTCGAAGTCGAATCGTCCAGAGGCAATGTCTCCAGCATACTTCGCTCCGCTTCACGGTGGAACAAGAAAACCGACGATATGGCAAAGGATCTTGACCCGCGTTTCAAATCGCTCAGTCAGGAGAGAATTAAAAAGACCCTGACCGAAATAGGCGAAAGCCTTGGCGGTCAGACCGAAGCACCAGCATTCAAAAAGGAAGCCCGCAAAAGATTGACCATAGAAGAGCTTTCTGTAAGCCTTGGCAAAGATAAACTTGCCCGGATGAAATCGGTAATTGACGAAGTGCTCAATGGTAAAAGCCTGGTAGACGCGGTCAAAGCCAGGGTGAAGAACAATTTTGCCGTCGATGTTGCTGTCGCCATCAAACAGAATAGAGAAGGTGTGGGAGCGTTCGTCTCAGCCTCGGCCGAAGAGATAGGCAGAGCCTTCCAGCAACTGGCAGTTCAGCCGGCTTATGCTACCCACAGTGCGAGCACCGAGAATGGTGTCGACTCGATAAACGAAGCCCTCGAGATTCTGGAGAGCTGCTCGGTTCTGGAACAAATCGAAGAATCTACTTCTTGTTGAAGAAATTCTTGAACTTCTCCGAAGCTGTCAGCTTGGGACGATAGAACTCTGCTGTCCAGCCGGGCTTGCCGCTGGTGAGCGGATCGGAATACTGGCTGGATGCGGCAATCTCTTTGACCACTTCGAAGACCGCCTGGTTTTCGGCCCGGGCCGAACGTCCACGCAGCTTCAACTGGGGCATCAGATAGCCGGGCTTATCGCCTTCTTTGTCTCCAAGGAAACGAGCATATTGATGAGAGACACTATTGCCTCTCCATTCGTGGGGGGGCATATTGTTCAATCGATCAAGTCTTTCAAAAGTCCCGCGAACCTTGTCGAAGTTCCAGGAAAGAACATCTTTAGAGGAAGTGAGCCGCACTACACTGTCTCTTATCACCGAATATGGTTGCGCATTAAATAGAGTCCCTGTCTCCAGTTCGTGTTCGGAGATAAGTTCGTTATTCACTATTCCTTCCGGTTTCACCAGGGCTTCATAGATAGCCTTACCTCTGGCGTCGGTAACCGAGATCGAGACGATGGGGTTCTCGCTCTCTTCGACCGAGACTCTTGTCTGTTCTGCCGAACTTGTTGTCTCTTTTACCGAAATCAGGAGCCAGTCTTCAGTATCAACCAGGTATCTAGCCCAGAGGATAGAGCGGTTACGATCCATCGGATTGGGATGATTGTCCAGAGAGGCGCTCTGGTGTGGATTTTGAGAAGATCTGGTGGTGTTCATGGTTTCAAGACAGCGTCCTTGTTCCTACAATTAGGACCCAATTCTATAACCCTGACCCACTCTTCTAAATTAACACTTTACAATCATCGCCCCGGATCGGACTTTCTCGGTGACGAATTTACATAAGAACCCTATCATCAGCCTGGAATCAGTTTTGTTTCTCAGGCATGACTTCACCGCGAACCTTGCCCGATGCTCCGGGAAGCAGTTCGGCAGAGGTAGCGGCACGACCGGTGAACTCATCCTTGAATTCTGCCAAAAAAGTATCACCCGGTTTAATCACCGCTTCTTTACCTTTTATGATGCTGTCGGCAATCAGAAATCCACCCGGCAAGCCGGAGACTACGCCCATAGCGAAGCCCTTGATCCGACGATGCGGTACATTCTTGCCCACCGGCTGAAGAAAAGCGAATGAGGGATTGATAGCGCCGATGATACCGTAGGCAGCGGGGACCGCCCCCATGGAGAATACTCCGCCCACCGAAGCCGCTCCGCGAATAGCGAGGTGAACCGCCTGGTGTTTCAGTTGGGTCGAAAGGGGACTGGCCAGCTCACCGTTGTGGTTGACACCAAGCACCCTGCCTTCGTTCTTGTTCGAGACCACTCTTCTAACCCGCGCCGGTTTCGCCACCAGCGGCAGATGCTTGCCGTCTGAGGTTACAATTTCGTCGAACTGTACACCAAGAGAACCATTCGCCCTCATCCATCTTTTGCGGGATAGTTCGGCATGGAGAATGCGTCTGGCTTTACTGACAGTATCGATTCTTCCGATGACCATATCTCCTCGCCGGGCTATCAAACGCCCTCCGATCTTGATATCGGTCATCAGCCTGGCTTCTACAGGATCTCCTTTTTTGGCGGTTTTGCTGCTGATAGAGCTGATCACGCAAACAGGAAATCTAGCCCCGGCTGCAATCTTGGTCTTATCGGGCGAGTCTGCAATCTCCTCCCATTTGTATTCCTCTTCTACGGCGACTTCGGTTTCCAGATCATTGTCGATAACGATCACGTCCGCTTCTTCGTCGGTGAACACAACCACTTCGGCATCTTCACCCAGGGCTTCCTCTATGGACAGGATCGGACTGGAGCTTGTGTCGACGTTTTTAGGTATAGAAACCTTCTCTGTGACAAGGGCACCACCATCGGTGGAGAGCTGGATCTTGTCGTTCAAGGGAAGGGCAAAATCGGGAGAGTCTGCACCGTCTATGGTACCGGCGCAGGTGCTCAGTGGAAGAGAAAGAGCCACTATGGTCTGGGCGAGAGTTAGTCCTAGTAAGGTTTTCAGTTTTCGATTCATTGGACATCTCCGATCTGGCGAAGGTACTGTTGCGGACAAGGTTGCAAAAATTGCAAAAATTGCGTCAGAATACTAAACGCAGCAATACAGAGCCGTTAAACGGCTCAATAAATTTCCGGGCTTCCGCCTGTTTTCTTTTTACACTTACCAACCGAGCCTTAAACCACTGACAACCCGAAAATAGTCGAAAAATCTCAATCTTTACTTCGATAAAGCTCCCGAAGCGTATTGCGATCACGCTCCGATAACTCTGTGGTATCAGCCTTCCAGTACATGATGTCGCGCCCTGAAGGAGAATGATTCAAACCTAGTCCATGACCGAACTCATGGGCTGCCAGTGTTTTTATGTGTCGCAGCGCATGATCGGAGAGCTTAGCTCCGTTATAAGTGTCGCAGAAGATCCTCAGATGCACTTTGTTCAGAGAAGACGGCTCCTTCTCTTCGGCATAGATGTATTCAGCCTCGGCTTTACCCGCCGAGCCCGGCGGGATGAAATCATAGTTGTCGACCCTTTCGACATAGATATCGGCGCTCTCTCGATCCTCCACCATAACAAGCTGCACGGGCGAATTCTCAATCTCTAGCCACTGCCTTATTCCGGCATAGACAACATCAAAGAGCTTGCCGCCAAATCCACTCTCTTTAGACCGGTCTATAAAAACCTTCAGAGGAAATCTATCAGTCGGCCAGCGTCCATGGTCATAGGCTTTGATATAGCTGCATCGGCTGGGGGGATCTTTTCGCCTGACGGCTAGCTCATTTGCCAGATCATCGACCATCCAGTAGATATAATCGCGGTCTTCGTGCTTGTCGATATCAATTTTAAAATCATCGGCCAGATCGCGGTCCATCTCTTTTAGATAACTGGCAAAGGTTCTTTTACCGTCCTTGAAATCAGATGCTCCCTTAGAGAATTCACCCAGAGCATCATGGGCAAGGCCGCGGCTGAAGTACCAGTGTGCCTTCGATCTTATGCCTTCCTTCTTGTATTCTCTAAAAAGGCGGTCATATATATCGCGGCTTCGCTCCATATGAGATGCCCCACTATTGGCAAAAGCGAGCTGCCATAAATTAGAAGAAATATCAGGCGAAATACCTTGGGATTTAGACTTCAATAGAGTTTCGGCAGAATCTATCGCTTGATCGTAAAATTTGGATCCGACCAGAGTATCTATGTAAGTCTGAGCAGCACTTTCGATGGTGGCACGCTCGCTTTTGCCGACGTTCGAATCGGCCAGGCAGAGTTCCATAAGAGCAAGCCTGCGGCTCAAGGGCTCGGCACAGAAACTCTCCACAAACTCCCCGACACTGTCGTCCTTTATCCCCAGTGTAACAGCCAGTTCGTCTCGGTTTTCGACGGGGGCGGCTTGCCAGGCACCATAAATGGCATAGCCCAGGGCACGGCTCAGGAAGGGCGTCGCCGACTCCGGTCTGCCGTCGGCCATCAGTGCCCGACCAAGAGAGGTGATCGTCATCACGATGGTCAGAGGAGATCTTCCAAGAGCGACCCTGAGGTTGACGCATTCTTCAAAAAGTACCGAGGCTATGTCATAGTCTTTAGCCCAGAGATAGGACTCGGCAAGATCATAGAGACAGGCATCGACCATGGTGTCTGTCTGCATCTCCGCCGGCAGATAGAGCTTGTATAGAAACAGGCAGCGAGTTAGATATAGACTGGCTCTGTCCTGTCTTCGCATCAGTTTATACTTATAGCCGATGAAATAGAGCAAACGAGCAAGTTCTCGGACCCGCTGCCTATCGCCAGGGGAAGCTTCCAGATAATAAGGCGTCTTCTCTTTCTCTTTCCCATCCGTTCGACTCTTCTCGATCTCGTCAAAGAGCTTTATCTCTTCTCTCTCCGCGATTCGGCAGAGCAGCGAAAGAGACTGGTTGAATATGGCGCGATAAATATAACTATCGGCACAGGCTTTTATTTTTGATCTGGATTGGTCTGAAAGCGTCTCTAGATCTAGAACGGTTCTGTTATCCGGATCGACCGCCATCAAAACTTTCATCCGCAGGCGGAAGATCTTGAGAAACGGCTCTAAGACAGATTCAGATACAGAATTATCTTCACCAGCCAATTTAATATCATCCGCCAGCGCCAGCGCCTGCCTATATTGACGGCGACGAGAACTCTCAATCATCTCGAAAAGCTCTTTGTATAGCCGGCTTTGAGGCTGATAGCCGACTATATCGGTGCCGCAGAGAAGCGCCCAGAATGAAATCTGGTCCATATTGTCTTTCTCGATGGCGCCGGAAGCCAACGCAATTTCTCGCAGCAAACCGGCTTCGGCCGGGCGCCCGGAATAATAGAGCCGGATCATTCGTGCCAGAACAGCCTTCGAAAGGTCAGAGCCGACGGTCTTGCGTTCTATTGCATAGCGCTTCTCGAACTGCTCTGGAGACTCCAACTTTCCGGAGAGAAACTCACTCTTGTGTATCGAGCCTCTTGCGATAGCCTCGAAAAATCGATCTCTTTCTAACTCCGCAAGCAGGGCTCTCTTCAGAGTCTTCCTGGCTGACTTTTTTTTGCCGACCTCAATCTCCGCCCTGGCTTTCAAATAGCCCAGATGAATCAGAAGCGGGTCATATTGATAGAGCCCGGAGAGCCTCTCTCTACCCTCCCTTATCAGCCTTTCTATCTCCCCGGCTGAAGCTCTTTGAGAAAGAAGCGACTGAACCAGAAATTGATCTAGCAAGTCATATCTATCTCGATCGGGCACCACCTCGATAGTGAGCGGATCGACAAGATTACGAGCATAAGATTCGGCAGGAAAAGCGATGGCCCCGCAAGCGTTTAAAAGCACCTGAAGGGAAGCGAGGCTTAAGAGAATCGTTATTTTCCGGGAAAGAGCGATGTCTGCGCAAACTCCATAGTGGTGCTCAAAGTTGACTGGATGTCATACCTGAGATTTAATAAAGATTCGGATCAGAAGAAGAGATTATCATAATCCGAATCACCTCAGTCTATAAACAGGGTTTGATTTCCATGAGCGAGTTCATCGACAAATTTCAGGACCTGGTCGGTTTTGTGGACACCACCGCCAAATCAATAATGGGCAAGCTCGATCACTTTACCTTCAAAATGTTGGTCGATGGTCTGAAGAGCACCGACTATGAAGCGGTAAAAAGCAACATAGAGCAGCTGGAGCGAGAGAAACGCCCGTTGAGCATTCCGCCCCTCTATTTTGTCTCCCAGGAACACCCCCGGGAAAGCATCAGATTGAGGGCGGAAAAAGCCCTGGCTACCATAGGCGACAAGAAAGAGATAGAAAAGGTCACCCGGGGCAAGTCGACAGAAGAAGCTGTCAAAGCCTTGATAGAGAGATACGGTCATTACAAGAGCTGAGACAAAGCCGTACCCTGGTATCGTATTTAGTTAGCTTACCAATTGATCAGTTCGTGTCGTCCTATAGACTGCAAATGGGAGGCGAGCGAGCTTGGCAAATGCAGACCGGCCCTTTCATTGACCTGGACGAATTTACCGACTTTACTGTAAACCCGCAAGGTCTGGGCGGACATCTTCACATAGCCCTCGGCGTCGTAGAGTCGAATATATTCGTGACCGATCATACGACCATTGCCGGCTACATCGTATTGTCTGACACTCTCCTCGGTATATGAAGTGACGATCTGGTTGTTCTGAGGATTATAGATCACATGAAAAATCCTGCTCTGCACCATCAGATGTTCGGGTGACTGTCCGAGCATCTTGATCATGATGGTGTCTCTGCTGTCCACCAGATCTCCTTTCTGATAATCATGAATCTCCGGGCTGATAAGCGCATGCCAGACCGAACTGGCAGAATCCAGCAAATCCCCGAGATGTACCTCGAGGACATCCGCCTCCACAGCTTCCATGGTGTAGTAGGACCCGGTCTCGAAATCATCCTGTCGAAGCACCCTCATACTTTTCGAGCGCCAGTTGCCCACAAGACCCGGGGCGATAGGATACCAGTTGACCTGGGGACGCAGACTGGGAAACCCCTGAAAAATCTGCCCGGCGCGCAACTCCGGCGGCAGCGCCATGACCCTGTTCGGCAGGTTGAAAGGATTGGGGTCCTTTTCGTCTCCGGCAAAGGCGGGATAGGCAAAGACCATCAGGAAACAGGCGATGAAAATGGCGCGAAACCGGAACAAAGTTTTCTCTCTACCTAGTATCATTAGTCCATTATGGATCGAATTTCCCCGGATGACTCAGAATTTCAAGAAATTGCAGAGTCTTACGAAGAGACCTGCAAGCTCTACTTCGAAGATGACCGGCAAGAGAAAATTCTTGACAAATCGGTTCTGGAAGGGGAGGAAGAAGAAGAGCAGAACAGAAGCAGACTGAGGGATTTACCGGTCTATCTTCTGTCGTTTTTTATCACACTTTCCGGTCTCACTGCGATGATTCAGCCCCTGGCTACTCGTTTGAGCAACCATCCCGGTCTGTTCAGGATGCTGAACATCCTCGACTATTACCACTGGGCCAAGATGATCTCGGTGGTCTTCGGTCTATTTCTTATACTACTCTCGTTCAACTTACTGAAGCGCAAAAAAATAGCCTGGCAACTGGCTTTTTTCAGCAGCCTCGCCTATAGCTTCATCCACCTTATCAGATGCGGCAGCGAGTATGTAGTCTGGATCAAAGAGCGTGAACTCAATGAGGCGATCCCTCTCATTACCGGCATCGCTCCGGTATTGACGGTGATACTGCTCTATGGGCTCAGAAAACGATTTACGGTTAAAAGTGATCGAGGCGATCTGGCCAACGGCATCTTCGTTCTTGTCATTTCGTTTGCCGGACTGGCTCTCTATGGCACCATGGGCTTCTGGCTGCTTGAAATAAGAGACTTCGGCATAAACTTCGACCTGGTCGAGTCATTTCAACGAGCCGTCCGCCAACTGCTGTTTATGGGCAACGACGACATCCTGCCCAAAAGTCGCTTCGGGCATTGGTTCCTCAAATCGATAAACATTTTCGAGACCATGGCCTTTACCTTCACCGCAGTCTCTCTTTTTCGCCCGATCAACTATGTCCTTTCGGTAAGACCGAAAGAAAAAGAGAACGCTGCTGCGTTGCTCGCCAGGTACGGCAAGGATGCCCTCGATCCTTACAAACTGCTAGAAGATAAATCCTACTATTTCAGCCCTTCTAAAAAAGCCTTTGTTGCCTACTCTTCGGTGATGAACGTGGCAATCTGCCTGGGTGACCCGGTGGGAGCCGAAGCAGAGCTCAAGCCGCTGATCAAAGAGTTTCGCGACTATTGCCATGGCAATGATTGGAAGCTGGCTTTTCTGCAAGTGAAGCCCGATTATCTCGAACTCTATAAAGAGCTGGGACTGCAAGTGCTGAAGGTTGGGGAGGACGCGGTGGTGGATCTCGATGACTTCACCGAAAAAACCGTCAAAGGCAAAAATTTCAAAGCAGTGGTCAAAAAACTGGCTAAACAGGGTTATAAATTGAATCGCTATGTGCCACCACATGAGGAGAGCCTTCTCGATTCGGTGGAGCAGATATCGCAAGAATGGCTCTCTTTGCCTGGCAGAAGAGAACGGGGATTTTCCCTGGGCTGGTTCGATCGAGAAGCCCTGAAGCAAGAGACTCTCTATGTGCTCGAATCAGACAAGGACGGCGCCATCGCCTTCGTCAATCAGGTGCGCTCCTATGCCAAAGGTCAGGTGACCATCGACATGATGCGACACCGAACTGAAGTTCCCAATGGTGCGATGGACTATCTCTTCGCCCTTCTGCTCACCGATTTGCACGAGCGAGGCTTCAAAAGCTTCAGTCTCGGACTGGCAGCCCTATCCGGCGTAGGAGAGAAGAAAGACGCCAGCAAAGAAGAGCGGGCGGTGCATCTTATTTATGAACACATGAATCGCTTCTTTTCCTACAAAGGACTGCGACGCTACAAATCTAAATTTCATCCGCAATGGGAAGAACGCTTCCTCATCTATGAAGGCGGCACCGCCAATTTAATAAAAACAGCCCTGGCAATAACCAGGGCTGGAAAAATCGATTGAATTTTTGATTTCGAGGCTCTACCAGCGACCGTAGCCACCAGCCTGACGACCAAAGGCACTCATTCCATAACCGCCCATGAAGCCGTAGCCACCCACACTGTTGAAAGTACCGTCCGTCGGAGGACGACCCCAGGAGGCTGCACCCATTTCGCTCTGAAGCTCATTGAAATAATTCATGCGCATCATCCGATCGAACTTGGCGGCATCTTTTTGATCCTGGACGTTCTGTCTCATGGCGGTGATATCGTTAGACAGATTACCGGTGGTCTCCATCTGGCTTTGCTGCAAACTTTGGATACTCTGGGTCAGACGGGTAATGAGACTCTCCTGTCTCTTTTTATAGGCGTCGTCCCGGGCGATCCAGTCTTGCAACTCTTTGAGTTTAGCCTGGGATCCGGCATCTTTTTTGCCTTTCAGCTCGGTTATCTCTTTGACCACTTTCAGCCTGTAGGGCTGATTTTTGGCTTCCATTTGCTGAAGTTCTTGCTCCGCCTGGGCACGCTCCTGCTCGAAGGCACCCATCTGCTGCTGATTAACCTGAAGCAGACGTTGCTCATCCGAAAAAATCGACTGGTTGGCACCGGCCACCTGGCTATAGGCGGGGGCTACCGACAGTCCAAGCAGAAACGTCATACACAAGCATATGGTCTTGAACAAATTCATACTCGTCTCCTGCGTAGTGACCTTACTTCTCTAATTCTTCCCTCAAGAAGGTAAAGCTTATAAAACTTCCTGGGTGTTTTAAATAATACACAAGTTGGATGCCATCGTCCTTGGCCCGAATGCTGCCAAGTGGAGTCGAACTCAAAACTTTACTTTAATAGACCGCTCTTGAGAAGGTGCTTGGCCCCCTCGCGAAAACTCAAAGGTGAAAGCTCGCTTTTATTAGCGAGAAGAAAATCTTTCACCGCTTCCGGCTCGCTGTAGCTGTACTCTCGAAGCGCCCAGCCAATTGCCTTGCGGATGAAGAACTCTCTCTCGTGCATTGTTGTCAGACAGAATTCAAAAAGCATGGTGCGGTCTGTCGCTGTTTTATGCTTGAGTTGACTGAGGATGGCACTGCGTCGGATCCACATGTCCTCGTTTTCTATCCACTTATTGAGAACCGCTGCCACCGAATCGCGTTCCGATCGCAAAACGGAGCCAACCAGTGCCGAGGCGATAGGATCGATAAAATCCCACCAGGCACCGCTTCTAATCATATGTTCGAAAAGGGGCAGGCTGGAGCTATCGGCGAAGCGCACAAATTTCTGGGCATAGTCTATGGCCAGATACCTCTCCTCACGGTGGTCTCCTTCCCAGAGAGTCTCCACGATCTTTATATATTGACTCTGGCAGGTCGGTGCGAAGTCTCTGCTCAATTGTCTGAATATGGGAATCCTGTCAGGTTTCTGGACACCATAAAACGGCATCGCACTTTTCATGTACTGAGCCATCTCGACAGCCTTTCTCGAATCGGAAACTGCCCTCAATTCACGGCGAACCAGTTCCTTGGCCTGTTTAGCTCTCAATTCAAAAGACTGATTTTTCATCGCATCTCAAATCCGTTAGATCTTAAATTGAAAATTTTATCCAGGCGATTGAACTCTTGACATGGTTTTGTCGTTTAAAAATCAGAAGCCGGTTTTTCAGATAGCTATTGAAAGGAAAGGACGAAAAAGAAATTACATGGAGGTAATAGACATGAAATGGTTGAGCATGCTCCTGGTAGCAGGCCTTGCCAGCACACTGACAGCACCTGCCGCCTGGTCCTGGGGAATTAACCCGCCCGGACCCAAAGGCGGTCCCGGTCACGGCAAATACTTCAGATATAATCCGCCGGGTAAAAAAGGCGGGGTTGGCAAAGGCTGGATCTATAATCCGCCCGGTCCAGGCAAAGTACGCTACACAGCCGCCAACAAGGGTCGTATAAATCCGCCAGGTCCAAAAGGTGGGGTCGGTCATGGTCCTTTCTGGCGTTATAACCCGCCTGGTTCAAAGGGCGGGACCGGACAAGGTTGGGTCTACAACCCGCCCGGTCCAGGCAAAGCCTATTTTTAAAATACACCTGCAAGAAGAGCCTCTGAAAAGAGGCTCTTCCATTTTAAAATCGGGCCAAGCGGGTAAAAAATATAGACCAAAGACCTTTCGGAATACCTGCAGTGACCCGAGCAGAGACCCTAGCAAACAAATACATCATCAAAGAGAAAATCGGCCAGGGTCATCTTGGTGAGGTGTTTCAGGCAACATCCATCGATTCGGATCAGGAATTCGCCATCAAGTTCCTCACTTCGACTTATGCCAATCAAGATAGAGCTATACAGCGCTTCAAAAGAGAGGCGAAAGCGGCAAGCGAGCTGGAACATCCCAACATCGTAAAAGTATTCGAGTTTGGCGATACCGAGGATGGTAGCTGCTATATCGTCATGGAGCTTATCAAAGGCGTGACCCTTCGAAGGATGATCCGAAGAAACGGTCCCCTGGAAGCCCGAGACTGTGTCGACATCTTTCTTCAAGTCGCTGACGCCCTCGCCCATGCTCATGGTCGTGGTCTTGTTCACAGAGATTTAAAGCCGAGCAACATAATAATCCAGAACAAAGGCAAAGAGAACCAGAACGTAAAGCTCGTCGATTTCGGTCTTGCCCGGCATATAGATTCTACAAAAGCAGCCGAAGAGAAGGTTACTCTAGAGGGTTATGTGGTGGGAACCCCGGCCTACATGAGTCCCGAGCAATGCCTGGGCAAAACCATAGATCCCCGCTCCGACATCTACTCTCTCGGTTGTGTCATGTTCCGCGCTCTAACCGGCATCGCACCAGTGGCCGGTACCACCGCCCGTGAAACCATGGAAAATCAGATCCACCGAACTTCGATACCCCTCGACAGAATCCCCCGGCATATTGTCGTCCCGGAAGATCTTAAGAAGATAATGGCGATAGCTCTTATGAAAGAGCCGGAAGATCGCTTTCAAAAAATCGAAGAAATGCGCTCGGCTCTTAAAAATGCGACGATAAATTGATTCAATACCAGCCGATCATTAAAAAAGCTACAGCCACAGCAAGTACAAATATTCCAAGCATCTGCATGGCGACCAGATAGCGAAGCGCGACGATCTCGTTTTTCTGCTTGAGCCACAGTCGATAATCCACATTTATTCGCTCATCAGTGAAAAGAGCAAAATCACAGGCTATCTCGTTATCGACATTCATCCAGTCAGCCACCCGGGGATCCTCAAATTAGAAAGGTCTTCTACTTCTTCGTAATTTCTACTTTTTCAATTATTTGTGGCAAATTTGTGACTGCATCAATTTTTTTTCTGATCGCAGTCGAAAAATAAAACAATCCGCATAGATGTAAATGTGGAACGACAACGGTCGAATTATCCCAACCGATTCGAACTAGAGTAGAGTTCCCATGTTTCTTTACCCCACCTTTATCCTTGAACCATGGAAAATCCCACAGTCTTCAGACCTGATAAGGTCAGCACCGAAAGTGATGCCTTAACACCCAAAGTAGATCCAGGTGCCCTCATCTTCGAAGCGTATGATTTTGCGCCTCCTTCCAAATCGGCAATGGCTCTCTCCGGCTCAGTTGATGAAGACGGCATGCTCACCATAGAACCGATTGATTATGGTGGCAACAGTGACAATATAGTACTGGCCCAGGCCGGCGACGATGATAAGCCTCCTCCCCAGCCGGAAGATCAAGCAGCGGCAGCCAAAGCCCAGGAAGACGCCCTTCGCCAGTCCCTTTTGAAAGCCTTTATCAAACCGGAAGACGGCACTACAAAAAAGCCCGAAGAGATAGTCAAAGCGATAGAATCGGCACCATTGCCGGCCCTCGATAAGCTCGGCTCTTTGGACAAGCTCGATATTCCAGAAATTGATGATCGAATAGAATTCGAACCAGACCTCTGGCACAAGATTAAAGAGAATCCTCTGATTTCTGCCCTTGTCCTCTATGGTGGCTACCAGGTCATTAAACAAGGTCGAAAGTTCGTACTGCAGAGACAGGCAAAAGAAGCTCCTGCGGTAGAAGGAACCACCAAAGAAACCGAGACTAAAACAGATAAAGATACAGAATCAGAAAGACGTGGTCGCAAGCCGAGAATTGTAGACGGAGAATCACCGACCCGGTTTGAAGAGAGAGTGGAAGCAGAAAAAAGCACTTCCGGTGTGTTCGAACGAAAAGTGGCCTCCGGCTCCGAAGCGATTCTAGGAAGCGACAGAGCCTCCGAGAGCCTGACCCGATCCGAAGTCGATACTATAAAAGAAGAGATTCGCCGGCTCAAAGAGAGCAAAGTAGAAGCAGAGAACAAAAGAGCACACAATCTGGAGCGTGTCGTCAAAATCCTGGAGAACAGCGACAGTCCACGAGTGCAGGAAGCCGCCCACAAATACATTCGCAACAGAATCGCAGAAGGCAATAGAAAAGCAGAAGCCGAACGAAGCGGTGGTGGCAAACTTGGCCGTGCTGTCGGGATAGGCATAATCGTAAGCGCAGCTCTTGCCTACTATATGTCCACTCTCGATAATCAACCGAACCTGGAAGAAGAGAATCGCGCCGGAGTATCCGGTAAATAGTTGTCGAAAAAACCATCTGACTGCATAGATACCGAAACAGTAAATCTAAAACGATTGTTTCTCTATCCCCCCCCCCCTCTCTATTGTTATGGCAGCGAACAACGGTACTTACGAACCCCGCCCCGGGGTAACCGACTCTAATAACGGCAAAGCGGATTCCACTATGGACTTCAATCCCGGCGCCGATAGGTCGAGCACGAGAGCCCAGACCTGGCAGCAAGTTGCCGCCGATACATGGTCCGGACCCGGAGACACCGGGGTCCGTATTCCGAAGCGAGTGATGGAGATGACTCAACTCGCTCCCCTCGATATAAATGAACTCATGGATCAACAAGAAGGTTCAAAGCCATCTTCCGATCCGAAAACCTCTGATATTGCCGATATCACAAAAGCAGATAAGCCTGCCGATCAGGCACCGGCCAAGTTAGAAGTAGAAGGCAAGAGCATTCCGGCAGAGACAGCGGATTCGGCATCCCCTGCCCCCGAAAATACTGCACCGACAAAACTGGAAGCCAATGGTGACGGAACGGAAAGATCACCGGCGGAGATGGTGGCTATAGCAGCCCTTGCTTATGGCGGCTACAAACTGATAAAAGAGGGCGGCAAATATTTCCTCGAGCGAAAGCCTGATCAGAATTCGAACTCTGAATCGAACGCTGAAAGATCTCCTGAAGCCGAAGCCGAATCCAAACCCAAAAGAGTAGAAGCCACCCGGGAGCAGCTCACCGAAATGCTCGACAAGGCTATCTTAGAGAAAGGAAAAGCCGTTGAAGATCTCAAGAAACTGGAAGGAGATCACTCCGAAGCTCTCAAAAAGGTAGAGACAGAGCTGACCGGTCTGAAGTCCACTTCCGAAAGATTGAAGCAGGAGATGACCCGGCAAATTGAAGAGAAAGATCAACGTCTGGAAACCGAAAGAGAGAATTTCAGAACGGCGGAGACCCAGGCAAAGAAAACAATCGAAGAGCTCAAAGCGGATCTGGAAACAGCGCGAACCCAGCGAGAAGCCGATCTTAAAACCGCCTCTTCCGATCAAAAACAAGCCTCCGAGCAAATCGAAAAGTTGAAAGAGAGCCTGACCGCCAGCGAAGAAGCCAGACACACAGAGTCTAAAACAGCAGAGCAAGCCGGCCAAAAATCAGCTCGCGAAATAGAATCTTTAAAAAGCACAGTTGCACAACTGGAACAGAATCGTGAGACCGAGGCAAAGAAAGCCACTGAGGCTGATCTGCAATCGAGAGCAAAAGTCGAAGCCCTTGAAACCGAGATCAAAAATCTGGAAACAGCCCGGGATAATGAAATCCGTGAAGCCAATAGAAAGGTAGCTGAAGCCAACCAAGAAATAAAATCTCTCAAAGAAGGTCTAACAACGCTCGAAAATACAACCGGTCTGGACAAAGAGAAAAGTGCAAGAGAGATAGAGACACTCAAGCAAGAGGTCCGAGAGCTTGAACTGGCTAAAGAGAGAATGGCACGGGATTCGGCAGAATCAGTGAAGCTCTCCGGCCAGACCATAGAAGCTTTAACAGATCAGATGGTCAAGCTGGAGCAGGCCCGCCAGGGAGAATCGAAAGAAGCCGCCGAAGCAGCTCGCCAGGCAAAGCTCCAGATAGAAGGTCTCAAAAGTCAGTTGACTGACTTGGAACAAGCAAGAGAAATCGAGAACAAGAAAAATTCAGAGCGCATAGAAACCCTCGAATCAGAAGTAACAAAACTGAAAGAGAGCAATGAAAGCCAATCTAAAGAAGCTGCAGATGCTGCCACCAGAAGCAATACTGAGATAGAGACCCTCAAACAGGAGCTTGCTCAAACAAAAGAAAACTCCGGCAAAGAGGCAGAAACTCTCAGAACCAGAATCGCTACTCTTGAAGCCGACAAACAGGCAGATTCAAAAGAGACCAAAGCACTTAAGCAAGAGCTTGCCCAATCTAAAGAGACTGCCACCAGATCTATCGAAGCCCTCGAAGCTAAGATAGAAAAGCTCACCGCCGATAGAGAGGCTGAAGCTAAAGTGGCTGCCGAGTCGCTCAAAGCCAGCGGCGAGAGAACCACTTCTCTAGAACAGCAACTGACCGAACTCAAAGCCTCTAAAGAGACCGAATCTAAAGAAGCTGGCGAGCGCATCACCAGCCTGGAGACTCAAGTTCAAGATCTAAAAGCGGCCAGAGAACAAGAACAAAAACTGGCTCGCGATACCGAAACCAGAACTAATACCGAATTAGAGTCTCTCAAAAAAGAGCTGGTCGAAGCAAAAGATGCGACCCGTATCTCTCTTTCTCAACTAGACACAAAAGTTGCCGAACTGGCTACAGCAAGAGAAGCCCTTGCCGAGAGCACAAAACGTATCGGCACTCTCGAAACCGAGATAACTCAGATAAAAGAGGCTCAAGAAGTAGAGAAAAAAGCCGCCGCCGAAGCCGCCACCAGAAGCAATACCGAGATAGAAACCCTCAAACAGGAGCTGGCTCAAACAAAAGAACAATCAGGCAAAGAGGCAGAAACTCTCAGAACCAGAATCGCCACGCTAGAAGCAGATAAGCAGGCAGACTCTAAAGAGACCGAAGCACTTAAACAAGAGCTTGCCCAGTCCAAAGAGACTGCCACCAGATCTATCGAAGCCCTCGAAGCTAAGATAGAAAAGCTCACCGCCGATAGAGAGGCTGAAGCTAAAGTGGCTGCCGAGTCGCTCAAAGCCAGCGGCGAGAGAACCACTTCTCTAGAACAGCAACTGACCGAACTCAAAGCCTCTAAAGAGACCGAATCTAAAGAAGCTGGCGAGCGCATCACCAGCCTGGAGACTCAAGTTCAAGATCTAAAAGCGGCCAGAGAACAAGAACAAAAACTGGCTCGCGATACCGAAACCAGAACTAATACCGAATTAGAGTCTCTCAAAAAAGAGCTGGTCGAAGCAAAAGATGCGACCCGTATCTCTCTTTCTCAACTAGACACAAAAGTTGCCGAACTGGCTACAGCAAGAGAAGCCCTTGCCGAGAGCACAAAACGTATCGGCACTCTCGAAACCGAGATAACTCAGATAAAAGAGGCTCAAGAAGTAGAGAAAAAAGCCGCCGCCGAAGCCGCCACCAGAAGCAATACCGAGATAGAAACCCTCAAACAGGAGCTGGCTCAAACAAAAGAACAATCAGGCAAAGAGGCAGAAACTCTCAGAACCAGAATCGCTACTCTTGAAGCGGCGAAAGAGACCGCCGCAACTGAAGCCGCCGAACGCCAAATAAGTGCCGATGCAAAAATCACCGCTCTTGAAGGCGAACTGACCAGTCTAAAAGAGGCACGCGCCCTCGAAGCCCAGACCGCAGCCAGAGAAGCAGCCCAGGCCAACGCCCTGATAGAGAATCTCAGAACGACGGTAAAAGAGCAGGGAGCCCAGGCGGAAGGTTCCGCACGAGAAATTTCGAAGCTCTCCAGCCAGGTCGAAGCCACACAAGAGGAGCTAGCCAACAAAGATGCCGAACTAGCTAGAGCCCGATCAGAAGCGGAAAGGGCAAAAGCCGAGATGAGTCGGCTGCTTGGCGAGATGCAAGCTAAACTTGCTACCGCCGAGAAACAACAAGCCGTCGCTCTAGCCGAAGCAGAAGCCCTGAAACTAGAGAACTCAGAATTGAAAAGATCGGCTGAAGCCGCCCCGGAAGCGCCAGCCGAGACCGCCCCTCGCCAGAGACGAACCCGGCTGATGGAGACTCCGGTGGAGATCAAGCCATCCTTAGAGGCTTCCTCGAACGGAGCCGGTGTGTTCAACAAAGAGATAGCCGAAGGCGCCAATATCGACGGCAAAGTGGAGAGCCGCGGCGAGAAAGTGAGCGAATCCCAGATAGAAGAGCTTCGCCAGGAGATTGCGCGCTTGAAGAAGAGCGAGACCGAAGCCGAAAGATCAAGGGCGCGTAACTTAGAAACGGTGATTAGAATTCTCGAAAGCACAGGCAGTTCTGAAGTTCGTGACAAAGCGCACGACTACATAGCAAGGCACATTAAAGAAGGCGAAGCAGCCGGACGGAGCGAAGGCTCTATACGGGGCTCTCTAAGCCGCGGCGTGGCTCTGGGTATCGTCGTAAGTGCAGCCCTGGCCTATTACGCAAGCCAGCAAGAAGCCCTGGCCGGTGATTCTCGCTACGAAGACGAGAAGAGAGCGACGGTAAGCCCCCGTTAACACTGAGACAAAAGAAATTCCTACCATAAAACTCGGAAAGTGTCCAAAAACGGGCGGATGACGATAGATATAAACTACCCCCCATCCCCCGTTTTTATGTCCGGAGTTTTTTTTATGGCAGAGACCAGAGAGCTTCCCGTCGAAGCAAAAGTCGGCGACAGTCAGCCCGATCAGAAGAAAGAAGCTGTCGACACATTACAGTCCGAATCTGAAGATCTCAGAAAGTCTGAAGTCCAGACAGCCGGTCAAACCGGTGTAGTATTTGAAACCAAAGAGAGTGCTGTGGTCCCGGCGCTTGAGATAGTAGACAATACAGCAGAGAAACCTCTAACGGAAGAAGAGCAAAGACGGGTCTCTTTCCTTCAGAAGCAGTTAGTAAACATCTACTCTATCTCCCAGCCTCGACCTGAGAATGTCTCTGATGAAGAGTTCGCCAGGCAGATCAAAGAAGGCGTCGAAAAGATACAGCAAGAGGAACGCGAAGGACGCTTTGGACCGGCAACCAAAGAAGCCTATAAGAACATGGTTACCTGGATGGAGAAGCAAGCGGTTCCAGGTGCGATCACAGAACTGACCAGACTGCA
>CAZCBH010000011.1:0-11654 GCA_964496875.1 uncultured Candidatus Obscuribacterales bacterium | reverse complement strand
AAGATCAACAGGCGGCCTGGCTCGATAAAAGAGGCTCCAAACCGGAAGAATGGCGTGCCGCGGCAATAGAAGCAGTGGACCTTGCCACCAGGGTCCGCAACTATGTAGAGGCTATGGACAGCCTCGACAGAGCCGGTAAACGTTTCGGCTTCGAAAAACCGCCCGGCGCCGAAATAATCAGAGATGAAAAAGGCAGAATTACCGAGGTCAAACTCGATCTTCCAAAGGATCTCAGACTCGATCATCCAGAGAACAAAGAGAAGATGGAGAACCTGCGCAAGTGGATGGCCGACCATGGTCAGGAAGTCGACCAGGCCCTCAAAGAGTTGATTAAACTGGAAGAGAATCCGGATCGTCTGCTTTTCTGGGGCGAAATCGACACCCCGGAAGGACGGGTCAGACTGGATCAAAAAGGCGACATCAGCGAGTTCGTCGACAAAGAGAACGTCAACGGCTCCGAAAAATACTATAACCTCATCGATCTGGAGTTCGATGTAGAAGAAAAAACCGGCACCGACGGCAAAAAGAAGATCGTCATCTCCAACGATGTTCAGTACAGATATTCGAACTGGTACAACTATCTAAATATCGGTGCCGACAAAATCGGCAACGAGATAAACGTAGCCCCGCGAGAATATGACCCGGAGGACTGGGTACCGGTGCGCAACGGCGGCAAAGTCGAAATCATGCAAGCCAAGGATCTGGCTTCCTGGAGAACCAGACAACAAGTTTTTCACTACGGAGAGAAAGCCCTTATCGCCACCCTCGATGGTGCCATGTTAGTAACCGGCACCATCCAGGTAGGTGCAGCGGTAAAAGCGGCCCGCGCCGGTCAACTGGTGCTCAGCCAGGCAGCCAAACAGGCTTTCAAAGGCGGTCTTCGTGCCACCGTCGGCGCCAGCGGTATCGTCAACAATGCCTACTTTCAGAATACCGAAATCGGTCAACACATCCAGACCGCCCGGGGACTCTATTTTGTGGGTGATGCTGCGCTCGGGCTCGGTGCCGGCAGCTGGCGCATGCTCAAGAATCTGCGCACAGGAACCGAAGCCGCTTCGGCAGCGGGTTCGGCCTCGGCTATCGTCGAAGCGCAGATCAAAGGCTCCAAATGGGCCAATAGAATCTACGCCCCGGCTGAATTCGGCGCCAAAATGACCGAATTGCCCTTTGCGGTAGTCATCGGACAGGACATCTATCACCAGGTGGACAGTCTTTCTGAAATCGGACGCAATGATCCCACAAGGGCAGCGCTTCGTCAGGGCAAAGACGGTCAGGGAGATCAAGCTCCTGCCCGGGAAGTGGCTGCCGAAATAGACCCCAAAAAAGCTAGAGCGGCGGAGCTCGATCGCTATGAGCAGCTTCTTCAGGGAGAGAATGGCGATCCCCAGGTAAAAGAGATTCTCGATAAAACCAGAACCCTTTTGACTCGAGAAGCCACCCCCCAGGAGATAGCCCAGTACAAGCAAGAGCTGGTAAGCCAGTTTATGCCGGACGGAAGCCAGGTCACAGGACGGGATGCCGACAGAAGTCATCTGCAAGACAAAAGCGGCGGCTTCTTAAAATATGCCGATTCTAAAAACAGGGCAGTCCAGACCGCAGCCGCTCTTGCCCTTCTGCAACTCTCCCGCGACAGCGAAGGCAATCTACCCGAGACCCTCGCCAGCCGCGACATTAACATCGCTGAATACAAATACACAGAGAAGGTATACCACCAATACGGCAGCACCGACGTAGAACACACCTCCCCTGCCCGCACCGAAAAACAAGAGCTGAAATCCAGCGACATAGCCGCCTATCTGAGAAGAGAGCTGGTCTCTCCCAAAGAAGAATCAAAACTGGTGGCATCAGGCGATCTGGCTCTCCAGCTTGGTGTGGCTAGCGGTCGAGAGGTGGCAGGAGTGCTGGAAGATGTGTTCTCTTCCGACAAAGCCACCGACAGAGAAAAGAGCGAAGCCATTCTTCGCCTGGGTGTTACCGTAGACGCGCTCAAAATTCAAGAAGCGGTCACACTCGATGCCAGAGATCAATTCAAAGAAGACAGCCTCAAAGTCGGTCTCAGCGCCTCTGCGGTAGAGAGCTACCTGCATAATGTCTCTCTTACCGCGAAAAACAAAGATCATAGAGCGGCCGCCGCCCTGATGCTCTACGCCAATGGCGAAGGCGACTCTGACACCAGGCAGGAGATGATCAAACAGTTCTCGCGACTGCTGGGCGAAAGCAAAGCGGAAGATGTTACTGGAGAGAACGCGTTCTCGACTAAAGCGCTCAATCTGCTCAAAGCCGATATGGCCGACGAAACTAAAAACAGCGAGCGCAGATTAAATGCCGCCTCCGCCGTTCTTGATCTTGCCGGAGACGATGCCGAGCTGCGTCTATCGGCCTACCGCAATCTTGCAACTTTGATGAATCCCGAGAATGTCGATTTGAGCCGCCAGGTAATAGAGAAACTTGGTGCCGAAGGCATGAAGAGTCTTTCTGAATCGGAATCTAGAGAAGACAAGAAAGCGGCCAATTCTGTACGCGAGACATCCATAGCTATTCTAGCCAATACTTTGAAAGGAGTGGAAGAATACAGCCTGGACCTGAAATCCGAGGGCGATAGTGCTGATTTTATCAAAGTACTCAAGCCTGTGATAGAAGGAGGCGACCAACTACAGAAGAGCATGGTCGAGCAGTCTTTGATCAGCTTACTAGATCAAAACTCGGACAAATTCGCGAACTTCTCTCCGAAACTTAGGATAGCAGCTATTCAAAGCCTTACTGAGATGGGCTCAAGAAATGCCATCACCGTATTGAGAGACACGCTTGCCGGCGACACAGAGAGAAAGACCCAGAAAGACTGGGATGCCTCGGTGCGCTACGAAGCGATTAAGGCTCTCGAGACCTTGAGAGATCCAAAACTGAGATCTTTGGTAGTAAATCTGGTGGGCACCGAATCCGACCCCACCGTTTCGAGCCGTCTGCTCGACGTCAAATTTACCCAGGAAAGACTGGATCCCAGTAGCGAAGAGTATAAGAAAGTCTTCGAACACACCGCCGCCGCCCTCATGAAAGATCCTTTCGAGGGCTGGACAGCACTCAAAGAAGATGTAGAAAGATTTAAAAGGAACCTTCCTGGCGATCAAAAAGATGATGCCACCAAATACTACATCAGAAAATGGCGCGAAGAGAACTTTCCTCTTCTCGATGGAAAGACCTTCAACAGCTATCGAGACTCCGAAGGAGATAAAGCAGCAGAAGCTGTTTATGCCGGCTTCCTCGGATCAGTGGATTGGTTCTTCAGCGCGCGCAGCACCATAGACAATAATGAAGCCAATGCCCGCAACACAAGACGACAGGAAGTAACTGACAGCCGTGACGCCCAGTTCGAGCGCTTGATAGACCGGGCCGCTCTGCGCAATGTCGACGGCATGAAAGCCAAGCTCGCCTTGATAGATATATTGCAGAACGGCGGTCAGCCTTTTGCCTCTGATGAATCCGACTGGGCCCAGAGAAAGTCTGCCCAGGCAATTCGTGACCTGGCCAAACCCGGAGTAGAGAACCGAGATCTAATAGTCTGGGCGGTTCAAGAGGGACTGACTAAGAGCCGCAACATGGATCATCGAGCAAGACGCTATCTGGCAGAAGCCCTCGATCAACTGGCCACACCGGACAAAAACGGCAGAAGGGCGATTACTCGAGAAGAAGCGGCTCTCACTGCCGCCAGTGCCCTTGATCTTCAAATTACCCAGCGCGCTCCTTATAGCGCCGACGCCACCATCGAAAGCACTCTGGTCAAAACCATCGTCGCCAACGGACATCATAAAGCCTACCCGATACTCGAAGCCCTGGTCAAAGAGAAGCAAGGCACCGCCCTCGGTAGAGAGGCGGAAGAAGCGCTGCACAAGATGAGAGATTCGGTCATTCAAATATGGCGCGACACAGCCCAGGACGATACCACCACTGCAGCCCAGCGCGCTCTCAACATAGAGAAAGCTCTAGAGGACGGCAACAACGCCCAGGTTGTGATAGACGCCATATTCGCGGCAGTCAAGAACCAGCACACCCGGGACGCTAAAGACCCCCGTTTCAACATGCTGCGCCTGGCCATGAACTCCAGCAATGAAAGAGTCAGACTGGCAGCCGCCGGAAGCATGATCGAGCTCGGCTCCTATGCCGGCATCGACCTTTCCTCGGCCCTTTCCGTATTGCAGAACATAGAAAAAGACAGCGCCGTCGCCGGTCTCAAAAAAGACGCCCGCTTCTATCTGGATCTGACAACCCCGGCAAAGAGTACCCGATAATCAGAGAAGGGAATAAGAGGTACAATAACTGGCGAAACCCACTTAAAAGCGACCAGGCCTCAGTTGAAAATAGTAGCGATTAGCGATATTCACAACCGTACTCCGGAGTTACCTGAAGGGGATCTTCTGGTGGTCGCCGGCGACCTGACCAGCCGCGGCAGCCGCGAAGAACTCTCTGAAATCAATCATTATCTGATGGAGGAGAGCTACAGATTCAAGCATAAACCGGTTGTGATAGCCGGCAATCATGACCGCTTCTTAGAAAAAGATAGCGCCTCTGCCGCCGATGTACTGAGCGCCTGTATTTATCTGCAAGACGAGTTGCTCGAGATTGACGGTATTAGAATCTGGGGCAGCCCCTGGACTCCGCAGTTCATGAACTGGAGTTTCATGAAAGAGCGTGGAAAAGATATCAAAACCGCCTGGGACAAGATCCCGGAGGGTATCGATCTGCTCATAACCCACGGTCCGCCCGAAAGTATCCTCGACCTCTGTCCAAGCGGCAATGTCGGCTGCGAAGAGCTGAGGATCACTCTCACAGAAAGACTGAAGTCACCACCGGCGGTCCATGTTTTCGGTCATATTCATGAATCTTACGGAGAATTCGTACTTGGCAGAACCAGATACTACAATGTCTCTATCTGTGATGGCAGATATAGACCGAACAATGCCCCCACCTTGATAGAGATATAGAGTAAAGATGCTTCCTCTCGTTCTATAACGTACAATAAGAAGAATGTCATCAGAACCCGAACCCGACAAAAACAATTCGAACTTTACTCTAATAATGGTCCTCGGACTTTTCGGTCTGCTTGCCTGTTTTATTTTCCTGCTCTACAACGGCTATTTATATATGGCCGAAGACGTTTTAAACTGGGACGAAAGAAGCACCTATACGGTGGGGATGTCTATCCTTTTGCTTCTTTACGCCTTGCTTCTCTTGCGATTGCTCCGTCCGCTCAAACCCAAAGAAGGTCAAAACGAGCTGACCGAAAGAGAGAAAAGCCATGAACGCCTGAAACCAGTCTCTATTCTTGGAGTGAGCGCCGTGATGGTCTTCCTGCTTGGCTGGATCTTCTACAAAAACCGAGTGGTCTGGCTTGTACCGGGCTCTGTCGGGCTGACCTTAATCTCAGGCGCCTGCCTGCTACTGGTTGTGGCGGATTATATTCAATACAAGCTCACCGGCAAAAAAGCTTCCCTGGTGCCGATTCCAATCTGGGTGGTGCTCTTTTTTATGCTGATTAATAGAGCCCTAAGCGAGAGCGGCGGTTGAAACTTATAGTGCTCTGGCGGAGCCCCTATTAACAATTCGCCAGACCTCTTCGTAGCTTTTGTCTCCAAGACCCAGTTTATCGAGAGTCCTGCCTTCTGTTTCGAAATCGGTATCGGTGAGAATGCCTGCCATACAGATGACCGAATTTATCAGTGGTGTCTTTACCCCGGCAAGCTCCGCCAGTTGCTTGAGCGGAATCAGGGTACAGCCCACGTCTTCTATAAGATAGCGATGCTGCAGGGTGGTGGGAGCCTTGGAGAATTTATAATTGGGCACTGTGGTGAGGGCGTCATAAAGAGAGCGAGTGCTGGAGCCATAATAGCGATTGAGCAGCTCCTTAGCCGGAATCAAACTGGTGGCGTAACGACCGGCAACGGCGTTGAACTCGGCCTCCATCTGCTCTAGAAGTTTGATTGTATTTCTGGTGAAACCTTCGTAATAGAAGGAATACTCTTCGCCTCTATCTATAGCGTTCATGTTCACGATCATATTCAAAGAATGGGTGAGAGCCCCAAAATCGGTCAATCCGCGATGAATGAAGTTATCCGCCGGCACAAGACCCGGGAAGAATTCGGTCAGCCTGGCGCCTTTCTGACGGGTGGATTCGGGACAACAACCGGTGTAAAGATTCCACTTTTTGACGCCACGCACCCAGACCCGGTCGACGGGCTGCAGACGGCAGGCGAAGAGGGCGTCGGTCTCTATGACATCACAATCAGGGGCGTTGAACTCTTTGAGCGCTTCTTTAAACTCGAGCACCCCTCCGAGCTTGCTAGAGAAAAGAACCACTGCCTGCTCTTTTCGAAGGGCTGGAGCCAGTCTTGCTGCGATATCTCGATAGGCTGTGGCGACGGTGGCTATGAATATGGTGTCGGAAGAATTGACCACCTGATCCCAATCATTCGATATTCTTACAGGCGAAAAGCGCGCCTCGAAAGCACCAAAGGCGGTTATTTCTCTATCCGCTTCCTCTTCTTTGCGGGTGAGATAACTTATTCTATGACCTTTCAAAGACAGATAAGAACCAAGCGCGTGGGCGCTGTTTCCGAAGCCCACAATGGCGACATTGCGAACTTCCGGCCTGATGCTGGTGACAACATTGGCCGATGCCGAAACGGGTAGGGATATGGCTGCGTTAGCATAGATAGAGTCGGCAGACTCTACGAAATCTAATCTCATTCCGGACACCAATATTTGATATCACTGATCAGCTAGAACATCTCAGTGAAGATGAATTCGACGGTTTTAATTTTATGCATATCAGGCTCATATTAATAATTAAATCTCTGCTTGACATCTTTCCGTTCCCCTTTCCAGCAAGGCGAAAGCGGCAGCCTGTGACTCTTGAAAAAATTTTCCCGCTTCAGATCAATCTCAGAGATATCTAATAATCAAGAGGAAAAATAAAGGCTCTGCCACCACGGACCGGGCCATCACCGGTAGGACCAAATTCAGATTTAAACGGTGTGATACCATTCGAACCATGGTCGACTCGAACACATCAAATACGGATTCGAATACAGAATCGAAAACCGCCCTTTCCTGGCTGCAGGATAATCTGGTACCGGGACTGGAGAGAGGCTCTCTCTACGATAAAGAAAGTCTGGGCGAAGAGCTGCTTCGCTATATCGTGGAGAATGATGCTAATAGAAGCCTCGCCCTCGATTCTCTCTTACCATTGCTTCGGGCAGACATGCTTTCCGCAGAGGACATATATAGCCTTGTCGCAACCTATCTATTGACGGTACCCGAATTTGATAGGCACAATCGCCGGACCGCTCTTGCCACCCTTGTCGAATTGCCTCTGCATAAAGACAAAAAGGACCCGGTAGATTTCGAGAAGGCAGGCAAATTGGCTCTTGAAACCCTGGAGCGGTCCCTATCTAGCACCACCAGCGACACCACTATCTCTGTCGAGTTACTGACCTTGATCAAAGTCCTGGGTTACAGACCGGCCATGCCCGTACTGGCTGCCCTCAGCCTCAACTCCCAGGATACCAGAATCCGGGCCGAAGCGGCAGGCGCCCTTGTCGCCCTCGAAGACATGGTCGGTCACCTGTGGCAGAACACTCCCCCGGATCTGCTCAGCAACAATCTCGACCGAAGCTTGCGCTTAAAAGGGGGCTTCAATGACTCTGATTTGAACGAAAATGAGCTTATCCAGAACATATTCAATGCGCTCAAATCTTGCTCTGTCAATGATGAAAGCGACCCCCTCGTTGCCGAGATCCTCGCCATTTTAACCAACCCCTCAGAAAAATTGAGACTGGCCGGCTGCTTTTCTCTAGCGCACATGCAGCCCCCCTGCGCGGTGAACAGCCTGGTTAACAAAGCAATCGAAAACCTGGCTAACATTGGATTGAACGGCGAAAAACCTGCTGCCGCCCGAGAAGCAGGAAGCCTACTCGGCTTATTCGAGAAGCTCTATCCCGATAAAGCGTCCCGCATCGAAACCGCAAGGATTCAAGCAAACCTGAGCTATCTACTCAGATTCAACATGGGACCTGAAAGCTAAAAGTTACATCTGGCTGGAGCCGCCGGCAGCAATAGACATAGTACCGAGCTTGTCATGGAAGTCACCGGCGACAGAATTGACGGTCTGGACAAAACCGCTTTGCAGACTGAAAAATATAGCAAGGGCGGCAAGCGCTAGAACGAGATAGACGAATCTGTCCCGCTTCAAATCATTGAGATAGTCTCTTAATTCTTCCATGATGGAAGCCAGTATATAGACATCCTCGCGCCAATTCAAGGCGGATATTACGCAAAGTCCACAAAAGCCGTCATATCTTAGCTGTCTTCGCCGACCACTCTGCCAATCAGCGACTTGACCGGGTGATGATGCTTGAAGAGAATCACCGGCTTGCTGGTTCTTTTAGCGATGGTTTCCGGAATATTTCCAAAGATAATCTGGGGATAGATGCTGCGTCTCGAGGCCCCCACCACCACTGCATCGTATTCCTTGGCTTCTTGAATAACGCCTGCGCTAATCGAGCGGTTGTGAATAAGCTTGGTATCGGCTCCCACGCCCCTTGCATCTTTGATGCGCTTCACTTCGCCGTCCAGTTTCTCGAGAGCAAGGCGGTTATCCGGCGCCGGTGATTCCGGGGGCACCACACTGCACATGGTAAGCTCCCCGCCCCTCGCTCTGACGAGCGAAGAGACGTAATCGGCAGCACATTCGGCATGTTCGCCGCCTACGGTAGGAAGCAAGAAGTTGTTCAACGAGCCGATACCGTTGGGTTTTACCAGCATCACATCGGCTCTGGCATGGGTGACCACGTCATCCACGGTCTCTCCGAGGATCTTCTGCTTGGTCGAAGAATAACCGCGCCATCCTAAAACAATCAGGTCACAGCTCCTCTCCCGGGCTGTTTCGAGAATCGCCCGGGCGGCGTTATGTCCGACCCGGACCATAGAAGTGACCGGCACTTCGTATTCGAGGGCGGCGGCATGGGCTTGCTCTAGAATCTTTCTCTCCCTTGCTATATAAGTCTCTTCATGGCTCAAGGGAAGCTGCTCCGGGACCACAGCCACCCTCAGGGTGACGACTTTACCCTTTCTATCCCGGGCGATAGCGCAGGCAAGCTCCATCAAAAGCGGCACGTTCTCGGGATTGGCCAGGGGAACTAGCACACTGAAGTCATGCTTGGCATCAGAAACAGACCGCTCCAGAGCCACCCGGGAGCGGGCACCGGGCAGAAGTTCTTCGTGGGGCTGAATGCCTTTCCAGGCGAAGAAACCGACGAAACCTATGATCAAAGATGCCACCGCCATCAGCAATGGAAAGGGATGGTGAGAAATCTGAAAGAGCAGATAAGCGTTCGAGATTATGCCCAGAGCAGGCAATAGCGGTACCAGAGGAACTTTGAAGGGACGTTCTATCTCGGGATATTTGCGACGATGGACAATCAAAGCGCCATTTACAATAACGAGCACAAATAGCACCACGGCGTCGGCAAAGTGAGCCATGTCCTCCAGTTTGAAACTTAAAGAGAAAAGTAGTATGGCAAGCCCGACCAGCAGAAGCGAAACGATAGGGGTGCGGGTCCTTTTGTTGACCGCGGCAAACTCCACCGGGAACTGACCGAGCTGAGCCATGGAGAGCATCACTCTGGATCCGGCCATAATAGAGGCATTGGCTGCCGAAACCATCGAAAAAAGCGCTCCGCCGATGATCACATAACCGCCGATGGGCCCGAGAAATTGCTTGGCGGCGTTGCCCATAGCCGCTTCATCATATACGGTGAGTCCTGCCGCCACCACAACCAGGATCACCAGAGTATAGAGAAAAGTCACCAGGGCGACAGAAATAAAAATCGCCCGGGGAATGGTGACGATAGGATCTTTAATCTCACCGGCGGAAGCGGCGATGGCAGAGAAGCCGAAAAAGGTTATGAATACCATGGCCGAAGTTTGAGCGATGGTGACGATATCGGTGGAGAATTTGGTCGCAATAGCCTCAAAGTCCACACTGGACAAACCACCTGTGATAAACCAGAGCAGAAGGATGACCTTTGCCAGAGTGACCACTATTTGGAAGCGTCCACTCTCTTTGGTCCCTTTAATATTGAGCAGCGTAAGCAGTATGAGCGCGACCACACCGGCCGCCGCTTCAATAGGCAGTTTCAAAACGAACTCGTTGAAATAGCTCGATAAACTGGAGAGATAAAAAGCACAGGAAGAGGTATAGCCCAGAAAAAGCGCCCAGCCCACTATATAAGCCACCGGAGCCTTGAAAGTGCTACGGGTATAAAGATACCCTTCTCCCGACTCCGGATAGATAGAGACGAACTCGCAATAAGTAAGGGCGGTGATCAGAGCGACAAAGGCGGCAAGAAGAAAAGCGAGTATGGCCGCCGAGCCGACATTGCGAATGGCAAGACCGGAGAGGGTAAAGATACCGGCGGCGATCATTGTGCCAACGCCGATAGCTAGAGCGGCGCTCAAACCGAGATCTCGGCTCAATACCGACTCAATCTTTAGTGGTGCTTGCTTGTCTTGAGGCAAGAGAACTCCAACAACAGTGATGCTGAATAATAGATCTAGTAAGTTACCGGTGTATTATCCTGGATTTTGACCGGAAGGAAGCCGGTTCTAAGAATTGATAAACTTTTCCATTTGATTTTATATCGGCTTTGTATACAGATTCAGGGTAAATCCCGTGCCCAATGTATATCCCTTCGACTAAACTATTGCTAATACTACAAATCAGTACGATTCGAAACCACGATGAGAAACGGAATTTCCGGCGGCTTCACTGCTTTTTTGATTCCCTCAATCCTCCTTATACTTCTGCTGCAGCTTTTGTCATTCCAGTCGGCAAGCTTCGCCCAGGCTTGCGGAGATGATTCTATTGAGAGCAAATCGAGATGGTATCTGAACGATTTTAAAAGGGATGCCGAAGGCGACTGCTTTTCGAATCCAGATCTGATTCCGCAAGAAAAGCTTCGACTACCGCCTTCCCTGAACTCCGGCAAATGTTACACCTACTTCTCTTACGGTGGGGAAATTAATTATGTCCCCAGGCAGAGAGGGCTTTACAACGGCTTTCGCCGCGGTTCGCGCCTGACGCCGGTCATATTCGCGACTGCTTCGGCGGTGCCGATTATTCTTTTTCTGCCCGCCTACAAAAGAAGCGTCAATCTCGATGAATCTTTCAAGCAACTGACCTCTCTATATCCGGATCACCGGTTCAAAACGTGCGGCGCGATAGCACAAACCGACTGCGATCAACTGCTAGATCCTTTCGCCCTTACAAGAATGCGTCGTTACTATCCTCGCCCATATCCCGAACTCGAAATACAAACACTGACGAATCAATTTGACAAAGGCTCCGACAACTATCCATCAGAGCTGGCTGGCTCTTTTCCTGAGTTCTATGAAATTCAAAAAACACTTTTCCAAATCTGGAGTATCGAGACAAGAAGCCTGCCGGAAGGTTACAGCCCCACCAAAGCAGACTCGACAAAACTGCGACAACTCTATAATCGGGCAGCGGAGCTATCGGATAATGAAGAAGATAAACTCTACTACAACTTCCTCGGTGCCATTACCGGCGGTGACAAAGAAAGCTACCGCAATTTGATCTTTTC
>CAZCBH010000010.1:0-105222 GCA_964496875.1 uncultured Candidatus Obscuribacterales bacterium | reverse complement strand
CCAGGCAGAAGCGGCGTTAGCCCCAGGCAGAAGCGGCGTTAGCCCCAGGCAGAAGAAGGATCGAATTTGAATTTATCCTCTTCCTTTTCCTCCGCCGCAGGCTGCCCAGAAGAAGGATCGGCAGGCGGCACCGGTGGCATCGGCGGTGGGGCAGGAGGCATGAACGAAGCCGGTTGCTCAGCACCCTGGACGGTGTCATCTTCAAGATCACCGAACTGATCGTCGCCTATTGCATCCAGGTCCATTGCCGGTTGAGCCGCTTGTGAGTATTGATTCGATTCGGCTGCATACTCAGGACCCGGTGTCGGCGGAATCGGAGGAGGTGGGGGAGGCATCGGCATAGTGGGCTGCATATCCGGATCCGAACTCATCCAGGCCTGAGAGGGAAGATAAGAGTCACTCTCGGTGCTGGTATCCGTATGTTCTTGCTGCTGAGGCTGGGCTTGAGGAAACAGCGCGTCAAGACTGGGAGCAGCAGGCTGCTCCGGTGCTACTGGCATTCCTTGTTGAACCGCCGGAATAGAACCTGCCGAAATATCCTGCCAGGCGCCTGAAGAGACTTCCGGCGCCTGGGGCGCGGGAAGCGATTCAACGGGGCTGCCCCAGGGATTCTGAGGGGCTGCAGAGGTTGCAGAGATTGAAGGAGTTAAAGTGGATTCAACGGGACTGCCCCAGGGATTGTCCGACTGTGCGGGCATCTGCTGCTGCATAGGCTGGTGTTCCTGAACCTGCCGATAAGCGTCTTCCTGGGGCTGTGACCAGGGGTTTTCGGCATGGGCTGGAGCGGATTCAATGCCAGGATTGACATCAGGTATAAAGCCGGCATTGGCTTCATTCTGATATGAGGCGATCTCCTGCTGCGGTGGAGCCGCCCAGGGGTTATCTGCCGAAGCCGGTGCTTGCACTTGAGCTTGAGTCTGAGGTTGGGCTACCGGTTGCCCCCAGGGGTTATCTGCCGGTGCTTGTGCTTGTAATGGAGCTTGAGGTTGGGCTACCGGTTGCCCCCAGGGGTTATCTACCGGTGCTTGTGCTTGTATTGGAGTTTGAGGCTGGGCTTCCGGTTGCCCCCAGGGGTTATCTGCCGGTGCTTGTGCTTGTATTGGAGTTTGAGGTTGAGCTTCCGGTTGTCCCCAGGGATTGTCAGCAGGTGCAACGTACTCAGTGGGCTCGGGCGCCGGTTCCGCGTATGCACCTGATTGGTAAGACTGATCCACTTCCACTTCCGCTTCTGCAAAACTCTGCTGGGCAGGAACCGCCCAGGGATTCTCCGGAGTTGCCACCGTGCCAGGGTCTGCCGCCTCTACCTGTGCCTGAGCTTGAACCGGGGGCTGCCCCCAGGGATTCTCCGGAGCAGTGGTCTGACCAGTTTGAGAAGTCTGAACGGTCAGGACGGGCTCCGCCTCAGCTGGGGCGCCCCAGGGATTCTCCACCGGCGTGGAAGAATTGGATTCGGTCATCTCGGTAGAATTCGATGGAGAAACCATATCCATCATCAAGGAGAGAGGGAGCAAGTCTGCCACCATATCGATGAGTTTATTGGTCTTCAGCCAGGTGCCAATTTTATTCTGGTAGGTTTCGTACTCTTCAGAATCGACGCCGTAGAGCTCGTCATACTCCATTTGCTGGATGGCGAATTCATTTTCGACAGCTGTCCTGACAGAATTGAGAATGTTTTGCAGGGACCTGGCAGCGTCTTCGCTTACCCGGTCGCGGTTATCTTGCGGAGAATTATTGGTTGGGTTGGTCATCTAAAAAGTCACAGCCACTGATTCGGTCTCGAAGAACTCGGTGAATACGCAAAACACCTGGATTTCAGGCTTATTCCCGAGCGTCTATACTCATATGCCCTTATGAAAGAAATAAAACACCTTTACATGGTAATCACGGATGTAAACACGTTAACAAATGGACTCTGGATTTGTTTATCAGAATAAAATGACTGGGTAACGACGCCCGCAAAGAGGAAAAGGCTTTGTCGAAACCAAGGATTTTAGCGATTGCGATTCTTTCTCTGGTGATAGTTTCCATCTTTTCTCTATCGATGCAGCTGTTCAAGAGTGTCTCTGCTTTCGATCTGTCATCGAGTCATGTGGAGATCGGAAAAGATTATCTGGTGCGGGGCAGCTATGATCGAGCCATCCGAGAATTCTCCAACGCGCTCAAGCAAAAACCCGGCGATGCTGTCGCTTTAGTTGACCGGGGCACCGCTTACAACCAGCTCGAGAACTACCCAAGAGCAATCGCCGATTTCAACCAGGCCCTGAAACTTAACCCGAACAACGCCCTGGCGCTAAACAACCGAGGAGTCTCCTATTTCCGGCAGGGAAAACTGAATCTGGCGCTGAGCGATTTGGACCGGGCAACCAAACTGAACCCAGATGACCCGTACGCCCGTTTGAATTATGCCGGAGCCGCTCTTGCCAACTTCCAGGGCGATAAGGCGGCACAGAAACTGCAGGATTACTTAAACCGCACTAAATGGACCGGCAAGTTCACTGGACACGAAGCGGTGCTTGCCATCTTAGGTCTGAGGCAGAGTAAGAATGAAGCCGGTGCTAGCAAGCTCTTGAAGACCTCCATGGAAAAACTATCCCGTCTGGATTGGCCCTATGACGTGTTGAAGTACCTCAACGGAAAAGTAAGTCCCGATGAACTACTGGAGTCGGTCAAAAACAGCGACTATGATACCACCCAGGCCCACTGCTTTCTGGCGCTGGATCTCTTGAGACAGAATAAACCCAAGCTAGCCAAAAACCATATCGATTGGGTAGTAAAATACGGCACCAAAAATAGTGTCGAATTCTGGATAGCTAACAACCTCTCTATTTCGACCCCGCGTCCAAAGCCGACTAAATGACTTCGAGTTCAAACAGAGACAATAGCCTGGTCCTTTACTCGGTAACTCTTGCAATACTTTTCTGGCTTCTGGCCTATCGATTCGCTTCCCCGGACCAGAATTTTACCATCGCATTCTTCTCTTCATTTTTGGAATTGCCCCTATCAATTCGAAATAGCAATGGTCTTGCCTATCTCGATTCGGGCGCGGGGATAGTCGCATCCTTTTTGATTTTCCTTCTTGTCACTACCGCCGGTGCACAGTGCGGGGTCCGACTGACGGGCGGCATCCGTTTGCTAGCCCTGTTTCAGATTGTCGCCATTATCGTCTTTTCCGAATTTCTTCTCTTAAAGGCAGAGGTGCCGTTGTTCTTTTTGCTCTCCAGTATGACAGCACTTATGGCAGCAGTATCGATAGGCACTTATTGGAAGAAAAAGACAGTCAACGATTCGCAAGAGCCTCTATCAGCACCCAGAGAAAAGCCAGTTGATTATAACGAATTGCTGCTCTCCAGGCTCAACCTGATCAGATCTGACGAAGTCGACCGGCGTACCCTGGCCGGAGATTTGCATGATCAAGTTCTGCATGGACTGAAGATGACCCGCAGAAACTTTCAGAACTATTTGAAAGATCCGTCCCCCGAATCGGCAGACGAGATAGACCAGGGCATCGCCAGGTCCATGGACGAGATACGAGAGGTTATGGAAAGTCTGAGTCCGGGTGCCCTTGAGCACCTCGGTTTTTCAGAGGCGATCGAAGAGTTGATCAGGAAAGGCTCCTCGAAGTCGGAACCTGCATATAGAGTGAGATTCCGTTGCGATGTCGATGCCGATAGACTGGAGAAACTGGGAGACATTGAAAAAAGTCTGCTCTATAGAATTGTTCAGGAGTCGGTGAACAACATCATCAAACATGCTCGAGCAAATATGGTCAGGTGTTTAATCACCGACAGAGAGGGGAAACTGCATATAACCATTGCCGATGATGGTCAGGGATTCGATACCGACAGGGTGAATATCGAGTCCAGGGGGATGCAATTCATGCTGCAACGAGCTGGTATCATCAATGCCAGTATAAATTGGAGAAGAGCGGAGAAAGGAACAGGCACCGTAGTCGATATCTCTCTTTAGGAGGAGGTTCTTTCGTATGGTCAGAGTCTTGATAGTGGAGGATATGCCGGTTCTCAGGGAACATGCCGGAGAGGTTCTGGCAAAAGTGATTGCCGACGATCTGGAGATTCTGGAAGCCCCTGACGGTAAGAGCGGTGTAGAGCTGGCTATCTCCTCCAGTCCTGACCTCGTGGTGATGGATATCTCGATGCCGGAGTTGAACGGCATCAAAGCAGCCGAGCAAATTTGGCAGGTAAGAAAAGATGCCAGAATACTTTTCTGGTCGCAGTTTCATCGAGAGACCTATGTGCGCAGCCTGGGACGGATAGTGCCGGACGAGGCTATTCATGGCTATTTGATCAAAGGAGAATCCGATGACAAGCTGGAGACCGCTATCCGACAGATTCTGATGGATGGAGATCCTTTTATAGACCCGATCGTGGCAGGCATTCAAAAGAGACTGACCTCGAAAGACGACAACATAACCGATTCGGAATTCGAAACCTTGATGGATATAGCCATCGGTCTTACCGATAGAGCAATAGCAGCCAGACGACACATAAGTGTGCGCGGAGTGCAGAATAGATTATCCAACCTGCTCAACAAGCTGGTCAAAGGAGCCGAAGCGCATCTCAAAGAGTCAGCCGGTATGGAAATCTATAATCCAAGAACTAGAATCGTCTACGAAGCACTGAAACGAGGTCTGGTGGATCCCGATGAGCTACCGGCTCTAGGAGAAGAAGCCTGCGAATGGATAGAGGATGAATATGACCTCGATCTAGGCCTCAGCGAATAAGACTTGCGGGAATCTCATTTTTAGCATTTTCTGCGAGGCCGTCTGAACTCTCTAGAGATCGATGGAGCGCCTTAGTTTAATACCACCTGCAATTATCGACCGCAACTTCAGCTTATCATAGCTTCTCTGACGAAGATTCAGTTCTGCAGTACTTCCGGCAGAAAACTCAAGCCCTTTTATCGCGGGCCAAAATGACGTTTTCTTTTGTGCCACCACCACCGGTCGCAAAAGCTCCTCAACCACCTCTCGGTCCACGACAGACTCTTGCACCACCGTCACCAGATTCTGGGCACGCAAAGGTCGACCGTCTCGATCAACCTTTGAAAAACAGCTCAAGTCATCCGCCAGAGGCAGCTTCAAGACTTCACGCGCTCTGGTCTCGACATAGCGCCTGCCGTCTTTTTCATATTGCACGGTTCGGTCACGATTGAGGTCGGCTAATAAATAGCCGACCAATCCGTCTCCGTACAGTGCCTCGGCGATGGAGACCAGAGTATCGCTTGTTCCTATGATAAAAGTCGGTCGTTCTCGTCCAGTGGCGAACATGTAATCCGTCAGGGATCCGCTTAAGCCGGTAGACAATGTCATGATCTCGGCAATTCTCTGACCTTTTATAGAATCGGATGCCTGTTCTGCATGCGGTTCTCCATAAGCCATCGCTTCGATTTCGGCACAGGGAATCCTCAACTCGGCACTGACCGGAGCTTGCTCCCTTACTCTCGCCACCGCGGCAGTAGCGATAAGAGCGGTGATCAAGAATTCTCCGCCCAGTCCAAGCACCAGTCTCTTCTCTTCCGTCTGGTCAAATCTCTGTGCATATTTACTGAGTGGGTAATCGCGACAATCTCCTTTCAGATTCTCCAGATAGGCGGCAATCAGAGCCTGATCACGGATGTAGACGAAATCGCTGCCGGTGGTCTCGAGGGCAAGCAAGTCTCTGCCCTCTACAACTTGCTTCGATCCGACCTGGAGCGAGGTCAGACGGGCATCGGAGAAAAGGCGCTCGGTGCTGCTGCGCTTTACGGCTTTACCATCAGCTCCTTCTTTGAAATTATCCCCATGCAATTCGGGGTCCGACATTGATATTCCTCTTCCTCGTCTACAACTTTTCTTTCTACAGGCTGCGGCTTTTTTCTATTTTAATGCGACGGTCAAATGGGATCAGTGTGTAATTCAACAGATCGGGTCTGATTTTCAAATCCTAAAAGTCCAAGAAGATAGCGAATCGCTCTGACGTCAACGGAATTGCCTATCAAACGCCAGCGAGTCGTGTCGGTCATATCCTCAGGAAAGGTGAATTGCTCTGAGAATCCAAGAAGCTTAGCTATATCCGGCGGCGAGACATAGCGAACAGGTAGAAGGGTCTCCGCATCTCCGAAGCGCAAAAGAGAGCCGCCTGCCTGCTTGCATCTGAAATAGCCCCGGGTGAAACAAATAAGTATCGTTTCGGGGTCGAAGGGATCGACGATATTCATGACCTGACGATAGCGTTCGACTATGGAAGGATTGACATTATAAGCAGGATTATCCAGGTCGCCCAGGTAATCGACTAGAGTTCTTTCGTCCTTGTACTCCGAAAAGGAAGGCATGGACTCTTCCTCATAAGCCAAATCTCCTCGCTCCTGGGTCGGCCTGGATGCCACCACAAAAACCCTCGGTCTTCTCATCGGAACATTGAAATCGGTAGTGCAGAGCTTGACCAGGCGTTGGCGATAACCGCACTCATCCAGGCAGCGCTCCAATCTCTCGAATGTCCTCGAACTTTCGAAGCCGAGCACATTTTCCACAATCAGATAACCAGGCAGCGCCTCCGGTAGAAGAGAAAGAAGGTTCAAAAATGCCTGGGAGCGAGGGTCCTCGTCGTCCCTGCGCTTGCCCCGAATACTGTAAGGTGTGCAAGGTGGGCTCAGCCACCAGAAATCGCTTGAACATATATCGTCGGACTTCACAGACGCCAGATTTCTGGTAATCGGACCATGTCCATAGTTTTGTAGATAAACCCGATTGGCTTCATGATTTTGATCGAAGGCGGCTACCACTTCTATCGGACAACGGCGCATAGTGGTCAAGGCCTGACTGAAGGCACCCACTCCGGAAAAAAATTCTATCGCTTTTATAGATTTACACGGAACATGGGTCATTATTCTTGTCCGTCTAATAGAAAATGCCCTAAAAATCATCCAGTAGATATATTAACTAAATAGCTTTAAGCATTCTGCCAGGCAAGCTAGAATTCGAAAAGGCTTACTATAAATCTACCAGACCAGTCAGAACTATATGACAGAAGAGAGCAATCCAAAAGAAGGCGCAGAGAACACCGCTAAAGACCCTCTGATCGGTAAAGATTTCGCCGGTAAATATGAGATTATCTCGGTCATTGGCCGCGGTGGCATGAGCACCGTATACAAAGCCAGGCACAAATACATGGAGAGGCTGGTGGCTCTCAAAGTACTGCACAAGCACCTTATCAGCGATCCGACTTCGGTGGAGAGATTCAAAAAAGAATCCAAAGCGGCAAGTAGCCTGTCCCATCCGAATATTATCACCGTGTTCGATTTCGGTGTCGATGAAGACAACACCGCCTACCTGGTAATGGACTTTCTCGAGGGAACCACCCTCGGCGACATCATCGAGAATAACGGTCCGCTATTGGAAACCGATGCAGTGATTATCTTTCGACAGATAGTCAAAGGTCTGATTCATGCCCACGCCCGCAATATCATCCACCGGGATCTCAAGCCTAGAAATATTGTTCTGACTCTGGAAGAAGATGGTTCTGTCCTGGCTCAGATTGTCGACTTCGGTATAGCAAAAATGATCGCCGACTCTGAGCAGTCTGTCACCCTGACCCAGACCGGTGAAGTATTCGGCAGCCCGATCTACATGTCTCCTGAACAATGTTCGGCAGAGGAGCTGGATATTCGCTCGGACATCTACTCTTTCGGCTGTGTCATGTACGAGGCGGTCACCGGTCTGCCTCCTTTTCTTGGCAAGAACGCCGTGGAGACCATGGCGATGCACGTTGAAGACGAACCGCCCACGCTCACCGAAGTGGCTCCCGGCTGCCAGATATCGAAGAAGCTGGAGAAGATAATTTTTCAGTGCCTCGAAAAGAAAAGAGAGAACCGCTACGAGAACATGCAAGAGGTTCTCGATGAACTTCCCGAAGTCCTCGAAACAAAGGTCGAGGTCAGGCGTGACGGCACCAGGGCGGCAACCTTGAGCCAGCTGGTGGCCAGTTCCTCCACAAACTTGAATCGGGCTTATGAACGACGTCCCCAGAAAAGAAAAAAGCAGAAAAGCCGAGTTTCGAGCAAAGTCCTTGCCTCTATATTCGGTGGCGTACTCTTACTAGTAGGTGCTGTTATCTGTTTCTATCAAGGTCCTCAGGAGGATCCGGGCACTCCGCTGAAGAAATTGAAATGGCAGTTATTAATGACTGTCGCGGATTTTCAGATTCACAATAAACAGTACTCGAACGCGCTACCGGTTTTGGAATGGGCCCTTGGTGACGCAGAAAATTTAGGCGGTAAAGTCAAAAACTACGACAAGATTTTCGAGACTCTCGTAAAGCAAATCAAAGTCTTCTCTTCACTGGGAATGAACATCAAACAACAAGAGACGGTCAAGCATCTGGCTGAACTGGAGAAAGAGAGATGGCAGTCCCGGGGCAAGCTCTATATCCAGGAGTTGCAGCAGGCCAAAGACTACATCGCCAAACTGAAAGCGAAAGGGAAAGATCCAAAACTGTTCCGCGATAGAGAACCGCTCAATCTGGAAGGCGACTCCACCGCTCTCATAGAGCTGGCTCGCAGACTTGATCTGGTCCAGGCTTATGCAGTCGAAGAGAATCTTCTGGAGATGGCTGATGAGCTATATTCAGAGCTCTACGGCAAAGATTATTTCGAACTGGCAGATATAAAGCTGCAGTTGGCGGAATGCCTGAAGAAAGAAGACCAGATCCAGGAGATAACCGAACTCAAGCTCTACGAAAAGGTGGTTCATATTCAAGAGCGCAAAAACAAATTGGAGGAAAGAGCCCCTCAGGATTCGGCGGAATATATCAGAGCCTTGCTCAAATTGGGTCAATGGCAGAGGGATAGAAGTCACTTCGATCTGGCCAGGACTAATTTGACCCGAGCCATAGAGCTGGCGAGGAAAGGAAAGGCAATAAACCGGGAAGAAATGTCCGAGTTTTACAACAGCTATGCGGACTTCCTCCGACAGGTAGGCAATCAGACTGAAGCAGCCCGATATGAGCAGCTGTCTCGGGAGCTGAATCCAAAACACTCAAGAAAATGAGACACTGGGAGAATTATTCTCTACACAGGGAATGAAGAGAGGATAGTGGTCCGTCATGGGCTCAAGACAGGTTGTAGAATGACCGATATCCCCCTTTCCCCTTTAGTCAGAAGCCTTCTCGATAACAGGTTTGTCGGAATACTTGTCGTCAAAGAAGCCGACAATCAAGCCCAAATCGAACATGCAAACAGCCGGGCGGAAGTACTCTTCGGAATGAGCGCCGAGCAGCTCAAACAGAGCAATCTGATTGAACTGCTCGAATTCGACCAGTCGGACAATTCGCTAGCCAGACTCGTAGCCATTACCCGGGACGTAATTGTCCGAGGAGCGGTAAAGATACAAGATACGAAAGGTGAAAACAGGCTCATTCCGGTGGACGTTTCGGTAGTCCCGGTAGAAGGTCAGGACAGCTACTGCGTCTTTATCACCGACTCAAAAGATAGAGAGTCCTTCATCTTCCTGAAGAGACAGTTCTACAAGCGTATCACCCACGAATTGCGTTCCCCGCTCTCATCAATCGTCGGTGCCCTGGCTCTTTTGAAATCAGGAAAGCTTTCTAGAATCGAAAGCATCGTCCAGATAGCCGAGCGAAACAGTAAGCGTCTCACCTTGATGATCAACAGCATCCTCGACGTAGAGCAGTTTGAAAGCGGCAGGATTTTTCTTCAGAAACGCCGGTCCAATCTGAAAGCGCTGGTTCAGGACTCGCTGTCTCTGGTGGCTGAATTTGCTGAAGAATACAATGTGGAAATCGAAGCGGATCTCCAAGATATCAGAGTGGACGCCGATGAAGAACGTCTGCCCCAGGCCATTGCCCAGTTAATCAGATATTTTATCGGCCATCGAGGCAACTTAAGTAGGCTCAAGATATCCTCGTCGGACAAAGACGGTTGGGCGGACCTGCGTTTCTCCCTCACTGAAACCGGGACGGAAGGGGGCCGAGATGATTCCGACTGGGATGATTTGAAGCTGATTCCCACCCTCAGCCTGGATATGGCCAGACAGGTTGTCGATTTACACAACGGCAGCCTCACTCCTTCGGATTTTGATCGAACCGGAACCGGGGCGGAGGTCTGGCTGAGACTACCTCTATCGCAAGAAGGCTGACCCCTTTTAGTATCAGATGAGCGTGGTATAAACGTAATAGAGACCTTTGTCAGATATCTGAGTTATCTTCGTAATTTTTTCGGGTGTGAATCGTGAATAGTCTTCGTGTCAAAGCTTTCAGAGGACGATCCTGGAGCAGAAATCAATATGGTGGTGGTGCTACCACCGCGGAATTCGCACCAGCTTTGTTGATTTTCTTCCTGGTCATCCTCTTTCCTCTAATCAACCTGATAATGTTCGCCGCCGGTGTGGGAACCGCCTATCTGGCAGCCAAACAGGCAGCCAGCCGCGCCTCTACCCAGTCGACCTTTACCGAAGCGCTGAATGTGGTTCAACAGGAGAGTGCCTATTTCCAGAGCAGCGGCTTCGGCAAATTCGCCAAACTGAGCCCCATCGGGGGAGCCGGTGGTAGCGGCATAGACCTTTCGGTGGTGGCGACGCCCTACGGCGGTGCCGGCACAGCCACCGAATATACGGTCAATACACCTATTCCGGTGACTGCGGATCCGGATGCCAACACTTATGAATACAAAGTGCGCGCCCGCTTCAATGTCGGACCTTTCATGGATCTGAGTTCAATCCCCTGGATTGGATCTGTACCTGGCCTTGGACCACCGGCACCGATGAATTTCGTAGCCACCGGCTCAGCCGAATTTCCGGAAGGACTGAATCAATAAATCAGGCTTTCAGAAGAGTCGAGGTAAAGAGGGCGCCTGAGAAGGATAGTCCTTCTGCTCTTTCTTCTATCGCTTCTGCTTTGGCGATGATTTCGTCAGCGCGCTCGGAGAGCTTCTGGCTCTTCAATAGCTCCGCATAACTTCTCAGGCAATCAGCCAACCGGGACAAATTGCGCCGATGCTCAAAACCTTTGATAGCCTCGAGATAAGCTGTTTCAGCCTCTTTAGCTTTACCCTGGTCCTGATTGATCAGGGCTTCTAGATACTTGAATTCTTCCGTCGGACCATAAGGACTTTCAAAAGCCTTTTTGACTTTGACAAATAGTTTCATGGCGTCAGCATACTTTGCCAGCTTACGATAGATGATTCCTAGCCGGTAGGTCGATTCGATAATCAGACGATGGTCTCCATTCAGGGTCTTGGAAAAAATATCCTGGGCTCTTACACAAAGAGGCTCGGCCTTTTCCCACTGACCGGCTTTCATCAGAAATGCCGCATGGTCCATGAGTACCGGGGCAAGTTTATAGTGACCTTCGTAAAATGCTTTCTCGTATATCTCGACCGATCGGACAAACTCTCTTTCCGCCTCTTCAAAAGCATTGGTCTCGGCCAGACTGAGACCAAGGTAATGACGCGCCTCGGCACAGTCGGGTTCGTCTTCTCCGAGGGCGGCATTGCGCTTTTCGAGGGCTGTCGCGAAGCAACCTTTTGCCTCCTCGAATCTTCCGTGCTCGAAGTGTGTTTTACCCTGGTCGATCAAGAGATCGGCCTGGGAGAGACTGTTAAGGTGTTCGCCGCTAAGCTGCTTTTCCATCTTGATTTCATGGACTCCTTCGATGCTCGGAACTCAACGAAATTACCACAAGATCCGAGGCAATGACTATTGACATCCCAATATACTAAGACTATTCTGAACTTAATTACTATAGAGAATTTTGAAATGCTTGCATTAGCCAAATCTTTGGTCATTTTTCTAGGACTGTTCTTTTTGATTTCTGTAAACAGCGCCCGGGCTCAGAACTGGGGGCAGGCGGACGGCCAGTATTACGGCAACAACAACCAGTACGGCAATCAATACAATAGTCAGTACGGTAATCAATACAATAATTCAGGTCAGGGTCAGGCTCAGTACCAGACCCCTTATTCCGCTCCGAATCAGCCTCAGGGGCAAAACACTTATTACGGACAAGCCCAGCAAAGCCAGGGCATGAACTACGGCAACGGCACAGGGGGATTTCCTACCACCACCGGTGGTTACAATAACCAGCAGCCCCAGGGCAACGAAGTCAGTACCGGCAGTCCTGGTAGCTTCATGGAGAGTTCGCCGACCGATTTCAGCCAGAATACAGACACCGGACAGTCCGGATTTGTCCAGGAGAACAACGGCGGGGGTAGTGGTAGCACCAGTGGTGGTGGCGGAACCGGAAGTAAGCTCAAAGGCGCGGGAGGCGCCATGGCAAGCATTCTCGGTAAGGCAGCATCGGTGGCCGCACCGGTTGCAGGCGCCTATATGCTCAATAAAGCGGCGCAGAGGAATGGCGGCTATTACCAGCCGAATCCATATTATGGCGGTTATGGTGGCTACGGCACTCCCTATGGTGCTAATCCGTATTACGGCAATCCCTATGGAAGCGGCTATGGCTATGGCGGCTACGGCAATCCGTACTATGGCAACGGCGGCGGATATTATCCCCAGCAAACGATGGGTAATTCCTTTCTCAACACCGGACTGAGAGCACTTTTCGGATATTAATGCCGGCCGGTTCTTATGCGCTCTCCGGTCAGACCGGCTACCACGAAATTGGCGGCAAGAGCTTGTCTCAATCCGATTTCGATAATCGGAGCAGGATCGGGTAAACGGTGACGAACCGGCACCCCGCTGTTGTTATCGAAATGACCTGCCATATGAAGAACATAGCCTCGACCGAAGGCGAAAACCGCCGCTAACACTCCGGCTCTATCCGGATCCTCTTCTTTCAATCTTCGGCTTTCAATCAGGACTCTGACCCGGCTTCGATCATTGACCCGAATCAAATGACTCTCAAGATCAAGCTTCCAGGGTGCATCAGTTACGGTGTTTCGAAATAGGATCGGATCAGCATCCACCACAGTAGCATCATAGATCAAATTGCGATTGACGGCTTTATTCCAGGTCAGGTAATCCATGAAAGTGGAGGAGAGAAAGCCATCGAGATCCCAGTCGGTAGAAAGCAGATAGCCGCCCCGGATAACGAACTGCCGCAACTTCTGGCGTGCTTTTTGATCAAGATTACCCTCGCAATCAACAATAACCACCCTGGTAGCTTCCAGAGGCAATGCGGCGAACTCGCCGGAAGAGACCTCTTTGTGCGGCATACCCAGCTTATCCAGAGTCTTTCTGGAGTTGTCCCACTGACCTTTTATGACGATGATGCTCTCGGGAGAATAGGAAGATGCTTTGAGAGCGAACTGCGGATGGGTTTTAGATAGCCAGGCTTTATAAATGTCCGGCTTGACCACCGCCGCGTTGACCGAACCGGTAACCGCAGGGGTTCTAGTCATCAATCCGGGAAGATAGCCCCTCTCGGCGCCGGGTATATTCGAGAAGCTGGAGACATTGGCTGTCAGAGGGCGTGCACCACTTCCAGGGCGAGAGATATCCACCTTGAACTCTTCTCTTGCCTCTGCCAATCCGAAAGGAATTAATGTGACGGCAACCACCGAAAGCAGTGCCAGGGCAAAGGATATGAAACTTCTTCTATTTTCGAAAAACGGCACGGTCGACAATTCCCTTCTCCAGCCTGAAGACGGAGGACGAGAGGATGATCTCGTTGTTCCGAAATATCCTGACCGGAAAGAAAAGTGGCTTACTCCAGGTAGAATGTACAGAACCAGTCAAATTTAGCAGATAACTATGTATTGGCAAAAGAAAGCAAAATTCCTTCCAGGCGCAGCGGTCTTTTTTTTGGCCTTGACTTCAGCTTCCTACGCGGCCGAGCCAGTCGCATATATCGTATATACGCTAAATATAAAAGGCACAGCTTCTCGCATAGACTCGATAAAACTGAATGGCTTCGATTGCCTGGGTGGTCCGATTCGCTCTTTGAAAATCCCCAGGGATGTTAGCTCGGGCGTAGTAGATGGTCTGAATACTTTGAAACTCGAAGGGAAAAGCGCCCGCAACTCTCGCCTGGAAGTCATTCTCGAAAAACGAACCAGTGGTCCGAAGGTAGAGCCGTTGCTCCGACTTCAAGTTCCGCCCAACAAGGATTTGGGTGCCTATCCGATACAATTCAATATCAGTCGAGAGCCGGTGTCGGAGGCTACAAGACGGGGTCTTGGTGACGCCGACCGCTCCGCAATTCTCAGCCTGGTGAAAGACTATTTAGAGGCATTGAGTGCCAAGAATTCGAATAAGCTGAAAGATTTATATTCTTTTGCGCTCAAAGAGCAGAAGAGAATCCGACCGGAGGCCGCAGCCCTGTACCAGAAGATGCTAAGGGCAGAGCTTGAACTTATGAGAAGAGATGATCTGAAGTTCAAATGCAAAAAACTCGATGAGGTTATCATTGACACAAGCGGCGAGGATCCGGATCTGGTAAGAGTCACAGCCGGAGCGAACGCCTTTCTTGCGGAGAGTGATTCTGTGATAGATATCAAGCAAGATTTGTCCTTTGCCGCTTTGAGTGCAGTTACGAAGCCGCCAAAGGGAACTGTGAGCATGCGCTTGAAGAAACAGGCGCTTTCAATGAGAAGAACCGGGGGAGAATGGCACCTGACTTTCGAAAAGGGTGATTGAGCCGAAATGATCAAACTGATTTGCACAGTCATTGCTTTTTTAGTTCTCTGCCTGGCAGGGTGCTGTTTCGTCGCTTTTTTAGGATATGAACAACTAAACACCGAAGTTCTCCACACTAAATCCGATACCATCATCACAATCAAAAAAGGGGAGAGCACAGAAGATGTCCTGGCAAAACTCGAGAAGGAAGGCATCATCACCAACAGGCTGCCTCTCAAGGTCTATATCAAGTTACAGGGACACAAGTCGCTGATCAAGGCGGGCGATTTCAAATTCCAGTCCCCGATCTCGCCTCTAGGGGTCCTGTCTATTCTGGAAGCCGGCAGCATGGAGCACCTGAAGCTGACCGTGATCGAGGGATCGACCATATTCGATGTGGCTGAATCTCTGGCAAAAACTCCATCATTGAAGCTGGCATCCTCAAAGGAAGCGATGAAGCTCCTGCAAGACAGGAGCCTCATCAAAGAGCTGGATCCGGCGGCGAAGAATCTGGAAGGCTATCTGTTTCCCGATACATACTACGTCCAGAAAGAGACCACAGCACCAGAACTAGTGGCTAGCATGGTACACAGATTCAAAGAGATTTGGCAAAGACACCTGGCTGACGATGCTCGCCAGAAAGGGCTGACCGCCCACGAGGTGGTGACCATCGGCTCCATTGTCGAAACCGAAGCGAAGCTAGAGGAAGAAAGACCGGTGGTTGCGTCGGTTATCTTCAACCGTCTCAAATCAGGAACGAGACTTTCGGTCGATTCGACCATCGTCTATGCCTCTAAATTGAACGGCAAATGGAAAAACGACGGCAAAATCTATCAGAGTGATATTCGCCTGAAGTCGCCCTATAACACAAGAATTTACAAAGGTCTGCCGCCGGGTCCGGTCGGCAATCCTGGCCTCAGCTCCTTGAAAGCGGCACTGAATCCCGCCGATACACGATACATCTATTATGTTAGAGACCCTGATTTCGACAACGGCAAACACAACTTCTATGTAACCTCTGCCGAATTCGAAAATGGAGTAAAGAAGCTGAGGGAATGGGAAGAGAAACAGCGTAAAGCCGGCTTACGCTAAAGCTTCTTTGCGGGCGACAGCATGTTACTATAGGCAATTCTTCCTCTAATAGAAGGTGGGTCATGAATACTGTCGACCGAACCAGCGATCTGTCAGAACGAAACAAGCCTTTGAGGGACGATGTAAGACGCCTGGGCTTCATGCTCGGTGATACCATCCGGGAGCTGGAAGGAGATCAAGTCCTCGCCACCGTAGAAGAATTTCGCGGCCTCTGCAAGACGCTGCACAGATTGGAGAGCGAATCGGCTCCGGGGGCTGAGATTGAAGCGGTAAAAGCTCAGCTCGACAAACTGGTAACCGATATCGACATAGATAGAGCGGAGAAGGTCATCAAAGCCTTTCTCTGCTATTTCGACTTGATTAACATAGCCGAACAGAATCACAGGCTGAGGCGCAAAGCGATGAGAGAGTCCAGCCAGGAAGAGAGCTACCCTGCCGACTCCATAGAAGCGATTCTCACCGATATGACCGGCGATAGAAAGTCCAGAGAGAATCTCCTCAATACTCTGTTGAACCTGGATATCCAGATCGTCTTTACCGCGCATCCCACCGAGATTACACGAAGAACCGTTCTTCTCAAACAGCTGGAGATGGCAAAGCATCTCTACCAGAAAGACCTGAGCCCCCTTACCTACAAACAGAGAGAGGAGATAGAGAGTGGGCTGAAAAGCGCTATAGAGTCTCTGTGGCTCTCCGATCACATCATCTATTTCAAACCGGCCGTTCTGGATGAAGTCAAATATGGGCTTTATCTCTTCGACAATGTGATCTTCGAAGCGATCAAAGATGTCCACAAGAAGTTGAAGAGGCACAGCCTCTATCTGGCTGAATCTCTCAAGTTGAGTGTTCCCGACGATATCACCTACATAACCTTCGGCTCCTGGATAGGTGGTGACCGCGACGGCAACCCCTATGTGACGCCGGAAGTAACCGTTAAAGCCCTGGATTTCCAGAGGAAGCTGATTCTCAACAAGTATTTGAGCGAGCTGGAAGGTATTTTCAACGCTCTCAGTCACTCGACCAATGTAATCGAATTCGATACCAGACTGAAAGAGTCAATACAACTGGATGCGGTGAACTTTCCTCACATTCAACAGGAGTATTCGGAGCGATATCGGTTCGAGCCCTTCAGATTAAAGCTGCTCTTCATTCAGGAGAAGCTGCGTCTTACACTCCAGAATCCAGGACAGAGAGCAGAATACGGCTATTCGGTCGCCTCCCAGTTCAAAGAAGAGCTCGAGCTTATTAAAGAAGCCCTGCTCGCCTCCAACTGCAAAGCCAGTATCCGAAAGTTGGAAGAGCTTGTCAGCATCGTCGATATCTTCGGTTTTCATCTAGCCAAGCTCGATTTCAGGCAGCACAGTAAGCGCCATGCCTCGGCCCTCGACGAGATAACCGCTTATCTCGGCATCTTCGACCGACCATTCAGCGAGCTTTCTGAAGACGAGAAACATGAGTGGCTGCTCAGTGAGTTAACGTCGAAAAGACCTCTGATTCCCAGTGATCTGAACTTCAGCGAAGAGACAAATGAGACCATATCCGTGTTCAGAACCATGGCCGCGCTGCAGGATCTGCACGGTCCTGGCTCCCTTGATACTTATATAGTCAGTATGACCACTAACGCCTCGGATCTGCTCACCATATTGCTTTTCGCCAGAGAGTGCGGTCTTCTGAACAACACCCACAAACCAGATAGAAGCATCAGCGTCGTACCTCTATTCGAGACCATAGAAGATTTGAGACACGCCCCGAATATATTCGAGAAGCTATTGGATGAACGCTTCTACAGAGACTATATTTCCGCCAGAGGCGATCTGCAAGAGATCATGATCGGATATTCTGATAGTGGCAAGGATGGTGGCATAGTCACATCGAACTGGGAGCTCTACAAAGCGCAGAAACAGCTGGTGGATCTTGCCGAATCGAAAGGTGTGAAATTGAGACTCTTTCACGGGCGAGGCGGCACCATCGGTCGTGGCGGCGGTCCAACCCACAGAGCGATTCTGGCCCAGCCACCAGGGACAGTATCAGGGAGGATAAAAATAACCGAGCAGGGAGAGGTGATAAGCTCCAAGTATTCTCTGCAAGGCATAGCGGTTCGCAACTTCGAGCGCATGGCCTCGGCGGTTTTGAAATCCAGTTTGATGGAGGCGCACCAGCGCAAAGAGGGTGTCGACCGTCCGGAATGGCTGTCATTAATGAACAAACTCTCTGAATATGCTTTCGAACACTACCGCGCCCTGGTCTATGGAGAGAAAGATTTCGTCGAGTTTTTCCAGCAATGCACCCCCATCAAAGAGATAGCCCAGCTCAGACTCGGTTCGCGACCGACCCGTCGGCATCGGGGCAGCAATTCAATAAGCGACCTGCGGGCAATTCCCTGGGTTTTCGCCTGGACCCAGAGCCGCTTCTTGCTGCCCGGCTGGTATGGCTTCGGCGGTGCCGTAGAAAGGCTGCTTGAAACAGAGGACCTTTCTACGCTTCGAGAACTCTATCAGCGCTGGCCTTTCTTCCGTGGTCTGGTAAACAAGGTCGAGCAATCATTGGCTGTGGCCGACATGAAGATCGCCAGTTACTATGCCGATAATCTGGTGGAAGAAAGCCAGTTGAAAGACAGGATTATGACCATGATCCTCAAGGAATACGAGGGCGCAAGAAGAGCGGTGCTCGACATAACCGAGCAGAGTTACCTTCTCGAAAACACTGAATATCTCAGACGTACCATAGACTTGCGAAATCCTTATGTCGACCCGCTTAGCTATCTCCAGGTCAAGTTCATCAAAACTTTGAGAGACCGGGCCGAAAGACAGAAGACCACGGAAATCCCAGTGGACCCGGGCGGGTCTGCCACGCCTGACCAGCTCCTGGATACTGTCTTGATGGCGATTAACGGCGTCGCCGAAGGACTGCAGAGCACAGGCTAAGATTCTGGCGAAGCTTTCTGGAAAGTTTCTTATAAGCCATGTGTTTTATTAATAATAAGAATTCTGGGCAGATTGTAGATAGAAGACCATAAAGCCGGTAAATCGGCTTCCCTGACTTACCCCGCTCCAGAAATGACCTCCTCGCAAAATCAGCGATCTACCGGTACCCACAAAAAAGCGCGTTCGGACGCGCTGGTAATCGGTACTGTGCTCAAAAACCGTTATCGCACCGTCTCTTATCTGGGCAGAGGCGGAATGAGCAATGTCTACAAAGCGCTGGATTCGAGAACCGGTGCCACCGTTGCCGTCAAGGTGCTGCACTCCGAACTGCTCTCGGACGAGACCAGGGTAAAACGATTTTTTCAAGAAGCCAAGACCTATCGTAATCTTCGCCACAAGCACATCATCAAACTATACGACTTCTTCACCGACGAAGCTGACCGGCATTGCATCGTCATGGAGTACATGGAAGGCAAAAATCTATCTGAAACCCTCGACGAGAGGGGCAAGCTCACTGTTCGTCGCGCCATCAAAATCTTCACCGAGATCTGTGACGCCCTGGGCTATGCTCACAAACAAGGGATAGTGCACCGGGATCTGAAACCAAGCAATATCGCCCTGGTGGAAAAAGGCGGAGATGCCGATTATGTGAAGATTCTGGACTTCGGTATTGCCAAGTTGATCCCGAGTGACACCGACACCCTGACCGATCTCGGTCTTACCCAGACAGGAGAGATCGTCGGCAGCCCACTCTATATGAGTCCCGAGCAGTGCATGGCCAAAACCATCGACCTGCGCTCCGATATCTATTCTCTTGGTTGCCTGATGTATGAGGCGCTCACCGGTCAGCCGCCCTTGATAGGCGGTAATGTCTACGAAACTTTCCACATGCAGACCCACGAGAAGCCAAAGCCCCTGGCGGAGTTGAGACCGGAGTTCAAAGATGGTACTCAGCTCGAGTCCATCATTTTCAAATGCATGGCCAAAAATCCCAAACATCGCTTCCAGTCTATGCAACAGGTAATTGATGCTCTGGAACAAGTCGGCTCCTACACCCCCCGGGGATCGGTAGCAAACGCCGTCCATGCCTGGCAAGAGAAACAGATTCGCAAACATGCCGAACGGGGCAAAGGCGTCAATCCGGTAGTCGTAGCCGTCCTCACCGCTCTTATCATAGGTGGCGGTGCGTACACCTTCAAAGACAAAATCGTCCGCTTCATAGAGCCCGCTGACCGCAGATACCATCATGCCGTGAGAGTCTATGACAATGCCGTAGCCAGGCTCGAATTCGACAAAGCCGAGACTGCTTCGGTGGAAGCGCTGAATATTGCCGACGGAGAGAGGAAAGAGTGGGTCTCGCCATCTCTTATAAGGGTTATAGACCTCTATCGCATGACCGGTAGATACAAGGCGGCAGACCAGCTCTTGGACCGGCTCATAGCTCTGGAAGAAGCAGACAAGAAAGATGTTTTCAAAGGAGAGCAAAAGGGTCTCGCCAGCCTTCGTAATCTGATTGCAAGTACCGATGCTGACAAAGATCAAATAGAGGATTACTGCTATCAACTCAATGACATCGCGGTGAGTTATATGGACGCCGGCATGTGGGACCGGGCCAGGACACTACTGGAGAAAACGATTGTGCTTGCCCGAGAAGGGCTTCCCGAAAACAGCCTGGTGATAAACAACCTGGTGGACAATCTAGCCATCCTCGACCTCAAAGATAACCACAACGAGAAATATCTCGACGTTAAAAAGAAGCTGGAAGAGGCGATTGAATTGCGCAAGAATGCAGCCGGAAGAGCAAGCGCCGGTCTTTTTCCCACTCTAGAAGCCCTGGCCGATGTCAATCGACGGCTCGGAGAGCTCGATCAGGCGAAAGAGAACGCTATAGAGGCTCTGGGCATCGCTCGCAACACCTATAGACCGACCAGCCCCCAGGCTGCTGAAGCCAAATGCGAGCTGGCCGAAATATATCTGGCTCAAAATCAAGTGCCCAAGGCTCTTTCCACTCTGAACGCCGCCGCCGCCTCTCTGGAACGCTCCTCCGAAGTACCTGAGACCCTCAGGGCAAGGACCTTCATCCTCCTTGCCGATGCCCTGAGAATGTCCGATGAAGCGGACAAAGCGATAAAGAGATATGAGGAGGCGTTGAATATCCTCGTCGAGCTGAAGGAGCCCACCGAGCAGGCGCTCCTTCTGAGAGCCGATGCCAATCGCGGTCTGGGTGACATGTACAGCTCCAGAATCAGGAAAAACGACCCAAAAGCCGAAGCCTGCTATTTGAACGCCCTGGTCGCCATGTTGCGCTCACCTGCCCGGGAAGAGAACAAAGTACTCAATCTCGTGGGCAACCTCGCCCGTATGTATCGCTCGCAGCAAAAGACCGAGAAGATAAAAGAGCTCTACGAGATGGTGGAGCATGTGGACAAGATGTCCGGCAAAACCAATGGTGTCATCGAAGACATGCTGCTGCTTGCCGAATATCATCGCGAGAACCAGGACCTCAAGATGTCGACCAAATACCTGGAAGACGCTCTTTCGCTGGCTCAGTCTTTTTATGGCTTCGAAGGTGCCAAGACAGCGCAGATTTCCAGCGCCCTGGCCCACACATACATGCTGACCAACGATTACAAACGGGCGAAGTCCCTGGCGGAAAAACCGGTCGAGCTGATCAGGTCCGATAATTTAGTAGGCTCTTTAGACCGGGCGGCTAAACTAAAAATCTTCTCTACATATGCCAGATATCTGGATCATAGCGGCGATAAAGAAAAAATGGCCGAGATTCAAAAAGAGATCGATGAGTTATAGGGAAAGATTAACTAGAGCATTCGAGAACACCGGGAACACTATGATTAAGTTTGAGTTTAAGATAAAGACTATGAGATTCCACGCCACCATACTTATTTCTATCGCTGTTCTAATGCTGACTGGTTGCGGTCAGAAATCTGACACTACTATTGATGCCAATCTCATAGAAACAGATCCGATAGAAGCTACTCAAAAATGGGGCTTTATAGACTGGTACGGCAGACTTATAGTGGAGCCCACCTATCAAAAAGCTCGTTCCTTTTCCGATGGCCTTGCCGCAGTCAAAAAAGACAATCTCTGGGGCTATATAGATCCTCAGGGACAGATGCTGATCAAACCTCAATACTATTCTGCCGGCGATTTTACCGACGGTCTGGCTCCGGTTCGCATGAAAGGCGGCAAGTGGGGCTATATAGACAAGAGTGGTGCGACAACTGTAGAGCCTTCTTTCGAAGAAGCGCGGGGATTTGCAGGCGGACTGGCACCGGTTAAGGAAAGCGGTCTCTGGGGCTTTATAGACAAAACCGGCAATCTGGTAATGAAGCCGCAATATGAAGACGTCAAGCCATTCTCCGATGGTCTTGCCGCGGTACTGGTAGAAGGGAAGTGGGGCTTCGTCAATACCACCGGCAAGATGCAGATTGAGCCCAAATACGATACCGTCACCTCTTTTGCCGATGGAGTCTCCGAGGTCTTTCTAGATGGACAGTTCGGTATTCTCGACGCCAACGACTATTTCCAGGTTAGAGATCAGACCGAATCAAAGTCCATTTATTCGGATGGTCTTGCCCCGTATAAAAAGGGCAACAAGTGGGGTTACGCCGATCGCAAAGGCCAAATTGTCATAACGCCGGCCTTTCTGAGAGCGGAAAAGTTTTCTGAAAAAAGAGCAATCGTCAAAAAATTGACCAAGATAGGATTTATCGACAATAAAGGCAAACTGATCATCCCCTACAAATATGTCGATGCCCAACCCTTCTCGGGTGGTTATGCTGCTGTCTGTGTTTCTTCCGATTGAAGCTGACACTACCTTCAGTATCACTTACCGGATATCAACTCAAGCTCTCAACATCCTGAGACTGACGGGGCTGAAGGTTGCGGGAATTCTGAAAAGGATGCTGCCGGGGATGGCTCTGGGGATCCTCCAGTTGCATGTCGTCAGCCGAAGCGTATTGTTTGCGACTCTTTTTCGATTTAGCCTTTTCCATTTCGGACAGAGGACGACCGTTCTCCAACTCGACATTGAAGAAGTTCTCAGCCGAGAACTGTTCCTGGTCTTGTTCCTGCCCCTGCCCAGAGATTTCGACCGCATCGCCCATGCCGGAACTTAACGGAATGTGCTCGGCTTCGAGGAGATTGCCGTGCTCATCTACCATCTCAGGATGCGGCGCGGCATAGGATCGCTGGCCGCCTTCGTAGACTCCGGTGCCGAGACGATACTCGGTCAGGGCATCAGCCTGGGCCCTTGCCCCCTGGGCAAAATCGACTATCTGTTTCTGTTCGCCCCAGTAGAGCCTCAAAGCCGCTCCACCGAAGCAGAACATAGCCAGAATCAGAAAGCAGTCCGAGCGAAAGATCAACATGAGCGGCACAAGCACCACCAGGATCATAGTGATCCAGAATTTGGTCACCGCGCCCTTACGCTGCTCTTCAATCTTTTGAATCCAGAATGGATGCATATTCAGGACCTCATACCGCCGTCTTTCGTCGTGCTTCCATATGATATACAGAACTATAATTGTAAAGAGGTGTTTCTGAAAGGGGAATTATACGAAAAGCACTGTAAAGAGAAGAAATTTCTAATCTAAGAGTCCCCGATGCGGTATCCTTTGTTATCCCTGGTTCGGAAACCTCAGCTGAATCCATGTTGGTCAGAGTCCTGATTTTGATACTGCCTGTAATATCGCTTCTGACAGCCTGTTCCGAAGCCGGATCCGGACGAGTGGATGTTTTCGAGAGAAGCGAGGTCGGCTATTACTACGGCAGAGCAGTGACAAGCATAGCCGAGGGAGACTATCGCAAAGCAACTGCCAGTCTTGGTGAGGGCCTGGAGAGATACAGAAATTCCGGGCTCTATACACTGAGAGGCTACGGCTATTGCAAACTGGGGAAATTCAAAGAAGCCATAGATGACTTCAATCTAGCTTTCAAATATCGACAGACCGAAAGCTTCAGCATCGCCAGCATCAACCGGCACCTCAGCAAGAATCCCTATTTCAAAGAGGCATTCCTACTTGCAAACCGGGGTCTGGCTTACTCTTATCTAGAGGAGTCGGAAAAAGCTAGAGCAGATGTAGATAGAGCCCTTCAATTAGAACCTGCACAATCGACCTGGTATTGTTATAGAGCTTTGATAGAGATAAAAAACGAAGAGAGTGATGCAGCCCTGAAAGATCTGAAGAAAGCAATCGGGTTGGATCCGGAAAATCCTCTGCCTTTCCATATTCGCGCCGGTCTTTACGAGAGCCTCTCTCTGCCTGCAAGGGCAAGGAAGGATCGTGAGCGCGCCATAAAGCTGGGTTATAAGATCAAAGACGACATAACCAGATACGATATCAAGGAAGACTAATCAACATCTATCAACTTTCGATATGAACGCAGCTCTTGATCGCGTCTTCATAGCCCATACGGAGCAGCCATTTAGAAGCACTCGGATCAATCTCTAGCAGTGAACCCACGCGCCTTGCCGGCGGTTTTACCAGAAAGAGTCTCACCCTTTCAACGTTCTCTAAAGTGGAGCGAATCTCGTCGAGATCAGAACCGTTTTTACCGGGCCCCTCGAGCCGACACCAGCTCTCTTCCACCTCTCGGGCTAATTCATTAAGACGATGTCTACGATTGAAAAAACTGACATGTGTGATACCACTGCGAGCCGATTGATCGAGCAGCATTTCTATAATCCTGGCAATCAACTTGGGAAGAGAAGCAGGACATTCATCGACCGGATCAGGCTCGACGAGAACCGCGTACACTTCTCTGGCACCGAGATTGATAGCTTCCTGAATGGGTGTATTGGTGGCCAGTCCGCCATCCATCCAACAGCCCTCACCATTCAATCGCCTGGGAGGGAAGAGCAGTGGAACCGCCGATGAAGCCATCAGAATGTCTACCAGTTGCTCTTTGGTCTCGATATCATGCTTGAAAAACACCTTGGTTTCAAGACTGCAGAGATCGGTGGTGACTATGCCAATTTGGCTTGGTGAAGCCCGAAAGCGCTCTATGTCGACATAACGGTTGAGCATCTCCTCCAGAGGGGAGGTATCGAGAAAACCCAGGCGCTGACCGAAAAAGACCCGCCGCAGATGCTGAGGACTGGGAAGTTTATAAACATGTTGGCTGGTTATCTTGCTCCAGACCTCTTCGAGAATGGTCAGATCGCCCTGGGCAAAAAGAGTGGCATTGATGGCACCGATACTGGTTCCTATTATCCAGTCGAAGGCGAAATCACGTTCAGAATAAGCTTTCATGACACCGACTTCATAAGCGCCCCTGCCTCCACCGCCGCTCAAAACGAGCGCTCGCGATGGTCTTACGACAGTGGGATCTATCTTTTCTGGTGGCATTGTCCGGGTTCTTACCAACTGGCTACCTATACTACCAATTTAGCGGAGATCCGGAATATGTCAAAGATACTCTCGATACTAGCCAGAAAAAGCCTTCAGCCAGGCGATAAGCTCTTTTGAGGAGCACGCGTTTACCCTGGCATTAAGCTTCACCCTCTCCAGCACTTTCGCCGCAACTCTTTTGCCCGATTTAATCGGATGCTCATCCAAAAATGCGGCCAGGTTCTCGGCATCGCGGTCAGTGACAAAAGAGGTGGTGCCTTTGATCACCCGGGGGAAAAGATGAACGGGAAAGCGCTCTTCCATGGACTTCCAGTTGGCTTTGACGAAATCCCAACCGCGATATCTGCCTGCGGTAGTAGAGATCAGATGGGTAACCAGATGCGGAGCGTCCTGACTCTTGACCTCGTCGGTGAGACTGAGCTTGAGGGTCCTGCCCTGCAAAGACGGATTGCGAAAGTCAGCCAGAGCCATCAGGTTGCGAATCTTGGCTTCGGCAGATTGCGAGTTTCGCCAGCATTCTAATAAAGCTTCGTAATCCCTGGCATCGCCATTATAGGCGGCGATACCGACGATGGCACCGTAGAGATTCGGGTTCAACTGGGAGGGATCGGATAGATAGACGGAAAACCGCTTGCGAGCCTCTTCGATAACCGCCTTATCCTGGCCTATGGTGCCCAGAGCGGCAAGCAGACGGGAACGCAAAATCTGGGTGAGGTCACTGTCCTTCTCCCGGGCATCCCATCCCAGTTTCTCCGCCGTAGCCGAAAGTCTGTCCCGCACAAAAGCGGCATAGCGCTCTCGAACCGCCTCGGCTTCACTGTCGCCTTCGGGCAAGAAGTGTTCCAGGTGATGAAGCTGACGTATAAGCAGAGAGGCGACCGTGGGATCTTCCTCCTTCTTATAGAGTGCTGTCAGATTCAGATAGGTAGTTACAGGCTGTTTCCCGGCCTCGGTCAGGGCCCAGCTATCGGAGAGCAACTGATAACGCTCTCTGGAATTGAGATTTTGAATAACCGACTCGGAAAGAAGCTCTTTCATCAGCTCCGGCTCGTAATAGGTCCGGAAATAACCGTCTGCGTTAGCATTGACCAATAAAGGACTGGCAGCGCTAATAGAAGTCCGCCTGCCGGTCATGAGGTATCCTTTCTCAGGTATACGCGCCGAATCGCCTTTCTCGAAAGTCTTGAAATTTATGGGAATTTGCCAGATCGACTGGGATTTGCCGCCCAGAAGAAGAAATCGATCTTGCTCGAGCTTGTACTTGTCACCCTGGCTTTTTATGGAAACAAGGGGATAGCCCGGAGTTTTAACCCAGCCTTCCATGATCTTGCCAACCGGTTTTCCGGAAGCCTTAGACAATGCACTCCAGAGGTCCGATCCCGACGCGTTCTTGAATTGAAACTCTCTGATGTAAGCTTGAATGCCCTTTTTATAGGTCTCCTCTCCCAGATAAGTTTCGATCATCCGCAAGACGCCGGCACCTTTCTCGTAGGTTATTTCGTCGAACATCTCCTCGGCTTCAGCCGGGTCTTTGACCGGAGCGTAGATGGGTCTGGTGGAATCCAGAGCATCGGTACCCAGGGCATAGGACCTCTCTGCCACGAATGCGTCCCAGACTTTCCATTCGGGCATGTAGAAATCCACCGCTTTCACCGACATCCAGGTGGCAAAAGCCTCGTTCAACCAGAGGTCATCCCACCACTTCATGGTGACCAGATCTCCGAACCACATATGAGCCATCTCGTGTGCCACCACCGAAGCCACCGCCTGCCTGGCGCTGGTTGAGGTCTTGTCGTCTACCAGAAGCCGTGTTTCGCGAAAAGTAACCGCTCCTAGATTCTCCATCGCCCCCGGACCGAAATCCGGAATGGCGATCAGATCGAGCTTCTTTTCGGGATATTTGACACCGAAATAATCCTCGAAGAATGGCAGCAGTTTCTCGGCCACACCCCGGGCATAAAGGCATTCTTCCTTTTTGCCCGGGGTGGCCCAGACTCGAATTTTGACACCGTTGACGGTGACCGCCTCGGTTGCCTCGAGCGGTCCTACAATGAGAGCGACCAGATAGGTCGACATCCGGGGAGTCTCTTCGAAGGTGTAGATATGCTTCCCTGCCCGCTTATCCTCTTTGACGAATTTAAGAGGTGCGTTTGATATAGCGGTCAATTTCTCGTCCACAGAAAGGGAGATTTTGAACTTCGCTTTCATATCCGGCTCGTCGAAACAGGGAAAGACTCTTCTGGCATCAGTCGGCTCCATCTGGGTCGATGCCAGGGCAATCGGCTCTCCATCTCTATCTTTAGCGGAAGAATAATAGAATCCGACCAGTTTGTCGTTGAGTTTGCCAGCAAACTTCATACGCAGCTCATACTTGCCCTTTCTGAGCTTCTCTTTCAACTTGAGGATCAGCCGATCTCCTTTCTCGTCGATTTCGATCTCCGGTTTGAGCCAGTCACCATGAGAATCGCCGACCCGGCAGATTTCCGGCTCTGCAATCTCGAGCTCTTTCTGATTGAGAACAATCCGATCGCAGGCTTTCTCCACATCGACAAAGATTGTCTCTTCTCCACTGAACTGGCGATTTTCCAGATCCGGCTCGATAAAAATCCGATAGCTCTCAGGAATTACCGATCGGTCCAGGCGACTGAATTCCTGACTTTCCGAAGTCTGCGCTATAGCCATAGAGCCGGAAAAGACACAGTTCAAAGCGGCAGGGCCGGGAGACAAACCGGCGGAAAGGGAGAGTAAAAGGGAAATAGCAAGGGCTGGTCTGAATTTCATTGACTTTCCTTCTTATGATTCCGAAGAGTTGAAGCTGATTTTACTCTCTTGATCTCGCCAGATCCGGTAGAGCCTGGCATCTTTAGATTAATTCCTTGTTTAGACCGTGCCCGATTCGCTTCCTGGCCTGTAAGCTAGGCCTGTGGTTAAAATGACTCCTCCAGCCAGAGGGATATCAAGGATGTTTTTCAAGCAGTTTTATCTAGGTTGTCTCGCCCATGCTTCTTATCTAATCGGATCGAAAGGGGAAGCGGCAGTTGTCGATCCCCAGCGGGATGTCGAACAATATATCGAAGAGGCTAAGAAACAAGGACTTGAAATCAAATACATCATCGAGACCCATCTCCATGCCGATTTCGTAAGCGGTCACAAAGAGCTTGCTAAGCTCACCGGCGCCGAGATTGTTTTCGGTCGCAAAGCCGAAGCCCTCTTCGATCATCGAGCGGTAAAGGACAATGATGTCATCAAGATGGGCGACCTCGACCTGACTTTTTTCGAAACACCGGGTCATACCCCGGAGAGCATCTGTATTCTTGTCAAAGATAGAAGCGCTGCTGAAGACCCCGGCAAGCTTCTCACCGGAGATACACTTTTCATAGGCGATGTGGGCAGACCTGATCTTGTCGGCGCCCTCGGTCACAGCCAGGAAGAGATGGCGGCGCTGCTGTACGACAGCCTCTTCGAGAAAGTTCTGAAATTGCCGGATGAAACAGAAGTCTATCCAGCCCATGGTGCCGGCTCTCTGTGTGGCAAGAACCTCTCCACCGAACGATCATCCACAATAGGTGTTCAAAAGAAATTCAATTGCGCGCTCAAAGTCGCATCAAAAGAAGAGTTCATAGAACAGCTCTGCCAGAACCAGCCCGAGGCGCCGCGCTATTTTTCGGACGCGGTAAGACTCAACAAACAGGGCGCAGCCAGCCTCGATGAACTGAAAGAACCGGAGAAGCTCGATTGCGATCAAGTCAAAGCGAAGATGGCAAAGGGAGTCTGGCTGGTCGATACCAGACCACCTGCTCTTTTCGGAGATGCTTTTATTCCCGGCTCTTTGAATATCGCCCTCGGTGGTCAATTCGCCTCCTGGACCGGCACGCTGATTCCGGTCGGAGACGAGATAGTGCTCATTGCCGAGAATGCGGAAGCAGTTAAAGAAGCCGTGATTCGCCTGGCCAGAGCTGGACACGAAAAGGTCTCCGGCTATCTCGATGGCGGCATATCGGCATGGAAAAAAGCCGGCTTTCCGTGTGGTCAGATCAAACAGATAACCGTAAATGATCTCAGGCAGATGGCGGCGGAGCAAGAAGACCTGCAGCTTATAGATGTAAGAAGAGTGCCCGAGTATCGAGACGCCCATGTTCCCGGCACTCTGAACCTTCCTCTTTGTGATCTGGAGAACAATCTTTCCAGAGTTGATAAATCTAAGCCGACAGCGATAATCTGTCGCAGCGGCTATCGATCTTCAATCGCTTCAGGAATACTATCGAAAGCCGGTCTTGCAAAACTCTACAACGTGGTGGGCGGCACTTCCGCCTGGGTAGATGCCGGCTTCGAGGTCGAGCAAGAGAGCGCTGCTTCCTGCGCCCAGTAAAAACCGAACCTCAAACCCAGGTCCACTGCATCCGGCAGGGAACCCTTACACTCGATTCTTCCAGAACCGCATCCAGACTTCTGTCATTTTTGACGCACTGGCTCAGCAAATCGACCACTCGGGCTCGCTCCAGACAGCCGAAACGCAGCAGAGTCTGTAGCCTGAGGGTGCTGTAAAGCGCACTCTCTTGCAGAATGCCTGACTTGAGCAGGATACTGCCTACCTTGATAGAACTCTGGCTTGCTTTAGACAGAGCATCTTCGAGTTGCTCTCTTGTACAGGCTCCGCTGTCCACCAGGAGATCTCCGAGCCTGTCATTGGTATCCGGTTTATGCAGAAGCTGAAACTCGGCTATAGAGGCATAAACATCCTTGTCTTCGTTGCAGACTCCGGCCAAAGCCTCCACCGCCTGATAGGCTCTTAAAGTACCGCTGGCAACCGAATTTAATAGGGTCTTGGCTGATTCCAGCTGATCGGTGGTAATCAAACCTCTTTCCAATAGAATCTGACCAAAATCCTTGTTCTTGAAGAGCTTTATTTCCAGCGCCTCGGCCATGTCCCGTTCGGTAACAACACCTGCCATAAAAAAGAGCTCGTCGGTTCTCAAATCTTTCTTTTCGGGATGGATAAAGAATCCAAGTTCAAACAAGGCCTGCTCGAAAGAGTATTTCTTCTGATTGGCATAGCGTAGACCCTGAATTGCCTTATCTTTCTCGAGCTGAGTCTCTCGAATAAACTGCACCGCATTCAGTGCGGCAAGCAGCCCCTCTTGCGAAACTTTCTTATCTAGAAGCAGAACCTGACCGATCATCATGGATGAATCCTGGGTCTTCTTCAGCGCATCTCCCAGGTCTTCCCTTTCTATCACTTTTGCCCCGAGCAACAGCTGGGTGAGTTCATTGGCGGCTGTAACCACAACGCTCGTGTTCTGATGGACTTTTTTAATAGAGGCAATTGCCTCATCCAGGTCTATCTGTTTCTGGAAGGCGATACGCACCGCTCTGATGGCGAGATCCAGGGTGATCTTCCTGTCCTCCACCTGTTTGAGCGCGTTTATGGGCAACTCCATATGCTCTTCTGTGATCATGCCCGAGTCTACCAGGGCCTCTTCCACGGAGATATCCAGATCCTTGGCTACTTTCCTAGCCGTATCCAGCTCTTTTCTTTGAATGAGTCCGCTACCCAGTAGCAGAGGAGATAGCATTTCCGACACTTTGCTTGAATTTGAAATCGTCACGAAACTGAACCCGAATCCGATTTTATCTAATAAGGGAAAAATAAACAGCTAATAAGATCTACCCTGAAACATTACTTTTTTCAGGTCATGAAACATAAACCAGGACAATCTTTACCTTTAAAAATCATGACGAGACCACAGCCACATGACAGCCTGCTCTCAGCAGAATTTCGTTGGCCACATCGCCGAAATAGAGCTGGCTGGTAGGGCGAATGTTACCGCCGACCACAATCAAGTCGATTTCGAGCTGTTCTGCCACTTCTAAAATTGCCTTCGCCTGGCTTATCGAGCTATGCACTTTCGAATTGACCTGGACCTCGAATGCTGCGGCCAATGCCGCTACCTGATCGACCAGCTCGTGAGCCATGAGCTCATTTTTCATATCGTCCTGCATCATGGTTCTCGAATAATCCCTTCGTTCATGAATTACAGAAAGGGCCGTGACATGGGCCCCGGTTGCTTTGGCGATAACGATGCCAAGTTGCACGGCTTTAGCCGTATGACCTTCTGCACCGGTGGGTATGAGAATACGCTTGATGTTCCAGTCAGGATTTCTGGTACCTTCTCGAATCAGAACCAGCGGGCAGGGACTTTCTTTGGCCACTGCCTCTATAATCGCTTTACTGCGGGCTTTATCCCCGAGGCTGCCCGGCTCCAGGACAACCAGATCATAGTTGCGGTTGGATTCCTCCAATATGCCATGGGCCAGGTTGCCATCTTTCACCATTCGGTTCACCAGGGTAACGTTACCCTCCTTAGAGCTCTCCGCAAGGGTCCGGGAGACATAGTCCTCCATTTCGGAGTCATTTGCCACCACAGTCAACGAGGTGGCTTCTATGGCATGGAACTTGCCCAGGGTGGCAATCAGTTTAGAGGAGAGTTGCCGGGATGAGCCGGGACGGATTGGAATAAGCACTCGTTTGATTTTAGAAACAAAGCTCTGGGACTGCTGCTCTTCGCGCTCGAGCCTGCCCTGTTCATCGGCGCTCACAGCTATTTTAGAAAGGGAGCGGCCGAGCAGAAACGGAGTCATCGCCGTGGTGGCTAGCGACATGATCACGATTATCGAGAACATGTTCACCGTGAGTATGCCGAGGGAAAAGCCGAGAATGCCGACGATCAGACCCATGGCACCACGGGCATTGGTACCGAATCCGACACTGAGAGATTCCCACTTATCCATTTTTACCAGGAGACCGCCAAGGTAGGAACCGGCTATCTTCCCGACACAAGCCATCAGGGTGACAAGCAGGGTGATGAGAAGCAGATGAGGCTCCCGGAGCAGAGTAAGGTTGACATGCAATCCGGCGGCGGCAAAGAAGATGGGCGCGAAAATGCCCATGGTCACGGCTTCCAGCGGATGGAGAACTTTCTCTCCGGCCAGCGGAGACTGGGCGATGATTACTCCCACGGCAAATGCCCCGAGAACGACATGCACCCCGATGTACTGAGTAATGGCAGAAGAGACCAGAAGCAGAACCGCGACAAAGCTGATAGAAGCAAAAGGAACATTGGAGCGGTCTTGAATCCACCGCAATCCATCTAATATAAATTTCCGTCCGACGGTGGCGCCAAGCCCGACAAAAAGAATCATGCCGATAGGCACCTTCAATAGTGTCATAATATCCGAGTTGCCGCTACTGGCGAGAGCCGCAACCACAGCCAGGATCACACAGCCGATCACGTCCTGGGCAAGAGCGGAGGCAAGTATGATCTGTCCGACATTTCGGCGCATCAACTTCATATCGATAAGCACTTTAGCGATTATAGCTACCGATGACATCGAAAAAACGGTGCCTATGAAAGCACCGAGAATCGGCCTTTGATCCGGTAAAACCAGCATAGTTTCCGGGATGATATAGGCTACGGCGAAACCTAGAAGAAATGGAAGAATTATGCCGCCTACCGAAGTAGCCATGGCGCGTTTGCCCTGACTCTTGATCAGATTGACGTCGGTCTCGGTACCGGTCAACATCAGAAGAAAGATGACACCCAACCAGGAGACGATATCGAGCAGATAACCCTGGGTAGCCTCCGGCGGGAACAGGGTCAAATAGACTTCGGGCAAAAGCAGTCCCATAATGGACGGTCCAAGCACGATACCAGCCAGGAGTTGACCGATAACAGCCGGTTGACCGAAGCGGACCATCAACTCTCCACAGACACAGGCTGTGGTCAATAGAACCGCCACTTGCAGCAAGAAAAGCAAAACCCGGTGCTCACTGAGCGTCTTGGAGCCTTCCGACTCTTTCGAGGTATGAGGCTTTTTCTTGGCGTGTTCATACAACGGCTTGAGCTGAGTAAGACGAGAACGCAGAATCGAAGCCCATTTATCCGCGAGTTTTTGTTTTGAGAGTCCGAAACTCTTCGAGTCTTTGTCCCCGACCACCACGATGGTGCGCTCTCCGAGCACCACCGACGGATTGCTGCCGGCCCCCACCACGGTATCTATCTTGTGAGGATCCAGCACCTTGGAGACCAGAATCTCATGGATAACATCGTTGATGTCCTGGGCTCTCTGGGTGGCCGGTGTGCCGGCGGGACCGTCGGTGACCATGAACAAGTGAGAGTGACCAACCTTGACCGATCCGTACTCGAAGTCGTCGGCAGAGGCAGGCATCACGGCGCCCAGAATCAGCGCCAAGACCAAAGTGAATATAGGGAACGCATGTCTTACCATATCTAATCTCTTATATAGAACTTATTGATAAAGTTCCCGGCCCTGCTGGCGGACAAGCAGAGAGACCGATAAACAAAGTCCCACCAGCAAAAACCAGTGGGACCGCGATCTCAAACAATGAATAGTCTATTGATTATTCATTTTGTGCCACCAGGGTTGGCGAAGCTTCTCGATTTCCTTCACGGCATCTTCGAGCTTGGCTTGTAGATCGAGAGCACGATCTGCCTGCTTTTGAATGCCGGGAAGAAGAGCGAGCTTCTTCTCCTGTTCATCCACCACATGTTGAAGATGTTTCACCCGGGTGTAGGCTCTCGTTAACCTTGTGTTGGTCTCGGAAAGAAGATCTCTGACCTGTTGTACTTGATCGAGCAACTCCAGGGTCATGCGCATATCGACATAGGCCGCAGCATTGTCCGAGTCGTATTCTTCTTTCTCCGCGGGCTGGACCAGCTCCACATGAGCCTTGTCCAGCAGTCCGTCTAGACCCTCTAGATCAGCCGGATTCGAATTGATATCGGGTTTTAAATTCATGGCAAAACTTTCTAGTGCATCATTCCCGATGACATTATCAGTAGTGCGTTGATGAATTGCAATACTTGATTACCCCATGAAGCCCGTTCATGATGGTACTGCCGGTAATGCTTAAAGCCGTCTTATTCCTGACCGGAAGCGGTCTCGACCTCTGGCTTTGACTGCCGCAAAGCTCGCTCCTGCTTGTTTTTCTTGTCCCGACTCATATAAAAAATAGTCCCGCCGAAAAGTCCAAGAACCATCGTCACCAGAATTCCTATGCAGATGATCATCAAGGTGAAACCTGCCGGATCGCTCTCCTGGGCTTCCTTTATAGGGCTAAACTTTTGATCGAGTCCCTGGGCGGCAACCGGAAGCAGGTAGATGAAATAAGCACCAGTGGCAATACCAATTATCGAGTGCATTGACAGACGGCGCATGATCTGACCCCAAGCTATATCCGAACTATAAAAGATCAACATACTATGCTATTTCAAGTCCGGTCTGGATTATTCTTCTATTAGAATGTCAGCACTCTTCGGGATATTCTTTTTCCCGCCATGCTCTGATTCCACCTTGCATGGAATAGACATTGCCGTAGCCCATCTTTTGAATATTGAAGGCTGCCAGCGCCGAGCGAAATCCACCGCCGCAATAGAGGATAATCTCGGCCGATTTATTCTCTATCAAGGCCTCTATATCTCTTTCGAGAACGCCTCTGCCGATATGAATTGAGCCTTTGATACGCCCTTGATCCCATTCGCTGTCTTCCCGAACATCAACCAGATGGAAAGAAGAATTCGGTGCCATTTTGTCGAGCTTTTCTCTAACCTCTTCTATGGTCACCTCTTTTATCTCGGGCATGACCTCATCAACCAGCCGCACAAAGGCTTCTGAATGTTTCATCGGACCGAATCCCTCCTTGAGAGCTCTTCGATTTATAAGAGCAAGATTGAGAAATCCGTATATTAGCAATATCTCTGCGATAATTCTAAGCCATAGTCAAAGGACCATAGAGCTGAGCAAAGGGAGAAAGCCAATGCTATATCAACGCGCCGAGAAAACCGTCAATCTCTTCGGGATGGATATTCCGGAGCCTAAAATCCTGCTTGACTTCCTGGGCTTCGAGACCCATGTCAAACAGATCAGAGACAAACGAGGCGCCCAGATGCCTCCCCTATGGTATGACCATGCTTCCTACTACATCGTAGACCTGCAGCCGGATAAGCTTTTCGGACCCGGCGAGGTAGTGCCGATTCCAGAAGCGGTCAAGGCCCCTGATTATGAGTTCGAAATCGGTTGCCTGGTTACGAAAAACGCAGTGCTCAGAAGCTTTGAGGAAGCGCTTTCATTTTTCCGGGACCATTGCTATCTGACCATTCTCAACGACTGGTCCGCCAGAGATGTCCAGAAGGTCGACATGCAGGGACTTGGCCCCACCAATAGCAAATTCATCATCGGCAACAGTATCGGACCGAAGCTGGTACCGGTAAAAACCTGCAAGATTGACGAGAACGGTGTTCTAGATATGAAAATGGTGCTCACCGTAAATGGTGAGGAACGCTCCAATACCAATTACAACACTCTCTACCACACCCATCCTCAGAGCGGTGCCAAGCAAGCCTGGAGCTTTCCCAGGATAATGAGTTGGCTGGGGGCTCAGAACATCGGTCTGGAAGCCGGCTATATCATGGGTTCCGGCACGGTCGGCAACGGCTGTATCGCAGAGTTCGCGGCTAAAATCGATCCGGAGACAGGCAAAGAGTTGAGTCCGGCCGGATTCCCCTGGTTGAAAGACGGAGACGTGGTCTCTATGGAAGTCGAAGGCATCGGCAAACTGGAAAACAAAGTAGAGATCAAATCCTACGCAGCCGTGAAATAAAGCCGGATACTGACACCACCTACAGTATCAAAAGCCCGGAAAGTCTTAATGACCATTCCGGGCTTTTATTCAAAAAACTTGCCCTCGGAGAGATTCGAACTCTCAATCCCTTACGGGCATCGCATTTTAAGTGCGACTCGTATACCAGTTCCGACACAAGGGCAAATTGCTACCTTATTGTACTGAATCGAAGCTTCTTATTGCATACTTATTTTCTGCCTGGTAAAGCTCTTGAGTTCAGACTCCACTTCCCGGGAAGGCTCTCCGCCACGCCGATAGAAGTAAAATACGGACATAGAGAGTAGAAGCCAGACCACTCCTGAAATTTCTAATATAGACCTCTTTACACCGGAAGGATCATGGATGAAATTGCCTGAGATAGCGCCAATCAGAAGAGTAATCGGATCAGGCTCGGTGAGAATGCTGCCCTTAATCCAGTTAACAATCTGAATAAACAAGAGGGTAACACTGACCCAGAGAATTACAGCCAGCGTTCTCCTTGAAGGCTCCAGCCTCTTCAGAGCGATCACGCCACCCTCTCCGGAGACCAATCTGAATGGTATGTATAGATAGAAGCCGGCAGCCAGAGCAAGAAGTGCTCCGCCCAGATAGGAGACACTGTTTACCGTACAGGCATTGAAGCAGTAGAAAGAGCCCAGACCGAGCCAGAAGAAAGAGAGACCTTTCAAGCTGCTGATCTTAGAGGTGGCCCGCAAAAGACCGAGAACGACAAGAAAAATAGTGGAGATTAGCGCTGTAATAAGAACCCCGGTGCTCTGTTCTGCTCTATCTTCCTGATAGCGAAAAAGCAGCCTGGCGGACTCTTCGCTGACTCCGAAAAGATCATAGTAGTCGACTAAGAAACTCTTGAAGGCTGTTGTGCCGTAGAACTGTTGCATGCGCGAACCGGTGAATGAGCTGGCGGCAGACTCGAGAGCCCGAGCCGGCAGGGCGAACAGGCAGGCAAAGAAGGAATCTCCAACTGTCTGATTGGGCAGACTATGAGGCAACATGAGAGGGTTCAGAAACTGCCGGTCTTGAATAAATTGCTGCTTTGCCCAGTTCCTCAAGGCCTCGAGGCCGGCAGCGTTCTTACGCGAAAACTCCGAATGGACCAGAACCATCGCCCAGGTCGAATCTACCACCGTATCGGCGAAAGCGGAGTCATGCCTGCCCTTGACCTCGGCTCGCTGCAGTTCGGATGCAACCCCGGCTAATTTAACAGGTGCCATCTGACCTGGATTGAAGAAAAGAGCCACCATGGCGCTGAAGAGCACCATCACGAGGGGAATTATCCAGGTCTTGCTCGGGCGAAACATGATTGAAATCCTGTGGTTTTATAGAAATGAACAGTGCTATTTTTGCAACTGAGACGCTTGTTGTCATTAGAATAATTCAAGTGTTCTGCCGTCACGCTATGGTCTGGCTGCGCAAAGGAACAAATTGCCACCACACACGGTACCATCTCTACGGTTTCGTATTTACGCCTGTTCTTATTTAACTATTATCCTATGTAAGTATCGTTTTATTGTCCACTATACTTATTGCCGTCTTGTCGTATGTACGTATTTTCCTTTGCTTGACTTTAATCGCAAACCACCTTTCAACAACAAAAGTAATTGCAGGCACAATACATAAATTCAACAATACGTATTTTCTTGTGTCCCTATTTCTCGAATTCCCTTCTCGTTTAACTAACCCTTACTAAAAGAGTCAAAGTGATCCATAATCGAAAATCGATTTTAGTTTCATTGAAAGGGATCATCCGCAGATGGCCAGCTACTATCAGATTCTCGGGCTAGCGCCCGATGCCGACCAGACCGAAGTCGAGCGCGCCTTTGTCAGATTGCGTCAATCCCTTGCCAGTCAAGATTTCGAGAATGATGAAAAGGGGAAAGCCCAGGCCCGCAAGTGTCTCGATGCTTTTGAGAAAGCCTATGAAACCCTCAAGGATTCCGAAAAACGTAATGTATATGACAGGAATCTGCTAGCCGAGAATACTGCCGGGCACGAAGCAAACAAAAAGCCCCGCCTGGGTCAGCTCTGCGTCGCCAGCGGCATTATCACCGTCGAACAGCTTGCCGAAGCGGTCGAAGAACAAATTAATTCGGGGCTCCCCCTTGGTGAAGTCCTGGAGAATCTCCACTTTCTCTCGAGAGCTCAGCTGGAAGGTCTGCTTTTAGGTCAGGACCTAATCGACCTCGATGATGTGGACGAGGATGCTCTGGCCGCTAGAGTAATTGCCCTGGGACTGATCAATGAGGACATGGTTCTTATCGCCCAGATGGAGACCAGAGCCCAGGGGGTCTCTTTGAAGAATGCCCTGGTACGTCGAGGATGGATCTCCGGCCGACTATTAGAAGTCCTCTGAGAAGAGTTTTTTCCTTTTTAGCAACCCGACTCCCTCCCCAACCCAAAAAAACGGCTCAGAGAAGCTCATAAATTGCGAAGCCGAGAACCCTGTCCCAGCTTGAATTTGCAGCCATATTTCCGGTCGCTGAAACATAATATACATTATCGGAACCGATAAGCCGGCTATCCCAGCAACCGGTTGATGATCTTCCGTGCCGCTTCATGGCTCTCTTGATCCGCCAGCATTTCGTTGTAGGACTCAACTACCTTCCGGGTGGGAGCGGCATCATCTCCGAAAAGCTCCCGGCGCATATCGTAGGCTTCTCGATAAAATCTATCGGCGTTGATGAAGTCACCGTCCTGATGATTGATAACCGCCAGGTTGTAGAGAACCATAGCCAGCTTGGCAGGATCGGGAAACGCTCCGTGTTTATAGATTGAAAGGGCTTTGCTGGCATAATCTACCGCCTCGGCGGTTCTATTCAAGGAGAAATAGATACTGGCGAGGAAGTTGAAAGCGTCGGCGGTCTTGAGATGGTCAATTCCGTAGACAGCCTGGACCTGATAAGCGTACCGGTCGGCAAAGACCTCGGCCTCGTCGAAGCGCCCTTGTGAATAAAAGAGGCTCAGTAAAGACTCGAGACCATATACCCTTCTCCAGTCCCTGAGAGGCAGCTGCTCTCCCCGGGCGACCGCTTTCAGCCAGAGGGCTTCTGCTCTGGAATAGTTGTGATTTGATAGAGCTTCTTCGGCCAGGGTCCGACACTCCTCCCAGTCACGACTCTGCGCTTCGGTCTGGGGCAGCGGCTGCATAGCCCTCTGTCTGCCGGAGTTGGATTGCACAATTCTCTGCACCAGGTCGGAGAAAGAGGCTGCAGGTCCGGGTCGGACCGTATTACCAGAATAGAAACTGTTCATTGCGTGTAATCTTCAGGAATGGGGGGTCATCGACTTTTGATCGACGCCGGTTGTCAAGATACTTGAGATATTAATGGATAGTTGTGACATAGTCGTGAAATCGAATCATAATTCTGTCGCTGCAATTCATACCTTCTTATTGTGCTCTTGTTGTATTGTCGTATTGATCATAGTACGTATATACGTATTTAATTACATTCGGATATTCTTCATTACGTAAATCACTCCAGGGTTGTCAGCCCGTGCGTTATAAGAAACAACGTTAAATTATGAGCCCACCGTGTACATATGAATAAGTAGATCCCAGGCGACTCAGAACAAGACTGATGTTTAGCTCCCAATTCAATATTCCGAAACAGCACTATCGGGTGGAAACCTATCCAACGGTAAAGGAGCTGCAGGCCTATTTAGAAAAGGCCTCATCAATAACCGGAATCAAACACTGCTTCAACTGGGTCAGCCCTGAAACATCCGAGCAGTATTCTTTGACAATCCACTTCAATCCCAAAGGCGGAGACCCGGAATGGTGGATGCACCAGAACACGAGCGCGGGGGAGCGTATGCTCTGGTTCTATCGTACCGATGATCTCTCCGTTATCTATCCCCAGGTCTGCCATGCAGTAGGCGCACCAGATCCTTTTAAAGATGAGGACAAGGAGCCTATAAGCGAGACGCTCACGTCCTCGCTCAAAGCCCAGAGCACAGGCTACGCCACGCCGGGTGCGATCATGGCCCAGCAGAAAGCCCAGGATGATAGCCATAAGCCCGCTTTGACCAAATTGCTGTCGGGAGATCTCTCTTTGATATCGATAGCCACCATTCTTCAAACATCAGCCCAGGAGTCGGCCACCGGCAGGATTCTTATCTCCGGGAACAGTGGGGACAGTATGATCCAACTTGTTCACGGTCAACCGGTGCATGCCTACACACCAGTACAACAGGGACTGGAAGCCCTTCTTGAGCTCTTTACATGGAAGCAGGGTATCATAACCTTTACTCCTGGTACCAAACCCGATAAGAAAACGATTCAGCATCCAGTAGATCAGGTCCTTTATAAGGGAGCAGAACTTGTGGAGAACATCGCTTTTCTGCAGGAACATTCGATTAACGAATCTTCTGTGCTGAGACGCTGTAACTCCCATCTCTCGGAAAAAGAATTCGAAAAAATAGTACTTCAGGGTCCGCCACTGGGTCTGGAACTACAAAAGAACTTCTACAAAAATATCGATGAACACCGAACGCTTCAGGATCTTGCCACATTTTTGTCGCTGGTGCCAAGCCAGTGGATAGCGATTACTGCGAATCTTATTAAACTGGAGATTCTCATGTCACCTGGCGGTACCACCGGCAGAATATCTAAGGCTCCTCAAGCGCAAGCGATGGAGGCACTACCAGCGGTATCGCACTCGCAGACAAATGCCCAGTCGAATCCCTCCACACCGGCGATGCCGCGAATAAACACGCAAATCCCCGAATCCATGCGCCCATCCGAGGCAATTGAACAACAAGGAATGACTATAGACAAGCAATTCGCCAAACCGGCTTCTTTCTCTCAAAACAGTCAGACCAGTCAGGACGACACCCTGGATAAACAGTTCGCTTCTCCGGCTAGAGAAGTAAAAAAAGCGAAACTACCTCCACCAGGAGCCTTCAAGGTGACGCATTCTCCACCTGTGGAAATGGACATGCAATCATCACCATCGGTAGAGGCATTTATGTCCGCCTCCACTACCATGGAGATACCTTCGAACTTGAAAATCGGTATCCAGGAGGAGGAAGTCAAATACGATCCGGGCCAGGCCAAGGCGGTATGGATGGCTCTAACCGACGGTGAAACCGGCATCCTCACGGAAGAAGCCTTTCAGATGTTCCTGGACAGAGAGTTCAACCGGGCTTTTCAGACATCAAGCCAGCTTGCCCTGATCGCGTTCTCTATGAAACTGCCCAGTTCATTCGACAACAAGCGCGGTGGTGTGGAGTCGGCGCGCATGGTCATAGGCGCAATCAACAAGATAAAGAGCAGTGTGGACCTCTTCGGACATTTCGGAGACAGAGGCTATGGGTTGCTGGTCCCCGGTGCTAATAGCGCTCAGGCAGTATCGCTGGTGGACAAGATCACAACTAACCTGACAAAGTTTGCTCCCGGTTTGAGCCAGACCAGACCGACCATCTACTTCGGTATTGCGGCGGTTCCCACAGACGCCCAGGACGTCTCCAGCTTGATGAATTCCGCCCAGGTTTCTATGCTGGAAGCGGCCAAAAGAAACGTTACCAGGGTGCAATACATCGAGCTCAAACGTTAAAGACAGAACGCAGAAGAGACTCTAGTCTGACTTCTCTTTTTTGCCTTCTTCAGCCTCATCCACCTCATCCGCTTCTTCGTGGTCGGGACGGAAGTCATAACTTGCCGCCGTGACCGTATCCACTTCCGAGCCCGAACCCGAATCTCCATCTGGAGAGGTGGAATCAGCCGCCGTATCAAGATTAGACCCTGACTCCGACTTATCTCCGACTTCTTTGGAAACTGCCTGCCCTGCCTCTCTGCCCAATCCGAACTCAGAGAAAAGCTTTTCGAGTGGATCTGCTATGACGACTGGAATACCGAAGATATACTCAGCACCGCTTTCGGTGCGAATCACCAGTTTGCCGGACGAGCCGGCTTTGGCATCCAAAGAAGTATCCGAAATCTGATCTCGCTCGATACTGAGCCTGGTTGCCCCGATAGAACGAGAAACCAGCTCCGGAACAAAAACCACTCTGCGAGTGGTGAAAACCAACCGGCCCGGTCGATCTTTATGCAATACCAGGAAGAAAGACCGGATAACACTCTCGCCGGGTTGAGGCTTGAACCTGGCGCCGAAAGCGATGCCTCCGAATATGATTCCGAAGACTATGAATAACCCTGCCCAAACGGCGATGAACATTCCCATGAACTGATCATAAGAGCGGCTGATTCTAACCGAATTAGCTTTGAATCCGTATTGCATCGCACCGGTCAGGTCTCCGTTTTTGGAGAGAAACCAACCATAGCGTCCGAGCGCTTCGGGATCCCGGGGATACAATTTGACCGCCTTCTCGTATAGCTCTTTCTCTTGTTCGCTTTTGCCAGACTCGCCATAAGCACTACCCAGACCGATTAGAACGCTCAGATTGCCGGAATCTTTGAGAATCGCCTTCTCGTAATTCTTGATTGCTTTATCTCTTTCTCCCATGTCGGCATACACCTCTGCCTGGTAGGTGAGAGCGGAAACATTATCCGGCTCCAGCTCCAGAGCTTTGTTCAAGGCGTCCATCGCCAGTTCGTTCTTGTCGAGACTGGCATAACAATAGCCTAGAATAACCCAGGGCGATACCGTATCCGGTGTTAACTGACTGGCGATTTTCGCATGACGCATAGCGGCATTTATTCTGTTGACTCTTGTATAGAGCCAGGCCAGTTGAGACTGATATACCGCTTCGGAAGGTCGAAGCTTGACGGCGGCTTCCATCTCCTCGACTGCGGCTTGCAGATTTCCTTCCCTGAAATAGGCATTCGCCAATCTCTGCCGCAGCCCGGCATTCTGAGGCAGGTCGGTGAGAGCCAGATTGAACTGCTTGATCGCTTCGCGAGTATTGCCTTCTTTCAAAGCGCGATTGCCCAGGGTCAGAGACTCGGGGACACTCTTACTCTCTTCTTTCGCCATACTTGATTCGGCATCGAGGAAGATAAATCCGGCCATAACGGCTACGGCTAGTCCAGCGCTGGTCAGGCTTCTTTTATTCATGGTAAAAATCCTTACCCTGGAACATTATCTCTAGATCAGGTTGCACTACAAATATAAGCCATAATATCGAATTGAACAAATCAGAATGTTATTGGTCTTTGGACCTACGACTGGTATCAGATCGAAAGGGGAGAACGCAATAGAGTTGAAGAGTTTCAGGCTAGAGAATCGCTCGCATCCCCTTGAATACGATTTATACTTCATTCTGGATGAAAGCAGCTTCCGGGCAAGAGCCGATATCCACCTTCTCTTTCTCGAAGTCTGCTCCTCAGTAGAACTGAACTGCAAAGAGCTGGTATTCGAGCGTATCGAACTGCGCCGAGAAGACGGTACGGTTCTCCACGGTCAAGCCCTTATCGACGAAGAGACAGAAATTGCCAGAATCGACTTTGCCGGCTTAGCAGGTCCCGGCGAATGGATCCTCTCTCTGGATTATCGAGGCAAAGTAAACACCAATCTTCTGGGGCTCTATAAAAGCACCTGGACGACCGGGGAGCAGACCCACACAATTCTCTCCACCCATTTCGAGCCGGTTCATGCTCGCCGAGTTTTTCCATGCTTCGACGAGCCTTCTTATAAGACCCCCTACAATCTAAGCATTCTCTGTCATAGAGATTACCAGGTAATAGCCAACGGTCTTCCCTGCGAGGACTCCGTCGATTTAGAAGAAATTCCTTTCTTTGCCGACCGGGTCGGCAAGGGGATGGAGATTCATCGCTTCAAACAAACGGTCCCGATCTCATCTTATCTGGTCGCTTTCGTGGTCGGAGAGTTGACGCCATCACCGCCGCTTTCTATTTCGGGAGTGGAGATCAGAGTCTGGTCGAGGGTTGGAGATCCGCGTCTTTGCGACTTCGCCCTGAAAAGCGCAGCTTTCGCCATCGCTTTCTACGAAGAGTTTTTCGGCATAGCCTATCCGGGCAAGAAAGCGGATCTGGTGGCGCTGCCGGACTTCCCCATAGGCGCCATGGAGAATATGGACTGCATCACCTTTAGAGAAGACGCTCTATTGATAGATCCTGCCGATGCCACCAGAAGCAGTCTGGTTAGAGTTGCAGAGATAGTAATGCATGAGCTAGCCCACATGTGGTTCGGCAATCTGGTCACCATGGACTGGTGGAACGGACTATGGCTGAAAGAGTCTTTTGCGACCTTCATGGCCAACCTCGCCCTAGACAGATGGCAACCGGATTGGAACGTCTGGACTTCCTTCGCCACAACAAGAATGGCGGCAATGTCCCTGGATTCTCTCAACAGCACCCATCCTATAGAAAGTCCCGTCAATCATCCGGACGAAGCCACAGAGATGTTCGACATGATCTCCTACAACAAAGGGTGCTCCATTCTCTTCCAATTGCATGAGCTTATCGGTCCTCAGGTTTTTCGGCGTGGATGCGAAATCTATCTCAAAAGGCATGCAGGAGGATGCACCAGTACTGGTGACCTCTGGAGGGCACTGGCGGAGGCTTGTGAAGAATTCGGTGTTAGCCATCCGGTCGAAAAAATAATGAACGACTGGGTGTTCAAAGCGGGGCATCCCGTCCTCGAAGCCATGGAAACAGCTTCAGAAAACATGATCAGACTGAGTCAGAGCAAGTTCAGACTTTCCGGTGGCAATGGCAAGGAAGACCTCTGGCACATCCCTCTATTTCTGAGGACCTTCAAAGACGCTAAAATCCAGAACAACTATCTCACCTTGAGTAAGAAAGAGGAGACCATATATGTCCCCGGCGATCTGGACTTTTCGATTTTGAACGCCGACGGAGCGGGCTTCTACCGAGTATTATATTCGGGCAAACTCTATCGCGATCTGCGTGCTGTTTTGTCGAGCCGACTTTCCAATGTCGAGCGACTGAATTTAGCCACCGATCTCTTCATGAGTACTCTTGCTCTGCGAAGCGACCCCGAAGAGTATCTAGAGTTACTCGAAGCCTACAAAGAAGAGTCGGAGCCTCAGATCTGGATCTTTATAGCCTCTACATGTCAGCAGCTTTTGCGAGTCATGAAAGATCCGGTCGCCAAAACTTCGTTCAAAGAGATTATTCATTCACTTGTCGCGGTCAATCTAGAGAAGCTCGGTATGTTGTCGAAAGAGGATGACAACCAGGTAGAGCGAGAGCTACGAGCCATTCTAGTGGCACTAGACGGAGCGATTGCAGAGCATGAAGAGACACTGAAGGTCGTTGAAGAACTCTATCAAGGTGCCATCACCGGCAATATCGCAGTAGATCAAGAACTAAAGGTAGAGGTGGTAAAAATAGCGGCAAGAAACGGAGACACGGAGCGATATAGACAGTATCTGTCGCTTTCTAAAGATTCCACCAGCCCGCAAGAGGCAAGCCGCTATATTTACGCTCTGGCGCATTTCAAAGATTCCGCCTTGATTGAGCAGACTCTTGAACATTGCAGAGACGGCACGATACGAACTCAGGATGCACCATTTGTGATATCAAGACTGTTATCCGGCTATGACAGTGGTGTGCCGGCATGGAAATTTGTTCGGGAGCATTTTCAATTTATAAAAGACAACTACCCACCGATATCAGCGAGAAAAATGCTGGCTAATCTAGCCAATCTAGACAGACCTGATACCGCCCTCGAAATCAAAACATTTTTCGAGAATAATCGCTTTCCCGGCGGAGACCTGGCGGTGGCGCAAATGCTGGAGAGCCTGGAGACTAATTTACGCTTCAACGAAAAATGCGGACCCCGTCTCGATAGACACTTCAAAAAAACAGCCATAAGGAAACCCTGATCATGAACGTCCCCCTAGACGGACTGAGAGTCCTCGATTTCACTCACCTTTTGCCGGGTCAAATCTGTGCCGGAGTACTTTCCGATCTGGGCGCGGAAATTCTGCATGTCGATGCTCCGCATAAAAAAAGCCTGGCTCATCATCTGCCGCCGATAGTGGAGGGAGAAAGCCTCTATTTCTGGGTCTTGCATAAACGCAAGTCGAGCCTGGTGGTTGATTTAAAAGCTGAGGACGGCAAAAATGTGGTGCGGCGCCTGGCGGGTGATTCGGATATCATCCTCGAGAACTTCCGACCGGGAGTCATGTCTCGCCTCAAGCTCGGATACGAAGATGTGAAGCAGATCAACGAGAGGGTGATCTATTGCTCGATATCAGGCTACGGGCAGGATTCGCCCCAGAGACATAAAGCCGCGCACGATCTCAATCTTGTAGCCGAGTCCGGGCTTCTGAACTTGAACCGCAGAAAAGGAGAACGCCCGGTGCTGCCTTCTATTCCGATATCGGATTACATGTCGGGAATGCTTGCGGTAATCTCCATTCTAAGCGCTCTTTACCAGCGCGATCATTCAGGGAAAGGACAATATCTGGATATCAGCATGCTGGACAGCGCGCTCTCCTCACTGAATATCCTCACTTCGATGTCGATCTATACAGAGAAGGAGCCCGAAGAAGGCGGCTTCGCCTATCCTCGCGAGTTACCCACCTATAACGTCTACGAATGCAAAGACGGGCGTTATCTGGCGGTGGCTTCTCTAGAGCCTGATTTTTACCGAGAGTTTCTCTCGATCATCGAACGTCTGGATATCATCGACAAGGGTCTCGATGACCGTACTCTGACCGAAGAGCTGGCATCGACCATCGCCAGAAGAACTCTTCAACAATGGCGCGATCTTTTTGCCGGCTCGAATTGCTGCGTCTCGCCGGTGAACACCATATCCGAGGCCCTGGCGTCCTTTCCCCTCGATGCAAGAGGCATGCTCCATAGACTCGAACATCCGACCCTCGGTAGTGTTCCCCAGGTGACTTTTCCCGTCAGCCCCGCCCTTAGAGATCAAAAACGAAAACACTTTTCGGTAGAAGAGTCGGACCGCAGCTTCAGTCGGCTTATCGAAAGCGGTTTTTCAGAAAACGAGATCCGAAGCATGAAAGAGTCCGGAATTATAAGCCTCTATATGAACGACTGAGAGAATTATCTCTTTGAACTGGGCACAAATTAAGCACAGGCAAAAGATAAGAACTCTATGACAGGCAGCCACACAAAACCACCCCGGGAGCAGTCGGATCGAGCAGATCTCCGGCTAGGTCAGGTCCTCATCGACCTCAACATGGTGACGCGCATGCAACTGGAACAGGCTCTGCAAGTCGCCCAGGAACTCGGTCTACCGGTCGGCAGAGTGCTGGTCATGTACGGCATAGTCTCGGAGCGCAATCTTCAAGCGACCGTGCAACTCCAATCGCTGCTCAAAGACGAACTGCTCAACATCGACACCGCCAAAAGAATCGCAGCCTGCATGGTCGGCGCCAATATCTCTTTTGAAGAAGCCTTACAGAAAGTGGGCTGGCGCAGACCCCATTCTTCAGGCTCCAATAAACTGGGCGAACTCCTGCTTATGGCAGGATTCGTAGACCAGGCCCAACTCGAAGATTCTCTGGTGAAAAGCAAATCCTCCGGAGTGCCATTCGGCAGGATTCTGGTTTTGAACGGCATCCTCACGGAGTCCTTGCTCTCTTCAGCCCTCAATGCCCAGATTCTCGTTAGAGACAACAAAGTCACCAAAGAACAGGCCGTACGCGGACTTAAAGCTGCCCATCAGAGACAGATTGCCGTAGAGCTGCCCTTAATCGAGAGCGGCTACTATCGGCTGCCGGTCCGGCATACTATCCGCCTGGGAGAGTTGCTGGTGCTCGCAGGATTGATGACCGAAAACGATCTGATGTACGCCATCGAGATAGGTCTTCTAAATCAAAAGCCCATCGGACAGGTCCTGGTAGAGCTCCAGTACATCCCCAAAGATGTTCTGGATGCAGCGCTAGATCTGCAACAGATGGTAGCTTCCGGTGAAGCCAATCCGATATGGGCGGCAAGCCGACTGACCGAAATCCATCATTACGGCAAACAGAAAGAGCCCCAGGTCAAACCGCAACCACCCAGTGCCGAAGTCAGAAAAGAGCCGGTAGAGATAAGTGTCTCTCTGCGTCAGTTCATGTCCCTAGTAGGGGTGGTGAGCGAAACCGATATCAAGAAAGCGATTGATGTAGGTGTCGAGAATCCTCATATTCTAGGACGCATGCTTCTATTGGCCGGAGTGATTGACGAGTCCACCTTGAAATCGGCGCTTAGATGCTACTCGCTGATACGCGAGGGTATCCTCGATACCGAGCAGGCATTTATCGCCTTCAACTATAGCCAGCAATCCAGCATCAGTGTCGATGACGCTCTGCAAGATCTGGGAGTAGTCAGCGGCGGCTGAGAAAAAGCCACCGCATATAGTTGCAGTGGCTTTTAGGTGTTCTATATTCGACGAACTGGAAATTCCTAGTCCATGTTTTTGATGATCTGATCAGCGAATTCGCTGGTCTTCACTTTCTTGGCGCCGTCCATAAGACGTTCGAGGTCATAGGTGACAACCTTTTGCTGGATGGTCTTGCCGAAAGCATCATGAATCAAGTTGGTGACTTCGGTCCAACCAAGGTACTCGAACATGAGAGCGCCGGAGAGAATTACCGAACCCGGGTTGATCACATCTTTGTCGGCGTACTTAGGAGCGGTTCCATGAGTGGCTTCAAAGATGGCGCAACTGTCGCCGATGTTGGCTCCCGGAGCGATACCGAGACCACCAACTTGGGCGGCGCATGCATCGGAAAGGTAATCACCGTTCAAATTGGTGGTGGCAAGAACCGAGTACTCATCGGGTCTGGTCAGAACCTGCTGGAACATGGAGTCGGCGATTCTGTCTTTGATGACAATTTTGCCGGACGGTACTTTGCCGTCATGCTCATCCCAGAGCTTCTCTTCCGAGATGGTCTTGGCGGCGAACTCCTCTTCTGCCAGTTGGTAGCCCCAGTCTCTGAAGGCACCTTCGGTGAACTTCATGATATTGCCTTTGTGCACCAGAGTAACGGAGGACTTGCCACGAGAGATGGCGTACTCTACCGCTCTTCTGACCAGGCGCTGAGAGCCGGTTTTGGAAATAGGTTTGATGCCGATACCGGAATCGGGTCTGATTTTCTTGCCTTCAGAAAGGCTCTCGATTACTTCGATCAATTTCTTCACTTCCGGGGTGCCGGAAGCGAATTCGATACCGGAGTATACGTCTTCGGTATTCTCACGGAAGATAACGACATCCAGTTTCTCAGGAGCCACTACCGGTGAAGGCACTCCTTTGAAGTAACGCACCGGTCTTACACAGGCATAAAGATCGAAAATCTGACGAAGACTGACGTTCAAACTTCTGATACCACCACCAACAGGAGTGGTCAGCGGTCCTTTAATACCGACACCGAACTCTGCCAGGGCATCAAGACTGTCTTTCGGTAGCCACTCTTTGAATTCGTTATGGGCTTTCTCACCGGCGAAAACTTCGAACCATGCCACTTTCTTCTTGTCGCCGTAAGCTTTCTCCACAGCAGCGTCGAATACACGTTTGCTGGCTTTCCAGATGTCACGTCCGATTCCGTCGCCTTCGATGAAGGGGATAATCGGATGATCCGGAGTTACAGGCTTGCCGTTCTCGAAGGTTATCTTTTCGCCTTGAGGCACTTTCAAGCCGTTATAAGTCTTATCTATTACTTGACCCATTGTTTGTTCACCCTGCGTTAAAATTGCTTCTTGACATTGACCAGGAGCTCGAAAAACCAGTTTTCAAGAGCCTTTTCAATAAGTATGAATATAGGATAGCAGTACTTTTCCTTGATTCCGGCAAAGGATCATGTTTTGCTAAGACTAGCCGGAGACTTTCTTGACATGGTCGTTGATCTGAGAACTAATAAAAGCAATACTCGGGTCCCTTCTTATAAAATGACCGGCATGAACCTGAATACCTCTCTTCTTAAAGCCGTCTCACAATTCCCCGATCGCGTTGCCGTCTCAGACGGCATGAAGCGATTGACCTACGAGGAACTGGGCAAGCGTGTCGGAGCCCTGGTAGAAGTGTTCGATAGTCTGGGTCTGGCAGCCGGCGACGTGGTTGCCTGCCTGGCGCCGAACTGCCAGGAATACCTGGAGCTGTATTATGGCTGTGCTTTTGCAAGAACCGTTCTGAATCCCCTCAATTTCCGTCTCGGTCCTCTCGAGATAAGCTCTATTCTCAAAGACTCCAGCGCCCGTGTGCTGGTCGCCCACAGCGATTTCAAAGAGCTTGCTCTGGCTGCCCTGGCCGATCTCGACGATCCGGATCTGGTGGTACTCTGGCTGGGCTCTATTCAGAAGCCTGAGCCCAAGAAAGCTTACAAATATGAGCCGACGCTATTGAGCAAGTGGGGTGCCGAACTGCCCGATACCCAGGCTTCTCCCGATGATCTGGCTCAACTGTATTACACCTCGGGCACCACCGGCAACGCCAAAGGAGTGATGCTCAGCCACAGAAACGTAGCCACCAATGCAGCAGCAGCGATAGCAGAGCTATCTCTGGATGATTCGGAAACCTGGGCGCATATCGCCCCGATGTTTCATCTGGTCGACGCCTGGGCCGTATGGGCCATAACATGGATCGGCGGCAAACATACCTTCATGTCCTATTTCAAACCGGAAGAAGCGCTGAAACTGTTCGAAACCGAATCAGTAACCCGCACCGCTCTGGTGCCGACCATGCTCAGCGCCATGCTCAGCTCACCTTCGGCCTGGGAGTATTCTTATAACAGTTTGCGCGCGATTATGACCGCAGGCTCTCCTGTGGCTCCAGATCTGGTCAGGCAGGTAAACGAAATTTTTAGATGCGATTTTGTCCAGTTCTATGGTATGACCGAAACCAGCCCTTTTCTGACCGTTTCGGTGCCCTATGCCCGCGATTTGAATAAACCCGGCCATGTCACCCAGGAGATCCGAGCTAAAACCGGTCGCCCTCTCTATTTTTGCGAAGTAAAAGTGGTGAGGGAAAATGGCGAGCAAGTAGCCCGAGACAATCTTGAAGTCGGAGAGATTATCGCACGAGGACCTAATGTAACCGCCGGATACTGGAAGCAGCCGGAGATAACGGCAAGAACCATCATAGATGGATGGATTCACACCGGCGATCTGGCGGTTATAGACGAATCCGGTTACATAAACATTGTGGACAGGAAGAAGGACATGATCATCACAGGCGGAGAGAATGTCTATTCCACCGAAGTAGAGCATGTCCTCTACGATCATCCCTCAGTCTACGAATGCGCTGTCATTGGAGTGCCGGATGATAAGTGGGGAGAAGCGATTAAAGCCTGGATTGTGTTGCACAAAAACATGAGCACCACCGAAGATGACTTGATCGCTTTCGTCAAAGAGAGACTGGCGCATTATAAAGCACCACGGATAATCGAATTCGTAGACGAATTGCCGAAAACAGGCTCCGGAAAAATTTACAAAAAACAGCTTCGCGATTTATCCTGGCAGGGATACGAGAAAAAAGTGCATTGATCGCCATGCCAATTTCAGAGTCAAGAGTGACTGTTGACGCCACTTTTTTATCCTGACTGTCACATCGATAAACATTCAGATAACAAAGTTCATACTCGGTACAAAAAGTAAAATCTTGAAGCAGTTTACACCGGTCCTCAGACGGACCTGTGCAAATATAAAACTGCCGCTTCTATGTATCCAACTGTTCAGGCGACTCGAGCAAGTTTCATCAAGATCCCATTTGGTGCCAGATGCGATACCGTTTTTGCGGTTCTGTTTTGGAAAGAAACCGTCATTTTATTGCGCATTTCTAAGAAAAGTGCCACCAATTAACTTGACCTCTCTCGATAATTGCCAATAATGGGCATTGTGCTTCGGATTCGAAAATCGATTCGAACACAATTTATAGAATCATCCATCCACAATAAAAATCTCAATTTTCTGAGTAAAGAAAGGTCGTATCATGGAAACTACATACCTCAAAACAGAACTCAAAGACGCTTTTGCCTCTAAAACCAGCAATGGCAATGAAGAAATCTGGTATGAAGGTGCCGACTAGCCTTAAGGACCCGATTCAAGACCTCTTATAGCAAATTGTGAAAACTAAATACGACGCGCTCTTAGTTGTATCTTTCGGTGGTCCAGAAGGAATGGATGATGTGATTCCATTTCTGGAGAATGTTCTGCGTGGTAGAAACGTTCCCCATGAGAGAATGATGGCGGTCGCTAAACATTACGAACAGTTTGGCGGCATAAGCCCTATCAACCAACAGGTTCGCGATCTTATCAAGGAGCTTGAAAAAGCTCTCGGCGAGAAAGGTCCCGCTCTTCCTATCTACTGGGGTAATCGGAACTGGCACCCGATGCTGGCCGACACCATCGAACAGATGAGGGAGGACGGGATTAAAAATGCTCTCTATTTTGTCACCGCAGCCTACGGTTCCTACTCCAGCTGCCGGCAATACCGAGAGAATGTCGAGGAAGCTCTGGCATCCACAGGCGGTGGCAGCGATCTAAAGTTGCAGAAGCTCCGCCTGTTCTTCAATCATCCTGGTTTCATCGAAACCAACGCTATTCATCTACGAGAAGCCCTGGCGAAATTTCAAGAAGAAGATCGTAGTAATGTTTTTGTTCTCTTCTCTGCCCACAGCATTCCCGCGGGCATGGCAGAGCGCTGCCACTATGAAGAGCAACTGAACGAGACAGCACGGCTGGTGGCATCGAAGGCGGGGCACAAACGATTCGAAGTAGTCTACCAGAGCCGTTCCGGACCACCGACCCAGCCGTGGCTCGAACCTGATATCCTGGACAGGATGAAAGCCCTTCATAATGAAGGTGCGAATCGGGTGGTGGTTCTTCCGGTCGGCTTTGTAAGCGATCATATGGAAGTGGTCTACGACCTCGATACCGAGGCCAGATCCCTTGCGCAGGAACTGGGAATGGACTTTGTACGCGCCGCCACTGTCTCTACCCACCCTGTCTTCATAGAGATGATTAGAGAACTCATTTGCGAGCATGTGGAAGGAACCACTCCGCGCTTCGAAGGCTCTTTAGGAACTTTGGAGAATCAATGCGATCCGGAATGTTGCAAGCCTGCTCCCAGACCGGTCATTACTCGCTGAAGCTATTTTTTGAACTTGCCAAAAAGTCCGCCAAGGAAGCCTTTCTTGTCTTGTTCCTCGCTGGGCGCAGGAGCCTGATCACGAGTCGAGCCTCGCTCCTCCTCCAGAACAAAATCAGGCGGAACAGACTCGAGGGCGTCACTGAAGCCCATACCAGTACGCTTGCAAGCCTCCAGCACTTTGATCAAATGTTGTTCCGAGATAATGCCCTTCTCCACCAGCTTCATGCCCTGGGCGGCGGAATCAAGCAGCTTCTTCTCCACTAAGTCTTTGGAGAGAATCACCTCTCCCATGGAAATCTGCAGTTGAGAGGCGGTTTTCTCAGCCCTGGACAATTCTTCCGGGTCCAGGAAGCGGGCTCTTCGGATCAGGTGCATGACCTTGTTAACAGCGCCGATCTCTTCGGCTTTATGGGTCTTCTCAGTCATGACCACCTCGACAGGAACGCCACGACTATTGGCCTGCCGCAGGATCTCGGCAGCCTGCATGGTATTCAAATCGCCATCATTAACAAGTTTCTGTAGCTTCAAGCTCTCATCCAGAGCGGATGGAGAGATCATGCCCGACTGAACCAGAACCTGACCGACAGGCTGGTTTTCCACCAGACCCTTTTCGATGGCGGAAACCTTGTCAGATTCGCTGACCAGACCGGCCTGGGAGAGCAGCTCGCCTACTTTGAGCTTGGTCTCCGGCATCTGGAAGCTGCCTGTTTCGGAAAGCGATTTCTCGATGGACTGATGCTTCAATTTGGCCTGGGCCAGACCAGCCACCGCTTGCTCATAAGTGACTTTGCCATCCCTGACCAGAACCTGGGCTGTGAGAGCGTTGGCAAGAATATGAGAGGTTATGGCCCGGGCGAGTACTAGACAACGCCCCAGGGGCAGGTTGTTCTCCTCACTCTGACGCATACATTGCTCTAGAATTTCCCGGGAGACCAGACCGGCATCGTGCAGCAAATTGCCAAGTTCGCCTGAAGGAACGATATCTCTGGCTTCAGGCGGGTTATAACCGAGTCGTCGAAAAGAGTCGTCCAGAGAAAGACGTCCTTTGATACAGACATTCAGCACTCTGACCCCGAATTCGGCAGAGATGAGATTCTCTCTGATCATAGACTGCACTTCTATGGCCGCCAGAAGATCTCTCTCCGAGAGCTCACCAATCGTCATCAAGACCCGACCGACAGGTGTGCTCGACTTCTTAGCCACCTGCAAAGCCTCCATCAGAACCTCCTGACGGATGATACCGGCTGCCACCAGAAGCTCGCCTATTCGCTTCGGTCCGGCTCTTCTCTCTCTAGCAATTTCCATAAAACGCCCAAGCTACCCTGGCTGTCAAAACAGCGCCAAACGCCCAAATATTACCGTATCAAGATCTGATATTCCCTGATTAAGTACAAATATCTCTTACTATAAATAATATGGATCCTGATCAAATCTCTCCATACACAACAGAGTAAGTGTGATCTTGCGACCACACTTACTCTGATTATGAGCCAATATTCTCTAGGATTACTTCAGGACTGAGAGATTTAGTAGTTATCGTCGTAAGGAACTACAAATCCTTTACCCTGGAAAATCATGGAATGACTTCCGCTGTGAGGGCTAGGATATCCGACAAATCCGTGATGCATCCCGTAGGCAGCACCATGACCAGCACCATAAAGGGCACCGGCAACCATTCCGACCGGGGCGCCAACAAGGGAGCCGGCGACCAGATGGTAAGGTCCATCCTCATTACCCAGATTACGGGCGACCATTTTGGTTCCACCAATGGTTCCCTTGACTGAGTCCTGGAATGTTGCTGTAGGAACGTCCCAGGCGGTGGTAGTAATCATACTAAGAACCCGCATTGGGAAGTACCAGAGTTCGTAATACACTCTTGCAGACTCCGGACGCTCAGGATAAGCAAAGCTTGGAGCAGCCATTGACAGGAGCATTCCTGCTGCAATGAGTGATGTTAATAGCTTTTTATGCATTTATTTTCACCATTCTTCCTAGAAAACGCTTACTTGTTAGGTAGAGATTACTTCTCTTCCATAGTGATGTAGGACCAGCGGCTAAACGGCTTTTCCCAACCTTTTTTGAACCCATGGAAGAAGCCACGGTAGACGCCATGAGCGCCACCGAGAACCATTCCGGTGGATCCACCGATCGGCACCGCTGCAGCGATTTGTCCGGCGCCTTCTTCGTCGCCGAATTTACCAGCCACATGCTGGGTTCCTTTCAGAAACCAGTGGTAACCATCATCGATAGGACCAGATACTCCTCCGGAAACAGCAGCTCCGGTGAGCGCACCAGCAGTTCTGAATGGTGCTTGCAATACCCACATAATAGGCTTTGCTTCGTAGTCGAGTGCCATCGCGGGCGCAGTGGCCGAAGCCATCATAGCCATCGAGAGGACTATTCGACCAAGAGTCTTATTTTTCATTTTTCCCCCACTTTCCAGTGATGTCCCGGTAATGCCAAGAATTGGCTCTTCCTTAGCTAAAACGCAGGTGTTGTCCTAGTTTTCTTCGATAACAATATAGGATTCAGTGCTGAAGGGTTTTTCCCAGCCTGTGGTCATACCGTGGGTGCCACCTCTGATGGCGCCGTAAGGAATTCCCCAGAGGAAACCTACAGGAATACCGATGACCGAGCTCACTACGAGCTGGTCGAATCTGGCTCCGCCAGTGGCTCCACCACCGAATGCTTCGACAAGATATTGAGTAGTCTTCAGCGGGCAGTTGTAGAGAGAGTGGTAGAGGATACCTTCCGGTACGTCTACGATAGTAGCGGTTGTCGAACCGAGCAAGCTGCCCACAGCGCCCAGAGGGGTGCTGTCATCTGCCATAGCAGGAGCAGTCATGCTGGCGGCCAGCATACCGGCTGTCATCAAGGCTAATAACTTCTTTTTCATTGTTTCTCCAATTTTGGCCCTCGAGGATGGTAGCTTAGCAACCACCCTCTCGTAATACAACCATAATTAGTCCGATGCAAACTTTCTTTGATTATTCATCTTTGAAAGTGAAGGCGTCTTTGCTGAAGGGCTGCTCGAAACCTGTTTTCATTCCGTGCCAACCGCCGTCAAACACACCATATGCACCACCACCAACAAGACCCCAAGGTCCGCCGACGATACCGCCGACTACTTGATGAGGTGTTCCATCTTCGTTTCCTAACTTATCGGCAACCCATTTGGTAGCCATGATGGAGCCCTTGGTACCATCCTTGACCATACCCAGCGGTACGCCAACAACGGTTCCCACACCAGATCCGACAAGTCTTACAGGCAGAAATACGATCTGCTTGAAGGTGTCTTCGTCAGCGTGGGACGGAGCAGCCATCGTGCCAACCATAGCGGTGGCGATAAGGAAAGAGGACGCTAATTTTTTAAGCATGCGCTTCTCCATCTTCTAGTAACCAATCGACCAATGTCCAAGACCACCAGGCCGTGAACAAACCAATTGTACCCATTTTCAAATATAGGTCTATAACGAATATGTTGAATTTTGTAGTAGGAAAGCTCAAACACTGAATTTACCTGCTATTTCGCGTATGTTCTCACTTGTAAAAAAATTGTTTTGTTTGGAACAGCTTTTCAAGGGATATATCCAACCTATCGTGGAAGCACATACGTTTGAATGTCATGATACCAAGCCGGTTCTCTTGACTTGTTGTCTTTCCGGGTTGGCAAGAGCAACTTTGCGTAGCACCACTTAAGGTATCGTGGTGCATGGTGGCATATATGGTATCCAGTAGAACCGGCACCACAAGCTGAATTCGCATGATTTCCGGCAAGCCGAAAGAGCAAATCGATCAGTTTTATTTCAGTTCGATTTTTTTTCTATCCGGAAAGCCGGATGCATCTTTATCAGAAAAGCTTGATTTATAAGCCTCTCGATTAATTCATCGAGGTATGCCCGGCATGTTCGGTACGGTGCCAGGTCGAAGCTTTTTTACCAAACAGGATCTGACCGAAAGAGATCACGATACAGGGCACCCAGTGGGCGTAGACGTAGGCGATCACGGCGATGCTGTGGAAGAGCGCTCTCCAGAATGGAAGCTTCCTGTAGAGGCGAATTGAGACGAAGAAATTGATCTGGGAGATCCAGAACACTGCGATAACAATCAATGCTAAAAAGCTACCGTATGTAGGGACACCGGTAGAGAATCGAATCAACTCTGAAGTGAGCTCCAGCATAAGAAGAGCCGGTACCACGAAATAGACCGTGAATGCCAGAGTGTCGATTCTCTCGACCAGAGAAAGTCTGGTCGGCGAGTTGAGAGGAAAAATGTAATCCAGGTATCTTCGGATACTGCCCTCGGCCCATCTTCTTCTCTGTTTGATCAACGCAGGGAATTTTGTCACTGCCTCTTCGAAAACATGCGCATTGGGACAGAATTTTATATCCCAGTTGCTGACCAGAAGCCGCATGCTCAAATCGAGATCATCGGTGAGAGTTTTGTTGTTCCAACCACCGACGTCAATAAGAGCCTGACGCTTGATCATCTCTCCGTTGCCGCGCAATTCGACTGCGCCCCCGATGATATCCCGGCCGACCTGGAAATAAGTGTCGGTGGCATATTCAGAGGCCTGACACTCGACAAGGAAGCCTTTCTGGTGCTCATAAATACGCTTCTGGGCCTGGACTGCACCGACATGCTCCGGTGCCAGCACCGGAAGCATCCGATTGAAGAAATCCGGTGCCACGTAAGCATCAGCGTCGAAAACCGCGATCACCTCGCCACGAGATAGAGGCAGGGCGTCATTGAGAGCCGCCGACTTGCCCGGATAAGAACCGGGTTTTCTGTGAATAACGCGCAAATTCTCGAACTCATCTTTGAGACCTTCGAGAATCTTCGGCATATCGTCATCGGAGCAGTCATCAATCACCCAGACGATAAACGGGTCATAATCAATTTTGAAAAGGTTGCGAACAGTATTTTCTATAGCAGCCGATTCGTTCTTGGCCGAAACAAAAATATCAATCTGGGGATTCCAGGAGCCTGCTTCCAGTTGAGCCTGCCAGCGAGCGATCTTCTTCCGTTCGCTTTCGCTCTCCTTCTCCAGTCGGCGACGGTTCCTCAAAATCTTTCTGACAGCGTTCTTGAGCCTGCTGCGCAGATAACGTCGTGCTTTCTTCTGCCACTCTGACTGAGCCGAATAGAGCCAGAGGCTGTGGGTGACCATGAGCGCCAGAGAAATGCAGAGCAGAAAAAGAAGCTCCGGTCCCGTGACGAAACGGTCGACGGCTTTCAAAGCCGCCCAGACGAGGATTGTAAGACCAATCAGGATGATTCGGTTTCGCATAGGTTTCCTGGCACTCAGTGACCTATCAGTATTCTATCCATAATAAGAAGAAATACATTAAGGCAAACCAACACTTTACAACAATATCCTTCCCGGCTCAACCCTTGCCTTTTTCCGCCCGGGCACGCCTCTCCATCTCTGCAGTGACCTCTTCGCCCTCATTGTCGCCGCCGTTGGCATGATAGGCGAACTCCTGCCTCAGATAGTGAATGCCGGCTATCAGGGTCGGAATACCGATGATTAGAAGAGTGGTGGAAACGCCACCGGGCAGGTTGTCGGCAGCCACTCCGGCAAGCACTACGGGGATGGTCGAGGCAGCCGACATAGCGGTGTTCTGAGCACCAAAAACTTTGCCCCGTAAATCTTCGGGCACGGCTGCCTGGAGCGCAGAATAAGTCGGCACCGCTACCATACCGCAGGAGATGCCGATTAAGACAGCGATACCCAGCGGTATCAAAATGAGCATGCCGGCAAACGAAAAATGGGGTAGCCCCAGAAGGGTCTGGCTGTAGTCCTTAATAAATCCTAAGCTTCCCAGCATACTCATGAACAACCCTAAGAAGCAGAACCCGGTGAAAGCCAGGATAGGCGGTTTCATATGGGCACAAAACTGACCGACCACGAAATTGCCAATACCCATCCCCAGACCGGCAGCCGCGACTATATAGCCGAACTGCTGGGGCTTCAGCTCCAGCACCTGCTCAGCCAGTCCCACCGCGATGATGTTGAGAGTAATAATTGTCGAAAAAAGAATGGTTATTTTGATAATCGCTCGGAAAACCGTGCGCGAATTAACGATGTAGGCGATACCGAAACGAAGCTCTTCCCACCAGGGCTCCCGCTCTGTCTTGGTGGGTTTGTTATCGCTGATACCAACAAGCAGCAGCGCGGCGATGAAGAATCCCAGAGCCACGGCGTAGGGCGCTTTGCCGATACCGGTGCTGGCGATAATAGGATCTCCGATGGCAAAACCGAAGCCCAGGGCGATCATCATCGTGGTGAAGAAAAGAGAGTTGGCGGCAAGCAAGTCGCTCTTTTTCACCAATCTAGGTATTGACGCCGTCTCGGCAGGGGCGAAGAACTGGGAGCCTATCGATATGAGAAAAGCAAGGGTAAAAGAGGCCACCGGAGAATGTTTGACGAACTCAGTGGCAATTAAGGCAACGAAGCCGGCCCGGAGAATATTGGATACGATCAGAACCGCTTTGTTCGACCAGCGATCTACATAAACTCCTGCCACCGGGCTGAGCAAAATAGCCGGAATGGTGAAAGCGACATAGAGCCAGCTTGTCATCTGAGCAGCACCGATCTCGCGTCCGGCGATTGTAGAATTCTGTACTGTCGTCAGCACAGCCACGAAAAGCACGAACACGGCCCGGTCTGCAAACTGTGAAAAGATCTGAGCCAACCACAAGCTCATGAACTGAGGATTGCGAAGCACGGCGGCATAGCCGACATGCTTGTCTTCCGGCCCTTCGGAAGCCTTTTCAGTAGCTTGAGAAGTCACTTAGAGATACCATTCCAAAACGATTCTGCTTGATATTTCAATACTAGCTGAAATCGGAATATTCTTTGACCGGCCCGTGGCCGTTCTCACCTTCACCAACTTCAACAAATGCATTGGCGCAGCCGCGTTTGCTGTTTTTGAAGAAATCAACAATCTCTTTGACCTCTTCAAACGGTTGAATCTCTTCTTCGACCTTTGTGAGAGCGTTCGATTTATTGAGCCCGGTGCGATAGATAATGCGATAGGCTTCCTTAATTGCGGTTCTCAGATCCGGAGCGAAGCGATTGCGCTTCAGTCCAAGAGCGTTGATACCGCGAACCATCGCAGGTCTTCCGTCGAGATTTGTGAAAGGCGGCAGATCAACCCTGGAGCCGGTCATTCCAGAAAGCATGCACATGCGGCCTATTCTCACGTTCTGATGGATAATCACGAAGCCGGACATAACCGTGTAGTCACCCACTTCTACATATCCGGCCAGACTGGCTGCGTTAGCCATGATCACGCCTTTGCCGACCTGACAGTTATGGGCGATGTGAACATAAGCCATCAAGAAGCAGTCATCACCGACGGTGGTGAAACCTTCTTTGGTGGCTCTATGAATGGTGGCATATTCGCGAATGGTTACCCTGTTGCCGATTTTGGCTCCGGTGGGCTCCCCTTTGTAAGAAAGGTCCTGCGGCTCGAGACCGATAGTGACACCGGCATAAATGTTGCAATCCTCACCGACCGAGGTATGACCGTCGAGAACAGCATGGGGACCTATCTTTGTCCCTGCACCAATCTCCACATTAGGACCGATTACTACATAAGGACCGATCTCGGCTTTCTCATGAATCTTGGCGCCATCACTAATAATGGCAGTTGGGTGAATTGGCATAGCTTGTTACCTGCACGTTGGAAATATCAAACCTATTTATATTGTTGGAACAAATTACTCGCGTCTCAAATTCTTGACTTTTTCCTGGTCGAGAATCGAAAAAGAGATTTCGCCTTCGGCGGCGACTTTGCCGTCAACCGTCGCCACGCCGCGGAGCTTACCCAGGGGACCTCTCATTTTGAGAAGCTCGACCTCGAGATCCAACCTATCACCGGGCTCTACCATAGTTCTGAATTTGAAACCGTCGATACCGGTGAACACTCCCAGACTGCCTTTGAATTCGTCTTTGGCGAGAATAGCAATAGATGCAAGCTGGGCAAGTGCTTCCACCATCAGCACTCCGGGCATGATGCCCCGAAAAGGGAAATGTCCCTGGAAGAAAGGCTCGTTAGCTGTCAAGTTCTTGAAACCCTTGGCGCTCTTACCAGGATCTACCTCCAGAACCCTGTCCACCAGCAAGAACGGATAGCGGTGAGGCAGAAGTTCTTTGATCTGTTGAATGTCGAGTCCACTCGTGGCTTGTGCGGTCATAATCAGTTAGTCCTTACAGTTCGCTTCAAAAAAACCTACCAAGTATACAGGCATAAACCATAACCTAAACCTTATCGATAGCAAATCTTTAGGGGAGAACATGATTTAATTTGATAGCTTGATAGAGGTCTATGTCCAGATGGCCGAAGCAGAGATAACAATTAGATACAGAACAGCCGGGGCGACTCTCGTCAATAAGCTCGCCCTCATATTGATCCCGGTGATGATCATATTCATGCTCTGGACCTATCTTGCCGGTGCATTCCACGGCGATCTCTCCGCCGAGCGATTGATGATCATCCTCTTCTCCGAAATGATCATTCTTTGCTCTACGATTTCGGTTTTCGTCCTCTCTTCAGACGAGCAAATTTATATCACCAGAGAAGGTTTATTCTTTCCGCCCTCGCTTCTGCCCCGCTTCGCAATCAAATCGAGGGTAATCTGGCAGGATCTCAAAGGTGTCGAATGTAGAAAGAGCGGTTTCGGAGGAGAAAGTCTCACTCTCAATTTTAAAGACCACAGCAAAGTCACTCTCGATCTCAGAAAAATCCCCCCGGAGACTCTGGACAATTTGATAGTCGCCATCGATGTCTGGGGTGGCGGCAGGGACAACTTTCCGGCTTTGTTAGAGATACGCTCCAATCTTGATCAAAATCTCAGCAAAGGTTATACCGATCTCTGGGAAGAGGAACTCACCAGTCGCTTCGCCGCCACCAATTTTATTCCGCTTGAGCCTGGAGAAAAAATATACCAAGATCGCATGCAAATCGATAGACAAATGGCTTTCGGAGGCATGTCTGCAATCTATATGGTCTCCGACCTGAAGGATTTCAAAAAATACGTCCTCAAAGAATCGATGGTACCGGATACGGGGAAAGCCGATCTCAAAGAGAAAGCCGACGAGATGCTGAGAAGAGAAGCCGAACTGCTATCGAAAGTGGACCATCCGCGTATTGCCAGAGTATTCGATCACTTTGTCGAAAAAGGCAGAAATTATATTCTATTAGAGCATCTCAGCGGTATGGATCTGCGTAGACTGGTCAAAGAGTATGGTCCCCAGTCCGGTGACAACCTTACCGAGATCGCATTGCAAATTGCAGAGATCATCGACTATCTGCACGGCATGACACCACCCCTGATTCACAAAGACTTGACACCGTCGAATCTTATTATGGAAGACGATAATTGCATCTCGCTCATAGATTTCGGCGCCGCCAATCTATTTCTGGGCACCGCCACGGGTACCATAGTAGGCAAGCAATCTTACATGGCTCCGGAGCAGCTTCGGGGCAAAGCCACACTGGCATCGGACATATATTCCTTTGGCTGCACTATATACTTTGTAGCCACCGGATGCGACCCCACTCCTATTCAAAGCTCCGATCCTAATAAAGAGAAAGGAACAAAGCTCTCGAAGAGCCTCAACAGCTTGATAGCCCGATGCACCGATCTGGAGCCGCCAAATCGACCTTCTGCGGCCGAAATTATAGCGGTGCTAAAAACGGAGCTAAATAAATGAGTCAGCAAGAAGAAGAACGATTCGAAGGGCTCAAAAGCAGATTAAAAGTGCAGAGCAGCCGCTTCGACTGGAGCAAGAAGAGAGGTCCTGCCGGCGTCGACATCGAAGATGACCTGGATCTCAAATACGCCGATCTGCCAAGAAGCAATGCCAAGGGCAACTTCTATTTCGAAAAACATCAACTGATTCAATACAGCCCCAACTACGAAATCATCCACTTTTTCCGCGAAGCAGAAAAGCGAATCGCTGCCATCATCGCCTCTCTAGTTATTTTCTGCCTTGTGGCCGGTTCCCAGGGCTGGATAGATCCGATAGTAAAATGGCTCTCCCATACATTCTTGACCCCGCTCAAACCTATACTTGTCGGTACCGGTGTCGGTGCCATGCCCCTCACCAGCGGTTTGGTGGACATGATAGGTCTTTTCTCTACGATCGCCTTTATTCTTCTGGGCATTGTCATCGCCGGTCTCGTTATATACAGTCATATAAAGCCTACTCATATAGCCCTTACTCGATACAACATCCATATGCTCCGAAAAGTCTTCGGTCCCTCCGAAAACGAGTTCTCGATCACGAACGACCTGAGTTGGGATTCCATAGAAAGAGCCAGGGTAGAGAAACCGACGAATCGCCATGGCTTGAAAGACTATGTCCTCATCCTCGAGACCAGGAAGCGGGCCTCTTTGAATATACGACTGGGAGATATCTTCATACCGGAGGAGAGGAATTATTTTCTCAATTTGATCTCTGCCAAATTAGGCCCCCAGAGATTTGCCAAAGAAGACCTGGAGCTAATCAAACCTTTAGATGAAGGGGTGAGCTACACAGAGCTGTGGCTCAAAGAGCTGTCGGCGCCGCCTAAAAGAGACAAGCTCAGACCGCTCGAGCCCGGAGTCATATTACACAACGGCAAGTATAGGATCATAGGCAAAATAGGCATAGGCGGACAAGGAACCGTTTACTACGCCCATGTCGGACTCTCTGAGACAGTCTCGGAAGAGGTGGTCCTGAAAGAATTCGTCTTACCTATTTATCCGGATCCAAGGGTGCGCAAGCAGTCGGCAGAAAGATTCCAAGAAGAAGCCAGCCTTCTTTCCAGGTTGGACCATGATCAGGTGGTCGACTTCAAAGAGATCTTCATCGAAGACCACAGGCTCTACATGGTCATGGAGAAGGTGGAGGGCATGACCCTGGAAGAGCTGGTTCAGTCCTATGGTCCACAACCCACCCAATATGTAATAGATCTGATGCGCTCCATGGCGCAGATCCTGCTTTACTTGCACAACCTCAATCCCCCGGTCATCCATCGCGATTTCACCCCGGATAATTTAATTCTGGAGCCCGACGGAGCGGTCAAGCTCATTGATTTTTCGGTCGCCATGGAGATAAAAAACGACTTCACCGGCTCGGTGGTAGGCAAGATGAACTATATCGCCCCGGAACAATTCCAGGGCAAGGCCAGCACCCAGAGCGATATATACTCTCTGGGGGCAACTGCATATTATCTTCTGACCGGAAATCTACCGGAGGCGATCTCGACCTCGGACCCGAAAAGCCCTGATGTCGAGTTGAATGAGATTGTAAAACGTTGCACCAGGACAGATGTGGAGGCTCGATACAGCAGAATTGAAGAAGTTCTGGACGATTTGAAATTGCTTGAAGAAAAGGCAAACCGAGGCGAAAACCGGATAAACTGAACTTATGAATATCAGCCGACGCACCATTCTTCTCTCCCTCGTCTCCACTGCCGTTTTCGGCATTAGAGAAGCAAGAGCCTCGCTGACTCCCGTAAAACCTTTCTCTTTTGCCTTTGTCACCGATGTGCATCTCACAAACGAGCTGAAAGACACCCATATCCTTTTTCACGAAAGCCAACTCTTTCTTCAAGAAGCTGTTAAAAGCCTGAACAAGCTCAATCCGGACTTCGTTATCTTTGGTGGCGACCAGGTGGAGGGTCCAGGCAAGGATGACGTCAACTGGAATCTGTTCGTGGATGTGGTTCAAAACCTGAGCTGCCCCTGGAACTTTGTTCTAGGAGATAGAGACATCGCCTCGGACAGCTTTATGGTCGACAAAATGAGAACTTTCGGTCTCGACTGGAAAGGCAAAGGGATAGAGGGTGATACCCCTTACTGGAGCACCAATCCCGCCCACAACGTCAACCTTATCGGTCTCGACACCTCGAAAAACGCCTCTAAAGCGGGCTATGTCTCGAGAAAGCAATTAGATTGGTTGAAGGACAATCTGGCCAGAAACATGAGCAATTTTACGATTGTATTCAGCCATCATCCTGTTCTGGCGCCATCTCCCTACGACGGCGCTTCGCCCTGGTCGAACTATGCCCTGGAAGAAGCCGGGGCGGTAAGGGAAGTCCTCTCCACATCACCATATGTAAAACTATGCCTGAGCGGTCATGTCGGGGTAAACAAACTCTCCAGCGAAGGCGGTATCTATTATGTAAGCGCCGCGGGCCTGGCTCAATATCCTTGCAGCTTCAAGCTCTTTAGAGTTGAACCTGACAGAATCCTCATGGAAACCTACCAGGTGGATTTCAAAGCGCTGGTGAATAAATCCCGGGAGGCTCTGTTAGAATCTAATCTCGCCTACTACTATCAAAAGTCCAATCCGAAGGAATATTTGAAAGTGGCAGAAGGCGACAAAGTCGACTGCGACGCGGAATTGCCGCTCAAAGGAGGCATGTCGCCTTCCTACCGTCGGAGAGACAAAATGCCTGACGGGAAAAAGGATACGGTTCAAAAAGACGACCGGGTAGACAAGCGGAAGAAGAGAAAATTCGGACTCTTCTGAACGGCATAAACACTGGAGGAAGAGCATGACAGGCAGAACCAGGGACGTCTCGGAAGAGAGTTCGAAAGAGAAGATGGAAGGCTGCCCTGTCGGCACTACCTACGGTGCCGGTGGCACACCGTTGACTTACAACAAATATTTAAAAGTGGAAGAGCTCAAGAGCCTTCAGATCTGCCAGTCCGAACCGGCGCACCATGACGAACCGCTTTTCATAATCATTCACCAGACCTACGAGCTCTGGTTCAAACTGATTCTCCATGAACTCGATCTAGTTGTGGAGATGCTCAAAGCCGATAGACCGAAGCGGGCGATCTTCTATCTGCGTCGGGTGGTGGCGATAATGAAGGTTCTGGTCAATCAGATTCATATCCTCGAGACCATGGAGCCCCGCGAATTTCTGGGCTTCCGCCATAATCTCAATCCGGCCAGCGGCTTTCAGTCCAGTCAATTTAGAGAGGTCGAATTCATGGCCGGTCTCAGAAATGAGCAGATGCTAAAACACTTCGAAGATGATCAAGTCGCCTTCGAAAAGCTTACCGAACGATTCAACAGCACCTCTCTCGGCGATCTCTTCTACGACCTCCTCGAGAGAAAAGGCTTCGAACTGCCCCGCGACAAAAAAGAAGACTCAGAAGACGAGCTGGCTGCCAAAGAGCTGAAGAGAATCAACGAACTCAAACGAATCTATGAAGACCCTGATAAGTACTATGAGCTTCACGAACTGGCTGAAGTTCTAATCGATGTGGATGAATTGATTGGACTATGGCGTACCCACCACGTCACAGTGGTAGAGAGAATTATCGGTTTCAAACGGGGCACCGGCGGCAGTGAAGGTGTCGGTTACCTGCGTTCTACTCTGACCAAACGTTGTTTCCCCGATCTCTGGCATCTGAGAACTCATCTGGAACTCTGAACTATCATGAACCGAGATCTCAGAGCGAAGATGCACAAGCCGATTATTATCGGTCTTGCCGTTTTTGTGGTCGCGAGCCTTGCCATAGCAGACATGCCGGACTTTATGCTCGGCATGTCTGCAAAAGACTGGCCGACTACCTCGGGCACAATCAAAGAGCGCAAGATTGAACCCTATAAAATGGGAACCGCCACCGGCTTTAAAAACTCGGTCTCCTATGTCTACAAGGTAGGGACCAGGGTTATCATCGGAGAACGGATTAAATTTCAGCCCAAAATCCTCTATGACGGCCTGGAGACAGCCGAATTCGAAAAGAACTTTCCGGTCGGCAAAAAGTTTACCGTCTACTACAATCCCGATAATCACGATCAGAGTTGCCTCCAGACCGGTGCCAGTTCAGCCAGGCTACTCGGTCAGCTCGTTATTTATCTGATTCTCGCAGCCATAATATATTTCTCTATTTATCCTGTGGTGAACGAGCAAGTGCAGTCAGAGAAAGCGACCCAGGAAGAAGAGCCTGATTTACAAGAATCATAATGTGATTACCGAAGATGACAGCCGGGCATGACAGAACGTAAGAGTAAAATCAAGCGGAATCGAAGCTAAAGTGGACCCTCAGCAAACTACCGGCGGACAGAAAATAAAAAAATGCCCGGCCTGCAACGGAGAATTTCCGGCAGATCTGGTGGTCTGTCCCAATGATCGCACCATGCTGCTCACCCCCAAGAAGGATGAGCTCATCGGTCAAATTCTCAACGACCGCTATAAAGTAGTCGAAGAGGTGGGCAGAGGCGGCATGAGTGCCGTCTATCGCGGCGTGCACGAGCTCATGGACAGGACCGTGGCGATCAAGGTGCTTCTACCCCAGCTCGTATCAGATCAAATAAGCATCAAGCGCTTCCAGCAAGAAGCCCAGGCCGCTTCTCACCTTCAGCATCCAAATGTAATTACCGTTTACGATTACGGTTTTGTCGCCAGCGGTCAGCCTTATCTGGTCATGGACTTTCTGGAAGGAGAGAGTCTCTCCGAGATTATCAAAGCCGACAAACATGTCCCTGTCAAACGGGTCATCCCGATTTTTATGCAAGCCTGCGAGGCCCTGGAGCACGCTCATCAAAAAGGGGTTATTCACCGGGACCTCAAATCCAGCAATATCATGCTCATCGATTTCGAAGGCAAGAAAGATTTTGTCAAAGTGGTCGATTTCGGTATCGCAAAGCTGATGCCCTCCTCCGGTAAGCAGTCCCAGAACCTGACCCAGACAGGAGAGGTCTTCGGCTCGCCCATTTATATGAGCCCGGAGCAATGCATGGCCCAGTCCCTGGATGCCCGCTCCGACATCTACTCTATGGGGGCGATGATCTATGAAGCGCTCACCGGTCAGCCTCCTTTGATGGGCCAATCTATTATCGACACCATGCAGATGCATATGTCGACTCCACCCAAACCCTTCAAGGAGGTAAGACCGGATCTGAGCATCCCCGATGCCCTGGAAAGGGTTGTTCTAAAAGCACTGGCGAAAAAACCCGAACAGAGATATCAGTCCATGCAAGAGTTGAGAGATGCCATGGAGGGTGTCTCCAAGCTGATGGATCAAGAGAAACTCTTCGGAGCCTCCCCCCAGCGAAAAGGCGGGGTGAAATCCACCAGAGCGAGCAAAGTCGCCGCTCCCGATAATAAGCCCGGTCCTGGTGCCGGTGGCGCACCGGGTTCGAGCACCAACGCACCGCGCAGCCAGCCGGTAGATCGAACCGAAGCTCCTGTTCAGGCAAGAGAGACCGCCGCGGCAAAACGGACCACGGAAGTGCGTCAGAACGACGCAGCCAAGAAAGTGACAGTACCGGCTAAAGGCAAGGCTCCGGGCAAGAAAGAAGGTGAAGAAGCCAGAGAAGGAACCCGGTTCAATCCGCTGGAGAAGCTCAAAGAGATTGAATGGCTCAAACCGACTTCACCCATCTTCATCGGCATCAGTCTTTTGATTCTAGCCGGATTTGGCGCCCTCAGCGTCTTTCTCTTCAACTCGATGAATCTGGCGAAGCTCTTTTCGATGCAGACCGAAGGCGAAGGGCTTACCTACTATTACAAACCTTCCACCACCAAGAAAGGCGGCATGCTCTACCTCTGGACCGTCGATCCTGAAGACGAAGAGGGTCTCGGTCAACTGCTCAAAATCAGCACCGAGGGCTATAATCTTGAAGACAGAGCCGCCTACGCCCAGGGGGCTGGAATCGGAGACTACTGGAAGGTCAAATATCATCGTGCCGGAAGCAAGCTGGTCATCGATGAGGCGGTCATAGAAGAGTCCTCCTCCAGCGAGGATCTAAGACAGATAACCAGTCTGATCAAGCGCATGTTCGCCGAAATCTCCAAGCCCGAAGTCGATCCCAATGCCATGATGAACTTTTACACCGAAGACTGGCAGATCAATGATTTCGCCAAAATGAGAGAGTTCTGGGGCAAAGAGACTCTAAAGTTCAATCTCATAGCCAACCCCAATGACGCACCCAAGAACGCCATCAAGATCGAGCAGTTCGACAAAGACCAGGGCAAAGCCTCGGTTCTGGTCAAGACTGATTTCTGGATCAAGCAGGGACCACGTTACATGCGGATGGACCTGATTAAAAAAGACGGCAAGAAATGGCTGATCGCCGTGGTGGAAGAGATAGCACCACAGATCTGGCAGAACGATGGTGTCACCGAAGCCAAAGAGAGTGACGACGACGAGTGAGAACCAGGGGATAATCAGGGAATAAAAAGAGGCACGGCATGGAAATCGAAGCTGTCCTTCCTCTCGATCTCCTTATAATCTTTAGGCGCCACCGTAATGGAAAGGATCTTGTTGCCGTTCACTTTTGTATTCTTGAGATGAACTGAAGACTTCGAAAAAACGGCGCTGCAAGCATCCGATTGACCGATGAAACACCGGTACATATCGGATTGTTTATCCGGTAAGGTGGGAATGTTGGCACCGTCGCCGATGATGATGATGTCACCGGAGGTGAGCTTGCCTTCGCCTAATTTGAATATGCGATACTCGCCCTTTTTCAGAGAATCACCGCTTCCGGATAGATCTATCGGAGTCAATCTCTGGCGAAAAAAGATCTCGTTCACTATCGGCCTGGCATCAGCGTAATCATCCTCGTGAACACCAGCCTGAATAAAGCTTTTGGCATAGTCACGGGCGAACATGCTCTGGCGGGCGTCGTCGATAAATGCTCGACCGAGGTCCATGCGCATTCGTTTGATCTGTCCTTCCTTTTCCAGGACGACACTGAGCTTGACCGATGTCCTTCTCGGGTCGCCTTTGGGAGGCTTGAAAATTATCTCCATAAAACCGTCATCGGTGATGCTCACGCCCACCACCCTGAATTTGAAAAACTGGAAGAAGTCCTTAGAGTAAGCCTTGCTCAGCGGCATGCCATAGACCGAAAATGCAAGAGCCTCCCTGCTGAAGCCGAGAAACAGAGCGACAAGAAAAAGACCGACCAGGACAATCCTGCGACGGGGTCTTTTATTTGGATATCTCGTCAGAGGTCGGAATCTATTTTTCATCAAAGCCGGATCTACCTGTTTATTAACTATCGTACCTAATAGAACCGGAAAAGTGTTGCTCTTCTTACTGACTCAGCTCTCAAAAGCTTCAGGTCCCAGATTCTTTACATCTTCATTTTGCCTCATTTTACGAGACATTCACAGGTTCACAAGCACCTAAAATCAAACATATCTTGACCCAGGGGTTATACTATTCGAACCGGCTAGGGCAAACTATAGATAACCTAGCGGTTAAACCAGCAGCTCATTCGAATTCAAAAGGAATAAGACGACTATGGAAATGGATGCACCAACCTTGATTGTTTTTGCCGGTATCGTCATCATGCCTGTGATCATCATCAACATCGTCAAGAAGTTGAAACAGGTTCAGGATATGAAAGCCGGGGCTGGCGAAGACAAGTAAGTCCCAATCAAATATCGAACTTTAGTAGAAATCGAAAGACTCAGCAGTGCGGTCTTTCGATTTCATGCCTTTTTAGAAGCTATAGACCGAGCCACCATGATCGACACCAGAAACGATATTAGATAAACCACCATACTGACCAGGGTAAGCCCGTTAGTGCCTACAATCGTTGAGAGATATTCGAGACAACCACCCAGAAGCGCGCCCAGAATATTTATGCCGAGCGCTTTTTCAGTCTCTTTCACTTTCGACAAAGCCCGGGAAAAGACGATGCCGGAAAACGCAAAGGGCAACCCCAGCACAAAGAAACTGACCAAAAGCCTGGTGACCAGATCCGCTCCGGAATAGGGAGCGAGAGGCACCAGATACATGACCACCAGAGAAAGAGCCAGGGCGGCATAGCCATGCCATTCTTTGATCGCCTGCACTTTCATTACCACATAGTTGGCAATCAGAGCCATGCCGAGTACCGTGGCTATCACCACCGAATTGACCAGCCAGGTCGAGCCGAACAGAATCGAAACCGCAAGCATTCCACGGGTTTCGAGTAGCAGAAAGCCGGCGCCCAGGAAGAAGAACTGTGAATAGTTCACCAAGGCACGAAGAGAAAGTCGCATTCTGACAAAGATAATCACCGCCGAAACGATGAACAAGACCGCGAGCATGATCAAATAAACCGGTGGAATATTTCTCCTCTCCTGGTAAAGAAATGGCCAGTCGTCGGTCGGCATCTCAATGGCTCCCGATAACTCTGCCCCCGGGATGATCTCTTTGTCGGGTCCTATCTTTGAGCGGGCTCGATCCAGACCCGGTCCCCAGAGAATGGTTATGGAACCTGGATTATCGAATTCGGTATGTAAAACAATCGGTTCGGTTTTGCTGTTCGCTTTGACCACCTGATACAAACGGGCCCTGAGCCACTTTGGACCGGCGGCAAAACTGAGCGCCCCTATTCCTTGATCGCTGAGGTGGCTGGTCGCAGAGGCGATGCTCTCCGAAGTATATAAAAAGTTGTCGAGCCGCACCGAAGAGAGGGTTGAGAAAGTGGTGTGAGAATCTACATGACCAAACACGATCAGATCATATTTATTCCTGTCATTGCTGAGATAGGCCCGAGCGTCATTGTTATGGGGATGAACCCTGGTATCTGAGTAAGGCTTCTCCGGATGAATCGCTTTGCCGAGCTTCAATATGGAAGGGTCTATTTCGACGGCATCCACTCGCCCGGCACCATGGCGAAGCGCTGCCGCCACATCGTTGCCGGTGCCTGCTCCCAGCACCAGGACCTTTTCTAAGGCTGGCGCCACTTCATAGGGGAAATTATAGGTGTTGAAATAAATCTGAAAGTCCCGGGCTTTTGAAAGAGCCGGATTAGCGGCGAGAAACTCCTTGCGGAAATCCATAGTCTTTTGATGATAATCGTGATTGACATTTAGATGCCTGCCCACTTCGATACGCCGTTTACCTTCATCCACCGAGATGAAGAAAGGCTTCAAATCGATTCGATAATATGGCGACCACTGGCTCTCACCGGTGCATACAAAAGCAAAAACTATAGAAATGATGAAAAGTCCTATATGAAGCGGCTTACGATAAAAAGGAAGCAGCGCCGAAAAGCCGATAGCGAGCCACACCCAGGGAGGGGTGGCCAGATAGGACACAAGGGTATAAACAAGGACGCCAAAGAGACTGCCGAAAAGATTTACGGAATAAGCAGGCAAAGGATCTCTTCCGGCCAGGGCGGCACCCAGCTCCTGACCCAACATATCGAAGATGACGACCACGCTCATGAAGATAAGCAGAATTGCCACCACGTTATAGACGAAGGCCGAGGCGGTGGGGACGAACTGGTCCCAGACGAATACATCTAAAGTGATCAAAAAGCTCATATCGGTCAACTTCAGATTGGTCGAAAAGGCGAGCACCGCGCATATAAGCGCAATTAAAAAGGGGAAGACAGCCCGGTCGAGGCCGAGTCTGGCTGCTATTCCGCTTTCATTTCGCTCTGTCTCTGTCGCTCTTCTGCCTCCCAGGGAGCAACCGATACCCATGCCAACGATGGCGCCGATTAGAATCAGATTTTTAAAGAAGCCGAAAATCCTTATCTCGCTTGCAATCCAGCGGATGAGCAGGACTTCGAAAAAAAGCACGGCGAAGCTGATCAAAAACAGCCTTACCCAGCCGCTCTCGAGAATACTTTTGCGCGTGGTCTCGATAGAATTCAAGATAATCCGATTTCCGAAAATCCAAATGAAGAGATCAAGTCTAATCAAATATTCCCGGGCCGGTGGCAGGCTATCTTATCGGACCGATAAAAGGAAACGGGCACCGTCGAAACGATGCCCGCCTTATATGCTCCCGAGGCTGGATTCGAACCAGCGACCAATTGATTAACAGTCAACTGCGCTACCGCTGCGCCACTCGGGACCGAGTGCTCAAACTACCCGTCTTGCCGATGGGAATCCATTTATTCTTGCACCGGCGTCCAAAAGTTGCAATAGAATCAGTCTGCTTTTTATCTGTTTTTACAACTTGACCAGATCGACCTGTCAAGAGAGGCTGTCATGGGCATTTTCCGGCTTGCACCGATTCTGTTTTGAAATCTAGCAAATATTAACCAGCAATGCTATAAAAGACGCCTGCGGGCTTCCCGGTGGTGCAAACGACAAAATTAGACGGTGTCCACGTCTTCTTTGTCCGGAGCCTGTATTATTATAGGTCGAGAATGAGTGAGGACATATAAATGGGTTTGTTTGGAACTCAAAAAATCAGTCAGGGTCAGGCACAAGACGCAGTAGCCATGGTGGAGCAATATTTCCGCCGGCGGGGGCTCGACCCCAACGAACACTGCCTCAAAGACGCCGCCGGATATGGCTGGTGGATTACCGAAGGCAGCGCCAAGATCTATGTCTTTATCCAGGACAGCCCCCATGGAGCGGTTTTGAGAATCACCAGTCCCCTGGTCTTTCTGCCCCAGGACAACCGCGAAAGCTGTTATCGGAAACTTCTCGATCTGAACAGCAACCTGAGCAGTTGCGCTCTGTCCACCCATGACGACATAGTCCTGGTGGTCGCCCAGAGACCTACTTTCGGTCTCGTTCAAGAAGAGCTCGACGATCTTGTCTGGCACGTAGCTTATGTGGCCGACCTTCTAGACAACAAGCTCGCCGACGAGTTCGGATGTCAGATGTATACCGACGAAGCGGCCGCCAGTCGCTCCAGTTGAGAATATCCTGCCGATGACAAACGCGCCTTATCTAGATAACGATGAAATAGATTTCGTTAGGCGCCTGGCTGAAGAATGCGGTCGGCTCGCAATTTCTATGCGCGACTCGATCGAGATTCGCGAAAAGACCGGTCCGGATGATCCGGTCACCAGCGCCGACACAGCCCTGTCTAAAATAATAGTGGCGGAGCTCTCCTCCCGATTCGAGGGCGATCAGGTGATTTCGGAAGAAGACCTTACCCATCCCACCGCGGTGGCAAGCAGCCGGGTCTGGTTGATAGATCCTATAGACGGCACCAAAAACTATATAAAAGGAAACGGTCAATACTCGGTTATGATCGGTCTATTAGTAGATTGCAAACCGGTATTCGGCTTTGTCTGCGAAGCTGAGGCTGGCAAATGCTATTACGGCGGTCCGGGCTACGGCGCCTTCGTGCGATACAGCCAGGGCAAGGTGGATTCAATCGGCGAGCAAAGTGCTCTTTCTACGGATTCAACAGATTCAACGGACTCGTCCGACTCGAGATCTAGCGTCCGGGTGATCATGGGTACCAGAGACAGAAAACGCAATCCCTGGATCGAAGAGATCGATTCGGTGGAGGTGATCAAAACCGGCAGCATCGGCTTGAAAGTAGCGAGAATTCTGGAAGGAGAGGCGGATATAATGATCCATCTCTCGGGCAAACTCAAGACCTGGGATACAGCAGGACCTGCCGCCATTGCCCTTGGTGGCAACCTGGAGGTCGGTACCCTCTCAGCTCCGGATCTCAACTTTCCCTTACCGAAACTAGTTCACAATGAAGCGGTGATCATGGGAAGAGGCGGCTCCCTGAACTGGTGCCGCCGTAAACTCACCGACCCCAATCCCATTGAAGCGAGCGGAAAAAGCTAAGTGCATATCATCACCAAGAGTACAGAGCTGAAGCCGCTTCTTGCTCTAATAGACGAACACAAGACAGTCTGCCTGGACCTGGAATTCGTACCCGAGCGAACATACTTTCCGGTACTCTGCCTGATTCAGTGCTGCGTCGACGGAAAACCTTTCATTATCGATCCTTTCGAGTGCAAAGAGCTGAACGAGCTCTGGAAGCTGGTTGCGTCCCCGGAAGTAAAAGCTATATTCCATGCCGCCAGTCAAGATCTGAATATAATCTTCCAGGAATCCGGATTGATACCGATCAATGTTTTTGATACTCAAATCGCCGCCGGATTCGCAGGATACGGATATTCAGCCGGTTATCGAAAGCTCCTGCAAGAAGTACTTTCCATCACAATTCCAAAAACCGAGAGCTTCTCCGACTGGCAGGCCAGACCTCTTTCGGACAGCCAGATGGAATACGCCGTCAACGACGTGCTTCATCTGGAGCCTCTGGCCAAGAAGCTGGAGAAGCAACTCGAAGACGCAGGTCGGCTTGACTGGGTTTTAGAAGAGTGCAAATCCTATGAAGAAAAAGAGCTCTACCTGCCCGATCGCTCCAGGGACTTTCTCAAGATCAAAGGAGCCTCTAAGCTCAATTCGAGAGCGCTTGCCGTACTGAGAGAACTCTGGAGTTTCCGGGACGAAGAAGCACGCGGTCAGAACAAGCCTCCCAGGCTAATTCTTCAAGACAACCTTATGATCGAGGTGGCAAGAAGACAAACCAGATCCCTGGCCAATCTAAAGAAGATGAGAGGCATAAGAATCGATCAAGTCAATCGCTGGGGTGACGATATCATCGACTGTGTCGAAAAAGGTCTTGCTCTGTCAGATTCAGAGTGCCCGAGCATCGCCACAGGTAAAGCGCCCCACCGCTCAGAGATTATATCAAGCGATTTTATCTATCTGCTCCTCAAAATATTTGCCGACGAACTCGAACTGGCCACCGAACACCTAGCCACCCGAGACGAGATTCAGTCTCTCGTTCGCCTGGACGCAGAGAGACTTGCCGAAGAGCACGAAGATGTGAGATTGACCCGGGGCTGGCGGCGATGCGCGGTGGGTCAGAGAATCATCGACATAATCGAGGGTGCCGAAGTAAAGTTATCGATCACTAATCGCAAGAGCACCCCGCGCTCATTGAATGTAGACTTTCTTCAGGGCTGAAGTATTCATTGGATGCATCGGATCAGATCTTTCAAATAACCGCCGCAGACAGAATAAAAGTGGCGGATGCGGCTGCTCATCTCGGTTATAGAGTAGCTCCCGCCGATGTCGCAACCGCCACCGGATTCTCATTGATCAAGACCGAGTTCATTCTCAAGAACCTGATCTCGGCAACCGGAGGGGCTCTAGAGGCGGACCGGTCAGGCTCGCTTGTATACAGCTTCAATCCGGGTTTTCGCAATCTTCTACAGAATCATCGCTTCAAAGAGCGCCTCAGACCTGTTTTAGTCCCGGTCTATAAACTGGGCGAGTATCTACTTCGCTGCTTTTTAGGCTTTATGCTGGCGATTTCGCCGGTTTGTTTAATTGCCTTCTTCACCATGGCAGGCATGGGCGATCCTCTGACAGCAGACCGCAGGAAGGGCAAATATTCGGTCACGGTCCTCGATCTCCTCTATCCCTTCATCTCTCTCTTTAAATGGCGCTACCGGCCCGGCGACTATGAATATCTGCCTTCCTTCTTCCGAGAGAGGAAGCAGGCAAATACGAGTTTCGGCTATGACATCATCACCTTTATGCTCGGCGTAGATACAGATACAGATGCAGATGCCGGCAATACAATGAACGAAAACCGCCGCTGGAGCTTGATTGCCAATTTGATTCGACAGAACCACGGGGTGGTTATTGCCGAACAACTGGCACCATATCTGGAGTCAGGCAAAGCTGACAGCGAATCCATCACTCCAGTTCTAGTTCGCTTCAATGGCTATCCGACAATCTGCGAATCCGGCAATACGGTCTATATCTTTCCGTCCATGCAGATAAGCGCCCGGGCAGAATCGGGCGAGAGAATCAGCCCATTCTTCAAGCGGGAGAAGCTGACCTTCTCGAGCGCCCGGGGCGCGAGAGCGACATTTTTATGGTCCTTCGCCCTCTGCAATCTTGTTTTCTACTTGATCTTGTACAGGCTCTATATCGATAATCCGATTGTCACGCCCTCCGCTATATTTCTTCTGATTTATATAAGCTTCGGTCTCTTCTTCGCTCTGCTTCCCAGCCTGCGCTGGCTATCGGTCACGGTCAACAACCATCTGATTGATAAAAGAAATAAAAAAAGAGAAGAAGCCAGTGAACTGCTGAGGGCGCCTAAGTTAGAAGAGAGACTGACCGAAGCCCGCGAACATGAGATGAACATGCAGATTCTGGATGGTTCCGGTATCGAGTATCACACTGACTCGACATTATTGGAGCAAGAGTTCGGCGACAACATCCCTGCTTATATAAAATCAGGCGGTATCACAATCACCATCGAGCCGGTTTTCTACGATGCATTTCTTGTCGCCACAAAAACCCTGGACCGAGATTCAATTACTATATATCCTCAAGCTCCGGAGAATTCAGAAAGGCTGTTATATCTTCGCGGGCTCTATAAACGGGTGCCGGTAACCCTCAAGCTGGTCTACAACGAATTCGATTATCATGAATTGACGGTCAAAATCGAAGCGCAATATAAACTGCATCTCGAAATCTGCAAAAACATCTTCGATCAACCGCTGGACCAGTTGATAGAAGGCAGGGCGGAGACTGCTTTCTATCCAAGGCGCGGTCCCCTTACCCTGGTCAATAAGTACAGGATATTCTGCCCTTCAGATAAATTGATTCCGGAATGGTTCCTACTGGATAGTTCTCTCAAAGAGAATATCCTTCCCCTTTTCAGAAAGTTCAGGGTTCATCTTCTTGTGATAAAGGAAGGGCTGAGCGCCTGCGCCCGAGTAGCTCAGCTGAAGGACTTCGATCGATTGATAGAACATCTATACCTCGCCAACTGTCGCATCGAAGAGGAATGCAACAGACCCTATCAGTGATTGATCGGAAGAAGCCATGCCCGCATGGTAGAGACATCATCCTGCCTGCCGCTCAACTCGAGGACCTCCTGATAAGTATCGAGCAGCCGGCTTATGGCCGGATGACCCGGCATAGAGGAGGCGACACCATAGATCATACCGAGCACGGTCTGGGCCAGATCCAGGCGGTCGATTCTTTTCAGCCCCTCGGATAGCCGGATACACTCGGTGAAATGAAAGGGGCTGATGATCTTCTTGTCTTTATTAAATGCGGCTTCAAGTTGCATTATCTGCAGTTCAATCTTGTCTAGATCGCCGGTAAGAATCGAAATGGTGGCTAAATTAACCAGATTGGTAAAACGATATTGCTCGACCGAGACAGGCATCATCCACAGTGGCAGCTTCTTCATCTCGCTTATATACTTGAGCGCTTCCCGGGAAAAGGAATCAGACTCTTCGTAGAGTTCAAGGCGGGCAAGCACCAGAGCCTTTATGGTGAGAACATAGATCTGGGCGTGTCGATCTTTCTCTTTGCGCTCTTTACAGATGGCGCCGGCTTCCTTTAGCTTTTCCATGGCAAGGTCATACTGCTCGAGTTCATAAAGCGATGCGGCGGCACTTATTAGCTCGACCACAAGATAGGGATATCGCATCGCCTTAGAAGAGATCAGCTTGATATCATCTTCGGTGACTGTATCCAGCCCCTGCTCATGTTTACCCTGCTGTCTCTGGGCATAGGCGATATAGAGATTGAGATAAGTCAAATGGGGATCTTTTCGAACCGGCAATACCTTAAGAGCCTGTCGCAATTTTCTGAAGTAAATCTCCTGACCAAGATAATCCGGCGTAGCACCCGTACTCAAAAGCTTCATGGCAGCGGCCCCCTGCAAAAACGCGCCGGAGAAATACCAGATAAAGAAGGTCATGAAAAGAAAGTGAAAAGCGGCTAACACAGGGCTGCCTAAATAGAGCATGTAGCCGCCGTAGCCAAACATCAAAAGAAAGAGTAACGCCACCGCCCCCAGTGAAAGCCCATAAAAAAGCATGATTCTGCCGTTGCCCTTTTCAGAAGGACCGGGAAGTTGCAGAGCTCTATTGCCGGTATCACCTTTGCTCACGATGAGCTATCCTCTAAAAATCAGATCCGATTCCATCTCTTTCATGGCCGCCTCTTTCAATTTAGAGTATTTCTCTTTCAAAAGTGTATTAGCCGTTTCAAGGTCGGATTGTAACTCGACGATTCTGTTTTCTATGTTCTCTATCGCTTCTTGAAAGCGAAGGGCATTTGCCCCGAGAGTCTTCACGTTCTCTCTGGCTCTAGCCTGATTGTCCTTTTGGTCCTTAATCTCTACCTGTATAGAAGAGATACGCTCATTTAGGTCACCTATCTCCGAAAGAAGCGTGCCCATTGCTTTTATAGAATCCAAGAAACTTTCACTGGCAAAATTCTGGGCAAGCAGCCACTGAAACTGATTGTCTAGCTGACGAAGGTTGGCGATATTAATCTGGTATTGACTGGGTGATTCGGTCTCCACAACAAGTTGGCGGCTAGAAGAGGCCGAGAGCACTAGGCGAAAACGATAGAAGTTCTTGGTCTCCTCTTCCGGTTCCTGCTCCGAAACCAGGCTCCAGTTCTCCTGGACCGGATGCTCTATATAAACCACTTTCTCTTTTGTTGCCAGATTCTCTACCTTGTATTCCATGCTTGAAAGCCGTTTCGAGTGCATTATCAAGATACCGTTCAGAAGTTGTACTCGATAAACCGGCTTCTCCTCATTTTTCCTCTGGACGGTTATGGCGATGGACTTGTCCAGGGCATAGGGCAGAATTCTTTTGTCATCAGGCTTGACCACATCCAGAAGACATTCGCCGGCGTAGGAGCTCTCTTCGAAAACCGTCACCGGTCCGCTCTCCAGGGTGAGCCCGGTAGAGTTCTTGAACTTGACCGCCGCATAGGGAAACTCGTTGTTTTTGTTTTCATTAAACAGGGAGACTCTCTCCCCTTTGATCTCCTGTTGCACGATAGGAATCAAGCTGGAACTATCCCGGGGAATGCTCACCGGTTTTTCGATGCGATACTCGAAAAGCTCCCCGGATTCCACCGCTTCCACATCCAGAGACAGGGCAAGAGAGCCGGCGAAATCCTGCATCTGCAAGGCGACGCCTGCTCCTGTCGAGGCGGCTCCCCAGCTACCGTCAAAAGCCGCTTCCTGACGTAGACTCATCGCCCCTGCCGGCACTGGAGCAGCCGGGACGGCTCTTTCCGGAATAAAAGGGTCGGTGGAACTGAGGCCCTGGGCCGGCATTCTTTTGCGCTGGGGTTTTATAGGTTCGTAAAGAGGCTGGATGAAAGAGATAGGATGGGCCGAGACCAGAGTAACGGCAACGTCCTCCCAGTCTTCGTCCTGGACGTTGTCGACGATGGCCGTGCCCTGCAGAAGCAAGCTCTCTTCCGGCAAAAATACCAGTCTATAGCTGGTTTTCCATATAGGTGTCGGTATCGAATAGGCGATGGTTACCTTTCCCTGACCACCTTGATTGAGATTAACTAGTAGATTCTTGCGGTCTTTTTTACTGAAAGAGAGATAGAGCAGGTCCAGCTGTTGAGCGACCTCGGCGGCGAGCTTCTCGTCCTTGAATCTAATACCCTTGATGGCGGCAAGATCGACTCTGGTCAAGCCATTCTGGGCAGAATAAAGAACCGCATAGTTGTCAACGACGACCGTACCATCGACTACTCTTTCAGCCTGATCCACCCCGGTCAGACGCCCTTCTAGCTGCCTGTCTTCGAAATCGACAATCACCGAAGCCCCCTTGAGCTGACTGAGTAAATCGGGGAAACCCTTTACTTTGCGAAGGTCGAAGCCGAATTCGGAGAGTTTTTCATTAGTCGGCTTGCTCGAATCATAGGTAATATTCGCCGGGCCGCCCGCATCGCTCAATACAATCAGTGACTTGAGCATATCGTCTATTTCGTCTAAAGAGCAAGACAACTCGACATGTTCTGCTCCGTTCAGGGCGCCTGACCTTTCAAAGTAGCCCATTCCATGCTTATAAAGAGCGACTTTCTTGATCGGAAGAGAAATTATGCTTTCATTTTTCATATCTGTTTTTCATTCGCCCTCGCCACTTCCAGGTGGAAGAAGCCTACCAAATAAAGGTTTTCAGTCCGGGAAACATTAAACTGCTTATGTATAGATTCCCGCTCGGAAGATGAATCAATTCCTCTCAGCCTAGGTAAAATTACATTGGGATTCTTTATATAGGTCTACATGGAAAAATTATGACAAATCCAGAAAAAGAAACCAGTTTTGCCGAAACAGCGATGCGCCTTTCGGGCAAGAGCGAGGAAGAAGCCAGACGGACCGGGGCTGTCGACCGGGTCGACGACGAGGTGGAAGCTCTTTTCGCAGCGCAATATAAGACGGTGAACTCGCCGGTTCACCGGGCAGTCTGGGAGTCGTCCATCCCTATCGACCTATTTACTACTCCGCAAGAGAAGCCTGACATACTCTCGAACCCCGTAATGCAGAAATCGCTGGAGGTGATTCGCGATTACCGCAGACGTAATGCCCAGTACGACGAGAGAGGAAAAATATCGAACGATCTGCTCAACGAACTTTCTAAGGCGGGCTATTGGGGTCTTTTGATCGACAAAAAATACGGTGGTCAGGGTGTCACGGTAAGAGAGTTCATGGCATTTTTAACCAGGGTGGCCACTATCGAGCCCACCATAGCCGGTCTCGCTTCGGTGCACGGTTGTATTGGTGCGGTCGATCCGCTCAGAACCTTCGGAAACGATGCCCAGAAAGAGAAATATCTTCCCAAGCTGGCATCGGGCGAGATGCTCTCGGCCTTCGCTCTGACCGAACCCGGCGCGGGCTCCGACCTCACCGCCCTCAAAACAACTGCGGTTCTTGAAGGCGATCACTATGTGATCAATGGAGAAAAGCTCTTCATCACCAACGCCATCGAAGGCAGAACGGTAGGTATAGTCTGTCTGGTGGACGGTAAGCCGGCAGCGATTATTGCCGAGTTACCGCCAAAACAGAATGAGCATTTCCAGATTGTCGACTACAAACTGCATGCTCTTTCTCATGCCTATAACAACGGTCTCAAATTTACCGACTTCAAAGTCCCGAAAGATAATCTTCTAGTTCCGCTAAAAGGCGATGGTCTGACCGTGGCCTATCATGGCCTCAACATGGGAAGACTGGCTCTCTGCGCCACCGCCTCTGGGGTAATGCGGATGATGCTGGCAAATATGCTGCCCTGGGCCGATTTTCGCGAGACCTACGGCAAAAAGATTGAAACGCGCGAGCTGGTGAAGCGAAGAATAGCCAGAGCTGCCGCTCTCATAGCCGGATCCGATGCCCTGGTCTCCTGGGGCTCCTGGCTGTTAGATCAGGGCTACCGCGGAGAGCTGGAGTGCATCATCGCTAAGATATTCGGAAGCGAAGCGGAGAAAGAGTGCGCCATCGAGCTGTTTATGAAGACCCACGGCGGACGCTCCTTCGTCCAGGGTCATCTCTTCGGTGACAATGTCCACGATTTTCTCGCCCCCTGTATCTATGAGGGAGAAGGCGAGATGCTCGGTATGGCTTTCTTCAAGTCTCTGGCTAAAGAACATGGCAGTACCTATTTCGAGCCGGTAGGCCTGGCTCTGCAGAAGCACGGCATCAAAGCCTTCAATCCCCTGAACCCTGCCCATGCCTGGAAGCTGAAGAGCGAACTGAGCGCCTTTGGCTGGTGGTATGTCAATCAGATCATGGGCGGCAAGGATAAGCGTGAGATCCAGGGCATGGATCCCAAGCTGAACACACATCTCAATTTCGCTCTGGAGCAGATGCATCAGCATCCTCTCGAACTCAGCGAAGCGATGGTCAAACACCAGCTCAAGCTGCCGGATAGACAATGTCGCATCGCAGAGATGTCGGGTCGGGTGCAGGATACGGTGATCATGATCGTCACCGCCCTCTGGGCCCACGAGAAAAACGATCGGGTCACTACTATGGCTGCCGATATTCTCTGCCAAGATCTGACCAGAAAGCTAGAAGGAGAGAGACCTTCCGACAGCTATTTCCGTGACTGCTCCAAACTTGCCGATCTCATTATCGAAGGCGAGTTCAAAGACCTGCAGGGCATAGAAAAGGCTGACATCATCTTCTCTTATGAAAAGAACGAAGACACCAAAAGCAGACAGAAAGCCAAGGCCTAGGATCTGAGAGCTATACTTTCAACTCAACTAGAATCGGAGTATGGTCCGATGGTCTCTCTTTTTTGCGCGGGCTGATATCAATCCAGGAGCCGACACAGGCCGGCGCCAGACCCTCGGATAGCCATACATGATCAATTCGATAACCCATCTTTCTGCGAAAGGCCATCTGACGATAGTCCCACCACGTGTAGTGCCCTCCTTCCTCTACATGTTTGCGAAAGCCGTCGACAAAGCCCCAGTCCTTGAGCTTCTCGAGAGCAGCTCTCTCTTCGTCGGATACTAGAATCTGACCCTTCGTCTTGTCGGGATCATAGACGTCTAGATCAAGTGGAGCGATATTGAAATCTCCGCACAAGAGCAGTCGACTGTCCTTCGAATAACGATCGCTCAGATGCTGACTGAGCGCTTTTAAAAAAGCCATCTTGTATTCGAACTTGTCAGAGCCCGGCTCGGATCCATTAGGAATATATGAATTAAGTATCGTGACACTTTCAATTTCCGCTTTGACAAAACGTGCTTGTTCAGGATTCGGAATACCGGGGAAGTTGGTCTCCACTGCGGTTATCTCCGACCGCGAAACAATAGCCACACCGTTATAGGTTTTCTGACCGAAATATGCGCTTTGATAACCAATGGCGAGAAAGTCGTCTTTCGGGAACTTCTCATCAACACACTTGGTTTCCTGGATACAAAGAACATCGACTTTACTCTCTTTGAGCCAGTCGATGACCAGGGGCAGCCGTACTCCGATAGAGTTCACGTTCCAACTTGCAAGAATCATATATAAAGGAATTCCTTCTGTTTGACCATGATGATATTAGCTCATCTTTCAGAGAAGTAACTGAGTAAAGAAACTTGACCGAACCATCTACTACACGAGTAAAAACAAGTACTGTTGCCCAATACAGCAATTGTTTAGAACAGATAAATTTCTGAGGTCGAATGGTACAGCCAGGCAATATTCAGATGAACGAGATTACTTAATTTCAGATTAGTACCATAAATGGTATCAGCGATAGGGGCAGGAATCTGCATAAGATTGACATGCATTTGATATGAGATTCGGGTAGTGATGTGCAACCATATTAGGAGCGCTAAATGTTTGATTTCCGGCACGGGCAATTCACCCGCAACCCTGATTGCATCACAGTTTGAACAAGCCTACGAAGGCAATCAGTAAGACAATGCTACGTACTATTTCGGTCCGTACTGTAACGGAATTTCAACAGATCTGCGATACATCCCTTAGCACAAAAGTTGAGTTTTGCAAGCCCTCGTATATGTCTTCTGCTAATACAAACGTGTATAGATTTGTCTTACTTAGAACCTCGACAGTATCTGATTCTTACCAGTATTGCTTTTCCGAAATTCGGAAAAACCTTTTATGCAATTTCAACCATAATTGAGCATTTATGCCCCTTTCAGACCTTTACGATATTGCCGAAGGTGTGTAAAGTTTATACCCGTCGATGGTGGTTGATTGATCCCGCTGCCACCAATCTCACGGTAATCAATTTTTATAAAACCGTGCAAAAAGTATTTGGACTACAGGAAACACGAACAAGTAGTCCAGTGGAAAACTCTGCCGTTGTGAGGAACTAATAGATGCCCAAGAAAGTACTGATCGCGCTACCACCAGCCATGCTAGAGCAGGTGGACTACATAGCCAAGTGTGAGCACAGAACCAGATCTGATTTGATAAGAGAAGCTCTGCGCCGTTATCTCGATAACTTCAGAAGAACCCAGGGAGCTCAGTTGCAAGTATCCACCCTGGAAGTATCTGAGAAACCTGCTCTTACACCGACGATTACATCCTAGTCGTCAAAATCTTTGTGTTGTTGACTGGACCTACCTATTTTCTTCGATAGCCAACGAAGCGAAGCATAATCAAAACCTCCTGATTGAAACTGGTCCAGTCGACAACACAATAGTTCTATCCGGAACTGCTACAGCAAAAAAATCGAAATCCGTTGTAATCTATTCAGGTACAACGGATTTTTGGTTTTGAGAAGATGCATCAAAGTAAAGAGCCTGATTCAGAGCCCGCCATCGAAGCGATAGAAGCGGCTACCGGAGCGATTCTTACCATATCGAAGACTCTCCTCTCTCTGAAAGACAAGAGGGTCACCCTGGAAGAAAAGATGATTCGTGAGTATCTTCATGGTCTGGCAGAAGGTCTGGCAACGACTCTGGCTTCTTTGCACAGACACTTCAAAGACAAGAGTTATGATATTGAACCAGGGCTTATCGACGAGTTCAAGCAGCTTGCCTCAGAGATCAAGACAGTCTCTGATTCGCTTGCGAAGATAGTCGACTACAACTGGAACTTTCTAGAGCAATACTTTGAACATGACTTTTATAGCCGACTGGTCAATGAGCACAAATTCGCAGATCGTCTGAAAACCGTAAGCAAGTCCCTCAGAGCTCAGTTATAGACACCTATTTTCCGCAACGCTTTTTCCGCCTTGCGCTTGACGAGAGCATCGCCATCCCGGGCGACCCGGGTCAAAGAATCTATTACGACCCCATCTTTCAACTTCAATCTCTTGCCGATTTTTCCAAGCGCTCTGGCTGCCACCTGCTGCACGACAATCTCCTCATCGAAGAGATGCTCAGCAACTTTGGACGCGATCTCCTCAGAGGGTTGATGCAGCCTCTCCAGCGCCATTATCGACTCCATCCTGAGCCAGTGGTCTTCGCTGTCGACCATGGCCAACACAGGGCGAATATAGGGCTTCAGATACTGGGGACGTTCTTGAAACCAGCGCAGGGCGACCAGCCGGACATATATCGAATCATGGTCGAGAGCCTGACCAAAGAGCTTGGCGGGACCTTTGAGAAGATCCTGACTGAGACCAATCTTGTATGCCCGGGGCTCGAAGCCTGGGTAGTCGCTCTGGACGATCATGTCGTCCACAAACTGGGCTAGAGACTGTATGGTCATGGCAATATACGCCTTCAATACATAGGGGGTTAAACCGGATCAAATATAACCCACTATTTATTCTGCTGGTTCATTCTTTTCAGAATATCGTAGGGATTGAAACCTTCAGGCATGCCCTGAATTTGAGTCGAGCCCTGAGGGACAGGCTGCCCTGAGGCTCCCGGCACGGCAAACGGACTTTTGCCGCCTGAATTTGTCGTCGGCATCCCGAACATATTTCCGAGCCCCTGGAGATTCATCATCCCACCCATCATTTTGTTGAGACCGGCCATCGGATCGGTCTGGACCAATCTACCCCGGTCCACGGTTCCATACATAATCAGTTTGTCGAGATACTTGCCAGAACTCGTGTAGTTCACAGAAGCGGTCAAGACATAGAGCTTCTGGTCACTGAGCTTTTTGAAACGCAGCACACTTTCGGCATAGCCGGTATTGGTCTTATTCGTCCCTTTCACTTTGGTTACGCTTCTGGTAACAATCTGCTGCTCTATTACATTGGGAGCCAGTTGCCGGATAACGTTCTTGACCACAGACTGCCTGGCCTGATTCCCCGACACACCGGTTACGGTTACCCCGTCGGTCTGGAAATTGCCGAAGTTGATTTTAACCACCGGCGCTTCCATATTGCCCATCACCTGCTCGAACTGTTTGTTGAAAGGCGCCATCTGCTTCTGCATATCGGTGGTCCCTTTCATCATCTGACCATAAGAGTAAGTATCTTTCATCGGCACCGAGACAAGAACCTCGGCCGGTTTGAGCGTGGTCTTACCCCGGCTGTCCTGGAAGAAGTCGAAATTGACATTGCCTTTGCGTCCCCGCTGCAATATCTTCACCGTCTGAACAGCTTCGGCTCGGTCGACTTGCAAATAGAGCGGACTGTAATGATAGCTCCAGATCTCCAGGGTTCCGCCCCACTGCCCCCGGAAGTCGGTGGGGAAGTTCTGGGTGATAGAACCGGAATAGACGTTTTCGTCCACCCCGGTCTCGACTTTCTTGCCCCGGGGATCTAGCTTGGCGGTCATAGCCTTGAGAACAGGCATCTTCACATCGCCGGAAGCGGAGATCTGCTCGATCCGACCAAAGAGCTTCATAGAGCCGCTTTTCTTATCAGAAGATGCGCTCTTCTCTCTCACCTCTCCTGCAGCTGCCGCTTCCATGGCTGCTTTCTCGGCTTCTTCAGCCTTTTTTGCCTCTTCGGCATCTGCCTTCTCTTTGGCAAGAGATTCTAGTTTTTGCTCCATTTCGATGCTGGGGGAAGCCTGGGGAGTGGTAGTCTCGTCTTTTTTTGTTTCTGCTCCTGATTCTGATTCTGATTCAGCCGAATATCCGGCCAGGGGGCTGAGAAGAATGAGCAGGGCAAATAAAGCGGCGGCTTGCCTACCTCCCCGTCGGCTTCTCTTTTCGAATCTGCTTGAATGCACCATATTCAGTGACCTCTTTCCCTGACGGAAGTTTCGTTCTTTTCTAACCTACCCTTTATTACTTATATGTTAACTCAATAAAGCTAAAATAGAGCCGGTGACACTAATGGATTCAAGAGGCTGATCATGAAAGCGGCTGTGTTGATGGGAGTATCAGGCTGCGGCAAAACCACCGTCGGAAAGCTTCTTGCAAAGAGATTGAATTGCCGATTCTACGACGGCGACGATTATCATCCGGTTTATAACAAGGAGAAAATGCGCCTTGGAACGCCTCTGGATGATTCGGACAGAACCCCCTGGCTAGCCGCCCTCAATCAAATAATCGTCGATGCAATCCAGGACAAAAAATCAATTGTGCTGGCCTGCTCCGCCCTGAAAGAGAAGTATCGAGAGGAATTGCTGGCAGATTTAGATAAGGCCGGTCGCGACGAGGTCGGATTTTTCTATCTGAAGGGCGAAAGAGACTTACTGGCGAACCGTCTATCCCTTCGCACCCACGAATATATGAATCCGAATCTGCTTGATAGTCAACTCGCCACCCTGGAAGAACCAGGTGAAGAGAACGCCCTTTATCTGGATACCCGACTGGATCCTCAAACGCTGGTCGATAAGATTGTGGCGGTGATGTCGGTTCAATGACAGACCGGAGCGGCGAGAATATTCTCGATTCTCTCTATAATCTCGGGTTCGAGCACCACTCCGGATGCCGCCGCGTTGTCGTCAATCTGCTCCAGTTTTGTGGCGCCGCAGATAACACTCGAAACACCAGGCAGCCTCAGGCACCAGGCTAGTGCAAGCTGGGCCATGGTCAGATCCAATTCGGCGGCAATTTTGCCAAGCTCTTCTACTTGCCGCAAAATAGGATCATCGGTCAGATTTTTGCCTTTGATAAACATATTGACCCGTTCATCTTCGGCACGGCTGCCTTTAGGGAAAGGTTGACCAGGCTTATACTTGCCGGTGAGAATGCCCTGGGCAAGAGGCGAGAATACCACCTGGCCAAGACCGTTTTTCTCGCTTACCGGAATCACCTCGCACTCTATCTTTCTATCCAGCATGTTGTAGCAGGGCTGATTAGACACAGGGGGCATGGCATTGAGAGAACGAGCCTTATCACAGGCTTCTTGGATCTTGTCAGCCGGCCATTCACTGACACCCCAGTAAAGAATCTTGCCCTGGCTAGCCAGGTCGGCCATGGTTTTGACCACTTCGAAAACCGGCGTCTCTGGATCGTAACGATGACACTGGTAAAGGTCTATATAGTCGGTCTTCAATCGTCTGAGGCTGTGATGGCACTGCTCGAAAATATGCTTTCTCGATAATCCCTTATCATTGGGACCTTCACCCATGGGGAAATAGACTTTGGTAGCCAGAAAAATCTTGTCACGCTGCAGACTCGTAAGGGCTTCTCCCACAACCTCTTCCGATTTGCCCTGGGCATAGACGTTGGCAGTGTCGATGAAGTTGATGCCGATATCGACGGCATGGTGAATTTGGCTGACGGCAAGAGAATTGTCGACCACATTGCCGTAAGTGAGCCAGCTACCGAGGGAGACCTCGCTGACCTTCGCTCCCCAGATTCCTAACTTTCTATATTCCATGATCTTCTGTGCTAAGAGGTAAAAACAGGATGACGATAATACCAGGAAGGGAAGCCAAAAAGCTAACGAGAAAGAACAGTTCGTAACCGATACTTTCCTGGATAAAACCGCTCACCGCTCCGGGTATCAAAAGACCGAGTGCCATCAGCGCTGTGGCGATGGCATAATGTGCCGCTTTGTAGCTCTTCTTTACCGTGGATAGAAGAAAGACGGTGTAAGCAGCCACCCCCAGTCCATAACTGAATTGCTCTACAGAATTGACCAGGGTGGTGAAAAGAATCTCTGCCTCGAACATTCGACCATGGAGATTCAAGAATCCAAGAACTTCTCCCTGGGGTTTGCTGTGAGCCAACCACCAGTATAGAAGGATAGCGCCGTTTTGAATCAAAGCCGTGGGCAGCAAGCATTTTTTCAAGCCGTACCGGCTCACCAGCCATCCCCCGAATATTCCTCCGGCAAGAAGAAAGAGCATGCCGACGGTACCGTATATGATGCCGACCTCTTTTGTCGATATGGCCAGTCCACCCTTGCTCAACTCATCCAACAAGAATGGCTGCGCCATCTTGAGCATCAGGGCATCACCGAGCCGAAAGATCAATATATAAATAATCACCGCAACAATGCGCGGCTGATCTAAATAATCAAGAAAAATGTCGCCGAACTTCTTGAGTGTCAGTCTCTCTTTAGAAAGATCGCTCTCAATTTCGCTTTGCGATTCCGGCTCCGGTAGGGCTTTCATATGGAAGAGCGCCAGGACCAGAAGCAAAAGAGCGCTGACTAAAAATGAAACGAACCAGCCCCCTTTCACTCCAAGGCCGGTGCTCTCTGCCATTTCTCCGGCGAGATAGACAAGGAAGCCCGAACCGGTCAACCAGGCGACTTTGTATGCAGCATTTCGAATACCCACATAGTAGGCCTGCTGGCTCTTATCCAGTACGTCCATATAATATCCGTCGATGGCGATATCATGGGTAGCAGAGGCCACCGCCACCACCAGGAAGATCACGAGGGTGGCATACATAGGTTCGGGTAGAAAACAGCCCAGAGCGGCAAGCAATACCACAAAAGCCAGCACCATCTGCGATGCTACGACCCAGCGTCTTTTAGTACCTCTTACATCAACCAGGGGAGACCAGAGAAATTTGAGGGTCCAGGGCAAAGCAAGAAAGCTGGTGGCAGAGCCTATAAAGGCATTGGAAGCCCCCAGATTCTTGTAGAAGACCACAGACATCATATTGACTATGGTGTAGGGCAGCCCCTCGGCAAAGTATAGAGTGGGGATAAAAATCGCCGGCTTAATGCGCAATGTGCTGATGCCTTATCTACAAATCTGGAACGTGCCATAATTCTAGCTGTGCAAGAACCACAGTGGAATTTCTTTTTGCTTATGAAACCTTATTTAATGGCAGCAAGCCTGGCTATTTTTGCCTTTTGCAGCCTGGTTCCTGACCAGGCGGTATCGGCAAATTCTATAGACAAGACTTTTTATATAGATAAAACTTATGCCAAAGATATAGCAGCGCGGGTGGACAAACTGGTCGCAGAAAAATTTTTGGATCGAAAGAAGGCCCGCTCGAAGTGGAAGCCGGTGTATATCGAGATGAAAGAGCGGATCTCGAAAAGCAAAAACCTTCTCGATCTATCCAGAAACCTGAACATTTGTCTGGCTTCTTTAGATACAAGCCACTGCAAGTTTCTTACCATCAATGACGAGACCTACTACTTTCTTCGTTCTTTATTCGGAAACAAGAAAGACAAGCTCTTTACAGGCTTCTACACCGATGACGAAGGGCTGGTGAAATACGTTCTCGACGGCAGTCCGGCGAAGTCTTCCGGTATCGCTCGCGGTGACACAATAATCAGTGTTGACGGAGATCCGTACGTAGGATACTCCAATTTCACCGGCTCTGAAAAAAAGTCATTCCAGGTAACTATAAGGCGCTCGGGCTCAGACAAAGAAGAGACTGTCAAACTGGAACCGGAGAAAAAGACAGTCTATGCAGGCTATGCTGATGCCACCAGAAATAGTGCGCGGATTTTAGAGCGCGGCGCCAAGAAAGTCGGTTATCTGCATCTCTGGAGTGGCGGCGAAGCTTGTCGTGACGCCCTGGAAGAATCCATGGAAGGTGTCCTTGCTAAGAGCGACGCCCTGATTCTCGATTTGAGAGACGGCTATGGAGGCAACAGCCTTGAGGATCTGGACAGATTCTATCGGAGCAAGAAATGCTATCCGGATATAGAATCCATCGATAGAGACGGCAAATCAAGCCGTTTTCGCAGCTATTATGACAGTCCGATGGTAGCGCTCACAAACGAAGGCTCACGAAGCGGTAAAGAGCTTCTTGCCTATAGCCTCAAAAATAGCGGCAGAGCGTATTTGGTAGGGGGCAATACCTGTGGCGCGGTGGTGGCAGGCAGGCTGTTTCAAATAGATGACCGCACCGCTCTGTATTTAGCGGTGAACGATATAGCCATCGACGGCATTCGCCTCGAAGGCAAAGGCGTGGCACCGCACTTGAAACTTGATTTAGTTCAAGGAGAGAGCGATAATCAACTGGAGAAAGCCCTGGAGATTCTCCTCAAGTAAAAAATGTCCCTCAGCACAGATCAGATTACCATCAGAAATTTCCGGCAAATCACCCCCTGGTTCTATCGCGGAGGTCAGCCCCGGGATGAGGAGTTCGAGCAGCTCAGCTCGCTGGGAATAAAAACCGTCATCTGCCTGAGATGGAATCGCAAAGCGATAAATAGAGAACTGCTTATCGGCAAGGAGCTTGATCTCAATGTGATCTCCATTCCCCTGACCTACTGGCGATTACCTAATCGAGGCGAAATAGACGAATATTTCTCGATTATCGACGATGTAAGCAATCATCCTGTTTTTCTGCATTGCAAACACGGCTCCGATCGCACCGGTATGCTGGCTTCATTTTATCGAATCCGTCATGAAGGCTGGAGTGCCGACCGAGCCTATGACGAGATGAAAGAAGCCGGCTTCCATAAGATCAAGATGCATCACTTCAAATACGCGGTCTACCGCTTCGCCAGAGGTCAGATCTCCTAATGATTCGGATTTTTATTTTTAGAAATTAAGATATGAGATCTTTTGCCTCCAAGATTTAAACCGTTCGGGTAATAATGGCCGGCTTGGTCTCTCCCTGAGACTCCCCTTGCTGACAACTTCGGGATCAGTATGAGCCAGAACTTACCAGCTAGAACATTCGGCACCTTCGAAGGCGTATTCACGCCTACGATTCTGGCGATCCTCGGGGTTATCATGTACTTGAGGATGGGCTGGGTCGTCGGCAACGCCGGGTTGCTCGGCGCTCTTGCCATCATTGCCGTGGCGGTGACGATCACTGCCTGCACCGGACTGTCTCTTTCCTCCATAGCCACCAATACCAGGATGGAAGCGGGTGGACCCTTTGCGATTATCTACCGGGCACTGGGTCGAGAAGTTGCCGGCAGTATCGGGGTTCCCCTGGTCTTCAGCCAGGCTCTAGTGGTGGCGATGTATGTTTTTGGCTTCAGAGAAGGCTGGCTCTGGATTTTTCCGGAACATCCGGCACTACTGGTGGATCTTCTTGCTTTCGCCTCTGTGTGTCTTATCTCCTGGATTTCAGCAGGGCTTGCCTTTCGTATTCAATATGTAATCCTCACCGTCATAGCGCTCTCAATCCTCTCGATCTTTTTCTGTCCGCGCACTCTGCTCCATCCCACCTCACACTTCAGTCTATTGGGAGACTTTCCCGGAACTTCATTCTGGCAGGTTTTCGCAGTATTCTTTCCTGCCACTACCGGTATCATGGTCGGTGCCAATATGTCGGGAGAGCTGACCAATCCAAGAAAGAGCGTCCCGGCCGGAACCCTGTGGGCGATAGGCATAAGCAGCGTCATCTATTTTGCTCTGGCAATCTGGTGCGCCTATACTTCATCACCCAGCGAATTGCTCAGCAACTATACGATTATGGTGGACAAAGCTCTCTGGCAACCGATTGTCGTGCTCGGCATTCTTGGAGCGACGTTTTCCTCCGCCCTCTCTTCTTATGTAGGCGCACCGCGCATTCTTCAAGCGATGGGTGCAAAAAAACTGCTGCCTTTAGGCGATTGGTTCAGCAAAACCGCCCCCAATGGAGAACCGCGAAACGCCATGGTGGCAACCGGCACCATCGGACTGCTCGGTTTATTGGTACGGGACCTCAACGCCATCGCCAGCCTTGTCACCATGTTTTTCCTGATCACCTACTGCACTCTCAACGTGATCGTATTAATAGAATCGAGCCTTGGTCTGCTCAGCTTCCGCCCCACCTTGAGAATCAATCGGCTGATTCCACTGACTGGAGCGCTAGGCTGTATTTTCGCCATGTTCATCATCAATCCGACTTTCAGCCTTATTGCCACCGGTCTGGTTTTGATAATCTATGTCTGGCTGGTGGCAACTTCGGTAGGAGGGGAAGAGAACGAGATCAGAAGCAGCTTCTTCGAGGCAGTGGCTGCCTGGATTTTCGTCAGGATGACGGTTTTCGACCGCGATAATCCGAGAACCTGGAAACCGAACGTTTTAATCCCGGTGGAGAACCCGGATGAACTCGCAGACAAAAAACAGTTTCTGCTCGATCTCGGTCGTCCGGAGGGCTCATTGAAAATTATCGGATTGGCTGATGAGAATCTCCACGCCGAGGTGCTGGCACCAAAAATAGCCGCACTTGGCAAAACTTTCCGCGACAGCAAACTCTTCACCACCTGGTCGACTATCGACTGCAAAGATTACTTCCATGGTGTGGTCACCGGCCTTCAAGCATTGCAGAGCGCTTTCTTCCGTCCCAATATTCTTGTGCTGAGTGTGCCCGACGTAATAGAGAGACATAAAGAGTGTCTCGAGGTGATTTATGAAGCCCGTCGCGCCCGGGTGGGAGTCTTGCTGTTCAAAGAGCACTCCCGGGCCGACTCGACCGCCGGCTCTTCGGGTCCTGAGGTGATTAATCTCTGGGTGAGACCGGATAGTTCGGTCAATATGCACCAGTCTCTGAACCGGGGTGCCATGCATCTTGCCATCCTGTTCACCATTCAGATGACCCGCGCCTGGAAAGGCAGAATCAACCTGATCAGTGCTGTACGCACCCCGGAAGAAGAAGCCGGGGCTAAAGCATACCTGGCTAGAATCATCGAAGAATGCCGGCTGCCTGAGCCGGTCAGTTGTGTGGTTCTGGTGGGCACCCTGGACGAGTGTATGACCCGGGCACCGCGATCGGATCTCGAGGTGATGGGGTTGCAGACCAAACCGGACTTCGAGTTTATCGAAAAAATGACTCATGTCTGCCGTTCTACCAGTGTTTTCGTACTGGATTCCGGTCGAGAAAACGCCCTCGCTTAATACTGAATAAATATATAGAGAACCTAAAGAGTTATAGGTTGATTTATCTGAGCGCCCGCCAATTCGCTTAAAATCAGCCGAGTAACCCAAAATCCAGGATCAGTAACCAAGCAGGTCGAGTAGTAAAGATATGACAAAACTGAGCACCAAATTTTTCGAGCAATTCTACACCTCCAGAAAAGCGAAGTACGAGGAGTCGAGAAAGAAATTCGATCGTCCTCTCACCCTGGCAGAAAAGATCCTCACCGGTCATTTAGATCGATGGGAAGGCGTTCCAGAGCGCGGCAAAAGCTATGCTTTCTTGCGTCCGGACAGGGTCGCCATGCAAGATGCCACAGCCCAGATGGCAATTCTGCAATTCATGCAGGCTAAAATCGACAATGTCATGGTACCGACCACAGTCCACTGCGATCATTTGATCCAGGCTTATGTCGGAGCCGAGAAAGATATGGAGCAAGCTCGGGTTACCAACGAAGAGGTCTATGACTTCTTGAGATCGGCTTCGGACCGCTATGGTATCGGCTTCTGGAAACCGGGCGCCGGTATTATTCACCAGGTGGTTCTGGAGAACTATGCATTCCCAGGTGGAATGATGATTGGCACAGACTCTCATACACCCAACGCAGGCGGCCTTGGCATGATCGCCATCGGAGTCGGTGGTGCTGACGCCGTAGACGTCATGGTGGGCGAGCCCTGGGGCGTGAGATGGCCCAAACTTATTGGAGTACATCTGAAAGGCAGCCTCAATGGCTGGACCGCACCTAAAGACGTGATTCTCAAACTGGCAGGTATCCTCACCGTAGCCGGTGGCACCGGAGCTATAGTTGAATACTTCGGTGAAGGCACCGCTTCCATTAGCTGCACGGGTAAAGGAACCATAACCAATATGGGTGCGGAGATAGGCGCCACCACCTCTATCTTCCCCTTCGATGAGAGAATGGCAAAATATCTGGACGCCACCGAAAGAAGCGATATAGCCCGTCTTGCCGAAGAGCACCAGAGTTATCTCACCGCCGATCCGGAAGTTCATGCTGATCCGGAGAAGTATTTCGATCAAATTGTCGAAATCGATCTGAACACCCTGGAACCATATGTGGTGGGTCCCCATTCTCCCGACATCGCCCGGCCGATTTCGCAACTCGGCAAAGACGTCAAAGAGAACAAATGGCCCGAAGAGCTTAAATACGCCTTAATAGGCAGCTGCACCAACTCTTCTTACGAAGACATGACCAGAGCCGCAAACGTAGCCAGACAAGGTATTGAACATGGTCTGAAAGCAAGTTGCGGATTTCTTATCACTCCAGGCTCAGAGCAAATCTACCAGACCATCAAACGTGATGGTCAGCTTGACACCCTTGCGGAGATTGGCGGTACCGTATTAGCCAACGCCTGCGGTCCCTGTATCGGTCAGTGGAAAAGAGATGATATAGAGAAAGGCGAGAAAAATTCGATCATCACCTCTTTCAACCGTAACTTCCAGAAGCGTAACGACGGTAATCCCGAGACCTATGCCTTCATTGGCAGCCCTGAGATCGTCACGGCCCTTGCCTTTGCCGGAAGTCTCTCCTTCAATCCCCTGACCGACGAGATCAAAACCAAGGAAGGCAAATCAATAAAGCTGAAAGCGCCAGAAACATCTGCCGATACTGAATTGCCCGCTAAAGGCTTCATCGCCGAGGATCTCGGTTATCTCGAACCGAGCGAAAACGGTAAGAATGTCAAAGTGATAGTCAAGGAAGACAGCAATCGGCTGCAACTTCTAGAGCCCTTCTCGGCCTGGGACGGCAAAGACTATCAAGGACTTAGAGTGCTTCTCAAAGCGGTCGGTAAATGCACCACCGACCATATCTCTCCGGCGGGGGTCTGGCTTGCTTATCGTGGTCATCTCGATAAAATAAGCGACAACATGTTCTCCGGTGCCAATAACAAGTTCGCAAAAGAGAACGGTCAGGCATATGACGTACTCACCGGCGAAGAGAAAAATATCTCTGAAGTTGCCCGTCATTACAAGAAAGAAGAGATCGGCTGGATCTCGGTCGGCGACGAGAACTATGGTGAAGGTTCAAGTAGAGAGCACGCCGCCATGTCTCCTCGTTATCTAGGCTGCAAAGCCGTTGTAGTGAGAAGCTTCGCCCGCATTCACGAGACCAATTTGAAGAAGCAGGGGATTCTCGCTCTTACCTTCGCAAACAAAGCGGACTATGAAAAGATCCAGGCAGAAGACAAGATAGATATCCTCGGTCTTACCGCCATCAAACCCGGTGTCAACCTCACCATGGTAGTCCATCACAAAGACGGCACCAAAGATGAGTTCGAGGTCTGCCACACAATGACACCGGAGCAGATAGAGTGGTTCAAAGAAGGCAGCGCCCTGAATCTAATCAAGAAGAAGAGTCAACCTACAACGGTATAAAAAACCGGGTAATTCTTTTAATTAACCGGAAAGGAAGCAGGAGAACTCCTGCTTCCTTCTCTTTACATATATTGTTCTCAGCCCATGGTCGCCGAGCTGATTCCTTTTTTCTCCGGCGCTGTGTAAGAACCGTACTCAGGGTTCTTCTGTTTAGGAGTAGTACCCTGACTCATCTCCTGCACTCTCTGCTCCATAGACGCCGCCTGCTCGTCCATTTTCATTTTCCGCAAAAGAACACTATATGAGTTGAGAGTCAGGGCGAATATAGGATGGTCCTGTCCCAAAGACTGGGTGCAACGGTTTATCGTCTCCAGATACTGGTGCTCCGCTTCCATATACCTGCCGCTATTGGCAAGGATCTGGGCGAGGTCGAAGGAACTCAAGACAACTTCTCCGCAATCGATACCGTTCACCCTTTCGTCTATTTTGAGAATCAATCTGTAAATCTTTTCGGCAGGAGCCTTGTCGCCTCTTTCAAACCAGCACTGGGCAAGCTGATACAAACCCGGAATGAGATGCTGCGCAGATGGCTTGGAAGGCTTTGTATGCTCGAAAGATAATCCTTTAGTTTCAATGTCCATTTCGCCAAATTACCTATCATTACCACTTCCCTATTAACATTCTGACCAAAGCGCCCCCTGACATCTGCTAAGTTTGGGGATATCTTTTATAGGGGTAATTTAGATAATCGGCAGCTTTTAGATAAGGCCGAGAAAATCACTCAAGGCTCGGCTGCATTCCTCTTTAGAAGAAGACCAGACATCGGCGTGACTGCTGAGAGGAAGTTTGACGAACTGTTTGCGACCGACGGCACCTTCGAAAAGCTCGACACTGTGACTCACCGGAATGACAGTGTCCTGCTCGCCATGGAGCAGCAAAACCGGCGGATGAGGAGCTTTCAAAATCGAAAGACTGTCGAGGGCAGGTTTTGGAAAAAGAGCATCTGGATAGACCTTGAGAAAAGGGAAGTGCTCGCCGGCAATTTTTCTAAGTGATGAAAAACCGGATTGCAGAACGATACCGGAACATTCACGCACCGAAGAGAGATAGGTCGAAACCGAGGCACCCAGGGACTCTCCATAAAGAAGAATCTCTCGCCCCGAAAGACCCAGCTCTTTCATCATGAAGTCATAGGCGGCTTCGGCGTCGGTGCAGATGCCCTCGACGCTGGGCTTTCCAGTGCTCTTTCCAAAGCCTTGATAGTCATAGACAAAGACCGAGGCACCGCTGTTGAGCAGATTTCTCGAGGTCTCCAGCCGAATGGTGAGGTTGCCCGCATTACCATGACTGAACAGAAAAGTGTATTTTGCCCCGGGTCGCCTCCAGTACCAGGCATGCAATCTTTGACCCTGGCTGCCTTCAAAAAAATACTCTTCACCGGGAACCCCTTCAAGGGAAGGTATGTCCTGAAGCGATTCGGGAAACGGTACAGGGAAGAACATGAGCGGTCGATAGACCAGCTTGTTGACCCTGGGGGACATCAATAAATATAGAAGCGACGCGCTACCCAGAACAGGGATGAAACCCGGCATCAGACTGTAATTCCTCGTTATCCAACTAGATATTAAGGATACTACGAATAGAGCTTAAGGGCGGTCATCGACCGAACAAAACCCTAACTGATCGGTCTATCAAGCAGCTCGTCTGGCGATTTCTTCCAGCAACTCGCTCTGACCCAGCACAAAGCCACGTTTGCTCTGATCGTCTGCAAAGCAACAGATCGCATCGGTCAGTTCGGTGATTTTGTATCCGGGGGCAAATTCGGTCAAATAGGTAAGCAACTGCTCCACCCTTCTCCACTGAGGGGTATCGAGGGGTAAAGAGCGATCGAGAAGGCTTTCGACAACGCTCTCGCTTTGACAATTCAGACTGTCTTTTATCTCTTGAATACTATGTTTGTTCATTTCTTTCTAGCAGCCTCCGGCAGGCAACTCGGTTGCTCTTTCAATACGTCAACCTGACCGATATTTAGCCGAGATGTTCCAGAATGCAGCCCGGAGAGCGAATATAAGGAGCGCTTCCTCTGCATCTGCTTTACCTTTGCTGTTTTCTGAATCTTTATTTATGAAACTTCAAGAACGAACCACTAAATCATCTAGTCGAGGTCGAGAGCCTGGGCGCTCTGCAAATAAGAAAATAGGAACTTTACCAAGTCTTTAAAAGCCCGGCTCTTAAGAGCCTCTATTGATATAATTTCCGATGCTTTGATGGCTTCGGGCAAGCTTCGTGATCAAGGCTTTCATTCAAGCTGTTACTACCGCTGATTTCCATAAGAGATCCTGTGATCCAGCTCCTGCCCGGCAGACCCGGTCATTTCTTCGACGATGAATTGTCAAGAAAAGCCCGATCAAAGCGCAAGAGCGGTCTCGAGTATGGGTTCGAGTTCGAATAGACGACGGTCACAGGGTCCAGACAAATGAGTGAAGCAAAAACGGCAAAACCAGTCTCCCATCCGGAGATGACGACGAGAAAAGACAACTGGTGGCTGGAGCCGCTGCTTATCGCCACCGGATTCACCGCCTTTATCATCTACGCCACTTACCGCGTTTTCGAAAACGGTTTATACGAACACAATCAGTATCTCTCTCCTTTCTACTCTCCCCACTTCGAGTTCGAATGGTGGCACTTCTCCCCGGCAATCCTTATCCTCTGGATTCCGGCAGGTTTCCGCGCTACCTGCTACTACTATCGGAAAGCCTACTACCGGGCTTATTTCCTCACCCCGCCCGCCTGCGCAGTAGACATGCACGGTCCCGATAAATATACCGGTGAAACCAAATTCCCTCTGGTTTTCCAGAACATGCACCGCTACTTCTTCTATCTTGCCGTTGTCGTCCTGGTAGTTCTTTATTATGATGCAGTTAAATCCTTGCTCCCGCCCAACGGCGGATTCTCGGTGAGCGTGCTCAGCCTGGTCATGTTCGCCAACTGTATCCTGCTCTCCAACTACACTTTCGGATGCCACGCCTACCGTCACCTTTGCGGCGGCTGCCTGAACAGCTTCTCTGATTCCCCCAGAGCCAAGGGCCGTTTCAGAGTCTGGAACCTGGTCACCAAGCTCAATCTGAAACACCAGTTCTGGGCGTGGATGAGCCTCTTTTCGGTGGCGTTCACCGATTTCTACGTCCGCCAGGTATGCGCCGGATCGATGGATCCCCTCGTATTCCTTTCATTCTAGTGATTTTTACCTACAAGACTCAGGGACACAGCAGCTATGGCTAATTATCAAACACACGAACACGACGTCATCGTAATCGGAGCCGGCGGAGCCGGGTTGAGAGCGGCTATCGAAGTATCATCCCGCGGACTCTCAGTCGGTCTGATTTGCAAATCGCTCCTTGGCAAAGCCCACACCGTTATGGCCGAAGGCGGCATGGCAGCTGCATTGGCTAACGTCGACTCTAGTGACGATTGGAAAACCCATTTTCGCGACACTATGCGTGGTGGCAAGATGTTGAACAACTGGCGCATGGCCCAGCTCCATGCCCAGGAATCTCCGGATCGGGTGCGGGAATTAGAGCACTGGGGAGCGGTTTTCGATCGTACGGAAAACGGCAAAATTCTCCAGAGAGCTTTCGGCGGACACAAATGGAAAAGGCTCTGTCATGTCGGCGACCGTACTGGTCTTGAGATGATCAGAACCCTGCAGGATCGCGGTGTGCACCAGGGCATAGAAGTCTATATGGAATGCACCATCTCCAAACTCTTCTTGGATAACGGTAAAATAGCCGGCGCCCTCGGTTATTACCGCGAGAACGGAGACTATGTTCTATTCAAAACCAAAGCGGTCGTCCTTGCCACCGGCGGAGTCGGTAAAGTATTCACCGTCACCTCCAACTCCTGGGAATACACCGCCGACGGTCATGCTCTTGCTTATGAAGCCGGAGCCGAACTCATAGACATGGAGTTCGTCCAGTTCCATCCCACAGGCATGGTCTGGCCGCCTGGAGTACGAGGCATTCTGGTAACCGAAGGGGTACGCGGAGAAGGCGGCATTTTGACGAATAGCGAAGGCAAACGCTTCATGTTCGACTATCTGCCCGAGTCTACCAAAAACGACTATGCCGCCACCGAAGACGAAGCTAAAGAGTGGGTAGATGCCACCATCAACCACAAGAAGTCCGAAGCAAGACGTCCTCCGGAGCTATCTACCCGCGACAACGTCGCCCGGGCCATTTATGTGGAGAACAAAGAAGGAAGAGGCTCGCCCCACGGTGGTGTCTTCCTCGATATCAGCTATCAAGATTCGGAGAGGGTCAAGAAGAAACTACCTTCTATGTATCACCAGTTCAAAGAGCTGGCCGATGTGGACATCACCAAGCAGAAGATGGAAGTGGGACCGACAGCTCACTACATTATGGGTGGTGTCAGGGTAGAAGCCGATACCTGCCAGAGCAAGGTACCAGGCTTGTTCGCCGCCGGTGAGGTGGCAGGTGGAATGCACGGCGCCAACAGACTGGGCGGCAATTCTCTTTCAGACCTTGTGGTCTTTGGAAGAAGAGCCGGTACAGGAGCTTGTGACTATGTCGACGCCCTGAAAGAGACGCCTTCAATCAACGAAAAGGACATCGATGCCGCCATTGAAGAGCTGGAAGCTCCCCTCAAAAGAGAGGGAGGCATCAACCCCTATGATGTTCACAAAGAGATGAATCAGATCATGAGCACCCATGTCGGAATCTTCCGTGAGAAAGACGAGATGGCTGAAGGTATTAAAAAACTGGAGGAGCTCAAAGAGAAGATTTCTCAGGTATCCGTCGACGCAGACAAACGTTTCAACCCGGGCTGGCACCTGTGTCGCGATCTGAAAAACATGATCATCGCCGCCGAAGCCATCGCCCGCAGCGCTCATTCCCGGGAAGAGAGCCGTGGAGCCCACAGCCGACTGGACTTTCCCGATGCCGACGATAAGAAATGGGGCAAGCTCAACTCCTCTTGCTCGAAAGACGGCGATAAGATGAAGCTGGAGCACACCGAGCTTGCGGAGATGCCCGCAGACTTGAAAGAACTCTTTGACTAACTGAAAGCGAGGATCCCTGGTAATGGCAGAAGCAACTTTAAAGGTATTTCGAGGCAACAGTGAGTCAGGAGAATTCAAGACTTACAAAGTGCCGATTGAAGAAGGGATGGTTATCCTCGATGCCATTCATTATATTCAAGCGAACGAATCACCGGATCTGGCCGTGCGCTGGAACTGCAAAGCGGCCAAATGCGGCTCTTGCAGCGCCGAGGTCAATGGTCAACCGGCATTGATGTGCAAATCTAGAATGGACCGTTTCGAATCGGGAGAAGAAATTACCGTCCAGCCTATAAAAACCTTTCCCCTGATTAAAGATCTGGTCACCGACGTCTCCTGGAACTACGAAGTCAATAAAAAAATCAAAGCCTTTTCTCCTTCCGATGAAGGTGAATGGATTATTCATCAGGAAGACATAGAGCGCGTGCAGGAGTTTCGCAAGTGTATCGAATGCTTCCTCTGCCAGAATGTCTGCCACGTCTTGAGAGACCACGATAGAAAAGACCAGTTCATGGGTCCCCGTTTCCTGGTTCGAACCGCTGGATTAGAGATGCATCCCAAAGACACCGCCAATCGGATGGAGTATCTCAAAGACGAAGGACATATCGGCTATTGCAACATCACCAAGTGCTGTACCGAAGTATGCCCGGAAGATATCCACATTACCGACAACGCCATCATTCCGCTTAAAGAGCGGGTGGTAGACGAGTTCTACGATCCGGTGGCCAAATTCTTCAAAGGTATCCTCGGCGGCAAGAAATAATCCCGAAACCTTTCTAGAGATTCAAGAATCCGGACCGATAGGAAAACCCAGTATTGCCAACAAGGCGATCAGCGCGACAATGCCTGCCGCCCACTTGTAGCAGAATTTCTCCACCACGTCCTTTTCTAGAAACATATGTCCCTGGCAGCGTTTAGTCTCATCCTCCCAGACGATGGTGAGCAGATATCTACCGGGGGTGAAAACTTCGTATTCGGCTATCGAAAAAAGATTTGTCTGGGAGAGGTCCTTGAAACTCTCCACCGGCTTAACCCGTCCCCCTTCATCGAGGGGCTCTATGTCCACCTTTAGAGACTTGCGAATCCAGCCATTGTTTATCTGCCAGCCGAATGGATCCTTGAGATCGCCTGTGAAAAACAGAACATAAGAGCCCGGTTTATCGATCTGCAAAATGTGCGCGCCGCCGGCTGTGACCGAAAGCGGTCTTTCCAGGATCAGGTAATAGAGAAAAGAGAGCGAAAGAATCATGATCACGAAGCAGATCAGCCGTTTCCGCAGGGGGACACTCTTGCGCCAGTGCACTTTTCCCCGGGCGGCAGCTTTATCGGACTCTTTTTGTAATTCGGTATTCAAGACCGTTGCTCGAGCTTAAATCATTAATCCACCGGTCTCACTATACCCTGTAAGCTGTTTCCTTATACAGTAATAGTGGAAAAGTCTAAGTAGACATAGATGGGACGATTTTATGGGCAATACAGAATCTCCGGCTAAACAGCGTGAACTGGTCGCGGAATCAGGGCATTCGGTGAAGTTATCCCTGGAGCATCAGATTATCCATCTGGATAGATTGCAAGGCGCATCCGCTTCAGAAAAGATCTATAAAAGCCTGGCAGAAATAGGCAGCAAACCGCCATTTATTTCGGCAGGAGTATTGATTCATAAATCCAGACTTTTCGATGAAGGACTTTTTGCCCAGCTTGAAAAATTGCTTCAAAACGGGCTGGGGCGCTTCATGGGTAAAAAGGTCTTTCTCAAGAAGCTGGCCGAGAGCCTCTTAACCAAGTTTCCGGAGCCTCCGACTAAAGACTCCACCGCTAAGGACTCTAATAAGGCGGTCAGTTGTATACTTGCCGCCTGCAGGCTTGGAAAAATCAAATTAGATCAAAGAGAGAACGAGTTCAAAAATTGGCAAGAATACTTGAATCAGTTTTTGACCGAATTCGAAATGAATCCGGTGCTCTCGAGACCTACTTCTTTCTACTGCCAGGACGAAGAGCTGAAGACGATCTTTAAACAGGACCGAATTCTCCAGACTCCGCTCAAACTGCTGGAAGACGGCAAGAGCGCCCAGGCGGTGGCGGACACCATCAAAGAGGACCCCAACCTCTTCAATACTTACATGACCTATCTCGAGATTATCGCCCGGATCTCGAATCCGCTTAGAATCCCCGATCTCTCCATTCTTTTCGGAGAAAGCGGCGACGACAATATCAAATTCGATATCGAAGTGGCGGCGATAATTCCGCCTCTAGTAAGCCATGAAGAGGATCTACTTGCCCGAATCATCGGACCGGGCAATTCAGTACCGGAGAATTTCTCGTTATTAGATGAATTCATCAAATTTATAAAAGCCAGAAAGGTCAGCTTGAGGCCGACTGCCGAGTCCGGCTGGTACGACTATTCCACCTGGAGCCTTGCTCCTCTGGTTTCTCTATCCTCCATGGTGGAGTCGAAACATCTGGAAATAGAAGAAGTCTACGCTGATCTTCTCGAAGAGCTTTTCCGCGGTCGGGTCAAGCGAAAAGAAAACGAAAATAATGGTAGCACCGGCGACTCCGATGCCAAATGCTCAGAATCAAAGGCGAAATCAGAAACAGGAGCCGGAGCCGGGTCCGGCCTCGAGACCGCGCCACCTCGGATTCAAGTTACGATAGAGCCCTCTCTGCGGGTGGAGCCCCTGCCGACTTTCTACTATCGCAAAGGATTCTCTTACAAGTTTATACGCAATATACTCCTGACCATTTTCGAAGAGGACGACTTGCGTTCGGTCAAGCGTGCCACTACTAGTGGTGAAGCAAGAATCGATCTTCTTGCCGAACTGGAGTTCATGGAAAACCTTTTTTACGGGGCCCATCGAAGCACCTGTGCCGATCTGGGCATGGATCCTGCCCAGACCCCGGAAAATTGCGAAGTGGTCTTCGAAACCTGGGCGCAAAATTTTCTCACAGATCTGGATCTGCAACCGGATAGCCGTTCGATGATACCGATTGCTTACGACGTGGAGAAAAGAAAAACCAGGGTGCGTTGCTTCTTCGGTTGGCGCAAAGAGACGATTCTGGTGGCTTTTGCCAGACCCCCGGAAGTCGAGATATATAGTAAATCCGGTAAGAAAATGCCGAGAAAGGATCTGTGGTTGAGACCTACTTATGTGGGCAACGAAGGTCAGACCGGTGACGAAATCTCCTATTCCTTTACGAACAAGCGAGTAGATACCTTTTATCCGGTAATCGACGAGATAGAAGTAGAGAAACTGCTTGACAATAAAACCTTTCAGGAACAGCTGGACAAATCCGGAATTTCGGCCTTTATAGAGAAGAGCAGCTGAGAAGTCGATAATGAAGTTGTTTCGACAACGTACTCTAAGACCCTTTACTAATGAAACACCACCGGCAGATTGGTGCGGGGTAAACTGACTATGTGATAAGAACGCAGGGTGGATCTGTTGGCACCACTACCGATATCATCATGTCCGAGAATCACCACCATCTTGTCCTTGAATAGACGAACCCTTTCGATTGTAACCATTGAACCGCTGCTTCCCGGCTTATCGCCTTCGAAAACAGCAAGGACCATGCTATTTTCAAAATCCACATGTGGCATCACATGCGGTACCTTTTTGGCCTGGCTGTGTTTTTTCCAAATAGTGATCCACTGAAGCTCTTCTCGGACGGCAAGGCGCTCGTTAGTCTCTATACCACTGACGGCGCCTTTGTCTATTGTGCTGAATCCGACATCGCTGCAATCGTGCTTCTTACCCCTGTTCCGATCCGGATCCACCAGAGCAGGGCTCACGCCCATACTGCCCATACTTATAGACCGGTCCATATCCATGCCGGTCCCATCGAAGGAGAGAACAGGAAAGGTTCCGGTTCCGAAGGCGGCGACAAGTGCCAGCCCCAGTGCGGTCACTGAGGTAACTCCGTTTATAAAGTGTCTTCTTGGACTTCGCATCATCCAAATCTTTCTGACCACTCTGACCATTTTACTCGACCGGCTGGCTCGCCGCCTGTTTCGGCATCTGCACC
>CAZCBH010000009.1:69947-106858 GCA_964496875.1 uncultured Candidatus Obscuribacterales bacterium | reverse complement strand
AGGAAACGCACCAGGGCGAGCTTTGTGCGGGGGCTCAACTCCAGTTTCCCTTCCGTTAAAGGATATGCCCGATCATGCCGTTCTCAGACTTGTCCGAGAAGTGCGTGACGGTAGCTGGTGAGGACCGCCAAAATGATCGAATTGAGCAAAGCAGCGATTCAAGCTCAAAGAGAGGATTCACCGATAACTGAAGGGATATACTAGATTGACAGAGTTTTTGCTTGCGGCAAAAGAAATAGGTCGTAGGGACTATCTAAAACAAAACGAGAAGGAAGAGCTCTGGCTCTTTCAAGATCTCTCTATTTCTATTGGCATGGGAGAGAGGCATGGTATCAAAGGTGCCACCGGCTCCGGAAAGACGCTTCTGATGCGTTCGCTGGCTCTTTTAGACCCGGTGGATAGTGGTCAGATCTTATGGAACGAAGAAGAGATTGCTCCAGAACAGGTGCCCGCATTTAGAGGTCGGGTCAGCTATTTGCATCAAAGACCGTCTTTCTTTTGCGAGTTCGTCGAAGAAGAGTTGAAGCTGCCTTTCTCTTTCAAAACATTCTCAGAAAGGAAATTCCCTAAAGCGAAGTTAGAGGAATTTCTCAGCATTCTTGGCAGAGAGCCTGACTTCCTGGCCAAATCCGTTGCCGGATTGTCCGGGGGAGAGCAGCAACTGGTCAGCCTTTTGAGAACTCTTTTGCTGGATCCGGATATTCTTTTTTTAGATGAGCCGACCGCAGCTCTTGATCCTGATACCACCGGTGATGTAGAAGGTCTTGTTAGCCGTTGGTTCGATATGAATAATTCTAAGAAAAGTTATCTGTGGATATCTCATGATCCTGCCCAGTTGCAGAGAGTTGCTGACAGAGTGCATGTGCTGGCCGGCGGTGTTCTAAAAGAAGAGGCTCGCGACTGATGCAGGCTCATTATATTGACTTGAGTCTTTTCCAGGTTCTGGTGGCTGCCGGGCTTATATTAATCAATGGCTTGATCTCGCTTCTGCTTGGCTTGAAGCTGGAGCGAACTCTAGTTATTGGGGCTGTGCGTATGACCGTCCAGCTCATGCTGGTCGGTCTTGTGCTCAACTGGGTTTTCGGCATCGGGCACTGGTATCTGGTTTTGGTCATGATGTCGATTATGACGGCGATTGCTGGATACACCGCGGTCGATAGGGTCTCTGTTCGATATCCGGGCATTCGTTATATAAGTATGTTTTCTGTCTGGGCCGGCTCCTGGGTGGTCACTGCTCTGGCATTGTTCTTTATTATTCAAGTTAAACCCTGGTATACGCCGCAGTATGCCATTCCTTTGTTAGGGATGATCTTAGGCAATATTTTGAACGGGATCTCATTAGGTCTGGAGCGCTTCACCCATGATCTCGAAAGCAAAAGAGCCCAGGTCGAGACCGCACTTGCTCTGGGGGGCACCAGTTGGGAGGCGGCTAGACCTCATGTGAGCGCGGCGGTGCGTGCCGGGATGGTGCCGATTATCAATACTATGATGGTGGCAGGCATTGTCACTTTGCCGGGGATGATGACCGGACAGTTACTGGCTGGTGTGCATCCGGTGGCGGCGGTGAAGTATCAAATCGTGATCATATTTTTGATAGCTGTCGCCACAGGTGTCGGAACCATATCCGGTGTGTTGCTTAGCTATCGGCGTCTGTTTAATGCCAGTCATCAGTTTTTGCATTTTCGGCTGACCAGCTCGAAGAAGTCATGATGCTTCACTCTGTTATAATAGCCGCTTTACTAGCGTAGCTATGCGGAGATCATCATGTCGAGAGCACTAACTCTTCTAATGGGATTAGTTGTCTTCTTATTGCCTTTCGCAGCTCCTCTGGCGGTTTTCGCCGAGGCTGAAGAGAGCGGGAAGAAGCCCAATATCGTCTTTATCTGGGGCGATGATATAGGGCAGAGCAATCTCAGCGCCTATACCATGGGCTTATTGGGATACAAAACACCCAACATAGATAGAATCGCCAAAGAAGGCATGATGTTCACCGACTATTATGCCGAGCAGAGCTGTACAGCAGGGCGAGCTGCCTTTATCACCGGCCAGAGTGTGTTCAGAACCGGCTTGAGCAAGGTCGGGATGCCCGGGGCTTCTCTTGGCATGCGCCCTGAGGATCCTACCATTGCCGAGCTTTTGAAGCCTCTTGGTTACGCCACCGGTCAATTCGGTAAGAACCACCTTGGAGACAAGGACGATATGCTGCCCACCAACCATGGTTTCGACGAGTTCTATGGCAACCTCTATCACCTCAATGCGGAAGAAGAGCCGGAGCTTCCGGATTATCCTAAAGATCCTGCTTTTCGAAAAAAATACGGACCCCGGGGTGTTATCCATAGCTTCGCCATGCCCGACGGCACCCAGAAAATCGAGGACACCGGACCGTTGACAAGCAAACGGATGGAGACCATCGACGACGATGTGGCTCAGAGGTCGGTGGATTGGATAGCTAAACAAGCCAAAGCCGATAAGCCGTTCTTTATCTGGGTCAATTTTACCCATATGCACTTCCGTACCCATACCAAACCGGAGAGTCTCGGTCAGGCAGGACGCTGGCAGGGACCTTATCATGACACTATGATCGATCACGATCGCAATGTCGGCTCTATCCTCGATCAGCTAGACAAACTCGGCATTGCCGACAACACTATCGTCATGTACGGCACGGATAACGGACCTCATATGAACTCCTGGCCCGATGCCGGTATGACACCTTTTCGCAACGAGAAGGACAGCAACTGGGAAGGTGCTTACAGAACACCGGCCATGGTGCGCTGGCCCGGCAAAATCAAAGCCGGTCGAGTTAGCAACCAGATCATGTCTCATTTAGACTGGATGCCGACTCTGGTTGCAGCAGCAGGTGATCCTGACATTAAAGACAAGCTCTTGAAGGGCTATACCGTAGGGAAGAAGACCTTCAAAGTGCACCTCGATGGATACAATCAGCTCGCTTTTCTGACCGGCGAAAATGAAAAGTCCGCCAGAGAAGAGTTCTTCTATTTCTCCGATGACGGCGACCTCACCGGTCTGCGTTACGACAACTGGAAGCTGGTCTTTGCGGAGCAGAGAGTACCCGGCACCCTGGCTATCTGGTCAGAGCCTTATGTGCACACCAGAATCCCCAAGCTCTTCAACTTGAGAATGGATCCTTATGAGAGAGCCGATATCACCTCCAATACCTATTGGGACTGGTATCTGAACCATGCTTTCATTATGCTGCCGGCGCAGAATTATGTAGGTCGGTTCCTCTCTACATTCCAGCAGTACCCGCCCAGGCAGAAAGCCGCTTCTTTCACCATCGACCAGGTGATGAAGAAGTTAGAGAAAGGATGCGCAAGCAACTGATTTCAAGAAGCCGGACCGGAGCCGCTTCGGCTGCCGGTCTGGCTCTGCTGTTTCTATTCTTTCTCTTTGACCTGGCAGGACAGGCTGCTTCCACCGGGCCAGGCAGAGAAATAGACAAGACCGGAATGGCTTTGATAAAGGGCGGTGTTTTCACCATGGGTGGTGTCGGCCCCCGGGCTAGAGGGGACGAGCTTCCAGCACATAAAGTAGAAGTGAAAAGCTTCTATCTAGATCGTCATGAAGTGACCAACGAAGAGTTCGGTCGTTTTGTGGAAGCCACCGGCTATAAGACCACCGCGGAGAAATTCATCGATTGGAAGAGCATAAAACAGTCCCTGCCACCGGGAGCAAAGAAGCCACCGGAGGAGATGTTGCAGCCTGGTTCCATCGTATTTGCAGGAGATAAACTGACAGACAATTCTGTGACCGAGGGCGGCAAGTGCAGAGCCCGGGGAGAGTGGTGGCAGTGGTCGGCTGGTGCCGATTGGAGACATCCAGGCGGTCCAGGGTCTTCTATAAAGGGAAGAGGCGATCATCCGGTGGTTCAGGTCTCTTTCGAGGACGCTGTCGCCTATGCCAACTGGGCAGGTAAACGTCTTCCCACTGAGGCAGAGTGGGAGTATGCCGCCAGGGGCGGTGCCGACTGCAAAGTCTATTGCTGGGGAGATTCTGATGCCGCTCAAGCTAAATTGGCTAATGCAAATATCTGGCAGGGAAGATTTCCTGTGCAGAATACCGGTGTCGATGGGTTCAAAGAGACTGCGCCGGTGGGCTATTTCAAGGCTAACGGCTATGGTCTCTATGATATGGCAGGCAATGTCTGGGAGTGGTGTCAGGATTACTATCGATCCAGCACTTATTTAGAGAGGGTGCGACAGTCAGATTCTAAGAAACCAATAGTAAATCCTACAGGACCGCCAAGCGGATATGACCGCAGGCATCCGGGGCAGAAAAATGTTCGGGTCGTGCGAGGCGGGTCTTATTTGTGTCATGACAGTTATTGCGAAAGCTACAGACCGAGCGGCAGGATGAGCTGCCCGGAGGATACGAGTATGCCCCATATAGGATTTCGTTGTGCTTTAGATTTAGAGCCCGAGCCAGATGAAGAGAAACTTTCCGAATCGAATAGTGAGGATAGCCGGATAGAATGAAAAAGATTGTCACTCTGTTGTTCATATTGTTGACGGTATATCTCTCCGGAGTTTCGTCAGCTACAGCCGCTACTGATAAGGCAAAAGAGCTTGCTTCCTGGAAAGATGGTCCCTCTCGTAACGCGATTGTCGATTTTGTAGAGACCGTGACCGACAGCAAGAACAAGTACTTTATTCCGGTGCATAAGAGAATCGCCGTGTTCGATAATGACGGTACTCTCTGGTGCGAGAAGCCTGTTTATCCGCAATTCATCTTTGCTATCGATAGAGTGAAAGCCGTTATAGAGGAGCGACCGGAACTGAGAGAAGAAGCGGTCTTTCAGGCTGCTCTCAAGGGCGATCACGATAGCCTGGCAAAGTCAGGTGCCGAAGGCATTCAAAGATTGATAGGCGCTACCCATGGTGGCATGACTGCGGACTCTTTCGATAAGATCGTAAGCGACTGGATGAAATCCGCGCGCCATCCTCGATTTAAACAGCCCTATAACAAGTGTGTCTACAAGCCTATGTTGGAGCTGTTAGATTATCTGAGGGCGCATGGATTTCGGACTTTTATAGTCTCTGGCGGAGGACGGGATTTTATGCGACCCTGGACCAAAGCTACCTATGGTGTCGACGCCGAGGAAGTTGCCGGCAGCAGCTGTCATCTGGAGTATAGAGACGGCGATGTCTACCGGACCGAGAAGATTGATTTTTTGAACGACGGCAAAGAGAAACCCGTGGGCATCTGCCGCCAGATAGGAATGCGGCCGGTGGCAGCCTTCGGAAATTCCGACGGTGATTTCGAGATGCTCGAATGGACAAAATCCGGAGCAGGCAAGGGAAAGTCGCTGTGTATGCTTGTGCATCATACGGACGCGAAGCGAGAGTATGCGTATGACAGAGCCTCTAAGGTGGGGCATCTGGAGAGAGGCCTCGATCAGGCAGCCGAAGCAGGCTGGGTGATTATCGACATGCAGAAAGACTGGAGCCGTGTTTTCTCTTTTGAAAAATAATTGCATCGCAATAGAGAATAAGAGCTAATCTTTTTCTACTTGCTGTTCTAACAACGCTGCCACCACCATCTTCAAAAGACCATATTGCTTCAGCTCTTCGAAGGTGCGAGAGTCTACAATGTCATAGCGAGCTCCGGCTTGCACCAGATTGTTATCGAGTGCTTCAATCACCGGTCTGCCTTCGTCGGTGGCATCTACTGCCAGAAAAGTGATCAGGATCTCTTTTGGATACTGCATGCGCTGGGTTGTCTTGATTATCAATTGACGCAATATATGCGCGTTCCCCTCTCCATCAGAGAGGATGCCTATGACCAGGGGCTTGATCTTTCCTTGGTTATGCGCCTTCCTGGCAAAATAGTCATCGAAGAGGAAGTTCAATGGTTGCGCCATATTGGTGCCACCGACCGGTGAAAGTTGATTGAATAGATTCTGAATCGCATCGCTGCGAGCTTCATTGATGATGGCGAATTTATTGGCGAAAGGAACTAGAGTAATGCCTTCGGGAAAGTAGCCCTGACCTCTTTGATAGAAGCCTAGCATCTCTTTTCGGCACCATCCCCAGCGGGTGAGTTCGACCCCCTGCCGGTCTTTAGACGAGATGATGCGGTCACCCATGCTGCCGGAGCAATCCAGCATCAGCACACAATCATATAGTCCAAGCTGTTTTTCGGCGCGACCGAGTAGCTCGGGATGATTTATTTTTCCTGTCAGGGCTGCTCCGGGGGCTTTGTCTTCTCCGAGACCAGCTCCAGATCGTGATCTCAAACCCAGTTTGAGGGCATAGCGTTTGCCTCTTCTCTCGACTGTCAACTGGATACTGCTTTTGTCTTTGTTCTGAATGGCAGATAGGATTTGATCGTCTTTCAAAAGACCGCCCAGCCAGGCGGTGGAAGGTGGATAGACACTGGTGACCTTACCGGTCAGGGCGTTTGGGTTCTTGTTGTCGGTGTCATAGCCCAGGATTTTGCGGAGAGTGAGTTTGGTGGCGGTGGATGCCATGGCTGCTCTTGCCGCTTTGTAGCGGCTGTCTTCGACTCCATAACGCCTGGCTGAGGCGGTGGCTATCTCGAAGGCTGTCAGTGCTCTGGCGTAATCGCCTTTGCTATAAAGCTTCCTGCCTGCTTCATAGGCGCTGACGCTGTCCGATTTCGGAATGGCTATCAGCTCCGGATTATAGGAATCATTCACCGTACCCTCGAGCTTTAGTCTAGTCAGGTCGGTGGGAGTCGCTTTGTCTATGCTGGGAACAAGGGCCTGGAGAGGCGGTACTTTTTTAGTTCTATTAGTGCTCTTGCTATTGATGTTCTTTGCGCTCGCTCCCGGAGATACGCTCAGCAAGAGGCCGACCAGCAATAGTCTGGGCAATGTGTGATTTTTATCGGACCCGGATTTTTTCGAATCCGGGTTCAAGGTGTGTTTGTAGTTGGAGCAGGCGCGGGAGCCGGTGCCGTAGTAGTAGTCGGTGCGCTTGTAGGAACCGAAGAGAAATCAGGCTGTTTGCCCGGGTTCATCATCATGAATCCGAATACACATAGAACTACCAGCACCAGCACTACGGCTATCATGGTATATCCGGAAGAAGTATCTACCGAGGAGAACTCTTTGGAGCGAGCATAATCTATACCTGATTGATTCGAGGCGCCTTGACCACCGGCGAACATATCCGAAGCCATTGCTCCGGGCTGAGGCGTGCTCATGGGGGTAGGTCTGACCGCACCTGGTCCTGCTCCTGCCCCGGCTCCTAATCCAGTTCCATTTCCTAATCCTGGCCCAGCTCCCGCAGTGGGAGATCCGCCTCCACCATCCAAGCCTTTGGGGGTGGGGATGGCATCAAGCTGTGATTTCCAGTCCTCTTCACCTGCTATCACCGGTTGGGGTGGAGGTGCCGCCTGGGGTTGTGGAGGAGCTGCCTGGGGTTGTGGCGGAGGAGCCGCCTGGGGTTGTGGTGGAGGAGCTGACTGCTGACCTCCCGGAGTGGGGATTGCGTCGAGCTGACTTTTCAGATCGCCCATGGCCGGTGCCGGCGGTGCCTGGGGCTGCGGCGGGGGCGGAGGTGCTGCCGGACGCGGCGGGGCAGCCGGAGCAACCGGAGCAGCCGGGGCCTGCGAGCCTCCTGGAGTCGGAATGGCATCTAGCTGGGATTTCCAGTCTTCCTCAGCACCAGTTGTCTGGGCTGCCACCTGTGGTTGGGGCGGAGGAGCCTGGGGGCGCGGTTGCGCCGCCTGAGGTTGAGAGAGACCGGGAGTCGGAATAGCATCGAGCTGGTTTTTGATGTTCATCCCACTGTTTTGGGATTGCACCTGGTCATAGCCTTTAGGGGCTCCCCAGGGCGAATTGCCGGCGTCGGTCCCTTGGGATCTGAGGCTGGATGATTCCTGTGAAGCGGGGGGAATTGTTTGCTCGTCCGAACTGGGGGCGGGTTCCTGTCCTGGTCCCGTTTTACCGTCGCCGCTCTGGTTCGGTGTTCCGTGTGCATTCATAGTTCAATTCTCTGTTAATCGATCCTACTAATATTGAAGGCTCGCCCTTCCGTGACAATCTTTTACCCGGTCGTGCCGGAAAAATACCTTTTTTATTTAATGGATTATTGGCCGTTGGTTAGATTGTAGTTGGTTCAGAGGCAAAATCTTACTTTGCCGCATAGCTGAATAGCATAAGCAAACGACCGGAGTGCGGACCGTCGTTGAGCGGGGTTATGCTGATCATTTGATAGGAAAATTTCATGTGCTCTATGATTACATCGGCAACGTCATCTGCTGGAGCAATTGCCTGAACTACTGGTAGTGGCTTGCCGAATTTCTCTCCAGTTTTTAAATCGACAATATCCGTCAGTTTTGCCATTCTTGACTTCTCCGTGCCATCCGGTTATAACCTCTTCTTATAGTACCCGGTGGAGAATAAATAATTACTCGTACCGACAGGGGATTTGCAATTCTCTTAACCTAGATGCGAAAAGGCTGATATCACCACCTTGTCAATATCAACTGGCTTTCTCTTCCCGTAATAGGTAACTCTATCGGGGGATTTTTGTACTCAGAATTTGTGATCCTGGCTTTTGCCGAACTGCCGGTGGTGGCAGCCGGGTTTTCCGGCTGTCTGGTCGAAACCAGGGGCATGGCGGGGGAACCTCAAGCCTTTTTCTGCGTCCCAAAAATCATGTTGCGATTCTTCGAAAGCCTCCGGTATCGACCGGCGGATATATGTCAAGGAGACCACCATTTTGATTAACCGGAAATCTTCTGTTAGCATGATCAACAGAAAGGTATGATCATTTTAGGTACGATAAGCCTGATAGCTTTCCTTTTGTTCTCAGGATTTCGAGGGGAAATAGACGAAAGACGATGATTATAGATAGACTTGGAAAAAATCACGGTTTTCTAGCTTCTTTGATAGCGTTCAGTTTGCTATCCAGCGCTGGTTCATTTACCGGCGTTCTTGCAGCGGCTTCTTCTGCGTCACCTGACGCGCCCAGCGGCGAGGTGGCGGAAGCGACAGATTCTGGTAATTCTGCCCCGGCAGAAGCTGAAAGTTCCGCCGGAGAGGAAGGTGGCGAGGCTGCCGCAACTTCCGAAGCTTCCGAAGATAAGCCGAAATTGCCCTCTAAAGAGGAGCGCTGCGAGCAGTGGGGTGATGCCAACGTTGCCGTGAGAGCAGGTGGCGCCGCCGAAGCCCTGAAAGAGGGCAAATATGATGCTGCGATCAATAATTTCAGAGCTCTAGTGGGTCTGGATTCGAAGAATCCTGAATTTCATATCGGCTTGTATCATTCGGCAGCCAAAGCCGGCAACTGGGGTCAAGCTTATCTTGGACTGGAAGAGTTGTTCGAGTTGAAGCCCGAGTACAAGAAGAAATTCGCCAAGCAGTTTGCCGAAGTGCTGCGCCAGAACGGAGACGACGCCGAGGCGAAAGAGTACGATAAGATGGTCAGCAAGACTGCCGGAGACGGCTCTGCCTATATTGAAAAACTGATGGCGGATTTTATCGACAAGAGTCTTTTCGAAAAGGAGAAAGCCAAGCTCAAAGAAGAGTACAAGCCGCCGGAAAGAGATACTGTTGCTGAGGAAGCGGTTCATATTCATAAGTCCAAATACGGACTGACCTACGAAAACATGTTCCAGCGCTCGGAAAGTATCGTGATTGCCGAGTACAAGAAATTCGAAAGTGATGGAACCATCTCATTCTTCCATCCACCTAGAGCGATTTATCGCATTCAGGAGTATCTCAAAGGACCGCCTCTTAACCCGTATCTGCCGGTGCGTTATGAGTTCTGCAATAAAATTGGCGAAGAGAAGCCTGACGGTTGGAAATTCGACAAGTCCTTGATGCCCAAGCCGGGTTCCAAGTGGCTTATTTTTATCTATAACGGTGTTCCGATTGATGGGATGTTCGAAACTTATCATGGTGCTTTCGGACGACAGGAGTTTACCGAAGAGAACTACGATAAGATCATGAGAATCATCGAACAACACAAAGGTCAGACCGGTCGTTAAAGCCCTAAAGAAGGATCTAGCAAGTTCTTGATTTTGCTATAGGGAATCATGACCCCATGGGCTCCGGCCACATAGGGACCGACCTTGTATTCATCGAATATGATACCAATCCCACTGGTATCCAGGTAGAAGTGTTCGAAGTTTTTGGCTTTCGGACCGGCGCCCTCTTCGATCCAGTGAGGGTCGCTCAAGCCTTCCTGGGTCTTTAGCTGCTCGATGCAGAGTCGAGAGATTATCGGTACGAAGTCGTCGCCGTTATTGAGGATGGATCTCAGGCTGAGAAAACGATTTTTCTCTTTGTCATAGGTCAGGCACTCGCTCCAGTGGATAGGATGGGCGGCGCCCGCGACGTAGGACTCGATTTGGAAAACTATCGATACAAGGCGGGCAGAGGCTGGATAGACCGTGAAATTCATCTCCATGTAAGAGCTCTGTTTCTCTCGATACTCTCTCGAGGCAAAACCGTTTTTCGATTCGGTGACTCGCTCGGTAACCAGTTGTTTGATGCGGGCATTGAGCTCTTTGGGATCAAAGCCCTGGGCTTCTTTGAATACAGGAATACTGCAGTTGATCTCGTATGGAGGCTCATTCTCTTTGATCTTCAGCTTCTGGATTTCATAGGATGAAATCTGCTTCTCCTGAGCCAGGGTCTCTGCCGCGCAAAAGAGCGGGAAGAGCACTAGCAACAAAGAGATTATCAGGACTGGGAGATTTTTTTTGTGGTGCATTTCTTATGGTTCTATATATGGTGCAAGGGCTCATCCTTGGTAAAGAACGAGCCCTTGTGCAGTGTGCTTTTGACAGAGTTGATGCAGCCTTGTAAGCGGCAGAACTCATCTTCTTCAGTCTATTAGGGCTGCTTCCTCTTCTTCTTCTTCTTCGAGGTCATCGGTGATTCGCTCGAGCTCTTCTTCGAAGATGTCGCTCGGGTCTATCTCTTCCTGGATTTCGGTGAGCGGGTCTTCTACTCCGAGTTTTTCCAGCGCCGGTACCATTGTTCTGGTGATGATTTCATCTAGAAGCTCTTCGATGATTTCAGGATCGGCTTTGGCGGAATGGGTTGTCAGCACGCTCATGTCCTCTTCCAGGGTTTTGAGTTGCTGCAGGGCGTAAAGGAGGTATTTCTCTACGGATACGTCTGTCATTTGATCAGTCTCCAGGGTCGGAAAAAATATCTCTCAATTTTGCCAGGAATCCTGGCCGAATTGTCGCTCCTAGAAAATGTCTAAAGATGAAATTCGTCGAAGATCACTATTCCGGGGGTTTGTTTTGTCGATTCTCCGTACATATGAATAATGGAGTCCTTTTTCCTGTTTACAATCGCATGTTCAGCAACAAAGACGTTATCCCGGTCCAGGACTACAGGATAGATATGTATCCATCCTTGAAAGAGCTTGTCGCCTATGTGGAGAAAGCTCAACAGGTGCGTGGGATGAAACATGTCTATATCTGGGAAGACAAAGAACTGCACAAGCTTTTCAAGCTTGGTATGTTGGCTCGGCAGGGCATCAAGGAGATGGAATGGTGGCTTCATGAAGAGTCGGTGGTGGGCAATCGTATGGTCTTTTTCTATAAGACCAAGGATATGCACTTGATATTCGCCCAGATGTGCGAAGCGGTGGGAGCGCCTGCTACTCTCCACGAAGAGGAGATAGAGGCTCATCGAGAGTATAAGAAGAATTATGAGAAAGAGAAAGATAACAAGGGTTCGCTCGGAGATAGGCTGGTCAAGAAAAAGCCGCGAGAGATAACCGCCGGAGCCTTTGAAGGTGGCAGTGATGATTCGGGCTTTGCTACCGGTGAATCAGCAATTCCCATGGGAGCGATGGGATCTTTTGGATCTATGGGTGGAATCAGTGGAACGGCGGGAACAAGTGAGATAGATTCTCCCTCATTCGGATCTTCCGGAGGTCCCGGTCTCCAGGAGGATTTTGCCGCCAGTACGATGTCCAGGCTCATGGGTGGAGACCTGAAAGTCAGACCGATAGGGGCTATCATAAACACCGCAGCCCAGTCCGATGTGACCGGTCATCTCAGGGTTTCGACGCCGTCTGAAAATATCGTGGTCCAGTTCGGACTGGGACGGCCGGTGCATGCTTATACAGACAGCGGAAAAGAGGGGCTCGATGTTTTGCTCGAGCTATTCGCCTGCCGTCAGGGTCAGGCTACTTTCGAAGAGGGTTTGCAGCCCGAGGCGGCAAGTATTCAAGAATCGTGTCAGGAGATTATTCAGCAGGGAGAAGCGCTTCTCGCCAACTATTCCTTCCTGGAAATGAACAACATCAACGAGATCTCGATTCTACAGAAGCCCCCCTTGCAATTGAACGAGGATAAGATGCTGGAGCGGCTTCAGGACGGAGCCCTTCTAGGCATAAAAGTACAGCAGTATTTCGTCGAGAATGTAGATGGGTTTCAGACCATTGCCCAGATAGCGGGTAAGGCGAATTTGCCCAAGTCTCGCTGGGTAGGCATTGTCGGTAATCTTTTAAAGCTTGGCCTGGTCCATACTCCGGAGGGACAGTCCCTCAACTCGATAGCGAAGAAGCAGAGGGACAATCCCATGCAACTTCCGGGCAAGGATGCCGAGAAGGCATTTCAAGACGCGGTTGCCCAGAATTCCGGTCAGAGTGCGGCTTCCGGCACAGGCGCTGCTGTTCAAGAAGGATTTGGCGGAGGAACCTCGAAGAAGAGCATATCGGCTCCTCTGCCGCCGAGCTTTCTCTTCAATAAGGCTGCCGCATCAGGAGCATCTACCCCGAACGAGCCCACATCCTGGCCCGCTGCGAAAGGCGCAGAGACCGAGATCGAGGCCGATGGAGGCTCGGTCGGCTTCAGTGCCGAGGCACCGCAGCATACAGCGCCGAGCCAATATCTGGGTGTTCCCGAAGCCGAAGTGCCCATTGAACAGAGCCAGGCAGAGGCCGGTCGTGCGTTTTTGCTTAACAGTCATACGCAGATCTTCAGCTTCGAAGGCTTCCAGTTTTTGCTGAACAATGAATTTGCCCGGGCTTTTCGTTTCGGGACTGATTTTACCCTGATAATTTTTTGTGTGAAAGTCACCGGCGACGGTGCGGAGCCGGTCGGTCCGGAGACGGTTATTCGAATCTCCGGGGCTGTGAAAGAGATAATTCGAGAAGTCGATCACCTTGGCCATTTCGGAGATAGAGCTTTCGGCATATTGTTACCCGGGGTCAATTCCGATCAGGCTGTATCGCTCTGCCAGCGAATCAACGCAGATCTGCCGGCTAAAATGCCGGAACTGGCCAATCTGGCTCCGTCGCTTCATTTCGGCCTGGCTACCGTGCCTGCCGATGCCCAGCAATTGCCATTGCTGGTCTCTTTGACTCAGCAAGCCATGTTCCAGGCGGTGGAGAGCGGAAGTCTCTTTGTTCAAGCTTCTCGCCGCCGTCTTGACTAAGCCTCGATTTTATCCAGGTCTTCTGCCTCGGAAGAGTCCGTATAGCTCTGTCCCGGACCAGTGGCAGGGTCTAATTCTGAGCCTGTGCCTGTGCTGTTCTTTTGCATCAAAAGACCGACGGCTCCGAAAATCACTCCGAAGACCAGCGCCGCTACTGCATAGACTATGCCGGCTCCGCTCAAGGGATCAAAGCGGTCTATTAAATAGGATTCGATGGGATTCTCGGCGTTATAGTGCACCATGACGGTATACTGACCGTTCTTCTCAGCTCGGAAAAACTCGTGCTCCCCTTCGGTGAAGCGGTTTGGTGCCACTGTGCTTCCTTTATAGGTGAGGTCGCCGACTTTGTACTCGTAGAGCACCGATTGGTCGACTCCGCCTTGTTTGTTCGTTTTGACTACCTGGGTAATCAGTCGTCCTTCTTGAATGGGCCACTTCTGGACAGCTTTGATTTTCTGGTGGTCGACTATGATGCCAAGGGCGAAGCCGGCACCTACTGTCAGAAAGACCAGGGCTATGAAAAAGAACCAGTTCTTCAACCTGCGTTTGTCTTCGTCCATCGATCTACGATACTCTCGGGCGAGCCTATTGAATCTGCCCATTCTAGCCCATGAATCCTCACACCGGGCACGCCTTACGATATTTGAAACAAATTGGTTTATCATGGTCAGATGATTTGCCGAAACCGGAGATTGAAATAATTGGCGATTCTTCCTGTGGATAGCGCTTTTGTCGATTTACTGGAGAGTACCGGGGTCTGGAGCCCGGACTGTCCGCTGTCTATTGAGCGTCTGGTTAACTTAGAGATCTCTTATTGCGATTTCGAAGGAGAGATTCGTGATGACGGTCTGATTACAGTAATGGATGTTCTTGCTGAATCGGTGGAGAGAATTTTTAAAGAGCTGTTTGAGTTGCGTTTCCCTTTCGATAAGATACGGTCCATGCACCACTATCTAGGCAATGACGAACTTTCCATGGGCGACAATAACTCGTCCGGATTCAACAGCCGGTCCATTGCAGGAACCGACACCTTCTCCATACATTCTTACGGCGCGGCTATTGATATCAATCCTCTCCAGAATCCGTATCTTCAGATCGATGAAGAGAGCGGCACGGTCAAGGTCAATCCGCCGAAAGGCTGGAGCTATTTGAATCGGCGTAATCGAAAAGTGGGGATGGTGGAAGAGATAGTCCCGGTTTTGGCCAGACATGGTTTCGTCGTCTGGGGTGGAACCTGGACAACCCCTGTCGACTACCATCACTTTCAGCTGCCTCGATTTATGGCGGAGCTACTCGCTTCTATCGCGCCTGATGAAGGCCGCTCTTTGTTATCCCAGTATATGGAAGTTTGCCACGATCTCAAAGACGATCTCAAAACCGAGGCTCTTCTTGGCGTTCGAGCTGCCGATCCCGAGTCGTTTCGCCATATTTTCGCAGAACTAATTTGCGCGTCTGCCTGACCGATTTGGTATGGTATTCAGTAAGAGATCGCCATTATCGCAGGATTATTCATAAATCTTCTCCCCGTTTGAGGTCGTAGTACTCAGTGGAAATAGACGAGAACGAGGCCGAGACAGGAAGGGTATCTTCAAGTACCGTTTGCCGAGTCTGCGGAAAGATCGTTCGGGAAGGCAGCGGGGCGGGCTCGATGACCGGCTGGATTCTTGGAGAACGAGGTTGTGTCTGTGATTCTAAAGATAGTCTTCCTGCTCTAGGTCCACGATTCAGAATTCTAGAAGTCCTTGGCTCAGGTGGTATGGGTAGTGTTTATAAAGTGGAAGCGTTGGATTCCGGTGAGATTCTAGCCGCTAAGGTCATGCATGAAGACCTCTCAACAGAGGGTGATTCACAGGTTCAGAAGCGCTTTGAACGTGAGATAGAGACCATGTCCGCCCTCAGCCATCCCGGTCTGGTAAAGGTAAAAGGGCATGGAAAGACAGAGGACGGCCGCGCTTATTTGTTGATGGAGCTGGTTGAAGGATGCAGCCTGGCCGAGGTGCTGAGGAGAGTGGGCTGCCTGGGAGAGAAGAGAGCTCTGCCTCTATTTATCAGGATTCTCGAAGGGCTTGAGTACATGCACTCCCAGAAGATTGTGCATCGAGACTTGAAGCCCAGCAATGTCCTGGTCGTGGCAGAAGCCGGGATCGAAGAGAGCCTTCATCTAGACCGGGGACAGGCAAAGATAGTCGATTTCGGACTGGCCAAGGTTGTGCGAAATGAATCGGTGGATGCCACCGCCATCACCAGAACCGGTGATATTTTCGGCAGTCCGCTTTATATGAGTCCGGAACAGTGTCAGGGCGATGAAGTGAGTAACGTCTCTGATATCTATTCTTTCGGATGTTTGATGTATGAGGTGCTTACTGGAAAACCGCCATTCGAGGACGACAATCCTGTGAAAATTGTCTTGCAGCATCTTTACGATAGCCCACGCAGTCCGCGAAGCTTTGCTGATAGGAGCATCTCTTCCTCTCTTGAGACCGTGATCTTGATCTGTCTGGCTAAAAATCCCCAGGATAGATATCAATCGGCCAGGCAGTTGAGAGAAGACCTGGAGAGAATTCATCAAGGCCGACCGATCAAGCGAAGGCAGGTAGACTCTTCTCCATACCTGGTGAAAGTAGCCAGGGGATTGCTTTTTTATGTAGTTGTAAGCACCACCATTTTTGCCGTTGTTCTGGGCGTTGTTCTTGTTCAAGATTATTCCTGGTTGGTCAATCTCTCTCGTGTAAACGGCCTGTCCTATCTTGAAGAGAAAGAGAAAGTACGCCTGGCTGCCGAGCTGGTGCGGGTAGCCGGCACGCATAACAAACCTTTTGCGATGCTCAAACTTGCCGAGGTCTATTATCAGGCTGGAGCGAGCGATAAAGCCGAAGCCACCCTGAACCGGGCGCTCTCAATCCTGACCGAGAGGGGGGATCAGAGCCAGAACCGGCAACCTTTCCTGCGATTAAAGATGGCTATCGCGCTGGATCGCGGTAACCTCAGTGCCGCTGACCGGCTCTACAAAGAGTTGTTGAATCTGGCTGTTGATAGTCGTTTGAACGTAGAAGGAGTAAAAGGAATAGGTGTTTTCCGAGGCTTTTACCTGCCTTCTCCTGTGGTGAATTCCATCGATGTGGTTAATGACTATGCCGACGCATGCATGGCTAGAGGCTATCTTAAGAGGGCGGGAGAACTATATTCAAAGGTCGTCTCTCTCAGTATTGAAAAAGGTGACAGCTTATCTTGCTTTGAAGCATTTCGAAATACTGCCGACCTCTATAGAAGGCTGGGCAAAGAGGGAAAGGCGAGAGATATTCGCAAAAAAGCTTATAGTCTTCTCGACGGTGCGCCTCTCAAACGAATGCGTTTGCCACTTCAAGAACTTGGAGACGACTGCATGGCGGCTCAGGATTTTGAAGCGGCTTTGCCGATTTACAGGAAGCTGGTTTCGATGCCGGAGGAAGACCGTTCCGCGAAAGTTCTCGACAGGCTGAGGTTGGCATATTGTCTTACTCTCAGCGGTGATGTCGATGGTGCCGAGGCTATATATCAAGAACTTTACCGCAGTCAGTCCTCATCTTATGACACTCCTGAGGGAAGGCGTCTTCTGAGGGCCTATGCTAATTTTGAGATAGGACAGAAGAAGTTCACCATGGCAGAATCAATTCTTGATCAACTTTTAGATATCTATTCGAGAAACGGTAATTTCATGAGAATGGCTACCGTCAGTATCAAACGCGCCAATTGTGTTGCCGGATTGGGGGAGGGAGAGCGAGCCGAGAAGATTTACGAAAATGCCGTCCAGTCTTTCAGCAAGATCGATTTCGGCAATTTGCAAGATGATCGAATCTTCGAAGAAGCCAAGTTTCTTATGGAGAGAGCTCGTTTTAAAGAAGCTATGAATCAGAGGGAGGAAGGCCAGCGGTTACGAGAGAGCGCTCAGAAGCTATTTCGGCATCTGTCGCCTAATACCAGGCTCTTTTATCTTAGACGAGATCGTGGTGCCAGAATAGTTGATGCTGATTACCATTTCGATGATGCTTTGTCTGTCACCGGTGACGAGGATATTCAATGACCGGCTCCATAGAGCAGAATCGAGAAGAAGTCAGAGGCCGCTGCCAGTTCTGCATGAAGCCTTTGTCGAAAAGGTCTCTAGGGTCTCTGTCCGGTTGGATTTTCCAGTTCAATCGTTGTCGTTGTGGGACGGGTCACCTGGGTGATCGAATCAGCCATGACGAAAAAACCGTCGAGGCGATAGAAGAAGAACTTCCCGAAAACTATGAGCTTTTAAAGATCCGGGGCAGTGGTGGTATGGGATGGCTGCTGAAAGTTCACGATAGAAAAAAACAGCGAGACTGTGCCCTGAAGTTGATGAAGTCTGAACTGGTCGGAAATCCTCTGGCCAGACGCCGATTCGAGATAGAAGCATCTACGGCGATGAAACTAGAACATAGCAATCTAGTAGACGTGGTCGATCATGGTATCACCAGTAAGGGCGCACCTTATCTGGTGATGAAATATGAAAGTGGAATGAGCCTGGCGGAGATCATGGAGCAAGAGGCTTTTGTTCCACTTCAAAAAGCCTTGTCCATATTTACTCAGATATGCGAAGGTCTGATCTATTCTCACAGTCAAGGGGTCATCCATCGAGACATCAAACCCGCCAACATCATAGTCAATGACTTTCATGGTGAGCCCCTTGTGAAGATTGTTGATTTTGGAATCGCCTATGACAGCATCTCCGGTGCCAATCTAGAGACCATTACCATGACCGGCGAGGTGGTGGGAAGTCCGCAATATATGAGTCCAGAACAATGTCGTGGAGAGATAGTGGATCATAGAACCGATATTTACTCCCTGGGTTGTGTCATGTACGAAGTGCTAACAGGTCATTCACCCTTTGCTGCGCCGAACCCGGTCAAGACGATTTTGAAGCAGCTGAACCAGAAACCAAGCCGATTTCGGACTAAGTTTGCCTTTTTGAAAATACCCGAGAGCATGGAGAGAATCGTCTTTCATTGCCTGGAGAAAAGAGTTGATAATCGGTATCAATACATGGAAGAGTTGCTCCGGGATCTCCAGTCGCTTTCTATGGGTGATAAACCAGTAATAGCCAGCACTCAGACTCGACGAAGAAAAGACAAAAAGGTAAGTCCTCTGCATCTACGATTGGTCTCGATCACTTATGGAGTTTGTGTCCTCTCCTACGTCGTCTACCTGTCCCGATTCGACACGCTCACTCTTCTTTGTCGGCTTTTCTACACCGGTATCTGGACTTTTTGTCTTCTAGTCTGTCTTATACTCCTGATTCGCCTTGGTTTGTTTCAGAAGGAACTGGTCTCAGGCAAAACAGCTTACAGGCTTTATCCGGGCGATGGTTGGCTTTTTTTGATCTGTCTGACTTTTTTCGCCGAGCTCTCGGTTTTTTCTATCTATTCGCTTTATCAGATAGCATCGGTCAATAGGCTCTCTTTTCACTTGATCGACTCGCGTTTTTCGTTCCAATCTTTATTGACACTGGAAGCTGCCTTGTTGTTTGTTCTTTGTCAGATTGCCCTTTCGATAATTTGGATCATCAGGCGAAGCAGTGCCCGGGGAGGAAGAAATTCAAGCGAGGCGTATTTTTGAATTGAGCAGATTAATTCTTCTGGGAAAAACCGTATGGTGTGCTGGATTTTCTTGTGGCATGATGTGCTCATGATAAACGAAGATAGAAATCGAGTTTCATCCAGAGCATTTCTTGCCAGTGACGAGTTTTGCGGTAGATTGAGAATCTATTTCTATCTTGTGGCGTTGATTGTTTCAGGACAACTGCTCTGGATGATTGAACATTCAGTGCAGGTTCATGAGAAAGGTTCTATGCAATCTATCAACAGTAAATCTGCGCAGGAACTCGGGTTTACTGATGAACAGATAGAGAAATTGGAGAGCCAGTGGAAGATTCAGGAATTTCGCAGTTTATTTGAATCGGACGCATGACTTAGTTCAAAAAGGTTTCGCGCCCTGAAACCTTTTTGGAAGGTTCCCGGGCGCGAGGGGGGAGTTGGATCAATCAAAGCGCAGCAGTTCTAGCATTGTTGAACTGTCTGCATGAACACAGGGACGGACATGGTCCGGGGAGGTTCCCAGAGTAAAAATTACTTGTAGTTAATAATTCTGGCTGACCTGGAATCAGTTGGCGAGTAGAAGCGCATCCAGCCTTCTTCTTGTCGTACCGGTCTGGGTCTTGCCGAAGCTCTTGCTCTCGAGACGATTCAGCCTTGAAATAAGGTCATCCTGGGCAAAAACTTTGCCGAATAGCTTTTTCTCCAGGTCGCTTAAATGACTATACACTTCGTCCAGCTTATTTTTGGGAGGGCCGGAGGGACTCTTCTGCGGCGATTTGGAGGGTGTGGAAGCTGAGGCAGGCTTCTGAGCGGGCGTCTTCTGACTTGTTGCCGGAGGCGTCTTCTTGACCGGAGGCTTTCCTGCTGCTTGTTTGGGCGGGGGAGTTTTGGTAGAAGTCTCCGGGTGGTCAGGCTGTACTCTGTCGAGGTTGGTCAGCTTCGTTCGGACCGAACTGTCCTCTTTCATTTTCAGCGCCGCTAGATATTCGACTTTTGCTCCGATCTTGTCGCCTTCTCGGGCAGCGCTATCGCCCAGTTTGACCCTGTCTTCGAAGGCGGCAGGGTTTTTGCCCAGCATGGTTATGATCGCTTCTAGATTGCTGCCGGTTTCTGCACTTTCTGGATTGAGGAACACAGCTTTATGGTAGATTTTGAGAGCTTCCCCCGGTTTATCCTTGAGGGTCAGACCGTAGTTGTTGTAAGCGATAGCGAGGTTCTGTCTGGCTATAGAGTGATCCGGCGCCAGCGCTATAGCTTCCTCCAGTTTACTTATTGCGGTTTTGTAGTTGCCTGCGTTCATTGAGACCACGCCCAGATTGACCAGCTTGTATAGCGCCTCGGCTTTCTCCTGGGCAGACATCTGGGGCGTAGAAGAGTTTGCTGAATGAGTCGACGGGTTAAAAGAGGGCGGCGGTATCTGGCTGGTAGGACCCTCGGAACTATTGCTATGAGCCGGAGGGATTGTTTGTGGCTCGCCTCCATCAAAGGATAAAGGAGCGAATTCTAGAGTGACCTGCCTGGATTGGCCCGATTGAAACCTGGCCCGAAGCCGCATAGAGTCTACAGCTAGATGAGCCGGCAAGTTTGGAAGAGGGATAACCCGCTTGATTGTGCCCGTGGCTGCCCGGTCGAAATCCGCATTGCCGCTGGGTTTTACTGGTATAAGATTAACCAGTGAACCATTTTTGTTGATGATAAAATCGAACGAACCGGCGCCCGCAGGCAGTGAAGGTAGGGCTTTCCATACTTTATCCAGGCGAAGTTCTATTTGCTTCTCGATGTCCTGGACAGAGAGCTGGGGAGCCTGGGCCAGGAAAAGCGGTGTTGCTTCGCTGGAGAAAGCCGGCTCGACTGGCAGAGTCGACCACAATAGGGCAAGAAGAAGAAATTTGCCTGGATTTGCCGCTTTCAATTTGAGATCTCCTGCCTTCAATTCTCGACCTTAAGTCTTTTCTGAATTGCCTTTAGCTCTTCTTTGACCTTTGCTTGTTCGAATATCAAGTTACCCCGGCTCAAAAAGCCGATGGTTTCTTGTTTCTTGCTTGTTTCGTCAAGGGTGGATACGAATCGAATGATCAGGTTGTCCCTGGTATTCACGTTTTTCCAGCGACTGGCGATGGCAGGGTCCTGAAAAATTTTTTCTACGTGCTTTTCATAGAGCCTGGCTGATTCTTTCAAGGAAGCGGTCAGATCTGCTCTGGTTGGTAGATCATCTACCGGCACCACTACCGGTTTCACCAGATACAGTACCGCTTCGGCAGGACTCTTGTTGGGGATAAAACTGATATCCAGCTGATCTCGTTGATGATAGAACTCAAGATGGCTGAGACAATAAAGTTTTATAAAATCGGACACCGTCAACTTGGTCTGGGAATCAGCCCAGGAGTTGCTCTGGGCGTTCAGTTCCAGATGCGACGAGGCCAAGACGCAGAGTGCGCATGTCAGTAGTGCAGATAGAAGGAATCGGTTGGACATTGGAATTTCCTTTCGTAAACTGCATTTTACTCAGTTCGGGAATTATCCGCCAGTTCAAGCGGATTTACTCTTGGCTTCCGTCCGCGTGGGGATGAAGAGGCTTTTCCGACTGCAGCCAGGTCAGGAGGGCCTCTTTGTCCGCTCTGGTTATTTTGGCATCCCAGTGCAGTGCCAGGTATTTCAAAGGCGGCATGCCGCCATCGAGAAAGGCTGATTGGATTTTTGCTCTATCCAGTGCGCTAATCGGGGTTTTTCCTCGAAGCATATCGTCTGAAAAAATTATATGCTTTTGCGCTTCTTCAATATCGGTCTCGATTACACGATTGGCGATGGGCAGAGACGAATAGACCGGATAGGCCGTCCTTTTTGGAGTGTGGCAGTCGGCGCATTTCTGCTGTAGAACCACCGAAACTCTTCTGAACTCTTCTGAGCCTTCCACTTGCAGGGGTTTCGGTCGATGCAGGAAGAGATTTGAAAAAGGCATGAACAGCCCCACAGCAGCCAGGGCTGCCAGACTCAAAGTGATTTTTCTGACTCTAGAGCTTTTCATAAGCGGTAAGAACTGGTGGTTGAAGCCAACCGGATTTCATGCCGAGTTTTATATTGTATAACCAGGTTCTTGCAGACTGGGTATATTTGTAATGTTTAAGAGGTAAATCGCTAATCTTTGGATTTCTAATTATTTGAGGTCCTAGTCTATCGGCAGGAGGCATTAGTTTTGGCTGCAAATCGAAAAAGTGCCGGATCTGGGAAGGCAGAAGCCAATGGTAAATCGGACGGGTCGCGAAATGGAAACGGCAGAAAAAACGCTGTCGCTACCAGAAAAAGAGCGCTGAAATCTGCTCCATCCGTCAAGAATGCCAAAGTTGCCAAAGTCGCCGATACTGCCGGTAGCGCCGCAAGCGAACAGTTGTTCTCTCGAGATCCAGATAAAGTGATGGTGGGGCAGTTCGAACTCACCCAGGAGGATCTGGATGCTCTCAACACCCGTCGTGGTGTCGTCAAACTCCTTAAAGCTCGAAACGTTCGACTGAAGAGGATCGTGGAAACCGTTCGCTATGAAGAGGAGCTCACTAATCTTCAGATTGAGCTGATCAAACTGCAGAGATGGGTTCAGGAGAATAATCAGCGGGTGGCGATACTCTTCGAAGGAAGGGATGCCGCGGGTAAAGGCGGTACTATCAGAAGATTCACCGAGCATATGAATCCCCGGGCTCTTCGAATTGTGGCTCTGCCGAAGCCCACCGAGACTGAGCGTGGGCAGTGGTATTTTCAGCGTTATACGAAGCAGCTTCCTAACGAGGGCGAGATTGTCTTCTTCGACAGGAGTTGGTACAACCGCGCCGTTGTCGAGCCGGTGAACGGATTTTGCTCTGACCCCGAGTACAAGCGATTTATCAGGCAGGTGCCCGAATTCGAACACATGCTCTATGAATCCGGAATTTCAATAATCAAGTTCTGGTTTTCCATATCCAAGGAAGAGCAGAAAGCCCGGTTCGATTCCCGGCGAATCAATCCATTAAAACAGTGGAAACTCAGCCCTATCGATCAGCGAGCCCAGGAACTCTGGGACCGCTATACCTCTTTCAAGGAAGATATGTTCAGTAAGACCCATACTTCTTTCAGCCCCTGGATTATTGTAAAAGCCAATAACAAGAAAGAGGCAAGGCTGGAGAGTATTCGTTATGTTCTTGATCGCTTTGAATACGAAGGCAAGTCCGATAGTCTGACCAGGATTTTTCCCGATCCCAATATCGTCACTCGCTTTCATCGAAGCATCAAGAATATAGACTGAACCTGTATCTTTTAAAATCTCTCAAGCTGTTTATCCAGTCTTCTTTCTGAGATTTTCGATTCTTGTCTCCAGTGGTGGGTGCGAAGCGAAAAGCGCAGCCAGACCGGAGGGACGACTCGAGATCTGGAGGGTTTGCATGGCGGACTGTCGAGCAGGAACCGCATCGAAGTTTGCCTGCAATCTCTCCAGGGCATGGATCATGCTGTTTTTACCAGCCAGCTTGGCACCACCTTCATCGGCCCGGAACTCTCGATAACGAGAGAACCAGTTGACCACGATCATGCCCAGAAACATGAAGGCTGTCTGTAGCACCATTACGACTATGAAGTACATGAAGCCGCCGGAATTGCGATTGTCGTCCGATCTGGTGACCACCATCGCTATGACCCGCGCCAGGAACATCACAAATGCGTTGACTATGCCCTGAAGAAGAGTCATGGTGACCATGTCGCCATTTGCTATGTGGCTGATTTCATGACCCAGGACTCCTTCAATTTCATCCCGGTTCATGCTGTTCAAGAGTCCGGAAGAAACTGCAACCAGAGCCTTGGACTTTGAAGGTCCGGTGGCGAAGGCGTTTATATCCTGGGCCGGGTAGATTCCAACTTCCGGTGTCTGGGGCAGGCCGGCGTCACGGGCCAATCTTACCACCGTCTCCCGAAGTTCTCTTAGAGATGGATTTGTATTATTCGGTTCGATAAGCTGAACACCATAGGTCCATTTTGCTATCGCCCGGGACATCATCAGAGAAATGATCGAGCCGGAGAAGCCGTAGATGAGGCAGAAAATAGCCAGAGACCCGTAATCGAGTCCATTCTCACGCAGGTATGGTCCGATTCCGAATATCTGGGCCACTATGGTGAAGGTCGTTATGACCAGAAAGTTCACCAGAAGAAACAGGACTATTCTTTTGCCAAGCGCTAACATCTCGGTTACCTCAAATACAACCAGAAGGGCTATACACGTTTTATTTTATGAAATTCATTGCCGACCTGCCTGTCTTAAAGAATTTAATAACAAATAGCATCGAGATTTCTGCCTATCCTAGTGGAGATAGCGTTCCCAGGGCTTTGCCAGCTTCGCGTATTGTTCGTTCGTAATGTAACCGTTATAGAGCAAGAACCAATAGTATTCAATATATTCGGATGATTGAGTGCCGATATCATAAACACTGATCAGTTGGACCCTTAGAAACATGTCTTTGCCACCGCGATTGATGCCCAGGGTTCTGACTTCGCCTCTTCTGCCGCAGAGCATATGATAAATTGTCGCTATTGGGGTAGTGACTATCGGATGTCCGTCGATTGTGTTCAGAATATCGCCATCCTTCGCTCCGTACCGCTGGGCTGCTCCACCGTCGAGAACATATTTGACATACCAGGGAAAGCCGGGAAGGTCTTTTTTGAGGCTCAGTCCCATGGTGCCGTATTCCATAAGCTTCTGAACTAATTTGTTCTTTACTTTTTTTGTCCCAGCAGAAAGACGGGTCCTGCTCGCGCTTGCATCGAGAGCTTGCGGCTGTTTCTTTCCTCCGTCGAGGCTGGGCACCTCTGACATCAAAGCCGGTGCCTTGAAATAATCCTGCTCACTTACTCCGCCCACCAGGGGCTTTTCAGAAGAGACCGCTTCCGCCGAAAATTGCTCCGGTGTATCAGTTTTCTCCTGGGGAGTTTCAGGCTCTAGTTTGTTTGTTATATGTGACAAGTATAGTTCCGTTCTCAAAGCGATCAATCTTCTTGCAAAATCCGGGTCGTCTCCACTAAGTCCGATTCTGGCGCCGGCAAGGGCTTCAGTCGCTTGACCCAGCGCTTTCTCGTATTCTCCTGCCGACTCATAGGCTCTTGCCAGCGAATACTTTGTGTAAATCTTTTCTTTTGCGGCAGTATCACCCGATTCTGATTCTATTTCCGAGAGGGCTTTCTTAAATGATGCCACTGCGCTTTCATGATTCTGTAACAGGCTATAGGCCACGCCCTGTTTTCGATAGCAGCGGGCGATCAGCCGTTTTGCCGTATCGGAGTCTGTCGCGGTCTTTTTATTTAGTTTGTCTACTATTTCTTGATATTTGTCGATTGCATTTTGATAGCTTCTGTTATGCAGCAGGGCGTCGGCCGCTTCTATTGCAACTTCGGTCGAGTCAGCCGGGTCGGCTAAAGCTCCAGGACTCAAACAAAGTGCGCACACTGCGGTGACAAGCGATGCTCTGAGCAGACCTTTTAGAATTACAAACAACAGTGAGTTTTTCATAGACTCCACAATTCTCTAATATCGGAATATCAGGATGCTAAGTTTAACCGAGATGGCACTATTTTTTAAGTCCGTTGAGGGCTATCAGCTGTATGCCAAGCATGCCGGTATGTCAGGACCTCGTATCATGAACCTTCATGGTATCGCTGTTAGTGCTGTAGTAGACCCAGTCTTGTGAATTGGAGCGGTTGTCCGAGTTGCTTATCTTTGCTCATCCTTGCTATTATTTCCCGGAGGAGGCGAGATCGTGACCGATTACGAAATCAAGACAAAGCTTGAACAGGTAGAGTCCAAGCATCATGAGCTTTCCAAGCTACTGGAAGAGCGGCATGCGATTATTCAAAAGGATCTGGAAGATCTCAAAAGTCGTCCTGTCAAGAACCGAGATCTGTGGGACAAGCTCGGCACGCTCACACCTTTGATCTCAGGGGTGTTGATCTCCGGTATCGGAATATACTTCACCCACTCAAACAATGAAACTCAGCACAAGATTCAAGAAGTGCAGACCATAGAGAAGTTGATACCACATCTAACCGGTGATGACGCAGAAAAGAAGATGGCTATTATCGCAATCTCGACTCTGACCAATCCTGAGACTGCGGCGAAGATTGCGCAGATGTTTCCCAGTAAAGGTACGGTGCAGGCTCTCAAATCAATTGCCGACCAGGGAAACAAACAGGAGCGCGATGTTGCCAAACGCGCTCTGGCAACATCTTTCAAATCTCTGGGAGAAGGTATGGAAGCCCACGCGGACAAAGGCGCAGAAGCGCAGCAATACTATCAGAAGGCCCTTGATGTTCAGGAAGATGTCTACGGAGCTAATTCCACCAAGCTGGTGGATACTCTTGTTAAGCTGGGCCGGCTCAGTGAAAAGCAGAGCAAGTTGGAGGATGCGGTCTCTTACTATAATCGCGCTCGCCAGACGATGATCCGCAACAACATGTCGAAGACCCGCGATTTTCAGAACATTTTGACTTCGCTCTCTCACTTGTATAAACAGACAGGGAAAATGAGCCTTGCCAATGATTTTAGCCAGAAAGCGGCTGCCCTGGGAAAAGATCTGGATAGCGGCAAAGCTCCGGAAAAAAGTTCGATAATTAGTCCTGCGCCTGCGCCAAGTACCGACGTCGACCACGATACAAGCGAGGATAGTCCGGACGACTTTCAGCCGATTCAGTCCCCGGGCGTTGGTGGTGGTGGGGATTCGAATCAAGAGCAAGTAAAGGTTGTAAATCCGATTCAAGACGCAGCTTCCTCAACCCAACTATTCCCCAGTGAAAAGAGTCGGGACGGAAGCTCGATGGATAGCCCATTTTCTAATTAAAAGAGAGGGAGCTGATACTACCTGTGGCGGCCAGGGCTGCTAGATAGGTTCCGGCTTTTGCATGTTTTTGAGGATGCTTCTACATTACTTCCTTTGATAGATGCCGGTCGACATACCTTGAGCCAGTATCTTTCCCTTGATGGCGCTGTAGAATGCGCGTTTGTCGGCTCCGGATTTCAGCGACAATTTGGAATCGAGGGCGAAAACTTTGAAGTGATAGTGGTGCACCGGTCCTTTCGGTGGGGATGGACCGTTGTATCCTGGTTTGCCGAAGTCGTTTATTCCCTGTTTAATGCCATCCGGCAGGTCAGGGCGCTTGACCACATTTTGCTTCATTCTGGTGGTTGCCGGAGGGATATCATAAACTATCCAGTGAAACCAGGTGCCTGCAGGTGCGTCCGGGTCTTCACAGGTAATCGCCAGAGATTTGGTGCCTTTCGGTGCCTCGCTCCAGGTAATACCGGGAGATATGTCGCTTCCGTCCGCGGTGAACTCTTTTGGAATGGTACTGCCTTCAGTGAAGGCTTTACTCGATACGGTCAGTTTTGCCACTTCGCTGGAATCTTTTGCCAGTGCTTGAAGAGAGATAGGCTGAAGCATCAAAATAGCCAGACTGAGCCGAATGGAATTTTTCATCGGGGTTTAACCTGTGATAATAGACAAGTTAGTATTCTAGCTGATAAATCCGCGGGTATATTTGTAGATCTTCATGACTACCGCTAATACGCATCTATCAACCGATCTTTTTTTGCTTCTCGATTCTTTTTTGCAACAAGATTCAGGTCTTGCCGCTCTTGATAAGAGTGCGCGCCATGAGATATACGATCGCTACCTCGGAGAGCTTTTATGCCTGGTCTATTCTGATAGGGATTCTCCCTCGGTCTTGAATCCGCTCTGCTCTCGGGTGCTGGAATCGGACAGCTTCTGTATTCTGTTTCCGGAAGATTTTGATCCCGGTTCGATTGATCTGACCCCGGTTCGCGATCCAAAGCAGAGGCTGCTTCGCCCGCTTGCCCTGATAGCTCCAGGAGAGAGTCGAGAGTCTTATCTTGCCTTGTATATAAATGAGGACTTTGACAAGCTTTCAGAGAAGGACCAGTATCGCTTTGCATTGCGTGCCTGGAAAGCGCCCGATTCATTCAAGCCGGGAGAAATTGGAGCGAAGCTCTTGTCCGACCCTGATTCGTTGATAGACCTTCATAAATTCGAGATTCTATTGCGCCGCTCTGGCTGCTCTTCCTCATTTGCCGAACAGCAAGAACTGAGGGAATTGTTTTTACGATATAACAATTCGATCACAATTGGTCGTTACTCTCTGCCAGAGGAGTATGCAAGCCTTGCGCTTGCCCGAGTGAAAGCAGCATTTTTTGCCAATGGTATCTCCTACAGTGACGCCAGAAGAGCCGACGACCATTATTCTCATCTGGTCGAGCAATCGGATTTTTGGTTTGTCTTGTTCAATTTGCGGGAAAATTCACTATTGAAGGTGACAAATAATCGGGATATTCTCTTCACCATTCGCTATGATGATTTTCGAAATGGGGACTTTGAAAGAGGAAGAGTAGTCCTATCTTGATGGGCGTCGGTCTATGAGCAACGAAGACAATCGAGAAAAAGCAGCCAAGGCAGCCTTGAACGATATTCGCTGGCTTCTTCAAGGCGAAGAGGAGACCGGCGAACTAGATGATGAAGAGACCTATTTAGACGGTCCTACCATTGTCAGGCTGCTGGAGGAGAATTTCGAGCGCCTGGATCCTAACAATAATGGTATTGAAAGAGAAGAATTGATGACTGCCTTGATGAATCCCCAGGCTTTCACCACCGATGAATATGAGATGCTCCGGTTGATAACCAAGTATTTCGATACGATCATTAATATGTCCGACGATGAAGAAGGTGAAGAGACCAAGATATCCCGGGCAGATCTGCTTGTTCTGGAACAGTTCCTGGTTCACAGCAAGATGACCCTCAAAGAACTCCATTCCTGGTGCTCCATAGCCAATAAGCCCGCCGATGACATCGGTCCGCCGCCTTTATCTGGCTAGGGAATCGGATGTTATTTTGAGACCGCTGGCTGCCGCTCCCAGGCTGTAATCTAATAGGAAGCGACTCAAGGCGCCATCTTTGCTTTTGTCGGCTCCGGCCTTGGCCATGGATGCGGTCTCGCCGGTTTTGACAGCCAGGGGTTCGGTGGCAAGCGGCTTCAGGGTGGAGAGATAACTCTCTTTGCCTCCCTTCATCTCCAGTCCCCGGGTCAGAAGACCGAGGGGGTCATTGACGCTTTCCATTATCAGGTTTCTTCCGTCTTGACCAGGGCGCAGTCTCAATTCGGAGGCACTCATAGGAACATCCGTACCCGGCCATTTTTTGCCCGCGGGGATGGTAACCCCGTCGATTGCCACAGGGCGGACCGTTACTTCTCCGCTGTTTCTATTAATGCTTGTGTTGAGGAAGAGAGTCGCCTCTTTTCCTCCGTCCTCTATTTGAACCCGTCTGGCCCTCTGGTGGAAGAAGTCGGATTGATAATTGGAGCCCCGGATGCTGAAGATACTCTCCACATCTTTCAGGGCGCGTTCCGGTTCGGTGACTGCATAGGTGGTTTTAACTGGAGATCTGGCCGCTTCGGCTGCCAGAGTCGGGGCTGTTACCGTGTTGCTGCGAGGGACCTCGGCGCTTTCCAGCATCATTTTTACGTATCTGGAGGGAATGAAAGTTGCTTCTCTGGCGCCGCCTCGCATGTCGCCCTTCATAATTCCCAATAGTTCGCCTTGCATGTCGACCACGGCGCTGCCGGAGTTGCCACCGGCGACATTGGCGTTGGCTTTGAATAAATGGTTGCGACTTCTCCATTCCGATGCGAAAGAGCCCCTGGAAACATGCATAGAAGTCAAACCTTCCGAGTGACCCAAGAACGCAAGCATGGAGTTCGCTTCGGGCACTCTGTCTACAATGTTTACCGGCTCGAAAGCTTTGTAGGAACTGGGTCTATCCAACTGGATGATAGCCAGGTCGTTGCCGTTGATTGTTCCTGTTTTTAATACATGGGCGCTGTGGGGATTGCCCACGGGGTCATAAACGGTCAGGCTCAGGGCGTTTTCGACATGGTGCTGATTGGTGACCATTTTCCCGTCTCTCGAAATCGCTACGGCAGTGGCAGTCGAACCTCCCAGTCCTTCCTCCGAATAGATGAGCGCTTCGGTCTTGCCGACTGCGTTTCTAGATCGACTCACAGCCACAGCCAGGGGGGCATCGGCGGGTAGTTTCATGACAGAGAGGGCCTCTGCCTCGAAGCCTTGAGTGGCAATCTCCCGGTGCAGGAATTCGACCTCTTTCGGGGCCGGTTTTTCGGCCGCGGCGCTGGCCAGGCTGCGGGACTCGAAGGGGCCTCCTTTGCCCGGCGTCTCCCCTTTTCCTGCTTTGAAGGCTTTGAAGAATTCGAATTCGGGCACCTTGAAGCCTGATCCTGATCCTGATTCAGCCTCAGCAACTAATGAAAGTCCCTGTCCCTGTCCGACGCCCAGTTTCGAATGGGCAAATTTGACTCCGCCAAGACCACCGGCTGTGTAGATCAGAGTATCCGATACGAGAGGTCCCAGGGTGTGAGCCATCCGGGCCCTGTTTGCTTCATAATTCTGAGGATTGTTCCAGGAGTCGGAGAGTATGACGCCGGCCTGGGCTCCATGGTCATAGAGGTCTTTGGCGAAGAGACCTCCCAGTACCATACCGGCGCCCTGGGCGGCCATTTTCGACTTACCCTGCCGGGCACCGAGATAGGTCAGGGTGACGCCGAGACCGAACGAGGCACCGGCTTTGAGTATGGTGGAAGGGTCTTTAACCGCCTCTTTGAGGCTGGCTGTGGTGCCGTCGAGGATGCCGCCTCCCAGTACGCTCGCCTGGCGATTCAGTTTGTCCGAAATGCCTGCATCGACCAGGGTCGGGTCGTTCTTGATGACAATGGTCTGTTCCTTGCTTCTAGTAAAGACCCCGGTATCGGAAGCGAGATCTGCAAGATTCAGGCGAACCGGAGTGGTTTTGCCGCCAGGGGCAGCTTCTATACCGTCGCCGGTTTTGGTTTGTATCTCGAAAGGATTCTCTGCCATTGATTCTGAGCGATTTCTATAAACTTGAAGGAGAAAAAGCGACTGATGACTGGTAGTGTCTTTCCTGCTTTTCACCTTGCAACCGACCTGTCTAAAGAGAATAGCTTCTTGAAGGCACTAAGAAACTGGGGATATTACGTATTGAGGAAGGTATAAATTATCTGGTTTATTGACTGATTGTGCTGAAGACCACACGTCTGTTCTTGCGTCTGCCTGCTTCGGTGCCGTTCGATGCCATCGGTCTGGAGAATCCATAGCCTATCGGAACCAGTCTACCTGTGTCTATGCCGCAATGCTCTACCAGGAAGCCCTTGACGCTTTCGGCTCTTCTTTGGGATAGGTCGAGATTATAGTGCTTGCTGCCGATGTTACAGGTGTGCCCTTCAACTCTCAAATGCAAATTCGGTTTCTGGCGGAGATACTTGGAGATCTCGACGAGAATCTCTTTGGACAGTGGTCGCAACCTATCCGAGTCGAAATCGAATAGTATCAAATGTGATATCGCCTTACCCGACTTGTTTAGTTGATCGATTACTTTGTTAGCTTCATCGCGAGCTTTTTTGTTGCCACTGCCGGAAGTGCCACTGCCTTTCTTGATGCCTGTATAGGACAGCATCGAGGCTTTCCACTGAAACGGGCCATCTCCCTGGATTAGGATCGGAAACCTGGCGTTGTCGAGAATCCAATAAGACCAGCCTACATCGGTCTTGCATCGCAGCGTTCTTACTTGAACCGGGGCGTGGTCTATATTTATGGTCAGCGATTCGACTCCGTCGAGATGAATGGTTTCCGGAGTGGGGCGAACCGGTTTTTTCAGGACCTGGAGCGAGTCCGGTCCATCTAAATGAAAATCCGCTCCCTGTCCGGCCTTCAGTCGCTTGTAATGATAATCCGAGACCCTGACTATGCTGGTGTAGCCGATTAGAGTAGCTGATTCGTTATCCGGGTAGAAAAGGCTGACTTTATGCGCTTCCCGCATGTCCTCGGCATCCACGGCTCGGGAACCGGAGGCGTTGGCCGGTGGTGACATATGCCAGTCGAAGGCATAGCCGCGACGATCATTGTAATCTATGGTCGCTTCGAATATATAGTCTCCGACTGGCTTCCAGCGGGTGTCCAGACCCGATTTGATATCGAAATATATTTTCATGCCGCTCTTCAAGGCAAGCGAATCGGTTATATCATCCCCGGTTACAGGAGGGATATAGCCGCCTGGCGCTGAACTCTGTCCAACTCCTCCCATACCGGTGGCTCCAGGCGGAGGCGGTGGAGGAGAGTTCTGCGCTGCCGAGGGCGAGATCTTCCCGAGTGAAAGGATGAGAAGAAGCATGACAAGCGCCGCAATTCGCTGAAGAGGTGGTGCTTTTCTTGCTCGTATATCTGTCCGGGGGCTCATCGTCTATCTTTGTATCGATCCTTCTATTTTGCAGGAAGTATGACCAGGAAGTATGACAAGGATTAAGGGATTCCGGCAAGAGATGATTAAGGAAAAATGTCGTTTTTCGGATAATGCTCTTGTTTTCAATAAAGTGAGAAGTAACAGGGCTAGATTCTCGGAATTAGAGTCTGATTTAGGGAGATAACGGTTTGAAACAGCCGTTTGCAGCTCCGCCCCGAGAGATCAGCTTTCAAACCCTCTTTTGGAAGAGGCCTTCTTACTTAGTACCGTTTCACGAGGACCAGAGATAATGGGAAAATCTGTTGGAATTGACCTTGGCACTACAAACTCCGTAGTAGCCGTTATGGAAGGTGGACAGCCGACGGTTATCGCCAACGCGGAAGGCGCTCGTACTACCCCATCAGTGGTTGCATTCGCCAAGAATGGTGAGCGCCTTGTCGGTCAGTTGGCCCGCCGTCAGGCCGTGGTCAACCCCCAGAACACCGTATATTCGATAAAGCGTTTTATAGGAAGAAGACATGAGGAAGTAGACTCCGAGCGGGAAGCCGTCTCTTACCGCGTATCTAAAGGACCGGACGGCGGCTGCAAAGTTGCTGCCGGCGGCAAAGATTACGCCCCGGAAGAGATCTCCGCCATGGTGCTGCGCAAGCTCAAGGAAGACGCCGAGACCTATCTCGGTGAACCTGTGACCAGCGCTGTTATAACAGTGCCTGCTTACTTCAATGACTCCCAGAGGCAAGCCACCAAGAATGCCGGCACCATTGCCGGACTCGAAGTGCTTCGCATCATAAACGAGCCAACAGCTGCTGCGCTCGCCTATGGACTCGACAAGAAAACCGACGAAACCATTCTTGTCTTCGACCTTGGTGGAGGTACCTTTGATGTCTCCATTCTAGAAGTAGGCGACGGTGTCTTCGAAGTGAAGTCGACCTCCGGTGATACTCACCTCGGTGGTGATGATTTTGATCAGAAAGTGGTGCACTGGCTTGCTGAAGAGTTCAAGAATGCCGAGGGTATCGACCTCCGCAAAGACCCTCAGGCGCTACAGCGTTTGACTGAAGCCGCCGAGAAAGCCAAGATCGAGCTCTCATCCGTAACCGAAACCACCATCTCGCTGCCCTTTGTCACCGCCAATGAGACTGGACCGAAGCACCTCGATATGAAACTTTCGAGAGCCAAGTTCGACGATCTGACCAGAGATCTGGTCGAGCGTTGTCGTGGTCCGGTCGAGCAGGCCATCAAGGATTCCGGTCTCAGCTTGAATGAGATAAAAGATGTTGTTCTTGTCGGCGGCTCCACCAGAATTCCTGCGGTCAAAGAGCTGGTCAAGAAGCTTACCGGTGGGAAAGAGCCCAATCAGAGCGTCAACCCTGACGAAGTGGTCGCCGTCGGCGCCGCTGTACAAGCCGGTGTTCTTGCCGGTGAAGTCAAAGAAGTGGTGCTTCTAGATGTTACCCCGCTTTCTCTCGGTATTGAGACCATGGGTGGTGTCTTCACCAAGCTGGTGGAGAAAAACACAACCATTCCCTGTCACAAGTCGGAGACCTTTTCCACCGCCGAGGACAACCAACCCGGAGTAGATGTATACGTCTTCCAGGGTGAAAGACCGATGGCAAGAGACAATAAGTTGCTCGGCAACTTCCGTCTCGATGGAATCGCGGCAGCACCGCGGGGAATGCCGAGAATCGAAGTCTCTTTCGATATCGACGCCAACGGAATTCTCTCGGTAAGCGCCAAAGATCAGAACACTGGTAAAGAGCAGAAAATCACAATTACTGCTTCGACCAATCTTTCTGACACCGACATCGAGCGCATGGTCAAAGAGGCTCAATCTCATGCCTCCGAGGACAAAGAGCGCAAAGAGAGAGCTGATCTCAAGAACGAAGCCGATTCCATGTGCTATCAGCTCGAGCGTCAGCTCCAGGATGCAGGTGATGCCGTATCCTCTGGTCACAAAGAAAAAGCCGAGGGTATCATCAAGGACATCCGCAGCAAGTTGGAATCCGGTGCGCCGGCAGAAGAAATCAAGAACCTGATGAATGACCTTCGGGGCTTGGCTGTGGAGATCCAGCAGGATATCCAGAACAAGCAGCCGGTAGGGGCTGCAGCCGGCGGAGCATCCGCCGCCAACGGCTCATCTTCTCCTTCCGACGATGACATAATCGATGCCGAAGTAGAGTCCTGATCGAATTCTCAGATTCCTGAATTGAATCGATGAATATAAGGTCGAAGTGCTGAAAAGTGCTTCGACCTTCTTCTTTAATTCCGTGCCTGAACAGTTTCTTTGCAAGCGAAAATCTGCTAAATTCTCTGTCTGTGTCAGGACCCAAGGTGATTCAATGCAAACTGCGACCTTTGCTGCCGGCTGCTTCTGGGGTGTGGAAGCGGCGTTTTCCAAAGTGGATGGTGTAATCGATACGAAAGTCGGTTATGCCGGCGGCTCCACCGATAACCCAACTTACGAGCAGGTTTGTTCGGATCAGACCGGTCACGCCGAAGTGGTAAAAGTCGAATATGATGAGACCAAACTCTCATTTCAAGAGCTGCTCAATATCTTTTTCTGGTGTCATGATCCGACCCAGCTCAATCGTCAGGGTCCCGATGTGGGTCGGCAGTATCGCTCCGCTATATTTTTTCATAGTACAGAGCAGGAGAGCCTGGCAAAAGAACTAATAGAAGAGATGAATAAATCCGGCGAATTCAAGGACCCCGTGGTCACAGAGGTGCTACCCGCTTCGACCTTCTGGATGGCGGAAGAGTATCATCAGCGCTACTTCGAGAAGAAGGGCGTGGATATGTGTCATAACTGAAGTTGAAGGCGGATTGATTCCATAGAATGGCCAAGCTGCTCATAGTAGAAGATGACCTGGATGTGGCAGAAATGCTCGCTGCCTATCTTGGTTCTCTCGATTATTCTCTGGCGGAGGCTCATGACGGTCAGACCGCCATTGATATATTACGCAAAGATGACTTCGATGCGGTTATTCTTGATCTGGGTTTGCCGAAGATAGGCGGTCTTGAAGTGTTGAAGGATTTGCGCAGCCGGGGTTCGAAGACACCTGTCTTGATTCTGACAGGTAAGGATACGGTTCAGGAGAAAGAAGCCGGTCTTGATGCCGGTGCTGACGACTATGTAACCAAGCCCTGTGATCTGCGGGAGCTGAGCGCTAGAATAAAGGCGCTTTTGAGAAGACCGTTCAAACAGAACAAATAAGAGGACCTCGATTTTATCGAGGTCCTCTATCAGCGTTGTTTTTCAGATGGTTAGCTTACCAGGTCGGTGATTTTGCGCATCAGCGGAATCAGAGTGGTGGTTTCGGTGCCATCGGTAATGGTGACTAGTAGACCTCCTCCGAAATCGGCGATAACGACATAGCCTCGCGGTGTTCGTGATACCACCTGGTGCACTCGATCATGACCCATCTTTTTGGTGACATGCTCAGTGTTCATATAGACACCGAGGGCCCAGACCCCCATGGATTCAGCGTCTACTTCTTCCGGCATAGTGTTGGCGATAAGTAAACCGTCATGACCGACAATTACTGAACCAATCACTTTTTCCTGGGCTCCGATCTCTTTCAATAGAGATTGAAGGTCTGCGGAAGCCTCCATGGTGAGGATTCGCATTTTGACCTCACCTTGATCCGCTTCGGTGATCTTGCCGAGTTTCTCGAGATCCTTCTGGTCCAGAAGGAACTTACCGATTGCGGCGATTCGACCGGAGCCACTATCATTGGTGTCGACACTGGCGTCCAGTTTGCCGATACCTTCAACTTTCGGAGGAGGTGTCTGGGGCATTGCCTGAGCCATTGCTGGTGCCTGGGCCGGTACAGGAGGTAACCCCGCAGGTGGTGCCGGCATAGCAGGTGCTATAGGCATCGGCGGAGCTGGAGGAGCCATGGGCATCTCCGGGGGCATGATAGCAGGAGGTGGGGCAGGCGGTGTGGGTGCTCCCATCGCCGCCATACCAGAGGGGGCGCCCCATCCACCGGTGCTCATCTGCGGATCCGGAGCGGCCTGTTGAACTGGGGCCGACATGGCGTCCGACGCGGCTCCCGGAGTGGCGAGCACTTTGTCGAACATTTTGTCCATATCCGAATCGTTTATATTGAACAAGCCAGCTGCCGCTGTCGGTGTAGGCCCAGGTACAGGTGCGGCCGGCGGAGCCTGAGCCGGAGCCTGAGCCTGAACCGGTATAGGAGCCGGCGCTTGAGGCTGGGGCGGCACTGCCTCAACTTCGGCAGAAGGCTGCGATTGAGGACTTTCGGGCACTCCCATTTTTTCGAATATCTGGTCGACTGCCCTGTCATCGAGATTGAATATTCCGGATGTTCGTTGATTGGCTGCATCACTGCCCAGCTCTGATCCATTTTTCGCAGGCAGGGAGCTTATCTTGGGCGCACTGGCTTCAACAGGAGCTTCCGGTGGCATCATGCCGGCAGGCGGCGCAAAATCCTGCGATGCCGGTTGTCCCCAGGCTGCTGGAGCCGCTGGAGCGGCAGGAGTCCCCCAGGCACCCTGGTCCGGAGTGGGCACGGCAGGAGGAGCTGATGGAGCAGCACCCCAGGCACCCTGGTCCGG